>CAJQIZ010000022.1 GCA_905478555.1 uncultured Flavobacteriales bacterium
CATAAGTAGTATTAGAAGCAAGTTGTGTAAACATTTTAGATGTAGTAGGTAAACCAAAGTTACATAAACCTGCATCTGAAGCTAATTTATTAGTCCAAGAAGTAGTTCCTAACTCTCTAACTTGAATGAAATACTTAAGAGCCATACAAAGAGGATCACTCATATTATCCCAATGAACTTGAGCTTGACTATGAATAATGTTATCAACATACAAACCGGTTGGAACTGGTTTAGAACATACTGTTTGGTAAGTACATAAACCATCATCACAGTTGGCTATTGGATCATAGTTAGTTGCTAATGAATCTGTACAGCCAGACATTCCCCAACAGGAACCATCATCCATTGTAGCAGTTGAATCATAATTACAATAGGTAGAGCCTGTGCAACCGTAAATTGGATAAGTACATGAACTATCATCAGTATTAGCTAATGGGTCATAGTTTAATGCAGTTGAATCTGTACAACCAGAGATTACATTAACACTAAAGTTTACAGTATCAGCAATAGTAGGACTGAATGCTTGATGAGAATTATCTACAAGTTCAATAATAATTTGATGACTTCCATTAGCTAACCCATTTAGAGTTATTGGAAGTGTGTCATACTTCATGGTCATAGCGCTATTTACATAATAATGGATATGCCCATCACCAGTACCTGCAGCTACCACAAAATCAGTTATAGAAAAATCAATACCAATATTATTGTTATTTGGGAATATATCACCATCCAAAGGATTAATGATTGTTATTGTAGGATCAATAGGAGCACTAAAACTTTGCTGAAAACCTTGAGTTAAGACATTAGAGCCAGAAGTAAGAGTTGTAACCATAGGCTCTCCAATAGTTGAGGATATAGTATATCCTGAATTTGAGGAATAATTACCACCACTTGACACAACATACCTACTAAGTTGCTGAGAAAAACTAAAAGTTGCAAAAGCCAAGCAGATTGTTGTTAAAAGTATTTTTTTCATTTGTTTGTTTTAAAAATTAATTTCGATTGTTACGCAATAATTTTAAATGGATAAATTGTTAAATGGTTAAAAAGCCCTAACAGCCCTAACTTTGTGGTTCATTTGCTTATAGTCGTTGCCCTGGAATCCACTTGTAAAACTCTGGTACAACGCCGTCATTCCAGAATACTCAGAAGAACTCCAATATGTGTCATTAGTAAAACCGCCAAGGTTTTGTTGATGTAGATTTACATACATTTTATTCAATTCATCTTGTGATGGTAAGAACCAATCACTGCTCCCAGCAAAAGTTAGATTTCCACAAATCTGTCCTGCAGATGAGTATGAACATTGTGATTGAATAATACTTGTATTCGACTGACCTGTTCCTATTGCTGTTGATGTTCCCCAAATAAGAAATGTATGACAGCCCCAAGATACTGAAGTAGAGTGATCTGAAGGAGCCGCAATTAAGCCGTGAACCTGACCAGATACATATCCTATATCTCCTGCTTGAAATATATAAAAAACAATTCCACCCATTAAAGTATCTCCAATTACTCCAGAAAAAGGATTTGCAACTGCAACACAAGAACCATCATCTACAGTAGCTGTAGCGTCATAGTTAGATGCAGTTGAATCAGTACATCCTGTGATTGCACAAAAAGCTGAACCAGTAGAGAATGTAAATGAACCTGTAGAACCATTTAAAATAGTTCCTAAAACAACTCCATCAAGATTAAATGTAGAACCATTCCAACCATCACCATATGAATCAAACATATCAACTGTGTAACAGTCGTCAGCTAAACATATGTCTAATAAGAATGGTGCACCACCAGTAGCAACAACAGTATTCATACTATTAGTTAATGTCCAAGAAACTTCATTTGGATAAAGACCACCATTTAAAGTAATATTAGCATAAGTACCTACACAGTAAGTACAAGTACCATCATCCTGAGTTGCAGAAGCATCATAGTTAGTTGCTGTTGAATCTGTACAACCATTTACAATAAGAGTAGCACAAGTTCCATCATATGTATTAGCTAATGGATCATATTCAGTATATAAAGAGTCAGTACAACCATTTACAACTGCAACACAAGAACTATCATCCTGATTTGCTAATGAGTCATAATTAAATGCAATAGGATTTGTACAACCATTAACTACTGATATACAAGAACCATCATCCGTATTTGCTGCAGCATTATAGTTAGTTGCTGTAGAATCTGTACAACCATAAATAGCATTACAATCGGCGCTAAATAAGGTCCAAGGATCAGCACCATAATAAGAATTTGAATTTCTCCAATTTGTGTTATTATTCGACCATATGGGATCATCTACAGAAACACAAGCAAGATTAGGGCTATTTGAAGTATAGAAGGCTTGGTAGCTGTTCATAGTTACATTATTTCCATTTCTTATATCTATCTGAGTTAGGTAAGGAGCATATGCGGATTGAAAAGATGACAAAGAAGTATTATGACTAAGATCAAGTGTTATCAATTCATTATAATTAATATTTAAAGATAATAATGCTGTATTTTGAGATAAATCAATACTTGTAAGGAAGTTACTTCTTACATTTAGATTAGTTAGTAAGGTATTGGTACTTATATCAATACTTGTAAGGTCGTTACCGCCTACATTTAGATCGGTTAGTAAGGTATTGGTACTTATATCAATACTTGTAAGGTCGTTATATCCTACATTTAGACCGGTTAGTAAGGTATTGGTACTTATATAAATACTTGTAAGGTCGTTACTGATTAAATTTAGATCAGTTAGTAAGGTATTGGTACTTACATCAATACTTGTAAGGTTGTTACTGATTAAATTTAGATCAGTTAGTAAGGTATTGGTACTTACATCAATACTTGTAAGGTTGTTATAGCTACAATTTAAAAATTGTAAATCAGAACAGTTAGTAATAAGTAAATAAGACAACCAGTTATTGGAACAATCTAAATATGTTAAATTACTTGCATGAGGTAAAGATAGAGAGGTTGGCCCACCCCCCCCAAACATAACACCATTGTCTTGACATCTTAATTCTTGTAATGATATAAAATTTTCAATACCTGAAAAATCCATGATTGCTAGGCCTGAAATATCTAAATTTGTAACGTTTTGTATATTTGAAGTATAAACATAATTGTTCATCATTATTCCATCTCCCATTCCATTGTTCTCTAAGTAGTTCTCAAAATTATCATCAACCACAAGAGTTAGTGGATTTAATACAACACAAGAACCATCGTCTGTATTTGCTGATGGATTATAATTAATTGCGGTTGAATCTGTACAACCATTTACAATAACAGTAATACAAGATCCATCATCTGTATTTGCTGATGGATTATAATTAATTGCGGTTGAATCTGTACAACCATTTACAATAACAGTAGTACAAGAACCATCATTTGTATTAGCTAATGGGTTATATTCTGTATATAGTGGATCTGTACATCCTAGATAAATACAAAAACTCGGTAAATTTGCTAGAGGATTATAGTTAGAACCTGAAGAGTCCATACATCCTAATATAATACAAGAGCCATCATCTGTATTTGCTAAAACACTATAGTTAAGAGCTGTAGAATCTGTACATCCTAATAAATTTTGAGAATGAAGTGCATAAGGAACACTCATAAATGCTGTAGTTCCCATTTCTACAAAACCGCCTCCATAATCTACCTCTACTTTTAATAAATGATTAGAAGCTCCCCAATCTATTACATCAAAGGTTGCTGAACTACCAACAGATGTTGATATTCCTTGGCCTATAATGGCTGTAAATAAACCATAAGCATTAGTAGTATCTTGGTGAGTTTCTTGCCAACTTACAGCTGAAGTAGCTAAATCTGAAATAACAGAAAACTGAATCGTTAAAGCTTGATTCATAAGTACAGCACCAGAAGCATCTCTTGAAACGGCTTGGTAATTAATTCCTTGAGGCACACTCTGAGCAAAAGTTATTGCACAAAATAGTACGCTTAGTAAAGTTAGTCTTGTTTTTTTCATAGTGATTTTAATTAATTGTATTTATCGTAAAGTATTTTGCTAATCTAATAAAAAATAAATATTTATTAGGAAAAAAAGTGAAAATATAACAATAGACAATTATAAAGTGTTTAAATTTTAACTTCCAACATATCTTCAAACCTTGTCGTATAACAAGGAGATAGTTTCTCTTGTTTTAGTTTCCATTTTCTGCCAGAACCTTGAACGGCAAGTTTAACTTTATCTCTTCCCATCTTTCTATTTATGGTATCCACTACAGAATTTACCTCCTTCCTCTTATCTCTATCTACATTATCAAATAAAGACAATTGAACTTGACTTTCAGGGACAGTTCTACCGACTAGAACTCCTGCTTTCTTATAAATACAATCCGAACGATACATTTGTTCTAAACCTTTTAAAGCAAACTTTACTATTTCCAAACTATCATTTGTAGGTACATCCAAATGAAACACTCTATAAGGATGATATTGTTTTGCTTGTGGTTTATACGGATTTGTATTTAAGAATACACTAATTGTAGAACAACAACTCTTTTCCTTTCTTAATTTTGTAGCACAAGTATTAGCGTGAGAACTAATAGCTTCTCTTAATTTATTTAGATCCTTTATCTCTGTTCCAAAAGAACGAGCAGTACAGATATTCTTTTTTCTTTGTGTAGTTGTTTCTAAAGGATAACAAATCTCCCCTTTCAACTCCTTTTGTATCTTTACTCCATTGATGGACATATTTCTTCTAATCCAATCAGAATCTGTTTCTCTTAGTTGTAGTGCAGTATGAATACCTACTTCTTTTAATCTCTTTGCATGTTTTCTACCAACACCCCACAAATCCTCCACAGGAAACACATTTAGAGCTCGTTTAATCAAGTCTTCTTCATCAAACATGAAAACACCTGACTTTGTGTATTTCTTTGCAATATGATTAGCAACCTTTGCAAGTGTTTTTGTTTTAGCAATACCAATACAAATAGGAATACCAGTCCACATCTGAACTTTCTTTTTTATCTGAATAGCTCGTTCCTTATCTGCCAAATCACTAAAATCTAAGAATGCCTCATCAATAGAATATACTTCCATTTTATTAACCTCTGTTCTAAAGGTATTCATCACTCTTCTGGATAAATCACCATATAAAGCAAAGTTAGTAGAGAAAACATTTATATGATGTCTCTCAATTAGGTTCTTAATCTTAAATACAGGCTCCCCCATCTTTATCCCTAACTTCTTAGATTCGTTACTCCTAGCAATAACACATCCATCATTATTAGAAAGAACTATTACAGGCTTATTCTCTAATTGAGGTTGAAATACCCTTTCACAAGAGGCATAAAAATTATTACAATCTGCAAGTGCTATCATATCGCCTTATGAATTATATAAGTTACTACTCCCCAAACTAAAAAATCCATTTCTTCTGTAATCTTTATAGGGTTAAAACTATCGTTTTCTGGCATCAAATAAAGTTCCTTATCATTTACATTTATTCTTTTAACAGTAAACTCACCATCTATAACCGCTAATACAATACTCCTGTTTTTAACTTCTAAAGACCTATCCACAATCATAACATCTCCATCTTTTATTCCTGCATCTTTCATACTATCTCCACTTACCTTTATACAAAAAGTAGAAGAAGGATTAGGAACCAAATGGCTTTGTAAATCCAAATCCATATCCATATAATCATCTGCAGGAGATGGAAAACCTGCGGGAATACTTCCTTCAAATAAAGAGATTTCTTTAAAAGCAGTTCTATCTACAGAATAGAAATTAAAATGGCCGCTAAGTTTTAAGTGTTTTAGCTTCATTAATTTTTTGATTTTTTGGTGCACTAAAATTATAAAAAATACAGTCCTAAAAACTAACTGTTGAAAAGTAAAAAAAGTTATTTTAAAATAACTTTATTATATCCTAAAATAACAAGATTTATATTGTAAAATAAAAATTTAATATCTTACATATAAATAAAATCATCCTAGAAAACCTGCAGAAACCCTCAAATACCTTTACGAATCTGCATATACCTTTTAGTAAGGATTAATATCCTAAAAAACCTTTAAATATGCTCAGAAAATTATAAAAGAAAAAAGTCAGGGCAGCAGGATTACAACCTACACTCTATATGCATGTGCAATCAAATCTTCTATACGAATTACATCAAGTGTTTTCTCATTAGTAGCTTCTAAAACAACCATTGGAGCACAGTTATTTTCAAATGCTTCTTTCCACCTCAAAGCACATAAACACCATCCATCTCCAGATTTAACCCAATCAAAACCAAACTCTGGTAACGGAGTTGAAAGATCGTTACCTACTTGTTTTGAGAATTTCAAAAAATTATTGGTAGCAATAATACAAACAGTATGCATACCTAGATCAGTATCATCTGTATCACAACATCCATTTCTAAAATATCCTGTTAAAGGATCTTTGCTACATGTAATTAATCTATCACCAAATATATTTTTATTCATATTTAAAGTATTATAATCTTGTGTTTGTTTTTTCTTTATTTATTTTTGTCAAGATTACAAATAATTTTTATTTCTAAATAATTTATAATGAAAAAGATAGGTGAAAAAATATGCATTCCTTGTCAGGGAGGAATCCCGCCGCTGACACATAAAGAAATTAATATATTAATGCAACAATTAGAAGATGGTTGGAAAGTCTATGAAAATAAAGAGATAAGAAAAGAATATCTATTTATTAAATATACTGATGCAATAATATTTACTAATAAAATTGCTCAGTTATCTGAAAAAGAAGGTCATCACCCTTTTATACATATTGATTACAAAAAAGTAACTATAATACTGTTTACTCACAAAATAAATGGTTTGCATGAGAATGATTTTATTCTAGCTTCAAAATGTGATATAGTTTTAAAATTACTGAAATAAGAAGAGAAATAAGTCTGGGATAGCAGGATTACAACATACACTTTATTTACATGATTACAGCAAACTTTTAAACTAAAAATTGATCCGCTTTTTGCACCACTAATCAATCCACTAATACAAACTTAAAAAATTAATTGGATTTTCTGAATAGAAATTACTTTTAAAAATAATTTATTCAATAATTGAAACACCATCCATTTTACAATCAATTTCTTGACTAGAAACACCCATGTAATCCAAAATTGTTGGAGCTAAATCTGTTTGATTAGTTATATAATTAGGTGTAAAATTTAAATTTGGGTGTTGAGAGAAAAATATTGTTTGACTGATATGTGGGTTTTCTGCATCACCATGACCTGTACCATCACCTCCATGATCAGAAACAATAATAAAAAGCCAATTTTCTCCTAAATCGTTTCGTTTTTCTTCTATAATATTAAATAAACTCTCAACAAAAATATCTATTTTAGACAATGTATTCGCATATTCACTGACCTGAGGACTAAAGCCATAACTATGACCTGCAGCGTCTAGCTCATCAAAATGAAGAAACAAAACATCAGGTGCTATTGAAAAACTATCTACTAATAAATCCCTTGATAACTGAAATACCATAGAATCATTTAATATACTTTCTGATGTATAATCTAAATATTGTTGACAAATATAAGTATTAATAGGGGTCCAATTTGTAATAGAAAATGTGTTTATCTGCTGATAAGCCAACTCCAAATAATATTGAAAAGGAGGATAAGTAGAGAACCTACTTCCAACAAAACTATTATCTACTACATTGTGTTTGTAATAATGAACACCTGTCAGAATACTTGACCAATTTGGACCACTATAGGTGTCTTCTTCTGTTTTGTGAAACGGAGTAAAGTATACATCATCCCTTAAAGATAATCCGTACATAAATGGTGTTATATTTTCTGTAAGAGCATCACTTCTAAATCCATCTATACCTACAATCAACACATTATGATTTCCTATTGTTGGATCAAGAGACAATACATCCTCTGAACAAGCCTCAATTGGTAAGTCCTTTTTACACGACGCAAAATAAATTATACACAGTAAGAGTAGTGATGTTTTTTTCATAAAGCAAACTTACAGAAAATATAAAGATAAAAAAGTCGGGGTAAAAGTTAAAAAGTTCATTGCTACCCAATGTTGGACCAAGGGGGTTTTTGGTCATAAAAAAAAGACCCTGAAAAGGGTCTTTATTATCTAGTAGCGTGAGGGAGATTTGAACTCCCGACCTCAGGGTTATGAATCCTGCGCTCTAACCAACTGAGCTACCACGCCATTTAGGTCGGCAAATATAATATTAAAACAATTTAATGAAAGTATTTTAACAAGTATTTACGACCTATCTTTTTCTTCTAATACAGAAGTGTAATGTTTCAGGGATCTGAGTACAACAACTACCACAACAGTAACTAACAAAATTTGCAACATAAGCTCCGTAACATTCAGAATACCAGTAGTAAAATACAATCTTACCACATCAATAAAAGCGAAACCAATAACAGTCGCAAGTAAACCAGCATACTCTCTTCTTAATATACTTTTTAACGATAAGGGTATTATTGTTTTAGTGAAATTAGTAAATGATGGTATAAATGCAGCAATTCCATTAGACCAATTTAGGTATTCATCACCAAATTTCTTTTCTAAAAATCGTTCTTCAGCAAACATAATTCGTTCGTAATAAATCCAAAACAAAAGAGATACAATAATTATAAAGTAAATATTATAGGTAAAAATAGCAATTCCAATCCAAATAAGATAATTTCCTAGATATAAAGGATGTCTAACTAAAGAATAGATACCAGTAGAATTTAAGTAATCTGCTATTTGCTCTTTTGTATTTCTCCCAGAAGTTCCTTTTGGTGTAGTTCCTATAGTATAAAACCTAATTAAAAAACCAAGCACTGAAACTAGTAAAGCTGTATAATTCCAATAAACAATACTACTTTCATTTATTGATTCTGTAAAGTATAAAAAGGGTACTGAAAGTACAAATAATATTACCGGAAACTGACCTCTATATTTAAATAAAAAATTGCCTTGTCTTTCCCATGAGTTAACTAATGCCATAATTTTTATGTATTCTTAATTTTTTTCTTAAATTGCCAAAAAATTTGGTTTACAAAACTACAAAAATAACATCTAATAAATTTATTATGTCATTAATTAAATACAGTATCGAATATCCTATAAAAACCTCTATTAGCATTTTATACAAAAGGTTGACTACTCCAAGCGGTTTGTCGGAATGGTTTGCAGACAATGTAAATATAAAAAATGATGTACTCACCTTTTATTGGGATGGATCAGAAGAAGATGCTATTATACTTAAAATGAAAAAACATGAATTCATCCGATTTCAATGGGTTGATGATGAAGGAGAAGAAAAATATTTTGAATTTTTTATACAAGTTCATAACATGACTAAAGATATTTCATTAATTGTAACTGATTTTGCAGAAGATGAACAAGAAAAGGAAGATGGAATACAGCTTTGGGACAAACAAATAGATAATCTGAAAAACGCAATAGGAATTTAAAAAAATAGATTGTGAAGAAGTTACACAAATTCTTAATTAAATCCTTTATTCCTACTTTTATTGCTACCTTTTTTATTGCAATATTTGTTTTGTTTATGCAATTTTTATGGAAATGGGTAGATGAACTTGTCGGAAAGGGATTAGAAATTGATATTATATTAAAATTTGTATATTATGCAGCTGCTAGATTAGTCCCTCTTGCTTTGCCAATTGCTATTCTTATTGCATCTATAATGACTTTTGGTAACTTAGGAGAGAAAAATGAATTAGCGGCCCTTAAATCATCCGGAGTTTCATTAAGAAGAATTATGATGCCTCTACTCCTAATTTCTATACTAATATCTGTGTTATCTTTTAGCTACTCCAACTATATATTACCTGTAGCAAATCTTAAAAGCGGAACTCTACTTTACGACATACAAAAACAGAAACCTTCCATTAATATTAGAGAGGGAGAATTTTATAATGATATAGACGGATACAGTATTAAGGTAGATAGAAAGGACTTAGAGACAAATAAATTATTTGGAATACTTATTTACGATCATAACAGCAAACAATCCAACGATAAAGTTATTAGTGCTGAAAGTGGAGAAATGAATTTCACAAATAATGGAAAGTATTTAGAATTGAAACTTTTTAATGGATCTTCTTATGTAGAAGTTTACAATAACAATAGAAACAGAACTTTTCCACACCAAAGAATTAAATTTACAGAGAATATTATTCGTTTTGATTTAAAAAAATTCGGATTAAAACAATCTGACGAAAGTATATATAAAAATCATTATTCCATGATGAGTATTAATCAGCTAAACTTCTCTATTGATTCTTTAAAAACTAAATATACGGATAGGAAAATTCACTTTTCAAATAATTATATTGAGAAATTTAATTATAAAACTACAAAGAAAAGTGATACTTCAACTAATCAGAATTATCTTAAATCCGAATTAGAAATTATAGATTTTGCTATAAATAAAGTAAGGTCGAATAAAGCAATACAAAAATCAAATGCTGATGATTTAAAATACAGACACACAATAATAAACCGACACAATATAGAATGGCACAGAAAATTTTCATTAGCATTTGCTTGCTTAGTTTTGTTTATTATCGGATCTTCATTAGGAGCAATAATAAAAAAGGGAGGATATGGAATACCAATTTTAATTTCTATGTTATTATTTGTTTTATATCATGTAGTAAACATGATGGGAGAAAAACAAGTAAAAGAACTAACCATGGATCCTTTTACAGGAATGTGGCTCTCTAACCTTATTTTCTTCCCCTTAAGTATATTTTTACTTTACAAGTCTACAAAGGACTCTAACCTACTTGATTTCAGTTATTATAAACAAGCTATTTATAAATTTATTTATAGACGTAAATTAAATAAAAGCTAGTATTTTTGCAAAAAAAATATTACAGATGAAATTTAACACTATAGAAGAAGCAATTGAAGACATTAAAGCCGGCAAGGTTGTAATTGTAATTGATGATGAGAACCGTGAAAATGAAGGAGATTTTGTAGCAGCTGCTGACATGGTAACTCCAGAGATGATTAACTTCATGGTTACGCATGGCAGAGGATTAGTTTGCACTCCACTACTAGAAAGTAGATGTGAAGAATTAGGATTGGAATTGATGATTGGTAAAAACACTGCTGCTTACGAAACTCCGTTTACAATATCAGTAGATTTGATTGGGAAAGGATGTACTACAGGAATTTCTGCACAAGATAGAGCAAAAACTATACTAGCCCTTGTAAACGAAAAAACAAGACCAGAGGAATTAGGGAAACCTGGACACATATTTCCATTAAAAGCAAGAAAAGGAGGAGTATTAAGAAGAGCAGGACACACAGAAGCATCTATTGATTTAGCACGACTTGCAGGATTAAAACCAGCAGGGGTTATTGTAGAAATATTAAATGAAGACGGTACAATGGCTAGAACTCCAGAATTATTTGAACTTGCTAAAAAATTCGATTTGAAATTTATTACAATTAAAGATTTAATTAAATATAGAATTAGAAACGAATCATTAATTACTGAAGAGGTTGATATTGAACTTCCAACAGAATATGGTAATTTTAAAATGAAAGCATTTAATCAAATATCAAATAATAAACCACATTTAGCTATATATAAAGGAGAATGGAAAAGTGGAGATGATGTATTAGTTAGGGTTCATTCTTCTTGTATGACTGGAGATATATTTGGTAGTTGCAGATGTGACTGTGGTCCACAACTACAAGGAGCAATGAAAAAAATTGAGAAAGAAGGAAAAGGAATTATCGTTTATATGAACCACGAAGGGAGAGGTATTGGATTAATAAATAAATTAAAAGCATATCAATTACAGGAACAAGGCAAAGATACAGTAGAAGCAAATATTGAACTTGGTTTTAATGCTGATGATAGGGATTACGGAATTGGAGCTCAGATATTAAGAGCTATGAATGTAACTAAAATAAAACTACTATCTAATAATCCAAAGAAAAGAGCTGGATTGATGGGGTATGGAATTGAAATTATAGAAAACATATCTCTAGAGATAGATTCCAATGAATACAATAAATTTTATCTGGAAACAAAAAGAGATAAAATGGGACATACCCTTAAAAAATTAGATGACTAAAAAAAACATCCTATTAGGGATAGAATCCTCTTGTGATGACACTTCTGCTGCAATAATATCAGATGGATATATTTTATCGAATATTGTAGCAAACCAAAGCGTACACCAACAATACGGAGGTGTAGTTCCTGAATTAGCTTCAAGAGCACACCAACAAAATATTGTTCCGGTTGTAGATACTGCCATAAAAGAAGCGGGAATAGCAAAAGAAGATATATCTGCTATTTGCTTCACACAAGGTCCCGGATTATTAGGATCTTTATTGGTTGGTAGTTCTTTTTCAAAATCCTTTGCAATAGGGATGAATATCCCATTAATTGCTGTGAATCACATGCAGGGACACATAATGGCACATTTCATAAAACAAGTAGGAGAAGAAAAAAAACAACCAAAATTCCCATTTTTATGTTTAACTGTTTCTGGAGGTCACACCCAAATTATATTGGTTAAATCGGTAACAGATATGACTGTAATTGGAGAAACATTAGATGATGCCGCAGGAGAAGCTTTCGATAAGTCTGCAAAAATATTAGGACTGCCCTACCCTGGTGGCCCGTTAATTGATAAATACGGAAAACAGGGGGATAAACTTAAATTTGTATTTGGAAGACATAAAGTTGGGGAACTTAACTTTAGTTATAGTGGCATAAAAACTTCAATACTTAGAGTAATTGAAAAGGGAGTTGCTGAAAACCCGAATTTCATAACAGAAAACCAAAATGATTTGTGTGCCAGTATACAACATACCATTGTAGAGATTCTGATAAAAAAGATAATGAAAGCTTCTAATGAATTAGGAATTAATGAAATTGCGATTGCTGGAGGAGTTTCTGCAAATTCATATTTAAGAGCTAGATTATTAGAATTGCAAGAAAAATACAACAAAGAAGTTTATATTCCTAAATTGGAATACTGCACCGACAATGCTGCTATGATTGCCATAAGTGGCTATTATAAGCTTTTAGAGGGAGATTTTGCCGATCAAACCATTACTCCTAAATCTAGATTTTCGTTATAAAAAAACCGAACATTTCTGTCCGGTTTAAATCTATTATCTTTACGATAAATACTCCTCTTTAACTTTTATCCACCAAAGTCATCAAATCTCACATTCTCATCAGGTATTCCCCAATCATCTGCCATTTTAATAACCGCTTGATTCATCAATGGTGGTCCACAGAAATACAATTCAATATCTTCTGGAGTTTCATGTTTAGTTAAATATTGGTCGATAACTACATTATGAACAAAACCAACAAATCCATCTCCCTCTGTATCATTTAAGTCTTTCATTTCTTTCCAGTCATCACTTTCATGAGCATCTGAAAGTACTAAGTAAAACTTGAAGTTTTTAAATTCTCTTTCTAAAGAACGGAAATGCTCAATATAAAATAGTTCTGCTTTAGACCTTCCACCATACCAGTAAGAAACTTTTCTACCAGTTTTAATTGTTTTAAATAATTCATAAAGATGAGAACGCATTGGTGCCATACCTGCACCACCACCAATATACAACATCTCAGAATCACTATCATTAATGAAAAACTCTCCATAAGGACCTGAAATCGTTACTTTATCTCCTGCTTTCTGATTAAATATATAAGAAGAAGCAACCCCAGGATTAATATCTGCCCAGGTGCCTTTATCTCTATCAAATGGAGGAGCAGCTACTCTAACATTTAACATTACTTTTCTACCCTCTGCTGGATAAGATGCCATAGAATAAGCTCTAACAACTTCTTCCTCTTCATTTTTCATTACTAAGTTTCTCATTCCAAAAGGTCCTTCTTTCCAGTCTTTTTCAAACTTAGTTGGTTCACCTGGATGATCTTCAGGGTGAGCTGTAATATCCATTTCAGAAAACGGAATTTCACAATTAGGAATTTCAATTTGAATATACCCTCCAGCTTCATAAGGCATATCTTCAGGAACTTCTACAATAAATTCTTTAATATAAGTAGCAACATTATAATTAGATACAACAGTAGCCTCCCATTTCTTAACCCCAAATACTTCCTCAGGTACAGAAATATCCATATCTTCCTTTACCTTTACTTGACATCCTAGTCTAAAATTATTAGCAATTTTCTTTCTACTAAAATGAGGTTTTTCAGTTGGTAATATTTCACCACCACCTTCATGAACTTGACACACACATTGTACACAAGTACCTCCACCACCACAAGCAGATGGTAAAAATATTCCATTATCACTTAAGGTTGATAGTAAAGTAGAACCTCCTTCAACTACAATTTCTTTCTCTCCATTAATCTTTATCGTCAATTTTCCAGAAGGAGAAAGCTTACTCTTAACAAATAATAATAAAGAAACTAATGATAAAACTACTAAGAGAAAAACTGTTATACTACTTATTATTGTTGTGGATGTTGTTAATAATACTATCATTTTAATTAATTTCAGTTTTATTATTATCAAAAGAGACTACAACTTCTGTAGTAACTGTTTTTTTACTATCTTCTAGTTGTATTCCCATAAAACTCATAAAAGCTATACCCATAAGTCCAGTAATAATAAAAGTAATACCTAGTCCTCTAAGAGCAGGAGGTACATTAGAATATCTTATTTTCTCTCTAATTGCAGCAATACCAACAATTGCCAAGAACCAACCTACTCCTGAACCTAAACCAAATACTGTAGCTTCTACAATTGTACTATAATCTCTTTCTTGCATAAATAATGACGCTCCAAGAATTGCACAGTTTACTGCAATTAAAGGCAGAAATATTCCTAATGAACTATAAAGTCCTGGAGAAAACTTTTCTACAATCATTTCTACTAATTGTACCATAGATGCTATGACTGCAATAAATAAAATAAAAGAAAGAAATGATAGGTCTACTTCTTTAAAACTATCTCCTAACCAAACTAATGCACCTTCCTTAAGTATATAATTTTCTAGCAAATAATTAACTGGTACCGTTATTCCTAATACAAAAACTACTGCTAGTCCTAGACCTATAGAAGTCTTAACTGTTTTTGAAACTGCCAAATAGGAACACATTCCTAAAAAATAGGCAAATACCATATTATCAATGAATATGGATTTTATAAATATATTTGCTAAATCTTGCATAATTCTAGTTTTCTTCTACTAATTTATTATTTCTAATTCTTTGTACCCATATATAAATACCACAAGTAACAAGTGCCATTGGTGGTAAAATCATCATACCATTATTTGCATAAAAACCTCCATTCTCAATATACCAATTTGGAGGTATAACTTCTAATCCAAATAATGTTCCTGATCCAAGTAATTCTCGAAAAAACGCTACTACAATTAAAGGAAGTGCATATCCTAGAGAGTTACCTACTCCATCCATAAAAGATTTCCATGGAGTATTAGCAAGAGCAAACGCTTCTAACCTACCCATAATAATACAATTTGTAATAATGAGTCCAACAAAGACTGAAAGTTCTTTACTGACATCATATAAAAAAGCTTTAAGGGTTTGGTCTACTAAAATCACAAGTGTTGCAATAATTACTAACTGAACAATAATTCTAATTCTTGAAGGAATCATTTTTCTCATTAATGATACCAAAACATTAGCTACACATAAAACAAAAAAGACAGATACAGCCATTACAACAGCAGGTTTTAATTGTACAGTGATTGCAAGAGCCGAACAAATCCCAAGTACTTGAACTGTAATTGGATTATTATCATCTAGTGGATCTTTTATTAGTTTAATATTCTTTTTGGAGAATAAAGCTTCTTGTTTGTTACTCATAATTAATCGATTATTCTTTTATTAATATTAGAAGTAGTATCACTTTTCTCATCTAAGATCACAACTTCTAAAACTGATTTAACTTTCATTTCATTAGAAATACTCTTAAAATAAGGAAGGTATTTTGATAACCTTTCATCAATCATAGCAGTCACTCCATCAGAAGTAATTGTTCCACCAGAAACACCATCAACCTCATATTCACCTGATGACTTACCCTTTTTTACAGTAATTGAAACAAATTTCCCATCTTTCATTATTTTTTTTGTATTTACTTCAGTATTAGAAAATTGCTTTTCAAATTTATCACCATTTATTTCTGCTCCTAAACCTGGAGTTTCAGATTTATGATCAAATACTGCAGCAGAAACAGTATTTAAGTCATCATTTAACGAAATAAACCCCCAAATTGGTCCCCAAAGTCCTGTACCTCTAAGTGGAATGATGTATTTAGTTTGATTATCCTTGTCTACTGCAATATATAAGGGCAAAGATTGAACAGGAACATCTTTCTTTACTTCTTTTGATAACTCTACATCGAATGCAGATCCTTCCATAATTACTCCCAAATAATTTACAACAAGTTCTTCTTTAATGTATGTAGAATAATTTGACTCTGCTTCTTCCCTACTTACATCTATACCGATTGATTGTAAAATATTTTGCTTTTTCTCTAATTCTATATTTCTTGATTGATATGGTTTAAAACCAATTGCAGCTGAAGATAACAAGGCTGCAACTATTATAACCATAACAGCAGCAAACCGGATAGTATAACTATTTTTATTTACTTCCATAATTTACGATTTTACTCTTTTTAACCTTCTTTTAATATTTGACTCTACAATATAATGGTCTACCAGCGGAGCAAACACATTCATTAATAAAATAGCTAACATCATTCCCTCAGGGTAAGCTGGATTAAACACTCGAATTAATACTGCAAAAATTCCAATTAGAGAACCAACAATAATCTTACCTTTATTAGTTTGAGAAGCTGTTACTGGATCAGTCGCCATAAATACAGCTCCAAAAGCAAATCCTCCTAAAATTAAATGTTCATATGCTGGTAAAGTCATGAAATCTGTAGCACCCCATAAATTAAATAATAACCCCATAAAATAACCACCAAAAAATACAGCAACTATTGTCCGCCAACTTCCAACTCCTGTAACTACTAGTATAATCAATCCAATAAGAATAGCAAATGTTGAAGTTTCTGAACAGGAACCAGAAATAAATCCAAAAAATGATTCTGATAATTCTGGAATTCTACTCTCAATTACTTCAATTTTTTCATTGATTGCTGTGATTGTTTTTTCAGATTTTTCTTGTATTACAGCACTTGCTAATTTACCTTTCTCTACAGACAAAGAATAATAGTCCGCTAATGGTGTCGCTCCAGAATAACCATCAGGAAATACATCAGTTACTGTCCCATTTACAGGTTGATCTGCTATCCATATCTTATCTCCACTTAAATGTGCTGGGTAAGCAAAAAACGCAAA
Organism: uncultured Flavobacteriales bacterium; assembly: GCA_905478555.1. Lineage (GTDB taxonomy): Bacteria > Bacteroidota > Bacteroidia > Flavobacteriales > BACL11. Next base: position 17,376 of record CAJQIZ010000022.1, read on the forward strand.
AGCTCTAGCTGTTAAAGCAGGGTTTAGAATATTCATTCCTGTTCCACCAAAAACCTCTTTTCCAATTACTACAGCAAAGATAACAGAGATTGCTAACATCCATAATGGTGTAGAAATAGGCATAATCATAGGAATTAATAATCCTGTTACTAAATAACCTTCATTTACTTGATGACCTCTGAAAATTGCAAAAGCAAATTCTACAGAAAGACCAACTATATATGAAACTAATATTGAAGGAAGCATCTTAATAGCTCCATATAAAAAAGTCTCCATAAATGAAACTGATTCTTCATTAGCAATAAAATGATTGTTACCAATATTCCACATACCAAATAATAAAGCTGGTAACAACGCTATAATAACCATCATCATAGTTCGTTTCAAATCAATCGCATCTCTAATATGTGAACCAGAATTAGTTGTATGGTCTGGTACAAATAAAAAGGTTTCAAATGCATCGAAAGCAGGAAACATTTTTTCTAACTTACCTCCTTCTATAAAGTGAGGTTTTGCCGTATTTAATATATTTCTAAATAATTTCATTAGCTATTTTCTTTTCTTACTAAGTCTAATCCGTGCCTTATTAATTTCTGAACATCAATTTTTGAGGTACAAACAAATTCACATAAAGCAAAATCCTCTGCAGAAACCTCATATATACCTAAATTTTCCATTAGTTCGATATCTTCAATCATTATTGCTTTAATAAGATGAGTTGGATAAATATCCATTGGCAATACTTTTTCGTACTCACCTGTCATTACATAAGCTCTTTCCTCTCCATGTAAATTAGCATTTAGATTGTACTTTTTAGTTGGCATTAACCAAGATAGAAATGTTCTACTAACAGAAAATTTATTTAAACCAGGAGATATCCAACCTAAAAACTCTGACTCATCACCTTCTGGTATAGCAGTTATCTGATAATCATAAAAACCTAAACTTCCATTTATATCAATTTTTTTACCTGTAAGTACATCTCCACTAATTATTCTAGTATTACCTTCTTTTATATTATTGTTTAAAAACTCATTTATTACAGTTCCAGAAATTGTTCTGTAATATTTAGGTTTCTTTATTTGAGATCCTGCCAATGCAATTATTCTAGAAGCATCATATTTACCATCTGTAAATAATGTAGCAATAGTAAGTACATCTTGAGGGGATAAATACCAAATTACATTATCTTTATTTACAGGATCAATATGGTGAACTTGTACCCCAACATTTCCTGCAGGATGTTTTCCTGAAATTGTATTAAGTTGAACCCCAGTTGCAGAGGTAAATACTTTTGCAGGATTAGAATATCCATCCATATTTAAATGTGTAGTACCATTAGTAAGTTTTGTAATTACATCTAACCCTTTTTGAAAATGTTCTGCTTTACCATATAAGGCAAAGTCATTATCAATACTAATAGGAGCACTATTAAAAGCCGAAATAAATATGGATTTTGGCATATCAGTGGGATTTGCAATTACATCATAAGGTTTTTGTCTGATAAAAGGCCATACTCCACTTTGGCATAATTTATCAATTATTTGCTCTCTATTTAATTCTAAAACAGAATCAGAAGATAAATCTTCATATACAATCTCAGTATCGGCAGTTACAACAACCTTTAAAATTCTTCTTTTTGCTCCTCTTACAATATCAGTTACTTCACCACTTACAGGAGAACAAAACTTTACTTTTTCATTGTATTTATCAAAGAACAAAACTGTTCCTGCTTTCACTATATCTCCTAACTTTATAGCAAGTTTTGGAGTTAAGCCATGAAAATCACTTGGTTTTAATTCGTAAGTTGTTGCAGCATTTACTGTGGAGAAAACTTGTTCAGCCTCTCCAACTAATTGTATGTTCAGACCCTTTTTTAAACGAATATCTTTAGACATCTTAATTTTATTAGATTTTTCGATTGCAAAAGTATAAATTTGCACCAAACTACAATTAAATTAACTCATAAATTTTAAATGAAATTCTTCAACTATATATTTTTAGTTTTTTTTACCCTAAATACTTTTTTTTCACAACTATTTTCTCAACAAACAGATAGTATATTAAAAAACAATATATATAATAGTAACATACATACGGTACTAATTCATCCTGAAAAAAACCCTCTAGCTTATCCTATTATACATTTAGGTACAGAAGAAAAATTACAGATTAGTTTTGATGATTTTAATGAGGAACTGAAAGATTATTATTACACCATTATTCATTGTAATAGCGACTGGACCCCTTCTGACTTAATGCAACAAGAATATATTAACGGATTTTTTGAAAATAGAATAGAAGATTATGAGTTTTCATTTAATACCCAGCAGCAGTACACCCACTACAATTTGCTGTTTCCTCAGGAATATTTAAAAGTAAGCTTATCAGGGAACTATATTATAAAGGTATATAACTATCAAAATAACAAAGTGGTACTTACAAAACGATTTATGGTTTTAGATGAAAAAATTAATATCTCTACTCATGTGAAAAGAGCTACACTTATTGATGAAAGAGAATATAAACAAGAAATTGATTTTATTATAAATCATTCTAATATCTATTTTTCTAATCCGTATACAGATTTAAAAGTAATTATAAAACAGAACAACAGAGAGGACAACTACATTGATGATTTAAAACCACTTTTTATAAAAAAAGACCAATTAATTTATAACTACGAAAGCGAAAACACTTTTGAAGCAGGAAACGAATACCGACATTTCGATATAAAAAGTATTAGGTATCAGTCAGAACGAGTTAAAGAAATAACAGAAGATAGTAACAGCATAAATGTTAGTCTATTTACAGACATCAGTAGATCCTTTGAGGGATTCATAAGCACACCAGATATAAATGGAAATTTTATAATAGAACAACAAGAAGCGTGGAATTCGGAAATAGAAGCAGAATATGTAAATGTAACTTTTTCATTACTAGAAAACAGAAAAATAACTTATGGAGATCTGTATCTGTTAGGAAGATTTACAGATTGGAATATAAAAGAAGAGTATCAACTTACTTTTAATGAAAACAGACGGAAGTACGAATGCAGTAGTTTACTAAAACAAGGATATTACAACTATATTTATGCCCTAAAAGATAATAGTAGTAATAAAACAAACTTAAGTTTTGTAGAAGGGAGTCATTACCAAACTAAAAACGAATACTATATATATGTGTACTACAGGGAAATTGGGAAAAACTATGACCAATTAATAGGATATATTAAAACTTCTTCTGATTTGTTTTAAAAAAAATACACACCAAAAGGTTTTTTATGTAGATATAAATATTATTCTAAGCAAATAATACCTTTAACTTTTCTATAGCATAATCAATATCTTCTTTAGTGTTGTATTTACTAAAAGAAAACCGAACTCCTGGTCGTAAAGAATCCGGAACAATAGCAGTAAGTACATGTGATCCCTTACTACTACCAGAACTACAAGCAGAACCACCACTACAAGCTACTCCCAAAATATCTAGGTTAAACATCAGCATTTCCGAATTATCTCTTTCAGGAAAACTACAACTAAGTATGGTGTACAAACTATCATCTAATTCGGTGCATTTACCATAAAACCTTACATCTTCTATCTCCGATATAAGTTTTTCCATCATATACTTTTTTAAACCTTTTATGTAAGCAGTTTCTTGTTCCATATGTTCATAAGCCATTTCCATGGCTTTTGCCATGGCTGCAATTCCATAAATATTTTCAGTACCCGCTCTCATATTTCTTTCTTGCCCTCCACCTCTAAATAATGGTTTTATCTGTATATCTTCCGATATATAAACAAATCCTATTCCTTTTGGTCCGTGAAATTTATGTGCAGAAGCAGCCATAAAATCTACATTTAATTCCTGCATATTAAACGGGAAATGTGCCATAGTTTGTACCGTATCGGAATGGAAAATAGCTTGGTGTTCTTTACAAATATCTCCAATTGATTTTATATCTTGTATGGTTCCTATCTCATTATTAGCATGCATTATAGATACAAATGTTCTTTCGTTATCTTCTAACAGATGTTTTAAGTGAGAAAGAGAAACAGTTCCGTTTTTATCTATATCAATGTAAGTAAGTTTTATTTTACCTTCAGCAGCTAAATCTTCTAAAGGATACAATACTGCATGATGCGATAACTTAGAAGTAATAGCATGTGTTATTTTATGATCATGTATAGCACATTTAATGGCCATATTATCTGCTTCGGTTCCTCCAGAGGTAAAAAATATACTTCCTGGAGAGGTGTTTAAAATATTAGCTATGGTTTTTCTAGCACTTTCTACAACAATTTTCGCTTCCCTACCATAGGAGTGTAAAGAAGAAGGGTTTGCAAAATGAGTTTTCATCATCTCGCTCATTAAATCTATAATTTCAGGAGCCATTGGTGTAGTGGCTGCATTGTCTAAAAATACTCTTTTACTCATTAAATTAGTCCTTTTATTTCGTTTATCATTTTCTGTGCAAAAGCAGTTGCTTTTTCCTCTCCTTCACTTTCAGCATATATTCTTATTATTGGTTCTGTATTCGATTTTCTTAAATGAACCCAACCCTCTTCAAAATCAATTTTCAACCCATCGATATTAGTGATTTGTTCGTTTTGGTATTTCTGTTCTAAATTAGAAAGTATCTTATCTACATCAATTTCAGGGGTTAATTGTATCTTGTTTTTAGAGATAAAATAATTAGGGTACGAATCTCTAAGTTGTTTTGCCGATATTTTTCGCTCAGCAAGTTGAGTTAAAAACAAAGCCACTCCTATCAGTGCATCCCTTCCATAATGTAATTCCGGATAGATAACTCCACCATTTCCTTCTCCACCAATAATAGCATTAGTTTCTTTCATTTTTTCTACCACATTCACCTCTCCTACTGCAGAGGCTACATAACTTCCATTGTGTTTATTGGTTACATCTCTCAACGCTCTTGTAGAAGAAAGATTAGAAACTGTATTTCCGGCAGTTTTACTTAATACAAAATCAGCTATTGCAACTAAAGTGTATTCCTCACCAAACATACTACCATCTTCACAAACCATTGCCAATCTATCTACATCTGGATCTACTACAATGCCAAAATCTGCTTTTTCTTCTACTACTAATTTCGATATTTCTGTTAAATTTTCCGGTAATGGCTCTGGGTTGTGAGGGAATTGCCCATTTGGTTCGCAATATAATTTTACATACTCTACTCCCATTTTTTCTAACAACCTTGGTATCATAAATCCACCAGTAGAATTTACTGCATCTACAACTACTTTCAATCCTGCAGATTTTACTAAATCTACATCTACTAGTTTTAATTTTAACACCTCCTCAATATGTTTCTCGTTAAAACTATCATCAAAAACATAGGATCCTAAATTATCTACTTCCTCAAAAGAGAAATTGTCATTTTCGGCTAGTTCTAATATTTCTTCTCCATCTTTTGCAGATAAAAATTCTCCTTTATTATTTAATAATTTTAAAGCATTCCATTGTTTTGGGTTATGACTTGCCGTTAAAATAATACCTCCTGCACTCTTATGTAATTGTACAGCAACTTCAACTGTTGGGGTGGTAGAAAGTCCGACATCTAACACATCAAAACCACATCCCATTAATGTTCCGGAAACAATATTACTCACCATTTCTCCAGAAATCCTAGCATCTCTCCCAATAATAATTGTATTAGAACTACTCCCTTGTTTTTTTATAAAATTAGCGTAAGAAGCGGTAAATCTAACAATATCTAAAGGAGAAAGTGAATCCCCTACCTCTCCTCCAATTGTACCCCTTATTCCTGAAATGGACTTAATTAATGTCATAAAATTGTTTTTTTTTTAATTAAACAAAACTACTAAATAATCTAAATTCTGCTATCTTTGCAATACTTAAAATTTAAATAATATGAACTTCTTCTTAACTGACATACCAAACAGAGACAAAAAACCTAGAGAACATGGACTTACCATGATGATGGATAAAGGTCTGAGTGTTAATGATACTAAGAATTTTATTGACATGTGTAGCCCTCATACCGATATTGTGAAGTTAGGATTTGGTACTTCAGCTGTTTCACCACATATAGAAAAAAAAATAAAACTTTATCAGGATGCAGGGATAAAAGTCTATTTAGGAGGAACCTTATTTGAAGCTTTCATTATTAGAAATATGTATGAAGAGTACAAGTCTTTATTAAGAAAATGGAATATTACTATGTGTGAAGTATCTGATGGATCTATAGAATTAGATCATGTTAAAAAATGCGAATATATTACAGATTTATCAAAAGAATTTTTAGTGGTTTCGGAAGTAGGATCAAAAGATGAAAAGAAACTTATTGCTCCTTACAAATGGATTGAACTAATGCAGAAAGAATTAGATGCAGGTAGTTGGAAGGTAATAGCTGAAGCTCGGGAAGGTGGTAATGTAGGTATTTTTAATAAAGGTGGAGATGTAAGATCAGATTTAATTGATGAAATATTGACAAAAATACCTACTGAAAAAATATTATGGGAAGCTCCAAAAAAACCTCAACAAGTTTGGTTTATTAAACTTTTAGGACCTAATGTAAACTTAGGGAACATCAGTTGGGATGAAATAATCCCTTTAGAAACTTTAAGAATTGGACTCAGAGGAGATACATTTTTTGATTATTTATCAGATAAAAAATAATGAAAAAACATTTGTTCTTATTTTTAAAAGGAATTACAATGGGAGTAGCTAATGTTATACCTGGGGTATCAGGAGGTACTATTGCTCTTATTACAGAGATTTATGAGGAACTCATAAACTCCTTAAAATCTTTTGACTTAAAAGCGTTAAAACTACTTCTTAAAGGTCAATTTAAAGACTTTACAGTCCATACTAATCTATATTTTTTAATATCTGTATTTGGAGGTAGTGTGTTTAGCATGTTTAGTGTTGCTAAACTTTTCGAATTTTTATTCGAATTTTATCCTAAAGAATTATGGTCTTTCTTTTTCGGACTCATACTAGCATCAGTATATTATGTAGGAATAAGAGTAGGAATATGGAAAATACGATCTTATGTTTTTTTTATAATCGGAACTGCTATAGCTGTTTCCTTAGTTTTACTTTCCCCCTCTTCAGAAAGTACTAATTTAGTATATATATTTATGTGTGGTGTTATTGGTGTTACTGGAATGTTATTACCAGGACTTTCAGGTTCATTCATTCTAATACTAATGGGAAATTATAAGTTATTAATGGTAGATTCGCTAAGTAAAAGTTTAAAATTTAATATAGATGCTATTAGCTATTTATTAGTTTTTATTTTAGGTTCTGTTGTAGGACTATTCGGATTTTCACATATTATATCTTGGTTATTTAAACGATTTAAAGACTGTGTACTATCCTTACTTACAGGATTTATTTTAGGATCATTATTAATAATCTGGCCCTGGAAAGAGGTAGCGGAAAACAGACTAATTACATCTTGGTATTTACCTGAATTAAATAGTAGTACAATATTAGCTATTTCCTTAATGTTAATAGGTTTTTATATTGTAGTAAAATTAGAAACTTTTACCAAAGCTGACTAATGAAACGATATGCCCTATTAGGTACATCTCTATCTCACTCCTTTTCTCAACAATATTTTTCAGAAAAATTTCTGAAAGAAAAAATTAAAAACACAGAATACTTTAATATAGAATTAGATAATTTAAATGGTTTAAAAAAGAAAATTACACAATTAAACCTTTCCGGATTTAATGTTACTATTCCATATAAAGAAGAAATAATTAAGCAGTTAGATGTTCTATCAGAACAAGCAAACATAGTACAATCAGTAAATACAGTAAAAGTAATAAGAGGTAAACTTCATGGATATAATACAGATGTATCCGGATTTGAAAAAAGTTTAATTCCTTTTCTTAAAAACAGGAATCAAGCAATTATATTAGGTAATGGAGGTGCTTCCAAATCAATTCAATACGTCTTAAAAAAATTAAATATTAATTATATAATTGTAAGTAGAAATACAGATTTTGATTATCATAATATAACCGAAAAAGTAATCAGAGAAAATAGTTTAATAATTAACTGCACACCTTTAGGAATGTACCCAGAAATTGAAAGTTTCCCTAAGTTACCATATAAATTACTAAATTCGAAACATTTACTTTTTGACTTAGTATACAACCCTAAAGAAACTAAATTCCTAACTTTAGGACTAGCAAATAATGCTACTATAAAAAACGGAGAAGAGATGTTGATTCTACAAGCAGAAGAAAGTTGGAGAATTTGGAATTCGGATACAATTTAATTGTAAATTTGTAATTACAAAAAACCTCAAAAATGTTAGAAGAAAATAAAGAAGAATTGGAAAGCACTCAATTAGAAAGTGTTGAATCTTTTACTGAAGAAAAACAAGAAAAAAAAGTAACTGAAATTAATTACAATTCCTTATCAATAGAGGAATTAATAGAGGAACACGAACAGTTGTTAGAAACAGAAAAACCTTATTCTGTATCCAAACAAATAGATGAAATTAAAGTATGTTTTTATAAAAAACTTCATTCTTTAAATGATACTGAAAAAGAGAGTGAAGAGGAAGAGACTGAAACTGATTCTGAAAAGCAAGAAAAAACACTTCATCCGTTAGAAATAAAGTTTAAACAAGTACATAATAAATACAGAAAATTAAAATCTGAATTTAGAAAAAATAGAGAACAAGAAGAAGAAAAAAATTTAAAAATAAAACAACAAATTATTGTAGATATTGATGTTCTTATAAAAGAAGAAGAGTCTATAAAAACAACTTTTGAGAAATTCAGAACTCTACAGAATAAATGGAAAAATACTGGGAATGTTCCGTTAAAAGAAAACAATAATTTATGGCAGTCTTACCATCATCATGTGGAAATGTTTTATGATTATATTAAAATAAATAATGACTTAAGAGATTTAGATTTTAAAAGAAATTTTGAACAAAAAACTCTTATTTGTGAAAAATCAGAAAAACTTCTTACTGAAAAATCAATAAATTCAGCATTCGATAAGCTACAGGAATTACACGAACATTGGAAGAACATTGGCCCTGTAGTTAGAGAGTTAAGAGAAGAAATATGGAATAGATTTCAAGTTGCTAGTAGGAAAATTAACAAAAAGAAAAATGATTATTTTCATAAGAAACAAGCAATAAGAAAGAATAACCTTAAAATAAAATCTGAAATCTGCAAACAAATTATAGGATTAAGCACCCCTTTAGCAGACGATCATAATCAATGGGTAAAACTTACGGAAGAATTAAAGGTTTTTTCTGAAAAATGGAAGAAGGCAGCACCTATTGAAAAGGAAGATTTAAAAAAATCATGGTCAGAATTTAGAGAAGCAAACAATGAATTCTTTCAGAATAAAAGTCTTTTTTATAAAAACAAAAAGGAAGCAATATCTACTAACCTTCAAATAAAAGTATCTATTTGCGAAAAAGCAGAATCACTATCCAACTCTACACAATGGAACGATACAGGAAAAACTCTTATAAAACTTCAAGAACAATGGAAGAATTCTCCTTTTGTGCCTAATAACACATCCTCTCCTATTTGGAAAAGATTCAGTAAGGCATGTGATACATTTTTTAATGCGCGTAAAAGTCATTATAAAAAATTAGACCAAGAAAAGGAAGTGAATTTAAAAGAAAAAAAAGCTTTACTAAAAAAAGTAAATCTGTTTTCAGTTTCTGATGATGCAAAAAAAGATATTGTCAAATTAAAAGAGTTTTCAAAAAAATGGAATTCAATAGGGTTTATTGCTAGAGATTCTATGAAAATAAATGATGAATTTAATAATCGTATCTACTCACTTTATAATAAATTAAAAATTGATAAATCAGAAAAAGAAAATATTCAGTTTTTAGCTAAAACTGAATCTTTAAAAGGAAATAAACATCAATTAGATAAAGAAAAAGATTTTATAAGGAAACAAATTGAAAGTGTAAATAAAGTTATTTCACAATACGAAAACAACATTTCATTTTTTGGATATGGAAAAGGTACAGAATCTATGAAAAAAGAAGTTATGAAGAAGATAGATCAATCTAAAAAAGAGATAGAAACACTAAAAGATAAACTAAGTACCCTAAATAAAATTTAAGATGAACTTTGAGTTAGTTTCTGATTACCTACCTACGGGTGATCAGCCAGAGGCAATAAAACAACTTGTTAATGGATTAAATGATTTAGAAACTGCACAGACTCTTTTAGGGGTTACGGGTTCAGGTAAAACTTTTACGGTAGCTAATGTAGTGAAACAAGTAAACAGACCTACATTAGTATTGTGTCATAACAAAACCCTAGCAGCTCAACTCTACTCCGAATTCAAACAATTTTTTCCTAATAATCTGGTGGAATATTTTGTTTCATATTACGATTACTACCAACCAGAAGCGTACATACCATCAACAGGAACTTATATAGAAAAAGATTTATCTATAAATGATGAAATAGAAAAACTCCGATTAAATACTACATCTGCACTTCTTTCTGGAAGAACTGATGTTATAGTAGTTGCTTCTGTTAGTTGTATTTATGGTATTGGAAATCCTGAAGAATTTAATAATGGAATTATTGAAATTAATGTTGGAGATGAAATTACAATAAACCATTTACTTCAAAAATTTGTAGCTTCTTTATACAGTAGAACCACAGCAGAATTTGAAAGAGGAAATTTTAGAGTGAAAGGAGATACGGTAGATATATACCCAGGACATTCTGACATTGCCTACAGAATATCATTTTGGGGAAATGAAATTGAAGAGATAGAATCAATTGAAACAGATACAGGAAAAAAAATAGAAGACTTAAAAGAAATAAGAGTATTCCCTGCTAATATCTTTGTTGCTTCAAAAGAAAGAGTTCAAAATTCTTTAAAACATATTCAGAATGATTTGGTAAAAAGAGTGGAAGAATTTGAACAAGCAGGATTAAAAATAGAAGCCAAAAGATTAGATGAAAGAGTTAATTTTGACTTAGAAATGATAAAAGAATTAGGTTATTGTTCTGGTATTGAAAATTATTCTCGATATTTTGATGGAAGAGCCGCCGGAACAAGACCCTTCTGTTTACTCGATTATTTTCCAAATGATTTCATTACAGTAGTAGACGAATCTCATGTAACTCTACCTCAAGTAAGAGCTATGTACGGAGGAGATAAATCAAGAAAAACTAACCTAGTAGAACACGGGTTCAGACTACCCTCTGCATTAGACAACAGACCCTTAAAGTTTGAAGAATGGGAAATGATTAATAAACAAACTATTTTTGTAAGTGCAACACCAGCAGATTACGAATTAGAAAAAAGTGAAGGAGTGGTTGTTGAACAAATTATAAGACCTACAGGTTTACTTGACCCTAAAATTGAAGTCCGAAAATCTAAAAACCAAATGGACGATTTACTAGAAGAAATAAGAATTAGAGTAGAAAAAAAAGAACGGGTTTTGGTTACTACACTCACCAAAAGAATGGCAGAGGAACTAACAAAATACCTAACTAAATTTGGGGTAAAATGTAGATACATTCATTCTGATGTAGATACCTTAGATAGAATTGAAATAATTAACGGTTTAAGAGAAGGAGAGTTTGATGTTTTAATTGGAGTAAATTTATTAAGAGAAGGATTAGATCTACCAGAAGTAAGTTTGGTTGCTATATTAGATGCAGATAAGGAAGGATTTTTAAGATCGGCAAGAGCCTTAACACAAACATCAGGTAGAGCGGCAAGAAACCTGGACGGATTAGTAATTATGTATGCAGATAAAATTACTAGGTCAATGAAGATAACAATTGATGAAACTAATAGAAGAAGAAAAATACAAGAGAAACACAATACTAAACATGGAATAACCCCCAAACCTATCATTAAAAAACTGAATTCGGAAATACAAAATAGTTTAAACCCTTATTCTGTTAACAAAAAAAATACTCCCATAACTGATGATATGGACAAAAAACAGATTAGTAAAATGATAAAACTTACTAAAAAGGAAATGGAAAGAGCTGCTACAAATCTAAATTTTATTGAAGCAGCTAAATTGAGAGATGAGTTAATAGAATTAGAAAAATTAAAGAATAAAAATTAGATTTTTGCTAGAATAAATTCCGCAACCTTATCAGAAACATTCTCAGATGTTAAATGATTTCTTAAATGTTTATAGTCTAATAGAACCTTATCCCTCCCCTGTTCTGAAAGAAGATAATTGATTTCATTTACTAGATTATCTTTAGTCATATCTGATTGAATAAACTCCTTAACTACTTCTTTATCCATAATTATATTAACTAAAGAAATCCACTTTAACTTTACAAATAATTTAGCTAGATTATAAGTAACAAAGTCTGTTTTATAACACACTAACTGTGGCGTATTAAATAATGCAGTTTCTAGTGTTGCAGTACCAGAATTAACTAAGGCTATTTCAGAATTTTTAAGTACAGAATAAGTTTCTTCCTTTTCAATTTTAACATTTGTATTGATTGAAAGATCAGTACATAATTGAAACATGTTTTTAGTTGCAGCAATTACAAATTGATATTTTGGAAAATCAGGAATTACAGATAACATAGTAGGCAGATTCCTTTCAATTTCTTGTTTTCTACTGCCAGGAAGTAAAGCGATTATCTTTTTATTAGAATGGAGAGATAGTGGAGCAATTTCCTTTATTAATTCATCAGAAATAGGATTTCCAAAATAATTCACTGTAATTCCTCTTTTCTTAAAATAATTCACTTCAAAAGGGAAGATTACAATTAACTCATCTACATATTTTCTGATTAAATCTACCCTACTTTCCTTCCAAGCCCATACCTTTGGAGAAATGTAATAAAAAACTTTTATACCTTTTTCTTTAGCATATTTAGCTATTTTAAAATTAAATCCTGGATAATCAATTAAAATTAGGGCATCAGCTTGAAAAGAATCTATATCCTTCTTACAGAACTCTAAATTACGCTTTATTGATTTTATGTTTTTAACAACCTCTGTAAATCCCATAAAAGCCAAGTCGTTAATATGCTTTACTACCTTTACTCCTTCTTCTATCATTCTATCTCCACCAAATCCTCTCAGTTGCAATTTTGGGTTTTTATTCATCATTTCTTTTACAAGATTTGCTGCATGCAAATCCCCAGATTTTTCTCCTGAAATAATGTAAAACTTCATTTTATATAAACTTAATAGTTACAATAACAATTCCATACAATATAGTCGCAAGTAAAATTCCCCTAGAATGTTCTTCTTTATTTCCATTCATTTTTATAAAGAAAAAAACTAAATTTAAAATTAATGTAAGACTAATAATAGAGGGTAAGTTATAATCATTTACTTTATGATTTACAAAATAAGTTAAGTTATATTCTAAATAAAAAACTACTACTAATACAAAAGAAATAATAGGGATTAAAATTCCTAAAACTACACCTATTAAAAAATTCTTATTCATTACAAAATATTATTTATTGTAGAAATTGCATGATGTGCAGTTACATCATACTGAACAGGAACAACCGACACATAATGATTTTCCAAAGCTCTCTCATCAGTATCTTCTCCTTTATCGTAATTTACAAACTTACCAGTAAGCCAATAATATTTTCTTCCTTTCGGATCTACTCTTTCATCAAATTCTTCTTCCCAATTTGCTTTCGCTTGTCTACAAACTTTCATTCCTTTTATCTGTATGCCTGCTATAGACTTTGGTATATTTACATTTATACAAACTCCTTCTGGTAAACTACTTTCAAGTACAGAACTCACAATCTTTCTGATATATTTTTCTCCTTCCGAAAAATCTGCTTCTTTAGAATGATCTAAAAGAGAGAAACCAATAGAAGGAATACTATCTAAAGCACCTTCTACAGCAGCCGACATAGTACCAGAATAAATAACATTTATAGAGGAGTTAGAGCCATGATTAATTCCTGAAACACATAAGTCAGGTTTTCTTGTAAGTAATTTATTTAGAGCAAGTTTAACACAGTCAACTGGAGTTCCACTGCAAGAATACTCTGTTTGTGGGCCGTTATCTATTGTTACTTTATCACAACGAATAGTATCTTCAATTGTAATAGCATGCCCTTTACCAGATTGTGGTCCGTCAGGAGCTACCACAACTACCTCACCAAAATCATTCATTATAGAAATTAACTTTCGGATTCCAGGAGCTGTTATTCCATCATCATTTGTTACTAGTATTAAAGGTTTTTTCATGTTCAATTAATTTTTAACAAAACTAAGTTATATTTTTTGTTTTTATAAATTAAAAAAGAAAAAGTTAGATGTTTATTACTACTATCAAGGAAAAAATAGAAATAAGTAACCAAAGTAAAAAACCTTGAAAAAATGGTTTCACTCCTACACTTTTTAAATTTTCAATTGACAAACTTGCTCCAATCAAAAATAGAGTTATCTGTAATCCCTTCTTAGCTAGAAATTTTATTTCTGTAAAGGTTTCCGAATATTGTGGCAAAGAAGAATTAATATACATTGCAACTAAAAAGAATAGAATAAAATAAGGAAATGTAAATTTTGTATTTTTTCCTTTGTACAAAAATGATCCCAAAAAGACTAAAGGTATGATAAATAACACTCTGGCAAGCTTAACGGTTGTTGCTACTTCCAAAGATCTTTCTCCATAATCAGATGCGGCACCTAAAACAGAACTAGTATCGTGTATTGCAAGTCCCGCCCATAAACCAAAATCATCCTGACTCATATCTAATAAACCTCCTACTATTGGAAATACAAGTAATCCTAAAGCACTCAGTACAAATATAGTTCCTAAGGAAACAGATATTTGTTTTTCATTTGCCTTAATTACCGGTGAAATTGCCGCAATAGCACTTCCTCCACAAATGGAAGTTCCTGCGGTAATTAAATCAGAAATCGTTCGTTCAATTCCAAAAAACTTTCCTAGTAAATAACCTACAAATAGAGTTAATAAAACAAAAACAGAAACCCAATAAAAAGATTCTTTACCAATTTCAGTAGCAGCAGTTAAGGAGGTTCCGAAACCAATACCTATCACTGAAAACTGAAGTAGGTACTTTGTTATTTCAGATGTTCTCTCCTGATAAGGGTTTCCTAATATAAGAGCAAAGAGTAATCCTAAAACAAGAGAAATTAAAGAATTAATCCAATAAAATGGAGTTGCTATTAATATTATAAATCCGAAAAAAAGGATTTTATTAAAAGAAGAATTACTATTAATTTTCAATCTTCATAATTTTGAGTTGCAAATAAATACATTTATTTGATAAATTAGTATTAAAAACTATACAAATATCTTTCCTGGATTAAGGATATTGTTTGGGTCGAATAGTTTTTTAATTCCTTTTTGTAATTCTATTTCTTTATCAGAGAAAACTATATCCATATAATCTTTTTGCACTAAACCAATTCCATGTTCTCCTGAAAGTGTACCTCCTAAACTTTTTGTAAGTTCAAATATTTTTCTAATTCCTTTTGGGAGTTCATTCTTCCAATTTTCATCTGACATCTCACCTTTTAAGATGTTTACATGCAGGTTCCCATCACCCGCATGTCCGTAACAAATAGACTTGAAACCATATTTCTTTCCAATTTGTTTTACTCCTTTTAGAAGCTTTGCAAGTTCCGCTCTTGGTACCACTGTATCTTCTTCTTTGTAAACAGAATTTGCTTTTACTGATTCCGCTACCGATCTTCTAAGTTTCCAAAGGTTTTCTTTTTCAGTACTGCTATCTGCAATCAATATTTCTCCACTTTCAAACTCTTCAAGAACTTTAACGATTTTCTCACAATCAGAATATAAAACATCAAAATTGTCTCCATCTACTTCAATCAGTAAATGAGCTTCTACCCCATCTTCTATATTCATAGAAATATCTGTATGTTTTAAAGTCCAATCAATTGCATCTCTTTCAATAAACTCTAAAGCAGAGGGTGTTATACCGGCACGAAAAACTGCAGAAACCGCCTCACACGCTCTCTCAGCGCTATTGAAAGGAACCAACATTGTTATATCTTTTGTAGGTAATGGTATCAATCTGAAAACAATTTTGGTTATAATTCCTAAAGTCCCTTCACTTCCAACCATTAGTTGAGTGAGATTATAACCTGTTGAGTTTTTCAGAACATTAGCTCCTGTACAGATAATCTCTCCAGTAGGTAGAACTACTTCTAAGTTGAGAACATAATCTTTTGTAACACCATATTTTAGTGCTTTTGGTCCTCCTGAATTTGCTGCTATATTTCCACCAAGCATACAACTACCCTTACTTGCTGGATCAGGAGGATAAAACAGACCTTTATCTTTTACTTTATTCTGAAAAAATTCATTTATTACTCCAGGTTCAACTGTAGCTTGCAGATTTCTTTCGTCAATTTCAACAATAGAATTTAATTTTTCTAAACTTAAAACCAAACCACTTTCTACTGGTAAACTACCACCACTCAATCCTGTTCGGGCTCCACAGGGAGTTACAGGAATATTATGAATGTTACAATATTTCATTATCTCAGAAATTTTAGATGTATTTTGAGGCTTTACAACTACTTGCGGAAGAAAAGATAAATCCTCTGTTTCATCATGAGAATACTCTTTTAAAACTTCTTCAGAATAAAAAATGTTACTATTTCCAACAACAGATTGGAAATATAAAACATCTTCTTTATTTATTTTTTTATAACCCATTGAACAATTTTGCGCAAATTTAAGTAAATTCGCCCTTCTAAAATTACAGATTATGAAAAAGACATTAACATTAATTATTTGCATCTCTATTTCTATTTTTTCTTTCGGCCAAAAAGAAGTGACACTAGAAGATATTTGGCAGAATTATAAATTCTATCCAAGTGGGGTTTCTGGTTTTAAATCCATGAATAATGGAGAACATTATACTACAACCGAAAATACTGAAAACGGAATAAAGATTAATAAAAACTCTTTTGAAACAGGAGAAGTGGTAGAAACCTTATTAGATTCGGAGGATGAAAGACTGTTAAGTATGGGTTCCTATCAATTTAACTTATCAGAAGATAAAATTCTGATAGCAACAAATTCAGAATCTATTTACCGATACAGTTCCAAATCAGTTTATTACATCTACAATATCAAAACTAAATCTATTAGAAACTTAATAGATAAAGAGGTGATGTATGCTACTTTTTCTCCTGATGGAAACAATATTGCTTATGTACTGGAGAATAACCTTTATATATATAATCTGAATTGGAATAAAACAACAGCCATAACTACTGATGGAGAAAACAATAAAATAATAAATGGAGCTTCCGACTGGGTTTATGAAGAGGAATTTGCATTAATTCGTTCCTTTGAATGGAGTGGAGATAGTAAAACCATTGCCTTTTACAAATTTGATGAAAGTGAAGTGAAAGAATTTTCCATGGATCTGTTTAATGGAGGACTATACCCAACACAGGAAGTATTTAAATACCCAAAAGCAGGTGAAGATAATTCATTAGTAAGTTTGCACATGTATGACATTAACACCAAAAAAACTACAGATTTAAAATTTGAAAAAGATTACGAGTATTTTCCTAGAATAAAATGGTTTGATGACACAAACCCTCAACTAGTTATTTACGGAATGAATAGATACCAAAATGAATTAGATTTTTTAGTGACAAACACTGATGGATCCTCCATATTATTTTTTACTGAAACTGACAAATATTACATTGACATTCATGATAATTTAAGATATTTAGACATACAGAAATCTTTTATCTGGACTTCAGAAAAAAGTGGATTTAATCATATTTATTTAAAAGATTTGGATGGAAATGAAAGTCAGATTACAAAAGGGGCATGGGAGGTAACAAAATTCCATGGAATAGATGAGAATAATATTATCTATTTTTCTTCTAAGGAAAGCGGATCCATAAATGACGCTATGTATAAAGTAGATTTGAACGACCGAACATTTAGCAGAATTCCTATGACTAAAACTACTGGAACAAATAATGTTACTTTTTCTAAAGGAATGAAGTATTTTATGAATTCTTATTCTAACCATAACACTCCTCCAATTTATACTTTAAACAGGACTTCAGATGGAGAAATAATAAAATTACTAGAAGAAAATTTAGATTTTAATACCAGATTAAAAGATTATGATTTAACCGAAAAAGAATTCTTCACTATAGAAACTGAAGAAGGAGAAGATCTAAATACTTGGATGATGAAACCAACTGATTTTGATTCTAAAAAAAAATATCCATTATACATGTTTTTATATGGTGGACCAGGATCGCAGCAAGTAACAGATTCTTGGGGTTGGTTTAATTATTTTTGGTACCAACACTTAAATCAATTGGGATATATTGTAGTGTGTGTAGACAATAGAGGGACAGGAGGAAAAGGTGCGGAATTTAAGAAAATGACCTATCAAGAATTAGGAAGGTATGAAACCATTGACCAAATAAATGCAGCAAAGTACTTTGGTAGTTTGGATTATATCGATTCTGAAAGAATAGGAATTCAAGGTTGGAGTTATGGTGGGTATATGTCCTCACTTGCTATTACAAAAGGAGCAGATGTATTTAAAATGGCTATTGCTGTTGCTCCGGTTACTAATTGGAGATACTATGACAATATCTATACGGAAAGATATATGCGTACTCCACAAGAGAATGCAAGTGGTTATGACGATAACTCTCCAATAAATCATGTAGATAAACTAAAAGGAAGTTATTTATTGATTCATGGTGGTGCTGATGATAATGTACATGTACAAAATACAATGGAAATGATTTCTGCATTAGTAAACGCAAACAAACAATTTGATTTGTTTATTTACCCAGATAAAAACCATGGAATTTATGGAGGAAATACCAGATACCATCTTTACAAGAAAATGACTGATTTTATTTTAAATAATTTATAATTAGTGTGTTTGAATAATTACCCTATTTTCAAATAAAGAATCATTTTCAGGTATTAATAAATTCTCCTCATTTAAATTATATTCATTTAATGATCCACTAGAACAACTAAATAATACAATAATTAAATATAATAAAAAATACTTCATTTATTTTGTCAAACTATAATTCGTTTACAATAACTTCATCTACATTAGTATTTATATGGTCCAATGTTTCTTGTGGGATTCTAAAGCCGTTAACAATGTCTATATAGTATTATAAGTATAATTTTTTTGATGATTTCTATTTTAAATAATCAATGATCTTTGAACTCATTGGTTTTGTGGTGGAATAAAAATAATCTACAAACTCTCCTTTTTCATCTAATAAATATTTCTGAAAATTCCATTTTACACTAGAATTAGAAGCTCCATTTTTCTCTTTTGTACAAAGCCACTTGTAAAGTGGATGCACTTCCTCTCCTTTTACCTTTATTTTTTCGGTAAGTAAAAAAGTAACTCCATAATTGAGTTCACAAAATTTTACTATTTCTTCTTCTGATCCAGATTCTTGCCCACCAAACTGGTTACACGGAAGCCCAACAATAACCAAACCCTCTTTGTACAATTGATGTAACTCTTCCAATCCTTTATATTGTTTAGTAAATCCACAATCAGAAGCTACATTTACAAAAAGAATTTTCTTCCCTTCAAAATCATGTAAATCAATTTCTTCTCCTGTAATAGAGTTAATTTTTATGTCGTAAACCGACTCTTGAGCATTTGTGGTAGAACCACAAGAAAATAAAGAACACATAAGTAATAGTTTTAGTTTTTTTAACATTTTATTTATTTATTATTTTTAAATATTTAGCAATTTCGGAGATAAGTCGTGCCATGCTATCTTCTTTTTTATCTAACTTAATCATCAAATCATATATATCGTAACCTTCCTCAAACTTACCAACTTTAAATCTAGCAACTGAAGAAGCTACTAAATATTTTATAGGTATACAGTTACTATCAGATAAGTTAATTAGAATATCATACTCTTTCTTTACAAAATTTTTAATATAGTCGTTTTGTGGCTTGTAATACCAATTTAAATCCTTTAAATTAAAAAAATCATATTGTAATTTTGGTATGTGACATTCATCAAAATTCTTACTATTTACATAACCAAAAGCTTTCACCTCTTTCTTCATTCCGAAAAAATAATCTACAAGAGGTTTTATCTCTATAATCTGCTCTTTTGTAGTAGCGTCAAACAATATCCCAATAGATTTAGAATCATCCAAATTAGATACCGATTTAATTCTCTTGTTGAGTTTCAAATCTCTTTGAAAAACATATTGTCCAATTTTGTGTTTTATATCTTCTAAAAACTGAATGCGCATTAGCTTATTTTATTTATAAATTCTTCTTCCGAAACGAGAGGAACCCCAAAACTCTCTGCTTTCTCTTTTTTACTTGGTCCCATATTTTCGCCCGCTAGCACAAAAGTAGTCTTTTTACTAATG
>CAJQIZ010000023.1 GCA_905478555.1 uncultured Flavobacteriales bacterium
CTTTATCAGGAGATAAAGCAGGTTCAGACTTAACACTTAAGAATGTTGTGAATGCAACAGTTAATGGTTACGACGGAAAAGTTACTCTTGGTGATGACGTTCAAAACTTTACTTCTGATGGTTTAGTGGACTGGGCAATTACAGGTGATGACTTAGTATCTGTAAATGTTACAGGGATCTTAGATCCTAACGCATCAATTGCTGATACTAAAGGACCTGCAGTTCTTCTTACAGCACAGGGTGATCTTGAGACAGTAACACTTGCTGGTAAAATTTTAAGTGCTGATGTTAATAATAACGGTAATTTAGTTACTCTTACTATTACAGCTGAAGTTCAAGATGCAATTAACGTTGCTACTAATTCAGATTTAACTACTGTTGCATTAACTGGTGCTAAAGCTTCAGGAATTACTTTTAATAGTAATTCAGACTTAGAGGCTTTAACTATTGACCTTGCTATAGTTGCAGGTACTGCAGCTAGTGCTGTAATTGATGGTTCAGTTGTAGTTACAGACAATGAGTCTTTAGAGACTTTAAATGTTTCTACTGATAAAATTGAAACATTAACTGTAACAGGAAATGATGATTTAACTACAGTTGATTTTACAGGCTTAGCAACATTTGGTGCTACTGGAAAACCAACAGTAAGCATTTATGACAATGATTTAGAAGCAACTAAATTTACTGATACTATTGATGTAACTGCTTCAGTTAATGGTGGAGCAACTGATATAGGAACTATTAATAGTGGAACATCAGGAATGAGTACTTTAAAAACATACCTTACTGCTGTTGCAGGTGATGCAGATTCTACTGCTACTGTATATTTTGACACTGTTTCTTCATTTATAAGTGAAGCAGCTGCTGAGACAACGGATAAGATTTACAACACTGCTGTTGGTGGTGCACAACCTGATCAGATAAAAGTTCTTGTTCTAACTGCAAATAGTGCAGATGCAGGAGATAGTGCTACAACTGCAAAAAGATCATTCTTAATACCTGCCAATAAGGCTTTTGCTCTTACAGCTAACGGTACAATAATTCATGCAACTGATGGTACTTCTGTTCCAGCAAATGCTAATCAGACAATTGTTTCTAATGCTATTTTAGATGTTGATGGTTTAGCTAAAGCTGCAGCCGCTGGAGTTGTTCTTACTACAACTGAAAACGCTAGTCCAATAGCATATATTAATATTGGATTAAATACGCCACTTGCAGAAAATAGTGCGACTACTGCTAAATCAACTTTCGCATTTGCAGCTTCTGATACGTTTACAATGAGTATTGACGGTCAAGCAGTAACTATAACAGGTGCTGATGCTACAACTGCAACCATAACATTTATTAATAATGTAATGGCTAAGTGGAATGCGCTTCACGGTTCAACAAACACATCTACTGCAAGATGGGTACTTACTTCAGCCGCAGGAAATGCGACTATTACTGACCCAATGAGTTTTGGTTCTATGAGAATTATTGCAACTGCTAATGATAAAGGATCAAGAGAAATCGATGCTCCTATGTCAGCTAGCTGGTCTACAACAGGATTTTTAACAGATTCTAGTGTAGGTATTGCGATTGGTAATACTCAAAACTATACTCTTTCTTCAGTTGACAATAAGGCTCAGGGTAATGATTTATTGGTTACTATAGCAGCTACAACAGCTGGAAGTTTGTTAGCAGAAACAGGAAATTACGGAACAGTACAAAGTAATGCTGTTAAGAATGTTTCAGTAACTGTAGGTCTTGTAGAACTTAGTTCTTCATATAATCCTAACATTGCTGCTTCAAATGCTGATACAGCTTCTAATTTACACGTAATTGAAAGTAGATTAGATGTTGTTATAGGTGCTGAACTTAATGCTGCTGCTGCTTCAAATGCGGTTAGCTTCTCAAGAGTAGGCTGGTTGTAATATTTTTATACATTACACAAAGTATCTTTTATTAAGTAATTAATAAAGGCAAAATTAAAACCCTCCTTTTAGGAGGGTTTTTTTATATTTACACACCGAATTATTAAAAATTATTATGGATAAGTTTTTGAAATATATAGACTTAGGGTTTCTTCTAGCCCTATTATATATTCCTTTTGTTCCGTCTTTTGGTAGAATAGAAATAGTAGGTCCTCAATACTTATATTTGTCGGTTATACTTTTTATATATATACTAATCAAATTATTATTTAAACAACAAATTGGGTTTAAATTAAATTACAGTACTACTTTTTATCTACTATTTTTAATAATAGCATTATTGTCAATTTTTAATGCTTTTAACGTGGTAGAATCTGTTATTGAAATCACAAAGTATTTTATATGCTTTTTAATCTTAGTTTTTACTTTTTCAATTTTAAATAACAATAAGTCCCTAATTAATAGTGCTCTTATTACCATGCTGGGGTTTTTATTTATTGAGACAAGTTATATACTATATATATTTATTGAAAACTACAGTTTTGAAAACCCACCCTCTCGACTTAGAGAATTTCAAGGCCTTGCTTATAATCAAAACATTGCATCTCTCTCCATTTTGGCGAAAATCCCTGTAGTTCTATTTTTTTTAATGAAAAATAAAACTAAAAAAATTAAATATTTTTTAGGATTTCTATTAGCGCTAGCCGTATTTGATTTATTAATCATTGGCTCTAGAAGTGCGATTTACGGTATTTTCCTTTTATTAATTTATTTATTGTGCTTAATTGCTTTTATAAAACACTTTAATTTTATTGAGATAAATAGAAAAAAATTATTAAAACCGATACTTATAATTTTATCCGTTTTTATTTTACAAAATGTTCTTTATAGTAATTCAAAACAAAATCTTCAAGCATTAGAAAGAGTTTCAGTACTTAATGATACTTCCACAAGTTATAGATTAAATTTTTGGGGGAGTTCATTCGAAATGATAAAAGATTTTCCTTTTTTAGGAGTAGGAATAGGTAATTGGAAAATTTTATCATTAAAATATGGCAAAAACTACATAAATAATTATGAGATTCCTGTGCATGCACACAATGATTTTATACAAATATTTTCAGAAACAGGCATTTTAGGAGGATTATTTTTCATGCTTATTTTTATCTCACCCTTTTATTTTTTATTTAAAAAATATTCTATTTTATCAACAGCAGATAAAGAACTCTCTATTTTTTTGGTATTTTCTTTAATTGCCATTGGGATTGATTATTTTTTCAATTTCCCAAAGCTAAGGCCCTACAGCTTTTTAAACCTAACGTTTGTAATAGCTCTTATATATAATTTAAATGCTCAAAAAGTTTCTGAAATAAATAAATCATCAAGAACCATATTATCTATGGGGTTATTAATTTTAATGATTCCATCTATCTATATTTTTTATAAAGTAAATAACTCTTTGAAAGAACAAGTCCCACTATATATTGAGTATAACCAGTATCCAGATAAAATTATAACACCAGTTAATGAAATATTACTTTTTGAAGATGAAATCCCTAACATCTCCAATGTCATGATACCAATTAAATTGGCCAAAGCAAGGTATTTATTTATGGAAGGAGAATATGATGAAGCCAAAAGATTCATAAATGAAGGACAAAAACATAATCCATTCTTAGGTTTTGGGGATGTTCTGCTTGAGAGAATTCATCTGGCAGAAAACAAAGTTGACAGCGCTGTATTTTTTGGAAAAAGGAGTTTGGATAAATTGCCATTCAATACGACACATATTTCATATTATCAAATCACTCAAGAAAAAGCACAGAATTTAGAGGAAATAGAAAGAGTATTTTTAAATAGTTTAAAATTAAAAAATGAAATTGTTTGGCAAAATTACTTAATATCAATTGCTTATATAAAACTTTTTAAAGGGCTTGATTTTACAGATAACGAAAGAAAATATTTAGCTCAAGCACAAGAACTTTATCCAAATAATACCCTGATAAACACCGTAGATAAAATCATGAACTATGGAGGTGATTTAATCATATTAGCCAACGAGTATGATTCTCAAGGGAATAAATATTATATTGAAAAAAACTATCAAAAAGCCATTGATAATTGGAAACAAGCAATAGAAATTATCCCAAATGATGAGGCTTATTATTTGAATATTGCTCAAGCTTATCTCAATTTGGAGAAAACAGAAGAAGCAGAAAAGTATTTTAACTTAATTGAAACTAAAAATCTAAAAACTAATTCAGGGAAATTAGAATTTTTAAAGGCAATGTTTAATTTAAAATTAAACAGAATAGGGGCCGCATGTTCCTTTGCAAAAAGCGCAAAAGATTTAGGAAATACTAGTGCACAATTAATTTTAAAACAATACAATTGCTTTGTTAATTAACTTTAGTAATTGAAGTTACTTTTCCTTTTTCATCAAAGGTTTTCCATACCCCAATTTGCTTACCATTTTCATAAAAATTTTCTTTATGCAGGATACCATTTTCATGATAATAAGTCCATTCACCATCTTTTTGCCCTAAAATAAAAGTTCCTTTAACGTGTACTTTTTTATCTCGATAAAAAAATTTCCACTCACCGTGATCATAACCATTCTTATACTTTTGAATGCTTCTTATTTCACCATTTGTATGATGAACAATACAAGTCCCGCTGTAAGGAGAACCATTTTTAAAACTCATGCCATCTTTATAGATAACATCCTTACAGGTTTCATTTTTACAGGATGTCAAAATTAACATTACTACTAGCAAGAATTTTAGCCAATGATTTTTTATAATTAGATCCATAGAAAAACAAAGATTATCAGGTTAAATAAAAGTAGAGTTATAGTTGTTGTAAAATGTGAAAATCCTTTATTTATTAAAATGTGATGAAGATGTTTTTTGTCAGGCTTAAAAGGAGAATCACCATTTTTAATTCTTAAAACAAATA
>CAJQIZ010000024.1 GCA_905478555.1 uncultured Flavobacteriales bacterium
TTTGACTTTCAAAATCTCTATTAATTCTATTCTCCCTAACTTTTCCTTTTCTATAAGTTGAATCTAAATTATTAGGTTTTATAATTTTATTTGTTCTAATTGTTTTGTAATTTTTTTGATCCAAAATCAAACTAATTCCATTAAAACTAATATTCCTTTCCTCTTTCAAAAATTTCACCAACCTATATAGTTTTTGTTGGTAAGATGTGTAATGTGTTGTTTTTGTTAGTTTTGAAGAAATAATATCTTTATCAATTAATAATTTTGAATTTTTATATGATATTTTGTTTGATTCAAACTTAGTCAATAACGGTAGAGTAAGGGATATTTTAGGAAATATCTATTCAGTTGGTTTGGTTACTTTGTAGTTAGTTTCTTGTAAACCACCAAGTCGATTCCACTTAACTTTCTTAATATTTTCAACTTCAGAGTGTTTAACACAGTACGTATTAACAGATTCTTTATTTTTCAAGTTAAAGATTTCTTTATAATTCTCTTTTTCATACTTATGATGAGTAAGTTTTGTATCTATTATATTCCCACTAAATAGAAAAAATGATGTGCTAAAAAGGATTTCTAACATACCACAAAACTAACAAAAATAAATCTCTATTTTCTCAATCTTCCAATCGATTTTCTAATAAAATTGTAAACAAGTAGTATAAAAAACACGCCAGCACAAGTGAATGAGATGATGTCTAGTATATAATGATCAATGAAAGCCTCAAGAAGGAAAGCATTTAAAAGTACTATAAACAAACATACTGACATGATCTTTCCAATCCCTTTTGGTTCACTCTCATGTCCTAATAATTTCCAGTATTTCATAAAATATTTTATTTAATGTTTTTTAAAAATTCTGAGTATTCATTAGAACCCATTGTCATACCTGAAATTAAATTTAGACATTCATTTGTGATTTCAATTGATGACATTTTTTTTTTAAAATTAAATGCTCTCCCATCATATGAGGTTAAACTATTTTCATTAGAATTAAAACATATATTACAGTAAAAGTAATCTATTAATAATTCAGAACAACTTAATCCAAATTTTTCATGATATAATTCGAAATCAGTTTTTGAAAATGTAGTTTTTAACTCTCTACGATTTTCATAATTATTTTCTGGATTGATATTATTTTTTGACATATAATTATTATTTGTACAATTGACTAAAACTTTATTAGAACAACCATAAAACAATAAACTTAAAAAAAAAATTATACTGATGGAATATTTCATTATCAAATTAATTTTAAATCAAATATATAGACCGTTAATGTTAAGCAGGATTGAATCCAATAATTATATTAGTGAACTTACTTACACAATTTATTTCCTGTTTTTTAATTCAGGATCATTTTTCATGTCTTCATCTTGAGATTTATTAGCGTAATTTATCATATACAAAAGCCCAAATATATAGACTGAAAATATAACAAACCCCACTATAAGCATTCCTGATTTCATGATTTTCTTCTTTGTCTGATAGCTATAGCAAATAATAAGATTGTTCCTGGCCAATGTGCAGAATATTGTGCCTCTTCAGGAAATTCAAATATGTGTAAGCCAATCGAATACAACATACAAATAAATGCTAAGATAATTGGGTAATAAGTTGCAATAAAATTTTTTCTAATATTCATTTTAAATAATTTTAGGCAAACGTATAGATTATTTATAAATAATCTATACAAAAGACTTATTAATTTTGTTTTTTAAATATATTTATTTTATTACTAATAATATTATTATTTATTTTTCATGCAAAAAACGTAAGCAGAAGGAATATTTCTCATAACAAATTTAGTAGATAGTATAGAGAAATATTTTTTAAAAGTTTCTGTCTTAAATTTTGAATATTGAAAAGTAAGGAATAAAGTATTTTCCTGCATTACATTCTGTGCGCATTTCAATATATCATCTGTTATTTCTTTTGGAATGGAAGAAAAAGGAATCCCAGAAATAATATAATCTACTTTTTTCAACTTCTCCTTTTTTAAAATAATGGAAGTGTTTGCCACAGAATCTTCATAGATACTTATATTCTTATAATCTTTATATTTCTCTTGCAGGTTTTTAGCAAATTTCCTATTTATCTCTATAACAATTAATCTGTGAGTAGGTTTTAGTTGCTTTACAATCTCTGTAGTAAATGGACCTGTACCAGGTCCATACTCTATAATAACTAATTCTTCTTCACTAAAATCTATGTAAGATAGAATTTTATCGGCCAAAAACTTAGAAGAAGGAAAAATAGAGCCTATAGTTTTCGGTTCTCCTAAAAACTGATACATAAATTCTATTTTTTCTTTAATCTTTTTCAAGTATAATGCTTTATTTTTTATCTAAAATATCTAATGATTTTAGTAAGTACAAATCAGTTGAATTAATCACTTTAAAATATTCATTTTTATCCCAATTATTTTTTACTATTTGTGCTTTTATATATAATTTTAAATCATCTTCCTCTATTAAACCCATTGTAAAATCAAAATTCTTATCTTTTTTACTCTTTATATAACTAAGAAAATTTATATATATATTCTCTTTATCTAAAGCATCTGCAGATTTACTTTTATCTACTTTATTTCTATAAGAAAGAGCAAATTCTGAAATCCAATTCTTAGATCTAATCCTATTAAACTTAATATAATTTAATGTAGTATCTCTAATAATGACAGAATCAGGAGTCACTCCACCTCCACCATATACTGTTCTTCCATTTTTAGTAATATATTTTAAGGAGTCTGGAATATTGTCATTTTTTTCTGTTCTGCTATACATTTCCATGTTATACTCATTTTCACTTTTTCCGTAAGGTTTTTGTATGCTTCTACCAGAAGGAATATAATATCTTTGTGTAGTAAGTCTAACAGCAGAACCATCCTTTAATCTTATCTCTTCTTGCACTAACCCTTTTCCAAAAGATCGACTTCCTACAATAATTGCTCTATCCAAATCTTGCATACATCCAGAGACAATTTCAGAAGCAGAAGCAGAACCTTCATTAATTAAAACTACTAACTCTATATCATGTAAACTTCCATCATTATCCGAAAAAATCTCTTCTTTTTTTCTATATTTTCCTTCGGTATAAACAATCAATTCTCCTTCTTCCAAAAACTCATTACATATATATATTGCAGAACCTAAATAACCTCCCGGATTTCCCCTTAAGTCCAACACTAATTTAGTCATTCCTAAGGAAAGTAATTTTTGTGTGCCTTTAAAAAATTCTTGATTTGTAGTTGCTGAAAATCGATTTACCTTAATATATCCTATCTCAGGATTTACCATATAACTAGCATCAACACTATAAAGAGGAATATCACCCCTAATAATTGTAAAGTCTAAAAGCTCTCTTTCTCCTCTTCTAAATATTCTAACCCTTACCGGAGAACCTTTCTCTCCTCTCAACTTAGTTACTACCCTCTCATTTGTTAAAGAAACAGAAGCTATATTTACACTATCTACCTCGACAATCCTATCTCCAGATAATATCCCTAACTTTTCTGATGGCCCTCCAGAAATAGGAGATACAACTACTAAACTATCATCAATAATATTAAATTCAACACCAACTCCACTAAAACTACCTTGCATATCTTCTTCCATAAAAGATTGCTCCTTTCTAGGAATATAATTAGAATGAGGATCTAACTCTTTCATTATAGAAGATAAAATAACATCTTCATAATCATTCACATCAAAACCATCTACATAATTTTCTTCAATAAGTGTAATAATCGAATTGATTTTACCATTATCTGAAACTGGATTTATGATAATAAAACTGTTGCCTAAGTACAGACCAACAATCAGAATTAAGGAATATATAATAGGTTGATTATTCATATAATGTATTTACATCTAATTTACAAACCTCAACGCCTGCTTCCTGTAGGAATTTCACACCACTTGTATCTTTATATTCATTTATATATACCAAACGACTAATACCTGCTTGATGTACTAATTTACTACAATCCTTACAAGGAGACATAGT
Organism: uncultured Flavobacteriales bacterium; assembly: GCA_905478555.1. Lineage (GTDB taxonomy): Bacteria > Bacteroidota > Bacteroidia > Flavobacteriales > BACL11. The sequence goes on from CAJQIZ010000024.1 coordinate 4,012, forward strand.
TAAATATAATGTAGATCCACTACAATTATGAGTTGAAGAAGCGGTTTTTAATATAGCATTCGCCTCTGCATGTAACACATACCATTGTGTTTTCCCTTCTTCATTTTCACAACAATTATCAAATCCTGAAGGAGTACCATTATACCCATCAGAAATAATCATTCTATTTTTAACAATAATTGCACCTACTTTCTTTCTATTACAATGAGAAAGTTTCGCCCATTCTAAAGCCATTCTTAGATAAGCTTTGTCGTATCTTTCTTGCTTTTTTTCTGTCATAATTAAAAATCCATGAAGGCCATTTTACCAATATATTTACCTACAATATCAAACTCTATATTTACCACTGTATCTATTTTAAAAGTATTAAAATTAGTATGTTCGTAAGTATAAGGAATAATTGCAACCGAAAAATCATTATCTCCTGAATTCACCACCGTTAAACTAACTCCATTCACACAAACTGATCCTTTTTCAACCGTAATATTATCAGAATTTTTATATTTAAAACTAAAAACCCAAGATCCGTTTTCCTCCACAACTTTAGTGCACTTTGCCTTTTGATCTACATGTCCTTGTACAATATGGCCATCTAACCTATCTCCTAGCCTCATGCTTCTTTCTAAGTTTATCTGATTACCTACTTCCAAAAGTCCCATATTACTTTTTTCTAAAGTTTCTTTAATAGCAGTTACGGTATAGATATCATTATCAATTTTTACTACCGTTAAACAAACCCCATTATGAGATACACTTTGGTCAATTTTTAACTCATTAGTAATATCCGACTTTAAACTTATATCTAAGTTACTCCCATCCTTTATAATAGAAACAACCTCCCCTTTAGTTTCAATAATCCCTGTAAACATATTAATAATCTATTTCTTGTTGCACCATATTTTCTGGTATTTCTCTAAAGTCATATTCCTGCGTTCTTAACTGAGGCTCAAATCCTGCATCTTTAATACATTGTTGAATATCATTTGAGGTAAATCGGTGTGGAGCTCCTGCTACTGATACAACATTTTCTTCCAACATTATCGATCCCATGTCATTCGCACCTCCATGCAAACACATTTGTGCAATATCAGCACCCACCGTAAGCCAAGACGCTTGTATGTTAATTATATTAGGAAGCATTATTCTACAAATAGCTAATGTTTTTAAATATTCATCATCCGTAACTGTATTATTTATTCCTTTTACTCTTTGTAAAAGTGTACCGTCATCCATATATGGCCATGGAATAAATGCATTGAAGCCTTTTGACTCTTGTGGTTTTTCTGACTGTACCTCTCGAATCCACACTAAATGTTCAAATCTTTCTTCCAGAGTTTCTACATGTCCGAACATCATAGTAGCAGATGTAGTAATATTTAATTGATGTGCCTCTCTCATTACATCTAACCAAACTTTACCAGAACATTTTCCAGTACTAATAATTCTTCTAACTCTGTCATTTAGTATTTCTGCTCCCGCACCAGGTAAACTATCCATTCCTGACTCTTTCAAAGCCAATAAAGCTTGTCTATAAGTTATCTTATCAATCTTACAAATATGTGCAATTTCAGGTGGTCCTAAGGCGTGTAGTTTAATCTGTGGATATAAAGTTTTTAATTCTCTAAATAGATTGGTGTAAAATTCAATTCCTAATTTAGGATGATGACCACCTTGTAATAAAATTTGATTGCCACCAAATTTAATAGTTTCCTCTATTTTTTTCTTATATTGTTCAACAGTAGTAATATAAACCTCAGGATGATTGGGAGGACGAAAAAAATTACAGAATTTGCAATTTGCAACACATGCATTAGTAGTATTTACATTTCTATCTATTTGCCAAGTTACAATGTTTCCAGGTACTGATTGTTGTCTTAATTCGTTCGCTATCCACATCAATTCGCTAGTAGGAATATTTTCGTATAAAAACTGTCCTTCTTCTGCAGATAAAAAATCTTTATTTAAGGCTCTTTGTATAAGCGCTTGCTTATTCATAAAATTATTTAATTTTGTAGTCTCCAAAAATACTAAATATATGAAAACTAATATCAAAAAAACTAAAGAAATAACATTTAAAGAAAATGTAATTTTCTTTTACTCTAATAATACCGCAAAAGACCTTTATCTAAACGAAAAAGAAATAGAATACCTAGAAAAAGAAGTAGTAAAAGGAACAGAAATAATTAAATTGTATGATTATGAAAGATATTTATTTATAATAAATCCTAAAGTAGAAAAAAATAAGAATCAACAAACTGAAAATCTTAGATTAATTGGTGATAAATTACAATCTATGCTAAAAGAGGAAGAATTAGTTGTCATTACTTTACTTCAAAATGAAGCCAAGAAAGGTCTTGATCTTGCAGAAGGTTTATCTCTCTCAAATTATACTTTCACAGAACACAAAACTGATCCGAAAACAAGTAAATTAAAAGAAATTACACTTACAAATGTCTCTGAAAAAGAAGTTAATGAACTTCAGAACATTGTTGATTCTGTATATTTAACAAGAGATTTAATAAACGAACCTTTTTCTCATTTAACCGCTACTGAGCTAGCAAATAGAGCAAAAATAGCAGGTCAAAATAGTGGGTTTACCACAGATATTTTCAATAAAAAGAAAATTGAAAGTCTAAAGATGGGAGGTCTGCTAGCAGTAAATAAAGGAAGTATTGACGAACCTACATTTAGTATAATGGAGTGGAAACCAAAAAATCCTAAAAACAAAAAACCATTAATACTAGTTGGAAAAGGAATAGTGTACGACACAGGAGGATTAAGTTTGAAACCAACTGCTAACTCTATGGATTTAATGAAAACAGATATGGGAGGTGCAGGAGTCGTTATAGGAGCAATGAACGCAATTGCATCTAACAAATTAGATGTTCATGTTGTCGCTTTAGTACCTGCAACAGACAACCGACCTTCTGGGAATGCTTACGCTCCAGGAGATGTGATTACTATGCATGACGGGACTACTGTGGAGGTTTTAAACACAGATGCAGAAGGAAGATTAGTATTAGCAGACGCTCTATCTTATGCTAAAAAATACAATCCAGATTTAGTAATTGATCTCGCCACTTTAACAGGAGCTGCAGCCTATTCTATTGGTCATTACGGAATTGTTTCAATGCATAAAAACTCTGAAAAGGATCATTCCGAATTAAAAGAAAGTGGAGAGAATACACATGAAAGATTAGCTGAATTCCCATTTTGGTCAGATTATGATGAACTAATAGAATCAGAAGTTGCAGATATAAAAAACCTTGGAGGGCCTGCTGGAGGAGCTATTACTGCTGGTAAATTTCTATCTCATTTTGTAGATTACCCATGGATACATTTAGATATTGCTGGCCCAACTTTTATAAAATCAAAATACGGATATAGAGGAAAAGGAGCTACTGGAATGGGAGTGAGGTTACTTTATAATTTCGTAAAAAATAGATATTAAAATGAAAAAAATCAGAAATAAAATTAGAGTTGGTGTTTCAGTTGGAGATTTAAATGGTATTGGAATGGAGGTTATAATTAAAACATTCATGGATAAACGAATGATGGATTTTTGCACTCCAATAGTTTTCGGATCTGGAAAAACAGCTGCATTTCACAGAAAAACCTTAGAAATTCAAAACTTTAGCTTTAATGTAATTAATGATTTTAAAGATGTAAATAACAACAAAGCTAATCTAATAAATTGTTGGAAAGAAGATATAGAAATACAACTAGGAGAAACAAATGACGATATAGGAAAGTACGCCTATCTATCTTTAGAAAAAGCAAAAGAAGCTCTTAAAAAAGAGGAAATTGATGTATTGGTAACTGCTCCAATTAATAAATCTTCTATTAAAAAAAATCAGGATAATTTTATAGGACATACCGAATATTTAGAGCAAAATTTTGAAGGAGATTCACTGATGATGATGGTTAGTAATAATATGAAAATAGCATTTGTAACTTCTCATGTGCCACTATCTGAAGTTCCAAATTTACTAACAAAAGAAAAAATAACAAGCAATCTGAAGAGCATGAACACTACTTTAATACAAGATTTTGGTATACAAAAACCAAAAATCGCTGTTATAGGTTTAAACCCTCATGCTGGGGAAGAGGGAATGTTAGGAAAAGAAGAAGAGGAAATCATTATCCCTGCAATACAAGAAAGTAATGAAGAAGAAGGTATCTTATCATTTGGTCCCTATCCAGCAGATAGTTTCTTTACCTCTACAAACTTAAATAGGTTTGACGCAATATTATCTATGTACCACGACCAAGGATTAACTCCATTTAAAACTCTATCCTTTTCTGAAGGAGTAAATTACACATCTGGACTAGAAATAGTAAGAACCTCACCGGTACATGGAACTGCCTACGACATTGCAGGTAAAAATATTGCTGACGAGCAATCATTAAGGGAAGCGGTCTATTTATCCTGCGAAATTATTAAAAAAAGAGAGGAATATTTTCTACTTAAAAAGAACTCATTAAACATCAAAAAATGAGAAGATTAACAATTGTATTGCAATTTGTTAAAAAATAGTATCTTTGCCGACTATTTAAAATTGAAAAATGCTCAATTATAATATCCGTATTTCAGCTGTTAAAGATGGGAATCATGAGTATAATTTTAATATTGATAGTAAGTTCTTTGAATCATTTAACAATTCTGAAGTAACAAATTCACAGATTAAAGCTACGGTCATCTTACATAAAGATGGAAATAGGTTTAAATTAACCCTCAATTTTGATGGAGAAATTTATAATTTAATGTGTGATCTATGTGCCTCCGAAATGACAATATCTATTAATAATTCTATATCTGTATTATTACACGAAACAGAAGAAGAGTTATACGATACGGATGAAATTATCTACATGAAACCCAATCAGTATGAATTAGATATCTCTCAATTGATATATGAAGGAATAGTAATTTATTTACCTTCAAAAAGAGAACATAGCGGTGAGCAAGGAAATAAGTGTGATAAAGAAATGATAGCATTGCTAGATAAATATGCACAAAAAGAAGATAAGAAAAACGATCCGTTAAGGAACGAACTAAATAAATTAAAAGATTTAATATAAAATAAGATGGCACATCCTAAAAGAAAGATTTCAAAAACTAGAAGAGACAAGAGAAGAACTCATTATAAAGCTTCCGAAACTACTTTGTATACATGTCCCAATTGTTCTACACCAGTTCAATATCACAGAGTTTGTGAAGAATGTGGAACTTACAGAGGGAAACAAGCAATAGTGAAACAAGTTTCTTTATAATCCGACTCTTAAAAGATTTTTGTAGTTTTATCAACTGAACTAAAACTATAAAATAGTAAATGAGAATTGGAATAGACATCATGGGGGGCGATTACGCTCCTCAAAAAACAGTACATGGAGCAATCCTTGCACAAAAAGAACTTACTAAAGAAGCAGAAATTGTTCTTTTTGGAAATAAAGAAGATATTCTTTCCGAGCTAAAATCGCATAAAATTTCTGAGAACATGTTCGAAATCGTTGATTGCCTAGAAGTAATTGAGATGGGGGAACATGCTGTAAAAGCACTTAAATTAAAACCCAAGTCGAGTATTTCTACTGGGTTTCATTATTTATCTACTGGTAAAATTGATGGATTTGCATCTGCAGGAAATACAGGAGCAATGTTTGCTGGTGGTTTCTTTTCAGTAAAAGCAATATCAGGAGTTATTCGCCCATGTATTTCAACAGTTTTACCAAAAGAAAATGGTGGTGTTGGAGTATTATTAGATGTTGGAGCTAATGCCGATTGTAAAGCAGATGTTCTGTACCAATTTGGTATTCTAGGATCTCTTTTTGCAGAACATGTTTGCGGAATAAAATATCCTAAAGTAGGATTACTAAACTTAGGAGAAGAAAAAACAAAAGGGAACTTACTTACACAAGCTTCCTACGAAATGATGGAAGGAAATAGAGATTATAACTTTGTAGGAAATATAGAAAGTAGAGATTTATTTGAAGAGAGTTCGGATGTTATTGTTTGTGATGGATTTACAGGAAATATTGTACTTAAAGAGGCAGAAGCTTTTTATAATTTGATTAAGAAAAGAGGATACGAAGATGAATATTTTCAAAGATTTAATTACGAGAACTATGGAGGGACGCCTGTTTTAGGGCTAAATAAAACTGTAATTATTGGTCATGGTATTTCCAATGAAATTGCAATAAAAAATATGATATCACTCACTAAAGATGTAGTAGAAGCAGATTTAACAACTAAAATAGAAGAAAAATTAAAATAATGGGTAAAATTACTGCAGCTATTACTGGTGTTCAGGGATATGTTCCGGATTACATTCTGACAAATAAAGAGTTAGAAACTTTAGTAGATACTAATGATGAGTGGATTACAAGTAGAACCGGAGTAAAAGAAAGAAGAATTCTGAAGGGGGAAGGATCAGCAACATCTGACCTAGGAAGTAAAGCTATTGAAGGACTGTTAGAGAAAACAAATACTTCTGTAGAAGAAATTGACTTAATTATTTGTGCTACAGCAACTCCTGACATGCTATTTCCTTCTACAGCATGTATTATTGCTGATAAAGTAGGAGCTAAAAATGCTTTTGCTTACGATATTATGGCCGCTTGTTCTGGATTTTTATTTTCATTAGCAACAGCTTCTAAATTTATTGAAACTGGATCTTATAAAAAAATAATAGTTGTTGGAGCTGATAAGATGTCATCCATTGTAGACTATACTGATAGATCAACTTGTATCATTTTTGGTGATGGAGCTGGAGCAATTTTATTAGAACCATCTGAAGAAGGATTTGGAATACAAGATTCTATCTTAAAAAGTGATGGATCGGGTAGGTCGTTTTTACATATGAAGGGAGGTGGATCTCAAAAACCATCTACTCATGAAACAGTGGACAGTAAAGATCATTATATTTTTCAAGATGGACAACCCGTATTTAAAGCAGCTGTAAAAAGTATGGCAGATGTTTCAGAAGAAATAATGGAACGAAACAATCTGTCAGCAGAGGATGTAGCATGGTTAGTTCCTCATCAAGCAAACAAAAGAATTATTGACGCAACCGCTAGAAGAATGGGAGTTGGAGATGATAAAGTAATGCTAAATATTCAGAAATATGGAAATACTACAAACGGAACTATTCCTTTATGTTTATGGGAATGGGAAAATCAATTAAATAAAGGAGATAATATTATACTTGCCGCTTTTGGAGGAGGATTTACATGGGGATCCATATATCTGAAATGGGCATACGATTCTAATAAATAATACTATTTTTGTAAATATAAATATACATTAAAATGAAAAAAATGAATTTAGAAGACATTCAAGAGTTAATAAAATTTGTAGCTAAATCAGGTGCTACAGAGGTAGATTTAGAATTTGATGGAATTAAGATTTCAATAAAATCTCCCGCAAAGAAAAAAAGAGGTGAAGTAGAAGAGGTTACTATTATTCAGCAAACCGCTGCTCCGATTCAGACAGTAGCAGCTCCAGTAGCAGCTCCAGTAGCAGCTCCAATAGCAGCTCCAATAGCAGCTCAAGAAACTCCAGTATCTGAAGAAAATTCAAACTACATTACAGTAAAAGCTTCTATGATTGGCACTTTCTATAGAAGTTCTTCCCCAGATAAACCTCCATTTGTAAGTGTAGGAGATATTATTAAAGAAGGGGACACTATTTGTATTATTGAAGCTATGAAGCTATTCAATGAAATTGAATCAGAAGTTTGTGGTACAATTGTAAAAGTATTGGTAGATGACTCTAGTCCTATTGAGTTTGATCAGCCATTATTCTTAGTAGATCCTTCATAAATAATCTAAATAAATATTATGTTTAAGAAGATATTAATTGCAAATAGAGGAGAAATTGCTCTTAGAATTATCCGTACTTGTAAAGAAATGGGAATTAAAACTGTTGCTGTTTACTCCAAAGCAGATGCCGATAGTTTACATGTAAGATTTGCAGATGAAGCAGTATGTATTGGACCTGCAGCAAGTGCGGAATCGTACCTAAAAATACCTAATATTATTGCTGCTGCAGAAATCACAAATGCAGATGCTATTCATCCTGGATACGGTTTCCTTGCAGAAAACTCTAACTTTTCTAAAATCTGTGATGAAAACGGCATCAAATTTATTGGAGCTTCTCCTGAAATGATTGATGGAATGGGAGATAAAGCAAATGCAAAAGAAACCATGAAAAAAGCAGGAGTTCCTACAATTCCTGGTTCAGTAGGTTTAATTAAAGATTTTGCAGACTGCACTAAATTAGCAAAAGAAATTGGATATCCAGTAATGCTAAAAGCAACTGCTGGTGGTGGTGGTAAAGGAATGAGATTAGTTTGGGAACAGGAAAATCTTAAAGATTCATGGAATTCCGCTCGTCAGGAATCAAAAGCAGCATTCGGTAATGACGGAATGTACATGGAAAAATTTATTGAAGATCCAAGACATATTGAGATACAAATTATTGGAGATTACACAGGAAAAGCAGCTCATCTTTCTGAAAGAGATTGTTCTATACAAAGAAGACACCAAAAATTAGCAGAAGAAACTCCTTCTCCTTTTATGACAAATAAATTGAGAAAAGAAATGGGAGTAGCTGCAATTAAAGCAGCTGAAGCAGTAAAATATGAAGGTGTTGGTACAGTAGAATTTTTGGTAGATAAACATAGAGATTTTTACTTTATGGAAATGAATACTAGAATTCAGGTAGAACATCCAATTACAGAAGAGGTTGTTGATTTTGACCTAATCCGTGAGCAAATAAAAGTAGCTGCAGGGATTGAAATTTCTGGCAAAAACTACATGCCTCAACTACATGCTATTGAATGTAGAATAAATGCAGAAGATCCTTATAACGGATTCCGTCCGTGCCCAGGAATGATTTCTGCATTTCATGCACCAGGAGGCCATGGTATCAGGATTGATACACATGTATATGCTAATTACATGATTCCTCCATATTACGATTCTATGATTGCAAAAGTAATTACGGTTGCACAAACTAGACAAGAAGCGATTTCTAAAATGGAAAGAGCATTAGATGAATTTATAATTGAGGGAATAAAAACAACTATTCCTTTTCATCAAGAACTTATGAAAAATGAAGATTTCCGAAATGGAAATTATACTACTAAATTTATGGAGACTTTTGAAATGAAATAAATTTCATAACATAGATAATGATATCAAAAAACCCTTCCAATTTTGGAGGGGTTTTTTATTTATAATCTTTAATTTATTAACAAAAAATTTGTCCTTACTTATAGTGTTCTTAATATAAGAGTATAAGGAAGAAGAACTAAACTACTTGAGATTTTCTAACGATTAGTTTATGAACACTTTCTTTTATAGCTCCTATATCAAAATAGCATTCGGTATAAAGTTGTTGTTGAGTTCCATGATTTATAAATTCATCTGGAACTCCTAGTCTCACTAACTCCGATTTGTAATTATTATCTACCATAAACTCTATAACGGCTGATCCAAACCCACCCTGTAAACAAGCGTCTTCAATAGTAATTACTTTATCAAATTTCTGGAATATTGTATGTAATAATTCCTTATCAATTGGCTTTACAAATCTCATATCAAAATGAGCAATATCTAAACCTTCTTTTATAAAATCTTTATCGGCTTCTACAACAAAATTACCGGTAATCCCGATAGATAAAATAGCAATTTCTTCTCCATCTTTTATCCTTCTACCCTTCCCTATTTCAATTTCTTCTAATGGTGTTTCCCAATCTAACATCACTCCATTACCTCTTGGATATCGGATAGAAAAAGGACCTTTATTTGGAAGTTGAGCTGTGTACATTAAATTCCTTAGCTCCTGTTCATTCATTGGAGCAGAAACAGTCATATTTGGGATACATCTTAAAAATGCAATATCATAAACTCCATGATGAGTTGCACCATCAGCACCAACAAAACCACCTCTATCTAAGCAAAAAACAACATCTAAATTCTGCAAAGCTACATCATGTATCAACTGATCGTAAGACCTTTGCATAAAGGTAGAATAAATATTGCAGAAAGGAATCATACCTTGAGTCGCTAATCCAGCAGAAAAAGTAACTGCATGTTGTTCTGCAATACCTACATCAAACACTCTATCAGGCATTACGGATAGCATTTTAGTTAAAGAAGATCCAGATAACATAGCTGGAGTAACACCAACAATAGATGCATTTTCTTTCGCTAATTCAATTATAGTGTCCCCAAAAACATCCTGATATTTAGGAGGAGTTTTTTTCTTCTTCGGAGAAATTATCTCTCCTGTTTCTTTATTAAACAAACCTGGCGCATGCCATTTTGTAGTATCTCCATCTTCAGCTGGTTTAAATCCTTTTCCCTTTTGAGTAATACAATGTAAAATTTTAGGACCTGGAATATGTTTTAAATCTTCCATTACCTCTACTAAATGTTTTACATCATGACCATCAATAGGCCCGAAATAACGGAAATTTAAAGATTCAAAATAATTGCTCTCACCTAATAAAGAAGATTTAATAGCCCCCTCTACTTTCTGAGCTACCTTCTGAGCATTCGGACCAAATTTACTGATTTTACCCAATATTTTCCAGACTTTATTTTTTACTCTATTATAAGTTTTAGAAGTTGCAATATCAGTTAAATATTCTTTTAAAGCGCCTACAGCAGGGTCAATGGACATGCAATTATCATTTAAGATAATTAGCAAGTTTGTATCTTCCGAACCCGCATGGTTTAATCCTTCAAAAGCAAGTCCAGCAGTCATAGATCCATCCCCAATAACTGCAATATGTTGTTTGTTTTTATCTCCTTTTAATTCGGAAGCTAAGGACATACCCAAAGCTGCTGAAATAGAAGTAGAGGAATGCCCCACACCAAAAGTATCATAAACACTTTCTGATCTTTTAGGGAATCCACTAATTCCTTTGTAAATTCTATTAGTATGAAAATTTTCTCTTCTTCCAGTAAGTATTTTATGACCATAAGCCTGATGACCTACATCCCAAACTAACTGATCGTAAGGGGTATTAAAAGTAAAATGTAAAGCAACCGTTAACTCTACAACACCCAAACTAGCACCAAAATGACCTCCTTTTTCAGAAACAACATCAACAATAAATTGTCGTAAATCTTCTGAAACTTGAGGCAAATCAGTTTTACTCAACTTTCTTAAATCAGAAGGAGAATTTATTTTAGATAATAATGGACTAGCAGAGTATTTACTCATAATTAATATTGCAAAGATACAGATTAATATGAAATTAAATGTTGAAGTTATTTCGTATATTTGGTGTATGAGAAATTTAATCTGGATTCTTATTTTACTACCTATATTCAGCTACTCACAAACAAGGAAAATTAATATAAAACACGGAGAAAGTTGCTCCTATAACATACATTATGGATTATTTAGCGGAGGTTATGCTAAATATTCAGTAGATAAAAAAAATAATGAAATAACAGTTGTATTAGAAGGCAAGACCAATAGTATTATTGATGTATTTTTCAAAATTAGAGATAGATACGAAACTATAGTTAACACTTCCAGTAGATTACCAAGATATTTTAAAAGAGATATCATTGAAGGTAGTGATAAAATTCATCAGGAGTATTTTTTTAATCAAGAAACAAATAAGGTAAATACACAGGAGGGTAGTTATGATTGCGTCAAAAAAAGCCAAGACATGCTCTCTTCTTTTATTTATGGAAGAAGTTTATCATCAAAAGAATTGAAAAGTAAAGAACCATTTTATATCAACATGTTTTTAGATGAAGAAAATTACATGATGGAAGTAAAGTATTTAGCTACTGAAGTAATTAATAGCAAAATAGGAAAGATAAGATGTATCAAACTACAACCTAAAGTCCAAATTGGGAGAGTATTTAGCAATGAAGATGATTTAATAATTTGGGTTTCTGATGATAAAAATCACATATTAATAAAATTAGAAATGGGAATATTAGTTGGAAGTCTGGAAGTTGACATTCAAACAGCAAAAAATATTAAATATCCATTGTCAATAACTGATTAAAATTTCTAAAATTTATGTGGAATTTATACTTATTTTGGCATAACATTTAATTACAACATTCTAATGAGAAAATACTTCTTTCCTACTACTCTATTACTTTTTATTTCAACTATTCTGATTTTTTGTAATACCGCATCTGAAAACGATACTACTAAAGAAGATGAAGTAACAGTAGATACTGTTAAAATTATTCCACCAACAATTAATGAAATTATTGAAGATGGTATCCCACAGGATTCTATAGAATTAAGAGATGGAATTAGTTATGAGACAGACGAGTATTCTGTAATAGAAGGAGTTATCAATCCAGGACAAGCCATTAGCCAAATATTAGGAAAGTACAATATTAATAATACTGATATCTATAAATTAGAACAAGCTTCAAAGGATATTTTCGACTTACGAAACATACAAAGTGGAAAAGGGTATACAGTTATCTGTTCTAAAGACTCTAATTCTATTGCTAAATGTTTTGTTTATCAAAAATCTAAAACTGAATATATAGTATTCGACTTTAGAGATACCATATCTGTGTATAAAGGTGAAAAAGAAGTTACAACAAAAAACAATATTATAAGTGGAACTATAAAACAAGGTGGTGGATTGTGGTATTCTATTGCAAAACAACTTGGTGAAGAGAAAGCTCCCCCATTAGTAGATAAACTTGCTAATAGTATTTATGGATGGTCTATTGATTTCTTCCAAATTCAAGCTAAAGATTCTTTTATAGTTTATTTTGAAGAAAAATATGTAGATGATGAATATGTAGGTATTGGCAAGGTATTTGCGGCATCCTTTACTCATAAAGGAAAAACAATAAACGCATTTAGATTTAATGAAGATGAAAATTATGTAGACTACTTTGATGAAAATGAAAACAATTTGAGAAGCGCCTTTCTAAAATCGCCAATTGATTTTGCTAGAGTAAGTTCTAGTTTTGGGAATAGAAAACACCCTATTTCTGGGAAATGGAAAAAACATAAAGGAACAGATTATGCTGCTAGTACCGGAACCCCTATAATGACTACGGCAAGTGGTACTGTCACATACTCAAGCCGGAAAGGTGGATATGGTAATTGCGTTATCGTAAAACACAATGATAAGTACACTACTCTTTACGCACACCTTTCTAAATTTAAATCTGGGGCAAGAAAAGGTGATTATGTAAAACAAGGTGATGTAATAGGATATGTAGGAAGTACCGGATATGCTACCGGTCCACATTTACATTACGAATTCTTTTTATATGGAAAACAGGTCGACCATTTTAAACAATCCTTACCTCCTTCGCTACCTCTAAAGAAAGAAAACAAAGAAGCTTTTGAAAAAGTAAGAACTAAATACACTAAAATACTTAAGAATTTCGTAAAATAGCAGTATGAGAAATAACAGGGGAAAATCTCGTTGGCTAATTGGTCTTTTTATGAGTATTTCTGTGTTTAGTTTTTCTCAAACAAATTATCCTTTTATTGAAAACAAAGGACAATTACCTAACTCTGTTCACTCTAAAGTTAAGACTCCTGGAGGTTCTATTTTTATAGAAAAGGGGGAGTTTATATACTCCTTTTATAACAGCAAACAATTACAAGAAAGACATGATTTAACACGAAATGAAGATTGGATAGACGCTCACTCCTTTTCTGCAAATTTCATAAATTCAAGTCCAAATACTGAAATAATCCTTTCTGAAAAGAGTAATTATTACGAAAATTTTTACAATACTAAAAACTGGGCCGAGAAAGTATATTTTTACAAATCGGTATCTCAAAAAAATATTTATAATGGAATAGATTTACAAATGTATTTTTCAGAAGAAAATCTGAAATACGATTTAATTGTTCATCCAAATTATTCTACTGAGAAAATAAAAATAAAATATTCAGGACAAGAAGATATATATTTAAAAAATGGAAATTTAATTGTTAAAACCTCTGTAAATATCGTTACAGAATTAGCTCCTTATGCCTATCAAATAATAAATGGAATAGAGGTAAAGGTAGAAGTTAATTTCAACCTAAAACAGAATATCTTATCTTTTGAATTTCCAAATAGGTACGATAAATCCAAGAAACTTGTTATTGACCCTACCTTAATTTTCTCTACTTATTCTGGTTCTACATCTGATAATTTTGGATATACTGCAACCTACGATAATTATGGATTTTTATATTCCGGTAGCACTGTATTTGGTATAGGATACCCCACAACACTCGGTGCTTATCAGATTAATTATGCAAATACTTCTGGAGGAACAGATATTGGAATTACAAAATACGACACCACCGGAACAGTCAGGATATACTCTACTTATTTGGGAGGGAGTAAGGATGAGTTACCACATAGTATGATTGTAAATAATTTGGATGAACTATTTATTTTCGGAACGACTGGTTCAGATGACTACCCAACAACAAATGGAGCGTATCAAACTAATTTTAGTGGAGGAAGTGGATTTTCTCCAAGTGGACTTGGAGTTTCTTTCCCAAATGGAAGTGATATTATAGTAAGTAGAATTAGTACAAATGGGGGTAATTTACTTGCTTCTACTTATATTGGTGGTACTGGAAATGATGGACTAAATACATCACAAAAACTAAAAAGTAATTATGCAGATGAGGTAAGAGGTGAAATTGATATTGACCAAAACAACAATATTTATTTGGCTACATCTACTTACTCTACCGACTTTCCAGTTACTTCTTCCTTTCAACAAAATAACAATGGATTTCAGGAGGGGTGTATTGTAAAAATGGACAACCAACTAAGTGCGATTATTTGGAGCTCTTACTTGGGAGGTGATAGAGATGACGCAATTTATTCTTTGACATTGGATAATAACAACAATATATTTGTTACTGGAGGTACTATTTCCGATAACTTTCCTGTTTCTACAAATGCCTATCAAAACTCATATTTAGATTCTATAAAAGCAGACGCTTTTGTAACGCATATTTCTTCTGATGGAAATACTATTATCAATTCTACTTATTTTGGTTCCGAATTTTACGATCAATCCTATTTTGTAGAACTGAACTCGGAGGAAGAAGTTTATATTTTTGGACAAACAAAAGCTCTAGGGAGTACACTCATACAGAATGCTTCTTATTTTGAAACAGAAGCAAATCAGTTTATTGCTATTTTATCTAATAATTTAGAACAACTTTTGCGTTCCACAGTTGTAGGAACAGGGAAAGGAACACCAGATATTTCTCCTACAGCATTTTTGGTAGATGTTTGTAATAATATTTACATTTCAGGTTGGGGAAGTGGAACTGGAAACGGACCTCTTTCTTCTTTAAATATGCCTATTACAGCAAATGCATTTCAGAATACAACAGACGGAAATGATTTTTACATCATGATTTTAGATGATGGGCTAAACAATCTTGTTTATGGAACTTATTTTGGGGGAAGTCAAAGTGCAGAACATGTAGATGGGGGAACAAGTAGATTCGATAAAAAGGGGGTAATTTATCAATCCGTTTGTGCGGGATGTGGCAATTATAACGACTTCCCAATTTACCCAAATCCGGGAGCAGTATCTACAACTAACAACTCTAACAATTGTAATAATGGAGTATTTAAGTTCGATTTAAATTTCCCTATTATTTTAGCAGATTTTGACGCTCCTTGGGTGGGTTGTAGTAATAACATTTCCTTTACCAACCTAAGTACTCATCCTCAAAACACAACTTATTTTTGGGATTTTGGAGATGGAAATAACTCTACACAAAACAACCCAACCCATCAATATTTAACTCCTGGAATTTATATTATTACTCTTATTTCTTCCTCTCCTACTGCTTGTAATCTATCAGATACTATTACAAAACAGATTTATATATTATCCAACTCTTCCTCTAATTTACAAGAAGTAGAAATCTGTAAAGGAGAATCAGTACAAATTGGAGTTTTACCAATTAACGACCCTTCTATTTCCTACTTTTGGTTTCCATCTGTGGGATTGAATAATGTAGCTATTCCGAACCCTATTGCTTCTGTAAATTCCTCTACTCAATATAAATTAATTATTTCAGACGGAAATTGTGCTGACACAATTTACCAGTGGGTGTACACAGATAGTCTAAATATAAATCCTAGTGATGACACCTCCTTTTGTAAGGAACCTATCCAACTTTCCGCTAATACTAGCGGAACTATAAATTCAATTATTTGGTCTACAAATATTAACTTTACGGATACTATTAGCTTCTCCAATTTTTACACCGCAAATAATATAGGAACATTTTATATTTTAGTGGAAAACAATAATTGTTCGGATATGGATAGCGTAAAGGTAACGAACAATAATATTGCAATTAATTTAAGTGGAATTACTGAAATTTGTAAGGCAGATTCTATCTTTATAAAAGTAGATGATTTAAGCTCTTTAGATCCAATAGTATCTTATAATTGGGAGTCAAAATACGAATTATTTTTCGGTTCAGATTCATCCAGTTTTATTTCATTTCCCGATAGTTCTTCATGGTATAAAGTAACATCAACAAATATAATAGGTTGTTATATTTCCGACTCTATTTTTGTTACAGTTCACAACTATCCCATTTCAGATTCCCTTTGGGCAACTGATACTATTATATTTGTAGGTGAATCTACTCAGTTACATATTTCTACAAATGAGAATGTGATTTGGAGTACAAATGATACCATAAATTCTATCTTACTTTATCCGGAAATTTCTACGCAATACAATGCAATTATTTACAATGAATTCTGTCAAATTGAAGACTCTATTTTTATAATTGTAAAAAATGTATTTTGTGATAAAAGTAGAATACTAATTCCAAATGCTTTTAGTCCAAATGAAGATCTTAAAAATGACTTTTACAGAATTGTAGATGAAGATGGTATTATCACAAAATTTAAAATAGAAATATTTAATAGATTTGGAGAAAAAGTATATTTTTCTGAAAATGTAAATGAAAGCTGGAACGGTTATTTTAAAGGGGAATTACTCGCTCCGCAAGTATTGGATTATTATTTGGAAATTAAATGTATTGGAGAGAAAATACTCTTTGAAAAAGGAAATATAACTATTATAAGATGAAGGGGAAACTACTAATATTACTATTATTTATTAGTGGAATTAGCCTTTCACAAGACATCCATTTTTCCCAAAATTTTGTAGACAGAATGTATTTCAACCCTGCTGTAGTAGGTGATTTAGGAGAAGAAGATTACAGAGTTTCTGTTCAAAGAAAATCACAATGGAATTCGGTTACTGTACCTTTTTCTACCTTTTCTACTTCCTTTGAAAATAAAGATTTCATTAAAGGTTTAAGCTTAGGAGTTCAGTTTTTTAACGATAAATCAGGTGATTCGAAACTTACATTAAATCAATTAAATATAGCTCTTAGTAAAAACTATAAAGTGTTAAAAGTAAATAGTTTTTCTATCGGTGGAATTATTGGTTTTGGACAAAAAACTATTGATTATTCCTCTTTAATTTTTGAGGAAGAGGAAAACTTTATTTCAGATAATTTTCTTTTCCCAGATATTGGAATCGGACTAGATTATAGAACAAATCCGTATGAAATATTAAGTTATCATTTAGGATTGTCTACCTACCATATTAATCAGGCAAATATGTCTTTTAATGAGAATGTGAAATTACCAATAAAAAACAATGTAAATCTGGGGGTTTCGTATAAATATTCTGAAATGATAAAAGTGAATTCAGAGCTAATAATTACTAATCAATGGGTACAAAAAGAGATATTAATTGGTGTACGATCGGAAATAAAATTGGATGAAATAATATTATTTCCTTTGGCTTATTACAGAATAAATGATGCGGCCATATTTGGTTTTGGATTAGAAAAAGATAATCTTCAGTTTAATATAAGTTACGATATCAACACTTCTGATTTAACTATAGCAAGTAATTATAAAAGTGGTTTCGAGTTCTCTATTATATATCTTTGGAAAAAGAAGAAAAAGAAAAAAATAATAAATAAAGAAGAAGAGAAATGTCCAAAATATTTATAAAAATAATATTGATTTATATTCCATTTATTTCTTTATCACAAGAAGTGAAAATAGAACATTTGACTAAAAATATAAATACAGTTGGAGCGGAATTCAACTTTGTACAAACAAATGAAAACAAGGCTTTTTACACCTCCTCTACTTTAGAAGAAGGAGAATACCAATCCTTAATTTTCAGAACAGAACTAGAAAATGGAGTATGGAAAAAAGGAAAATATCATCATTTAGGAAAAGCATATTCATATGCAAATATCTCTTATCTAAAAGATGAACATTATATTTATTATAGTGTAATAGATAAATTTGGGCATAGTAAAATTGCGTTTAGAGATTATAAAAAACCTGTTACTCAATTTTTGAATAACAAAATTAACCTTCCAAATTCTGTCAATACACAGCCTCATAAAAGCAACTACAACAATAAAAGCATTTTATATTTTGTTTCGGACCGAAAGGGTGGATTTGGAGGATTTGATATTTGGTTTTCGGTAATAGATAAGTTTAGAAATTATGGAGAAGCTATAAATGCTGGAAAGAGAATAAACTCTGAATACAATGAGATTACTCCATTTTATAATGTATGGACAGGAGAACTTTTCTTTAGTTCGGATAGAGATGAAAAAGAAAATGGAATTGATATTTATAAAGCTGCTGGGAATTTAAATTTGTGGAATAAGACAGAAAAAGTAGAAGAGTTAAACTCCAAAGAAGATGATTTATATTTGAGTTTTTATGATGAATATTCTGGGCACTTCTCCTCCAACAGAAGTCCCTCCATTTTCGAAAATGAAGAAAATTGTTGTAATGATGTTTTCTCTTTTAAATACCCTGAAAAAGATAGTATTATCTTAACTTTTAACGATACTATTAAAAAA
This sequence comes from uncultured Flavobacteriales bacterium, assembly GCA_905478555.1. Taxonomy (GTDB): domain Bacteria; phylum Bacteroidota; class Bacteroidia; order Flavobacteriales; family BACL11. The sequence continues at coordinate 22,934 of CAJQIZ010000024.1, forward strand.
CATCTGCCTATAAAATTATACTTTCATAATGATGAACCCGATAGAAACACCCTGAAAATATCAACTAAAAAAACATACAAGGAAACATATATTTCATATTACTTACTAAAAGATAAATACCTGAAAATAAATGAAAATATAGAAATAGAAAATTTCTTTGAATCTAACCTAAAAGGGAATTATAATAAATTAAATGCTACTTTAAATTATGTTCTTCAATCCTTAAAAAAAGGAAATAATATGGAACTTCATATCAAAGGATTCGCCAGTCCATTACACAAGAAAGACTATAATATTAATCTGACAAGAAGGAGAATTTCATCTTTTATAAATTTAATAAATACTTTTGATAACGGTCATCTAAAATTCTTTCTTAATAACGGAAATTTGAAAATTATTGAACTTCCATTTGGAGAAAATCAATCTAAGAAAAATGTGAGTGATAATCCAAAAGATAGAAGAAATTCAGTTTATAGTAAAGATGCTATGCTAGAACGAAAAATAGAAATTGTAGAGATTATTGAATTATAATTTATTATAATTATGCTTTGCAGTAAAGATCCTAAAACAAAACCTGTATAAACTTGAGGTCTATTATGTGCTTTCAGATCTAATCTTGAAAATGATAATAATCCTGAAAGGACAATAAAGCAAATCACCCAATAATATAAACCTCCAAACATGTAATTTAAAGCAATAAAGCTTCCTGTCGCACCTCCAATTCCCATCATGTGTAAACTAATTTTCCATTTCTTGCTAATAAAATATGCAAAAACTAATATAACAATGGTGGAAACATACATAGCAGTGAGAAATGAAGAGAGCTGAGCTATTCTATTGAAAATTGGTAAACCAATAATCATAATGAAGATAAAAGCTAAAATAGGACCCTCTCGTTCCTCTCTTATATTCATCTTTAAAGACTCCACTTTATTAGTCTTTACAAAAATTATAGAGGCAATTAATGGAAAAATTATTGTGAAAATAGAAAGAGATATATAAAGGGGTACTTGATAGTTTTCAAAAATTATCATATAATATTCTACATAATTTAATGCAACATACATTACTATAATAGGCATAAATATAGGATGTAAAATATAAGAAAGTATTTTTGAAAGTTTCATTATAATTCCCTACGGTATTTTGAAGTTTCTATGGATAATCCTTCTCTGTATTTTGAGACAGTTCTTCTGGCAATATGGTACTCATCTTCTCCTAAAAGCTCTGCAAGTTTTTCATCTGTGTAAGGGTTTTTTTTATCTTCCATCTCAATAATTTCTTTCAATCTACTTTTTATTACTTTTGTAGAAATTAATTCTCCATTATCTTTTCTATATGCTTCTGAAAACAAATCTTTCAATAAAAAAGTTCCGAAAAAAGTTTGTACATATTTACTATTTGTAACACGAGAGATAGTAGAGATATTCATCTTTACAATATTCGCAATATCTGCTAAAATCATTGGTTTTAAATGTTCATCCTCTCCAGATAAAAAATATTTTTCCTGAAAACTTACGATTGCATTCATTACATTTAATAAAGTTTCTTCTCTTTGTAAAATTGCATTTTTAAACCAATTAGCCGACTCAATTTTCTTTTTTAAAAATTCCTTTGCTGCTTCATCAGAAGTATCATCCATCATTTTCTGATAATGTTTATTAACTCGTATTTCTTTACCACTTCTTTTGGAAAGTGAAATTATATGTTTTTCATTAATAATATTCACCAAAAAATCAGCAGTAATATAAGCAGAAGTAGTGCTTTTTATAAAGTTAGAAACTGGAAAAGGGTTCAACTTTTCAACTAAATCATACACCTGTTTTAAATCTATTTCAGATAAATTTAACTGCCTCATTATACCCTCAAAATTCTTTTTACTAAATCGTTCGTATTGATTTTTTAAAACAAGAATAGAGCGTTCTACAATCTCATTTTGTTCCTTGTTTTTTAATTGAATGAGTAAACATTCTTTCAGATTTCTTGCTCCTACCCCATAAGGCTCTAAGTTCTGAATTATTTGCAATGATTTTATTATTTCTTCTTCCGAAAACTCTAAATTTAGGTTGATGAGTAAATCATCTGAAATAGAAAAAATCTCTCTATTTATCCATCCATACTCATCTAAACTATCAATTAAGTATTCTATTAGAAACTTGTTTTTTTCCTGAATATTTAATACAAGTAGTTGTTTTTTTAAATATTCTGCTAATGATTCTTCTGAATTAGATAATTGAATTTCAGTAAATTCAACAGCATTATTTTGTCTGTATTTATAGGAATTAGGATGATCTTCTTGAAGTTCTTCAATAGGGATATCATCCGATTGATCCGTTTCTTCTAAAGCTGGATTCTCCTCTAGTTCATCTTGTATTCTACTATTTAAAGAAACTAATGGAATTTGCAACAAACTTAAAAACTGAATCTGTTGAGGAGACAGTTTAAAACCTAATTTTTGTTGTAATTTCTGTTTTTGCATCTATTAAAAATCTGCATTTTGAGGAGTTCTTGGAAAAGGAATTACATCACGAATATTTTTCATTCCTGTAACAAACATAATTAACCTTTCAAAACCTAATCCAAAACCAGAATGAGTACAAGTACCAAACTTTCTAGTTTCTAAATACCACCAAAGTTCATCTTTATCTACCTCCATTTCCTCCATTCTGGCAACTAATTTATCTAGGTTTTCTTCTCTTTGCGATCCACCAATAATCTCACCAATTTGAGGGAATAAGATATCCATAGCCCTTACAGTTTCCCCATCCTCATTTTGTTTCATATAAAATGCCTTTATTCCTTTAGGGTAATCTGTAATTATAACTGGCTTCTTAAATTTCTTTTCTACTAAATATCTTTCGTGTTCAGATTGTAAATCAGAACCAAAACCTTCAATGATATAATTAAATTTCTTCTTTTTATTTGGCTTTGAATTTCTTAAAATATCAATTGCTTCTCTGTAAGTTAATCTTACAAAATCATTTTCAATTACAAACTGAAGTTTTTCTAAAAGACCCATTTCTGATCTTTCTTCTTTCTTCATGTTTTTCTCTTCATTCTCTAACCTACCATCTAAAAATCTTAAATCATCTGCACAATTTGTAATACAATACTGAATACAATATTTTAAAAATTCTTCTGCCAGGTCCATGTTTTCATCCAAATCAGCAAAGGCAATCTCAGGCTCTATCATCCAAAATTCTGATAAATGACGAGAGGTATTTGAATTTTCAGCTCTAAAAGTTGGACCAAAAGTATAAACCTGACCAAGAGCCATTGCTGCTAATTCAGCTTCAAGTTGACCAGAAACAGTAAGATTAGTTTTACTCCCAAAAAAATCTTTTGTGTAGTCAACTTTACCATCTGTTTTAGGTATATTTTCTAAATTGAGATTAGTTATCTGAAACATTTCCCCTGCACCTTCCGCATCTGCTCCTGTTATTATTGGAGTATGAATATTAGAGAACCCTTTATCGTTAAAAAACTTATGCACAGCAAAAGTAAGTGCGTGTCTTAATCTGAAGACTGCTGAAAATGTATTGGTTCTAAATCTTAAGTGAGCCTTCTCTCTCAAAAAATCTAAAGAATGTTTTTTAGGCTGTAACGGATATTCATCTGCATCCGCTTCACCTAATACTTCAATTGCAGCAGCCAAAACCTCTACATTTTGTCCACCTCCTTTCGATTCTACTAAAATACCAATAACAGAAATTGCAACTCCTGTTGTAATCTTTTTTAAAACATCTTCATTAAAACTCTCTCCTTCTGCAACAACTTGAATATTATTAATTGTAGACCCATCATTCAATGCAATAAAAGAAACATTCTTACTCCCTCTACGAGTACGCACCCAGCCTTTCAAACAAATTTCTTGTCCTATTACTTTATTACTTAAAGCACTCTTTATCTTAGTTCTTTTCATTTTTCTACTCTTTTCAAGTTTAATTTAACTCTGCTATGGCTATAATATATCTTTTTATTTTCTACACCTTTTCTAAGTGTGAGCTTTTCTTCTTCAGTAAGTGTTAATATCTCAATACATTCTACCGAACAACAATTCTCATGTAATTTCTGACATTTATTACATTGTAAAAATAGTAAATTACAATTTACATTATTACAATTTACATGCATATCACAAGGTTCATCACACTGATGGCATGTACTAATAACATCTTCAGATATTCTTTCTCCTCTTCTTTCATCAAAAACAAAGTTCTTCCCTAAAAATTTATTTTCAATAGTTTCATCTTCATTTAACTGGCGTACATAATCTATAATTCCTCCATGTAACTGACTTACATTTTCAAAACCACAATGTTTTAAATATGCAGAAGTTTTTTCGCACCTAATTCCTCCTGTACAATAAAGTAGAACCTCTTCCTTTTCTTTTCCTTTCAATAAATCTTTCACAACAGGAAGTTCTTCTTTAAATGTTTCTACATCTGGACAAATTGCATCTTCAAATTTCCCAATTTCACTTTCATAATGATTTCTCATATCTACCACTATTGCCCCATTATTCATGGCCTCATTCCATTGTTTTGCTGAAAGATGTTTTCCTACATTTGTAACATCATAATCTTTAATAGACAAACCATCAGCAACAATTTGTTTCCTGATTTTAATTGTCAATTTAAAAAATGATTTTCCATCATCTTCTACCGCAATCTTAAAATGGATATCTTCAAAAAAATCATACGAATTAATGTTTTTTACAAATTCTTCCCAATGCAGTTCCGGAACACTTAACTGTGCATTTACCCCCTCCTGCGCAATGTATATTCTACCTAAAATTCCTAAATCACTCCACTTGTTATAAAGTTCATCTCTCAATTCTGGCAAATCTTTTAAAATAATATATTTATAAAAAGAAATAGTAACTCTATTAAAAGTTTCTTTTTCTAGTAAAGCTACGCACTGATCTTTACTTAATTTATTAAACATATGTTTTTTACCAGCGTTGGGATCCATATTGATCATTTTATGAATTGCAAAGATATAAAAACTATGATTTGTATTGATTAGGATTTTTAACTAAAAATTTGGTCTGAAATATTATCTTTGTCAAAATTATTTTAATGAGAGAGAGAATTTTAATTATAGGTTCTTCAGGGCAAATTGGTACTGAATTAGTAATGGAACTAAGGAAAAAGTACGGCAATGAAAATGTTATCGCTTCTGATATTAGACCTTCCTGCAAGGAAGTGATGGAATCCGGTCCGTTTGAGGAATTAGATATAATGAATCAATCATTACTCATTAGTATTGTTATAAAATATAAAGTTACTCAAGTTTATTTATTAGCAGCTCTTCTTTCAGCAACTGCAGAACAAAATATAGAATTAGGATGGAAATTAAATATGAGATCACACTCTCATGTATTGGATTTAGCAAAAGATGGGTTAATAAAAAAGATTTTTTGGCCTTCTTCTATTGCGGTTTTCGGTCCAACAACCCCAAGGGAAAACACACCACAATACACAGTAATGGAACCGAATACAGTTTATGGAATTACCAAACAATCTGGGGAAAGATGGAACGAATATTATTTCAATAAATTTGGGATAGACGTAAGAAGTATCCGTTATCCTGGATTGATTGGATGGAAAGCATCACCTGGAGGTGGAACAACAGATTATGCGGTAGACATCTTTCATCAAGCTATTCAGTATGGAAAATATGAAAGTTTTCTCTCTGAAAATACAGGATTACCAATGATGTATATGCCAGACGCAATTCGTGCCACTATTGAATTAATGGAGGCTCCTGCAGAACAAGTGAAAATTCGTTCTTCTTATAATCTGGCAGGAATAAGCTTTACCCCAAAACAACTTGCATCAGAAATTAAAAAACATATCCCTGATTTTGAAATGACTTACAATCCTGATTTCAGACAAGCAATTGCTGATTCTTGGCCATCCTCCATTAATGATAATTATGCTCAGAAAGATTGGGGTTGGGAATTGAAATATAATTTAGAGAAAATGACTTCAAATATGATGAAAAATCTAATTGAGAAATATAAAACCATAGCATAATGAGCAGAAAAATACAGATATATAATACTCTTACAAGGCAAAAAGAAGTATTTAATCCTATAGTAGAAAATCATGTAGGAATGTATGTTTGTGGACCTACCGTTTATGGAGACCCACATCTAGGACATGCTCGTCCTGGGATTACTTTTGATATCGTGTTTCGTTATCTTACTCATTCTGACTACAAAGTAAGATATGTAAGGAACATCACAGATGCGGGACACCTTGAAAATGATGCAGATGAAGGAGAAGATAAAATTGCTAAAAAAGCAAGATTAGAACAATTAGAACCTATGGAAATTGTTCAGTTTTATACCATAAGTTACCACAAAGCAATGTCAGAATTAAATTGTTTACCTCCAAGTATTGAACCTACTGTAACTGGTCATATTATTGAACAAATTGAAATGGTAAAACAAATCCTGAAAAATGGATTTGCTTATCAGGTAAATGGAACCGTATATTTGGATGTGAATAAATACAATGAAAAGTATCCTTATGGAACTTTATCAGGCAGAAAATTAGAAGATACTTTAGAAGGAACTAGAACTTTAGACGGACAATCGGAAAAGAAAAGTCCTGTTGATTTTGCTATTTGGATACAAGCAAACACTGAGCACATCATGAGGTGGCCTTCCCCATGGGGAGAAGGATTTCCAGGTTGGCACATAGAATGTTCGGCAATGAGTAAAAAGTACTTGGGTGAAACCTTTGATATACATGGGGGGGGAATGGACTTGGTTTTCCCACATCATGAAGCGGAAATTGCTCAAAGCAATGCTAGTAATGGTTGTGATCCTGCAAATTATTGGATGCACAACAACATGATTACTGTAGATGGAAAAAAGATGGGGAAATCCCTTGGAAACTTTATTAATTTGGAAGAGTTTTTTACTGGTAGTCACGCTAAATTAGAAAGGTCGTATGCACCAATGACTATTCGCTTCTTCATTTTGCAAGCACACTACAGAAGTACAGTAGATTTTAGTAATGCAGCTCTACAAGCAGCAGAAAAAGGATTTACAAAACTGATGAACGCCATGCAAACATTAGGAAGGATCCCAACTTCTGACACTTCAACTTATGATGTAAATGCTTTAGAAGAAAAGTGCTATACCGCCATGGATGACGATTTTAATACTCCTATTCTTATTGCACATTTATTTGATGGGGTAAGAATTATCAATTCAGTAAAAGACGGAAAGGAAAGTTTAACTTCAATTGATTTATCAAAACTAAAAACAATATTTAGCACGTTTGTTACTGATATTTTAGGGTTTATCTCTCCAAAAGAAAGTAGTGGCAATGACCTAACTAATGAGGTAATGGAATTAGTATTACAACTAAGAAGAAATGCAAAAAAGAACAAAAATTTTGAGACTGCTGATTTGATTAGAGAAGAGTTAGACAAGTTAGGTGTTCAAATAAAAGATGGTAGAGAAGGAAGCAGCTGGGAAGTTAAAAAATAGATTTAAGATGATAGATATGAAATATGATATTTTTAAAAAAAAAATCCTTCTAAAAAGAGAAGTTATCTCTGTAATGGGCACAATCATAATGCTATTCATTTTTTCTTGCTCCACAGAACCTCAACAAAAGAAGAAAGAGGTATCTGATCCAAAATTAAAAATTGATGTTCCTGTATTTAATGCAGATTCGGCTTATATTTTTGTAGAAAAACAAGTAAGTTTCGGACCAAGAGTTATTAGTAGTAAACCATGGAAGAACTGTGCTATTTGGTTAGAAAAAAAGTTCAGAACTTATACTCCAGATGTAATTGTACAAGAAGCAGCTATCACAACTTATGATGGAAAGAATCACACTTTAAAAAATATAATTGCTAGTTTTTCTGCTGAGAAAGTAAATAGAATTGCCTTATTTGCTCATTGGGATAGCAGACATATTGCCGACCATGATACCGAAAACCAAAACTCCCCTATCTTAGGAGCAAATGATGGAGGAAGTGGAGTTGGAGTATTGTTAGAATTAGCACGACAATTCAGTTTAAAAAATCCAAAAATTGGAGTGGACATCATCCTCTTTGATGCAGAAGATTATGGGCAGCCAGAAAACTCTAATTTTCCTATTATGCAGGATTCCTGGTGTTTAGGATCGCAACATTGGAGTAAAACTCCTCATCAATCAAATTATAATGCTCGTTTTGGTATTCTACTAGATATGGTTGGAGCGAAAAATGCAAGCTTTTACATGGAAGGAAATTCCTCTTATTTTGCTTCTTCTATTCTGCAGAAAGTTTGGAAAAAAGGACATGAAATTGGATTTGGAAAATATTTTGAATATAAAAATGGACCTGAGATTATGGACGACCATGTATATGTAAATATACTTGCACACATACCAACTATTGATATTATTGAGTACGACCCATCCACTGAAAGCCATTTTAACAAACATTGGCATACCCATAAAGATGATATGAATAATATTGATAGAGAAACATTAAATGCAGTTGGACAAACTTTATTGGAAGTCGTTTATAGAGAGTAAAGGTTCGAATCCTGCTACCCCGACACTTTTCTCCCCGAAAATCACTGATTTTCGGGAGTAACACACTGATTACCAAGCCCAAGAACATAAGATTTAGAAATTATTTTATAAAATAATTTTTTACCCCCTTTTATCAGATAATGCCACCAAAAAAAATGTAAAACGGTGCAAATTCTGGTGAAAGAAAATTGGAGTAAAAATTTTCTTCTTTTTTCATCATTAAAAAAATCATCTTTTTGCATCTGTAAACGTATATCTTTAAAGATAATTTATATTTATTTTTAAAGATAACTTATTGATAATCAATTTATTAAATGGTAACTATATTGTATAATTTAATAAATTTGTAAGATGAAAAAACAGTTATTAGTAAGCTTCTTGGCAAGAAAATCAATGATGAAGAAAAATGGCATGGCGCCAATTTATTGTCGTGTGAGATATGACGACACCACAACTAAGTTTAGTACTAAAATAGATGTGCCGTATATAAATTGGGATTCCAAAAGAACACGCGTAATAGGTAATAGTAAAAAAGCAATGAATTTGCAATTAGAAACGATTCGTATAGAAATAATAGAGAAATACGAAGAGCTTACTAAAGCGAATGTAGTAGTTACTTCCAAAAAAATAGTAGATTACTATAAAAATGAAATGGTTATTATGAATTCTATAGTAAATGTAGTTATAGAACATAATAAAAACATGAAATCTCTAATTGGCAAAGAATACTCTTATGGCTCTTTTAAAAATTATAAAACGACTCTTAAGCATTTACGTAGTTATATTAAAGAAACTTATAGTAAAAAAGACGTATTACTAAGTAAAGTAGATTATCATTTTATCTCTCATTTTTCTCTCTATATTTTGAAAGAGACAGAATGTAATAATAATGGTATGATGAAGCATATGCAAAGGCTTAAGAAAATTATTAATTTCTCTCTTAAGAATAACTACATAACAAATGATCCATTTACTGGATTTAAAATAAGCTTTAAAAGAACAAATAGAGTTTACTTAACAAAAGAAGAATTACTTACTATTTCGCAAGTAACATTAAATGAAAGCTTAAGTAAAGTAAGAGACGTTTTTTTGTTCTCTTGCTACACGGGTCTTTCGTACGTAGATTTATACAATTTGAAAAAAGAAAACATAAAGAGCGGTAATGATGGATTAGAGTGGATTTACATAAAGCGTAGTAAAACAAACATTCCTTCTAATTTACCTCTCTTGCCACCTGCTTTCTCTCTTTTGAAAAAATATAGAGAAATAGAGAAGAAAAATAGAGAGAACAAAGAGAACGCAAGAGAAAAAATAGAAAGAAATAGAGAAAATAGAGTGTTTCCAATGATTAGTAATCAAAAGACAAATAAAGCTCTTAAAGAAATTTCTCTTTTATGTAATTTTAATAAGAAGATTACTTTTCATAGTGCTCGCCATACTTTTGCTACGACCGTTACTTTAACAAACGGAGTGCCTATAGAAACAGTCTCTAAAATGCTTGGACATAATAATATAAGAACTACTCAAATTTATGCTCGAGTAATTGATTCAAAAATTAGTTCTGATATGCTTATTTTAAGAAATAAAATATTTTAATTATTAACAAGACTATAGAATAAATGAAACATTATTGAGAAACAAATAATTAAATTATAAATTTGCTAGTATGTCTAAAAAAATAAAAGTAATTGAATTATTTGCTGGCGTTGGAGGATTTCGTCTTGGATTAGAGAAGAGTAATTATAAAATTGTTTGGAGTAACCAATGGGAACCGTCAACCAAGAAGCAACATGCCTCAATGGTTTATGAAGCACGTTTTGGAAAAGCAAATCACTCAAACGAAAATATCAATGAGGTTGTATCTAGAAATGTAGAGGAAATTCCAGATCATGATTTATTAGTTGGTGGATTTCCTTGTCAGGATTATTCTGTTGCAACTACATTACATAATTCAAAAGGGTTAAAAGGTAAAAAAGGAGTTCTTTGGTGGTCAATTCATAAAATTCTAGAAAACAAGAAGAATAAACCAAAATATTTGTTTTTAGAAAATGTTGATAGGCTTCTAAAATCACCAGTTAGTCAAAGAGGGCGTGATTTTGCAGTAATGCTACAAAGTTTAAATAATTTGGGATATGCAGTAGAATGGAGAGTAATAAATGCAGCAGAATACGGAATGCCACAGAGAAGAAGAAGAATTTTCTTTCTTGCTTATCATAAATCTACAGAAGTTTATAAAACACTTCAAAAGTCTAATAAAATCGATTGGATTATAAAAGAAGGAACGATTGCTAGTGCTTTTCCAGTCATTCAATCAAATGTAATGCAAGAATTTCAGTTAAGAGGTAATTTGGTAGAAATAACCAACGAATTCAATAAAACTGGCAAAATATCACCTTTCCTAAATACCGGATTATTGATTAAAGGAAAAGTTTATACAACAAAAACGAAGCCTAAATATAATGGCCAAAAAACTGTATTAGGTGATATATTACAAAATGGAGAAGTGAGCTCTGAATTCTTTATTGATGAAAATGACAAGCCTAAATGGGAATACTTAAAGGGTGCTAAAAAAGAAAAAAGAAAAACTAAGAATGGATTTGAATACAATTATACTGAAGGCGGAATGATTTACCCTGATGCATTAGATAATGCCTCAAGAACTATAATTACTGGAGAAGGAGGAAAATCTCCTTCAAGATTTAAACATGTAGTTGATTCTGATAGAGGTTTAAGAAGATTAACACCTGTCGAATTAGAAAGACTGAATATGTTTCCTATTAACCACACTAAACTTGATAATATTACTGATGCAAAAAGAGCATTCTTTATGGGGAATGCACTTGTTGTTGGAGTGGTAGAGAAAATAGGAGATGTTCTTTTTAGAAAGATAAGATCTCTCTAGTTTCTTTTTCTATTATGAAACTTTCAGGTGAGGTAAGTCCAATTAGAACTATTGGTGTTGATATAAGATTATGATATGGTTTAAAGTATTCCTTAAATTTTTCAAAAGTACCAATTGCTCCATCAAAATTTCCTGATTTCTTTAGTTCTTCAGTAGCAACAATTATTATTCCTAATTCTGTTTTGATTTCTTTTTCTACATGATTTAATTCACTTGCTAAAACAGGCTTCATGATATTATGAGCAGTTGCTTCTTGGTGATTAAATGCAACTTCAATTGAAATGAAGTTTTTTGCAAAATCTAACCTCCATCTACTTCTGTTGGATTTATTATAAGGAGGCTCTTTAAATAATCCACTTTCAGAATTCCAACCTAAATTTTCTAACCTTTCCTTAAGTAAACTATTAATTGGTTCAGACAAACTCTTAATATTTTTTCTTGTTGTTTTTCTAGAGTTAAATTCTTTAATCAGATCTGAATCAGAGATAGAATCAATAACCTTAATTATTTGACTATAATCTTTTTTAAACTTATTGTCATGTTCAACTAATACGTTTGAGTTCCTATGATTATAGATTGAGTAGTTCATATTTTTTTAATAGAGAAATAATTTAGATGCTTAATATTTAAAGTCAGTGATATAAGCCTTCTTTATGTAATCTGCTAATATTTTTGTTCTTTTGTCAATCTCTGAAGGGCTGGATATAAAGTCTGAAGTAGTTAGATTTTCTTCATTTAACTTTTCAAAATTATAATCTCCATCTGTCTTTTCATTTGTTTCAATAAATTCTTTAGTAATTAGAGTTTTGGATTCCGCATTATTGAGTAGTTTTAATTTCTCTACGTGAGATTTATTTTGCATTTCACCATTTAATGATGCATCTATAATTAAGATATTGCCTAATTTATTTTCGTGTGCTCTACTAATATCTTTCGAGATGTCCCAATTGTCTTGTGCTTCCTGTGGCATGTAATGTTCTATAGAATGATTTTGTTGATTATGGAATGATCCATTTAAAACAAGTTCCTCAATATCACCAAAAATAGTATGAATAAGATGTTTGTTATTATTGTCATGTTTTATTTTATTGATTCCCTCATAATATTCTTCATTTAGGACTTTATAAACATCGATAGTTTTCTTTACATATCCATCAAAATGATTCTTGAAGGCTTTTTTTACATCTTTGTTGGACTTTTCATGGTCTTGAGGAAAATCAATTAATGATTTATTTATTGCTTTTGACAACTTATACATTGCAGGCGTAAAATCTCTTGTAGGAAATGAAAAGATATTAAAATGTAAAAATGAGAAAACAAAATGTTTCCTAAATATCTTTACAAGATAATTATCTTTATTTATAATTGAAACTTGTCTTTCATTTAATTTTGTTTCATAATCTAAAAGTGTAAAGATTGGAATAATCCAAGATTTATTTCTTATAAATCTAAAACAATTCAAATATCTCATATAAACAGCTGAGTGCCTTGGATTTGAATTTGCAGACGGGTAATGAACTTTAAATGAATTATAGTCTTTACAGTTAAATATGTTTTCAAATGTTTTAGATGATAATTCTAAATCATGAAAGAATTCTAACCATTTATCAGAATCACTCTTGAATTCTTTTTTCATAGAAGTAAATAGATGTTTTTTTCCAACAGGTTTGAATTTTGCAATCCAATAATAATGCATAAACTCAATAAATGAGAATCCTGTTAATGATAATCTATTATTTATTTTATTCCATCTATCATCTAAATCTTCAAGATCTTTATCATTAAGTCTGGCATGTTTAATTAATATATTCTTTACCAATTCTGAGGCATTTAATTGTTCTCCTCTATGATTAACTGACTCAAAAATTTCAATACCTAAGACTATGTCAGAAATAGTCATCTCTACAACTTCTAGTTCAGATAACCTTTGTTTATAAAGTTTGTAAAATTCATCAGTATTATTATTGGTGTTTAGATAATCTTCTACTTGCGTATAAAAGTATAAATATGCTTTATAAATCTCCTTTTCTATTTTAGTATTTCCATTTTCTGGTTCTTTATGAATATCACTGTTTTGAAAATTGAGAGTAAAATAATTTGCAATAGTTTTACTTACAATTAATTTAGGTTTATCGTCAAATCCAATAATAAATTGTCTTAAGATTGCTCCTGCATTTATAACATCATCATTTTCCACTAATACATCTATAATCGCTTTTGATAAAATAGTTAATGTTGTAATCCTTTGCTGTCCGTCAAAAATCTGTTTTGGTTCTCCAATTATTTCTGGCTCTAGGAAGATAAAACTTCCAAGAAATGTGTCTTGGTCTTCTATTGAGAAAAATGAGTTCCACATTGTTTCCCAGTTTCCCTTTGACCATGTATATGACCTTTGGTTATATGGTATCTTATTTGGTATATTAGTGGAAATTATCTCATAAAGTGATTTTGTTGTACTTATAACTTTTTTTGACATTATTTTATTCTTTTAATTTAATGCTAATTTATATATTTATTTTTTAAAATAACGAATTACTCTTAAATTTCAATTATTTTTTTAATTTTGGCTTACTAGATTGATTAGCGGTGCAAAAAGCGGAGCAATTTTTAGTTTGAATGCTTGCTGTAATCATGTAAAAAGGTGTTAGGTTGTAATCCTGCTACCCCGACTAAAAAATTCATGTTGTGTGACCTGGATATGGGATGCGAATTCAGGAGTTTGGGCTAAGATGGGTAGTATGACCTCTATAGGAGAGATAGGATCATTTGACAAAAAGATAATGAAAGTAGTTGATATCTTAGTTAGAGAATCTAAAGATTTAAAAAATCAAACTCTCTTTTATATCTATGACGATGGAACAGTAAAGAAAAGAATAGTTATAGAATAAAATTATTTTAAAAAAGTTGTTTTAATTAGACAATCTAATTAATTCTTTAAGTTTGCTTTTATGAAAAAAACCCTCATTCTGTCTCTTATACAATCCAATATTTTTTGGGAAGATGTAGATAAAAACCTTCTTCATCTTGAAGAATTAATATCAAAAAATTCGAATACAGATATTATTCTACTACCTGAAATGTTTAATACTTCTTTTTGTCCAAAATCTAATCATTTAGCAGAAACTATGAACGGCAAAACGGTGCGTTGGATGAATGAAATTGCTAGAAAGAAAGGATGTGCTATTGCTGGAAGTTTAATGATTTCAGAAGATGAAAAGGTTTATAATCGCCTAGTTTGGATTTCAAAAAATGGAGCAATACACACTTATGATAAACATCATTTATTCTCTTTAATTAAAGAAGAAAGATACATAAGTAAAGGAGAAGAAAGGTTAATTGTAGAGATAGAGGGATGGAAAATCTGTCCACTTATTTGTTACGATTTGCGTTTCCCTGTTTTTAGTAGAAATGATGTAGATTATGATGTACTGATTTATTTAGCAAATTGGCCTGTTAAAAGAATTGAGGCTTGGGATACCCTTCTAAAAGCTCGTTCTATTGAAAATCAGTGTTACACCATTGGGGTGAATAGAGTAGGAGAAGATGGAAACGGAATTCTTTTTAATGGTCACACCAAAGTGTTTGATGCTTTTGGTAACGAATTACTTTCTGCAACAGAAAATGAAATAGAGGTGCTTCAAATAGAAATTAGCTTAGAAGATTTAAAGTTAAAAAGAAGGCAGATGAATTTCTTACAAGACAGAGATGATTTTACTCTAACGTAATCCACTCTAACTCTATGTCCCAATTGGAGCGAATGGTTATTTTTTCATGAAAATGATATGTTTTTTCTGATTGTTTCTTCTCAGAAAAATTCCCTGTATCCCAATAACCATTATCATTTTCATCCTGAAAAGCTCTTAAAGTATATTCTCCTGTGGAAATGTTTTTTAGCGTAAAGTTAAAAGTATTCTCAAATTTTTCTTGAACAATAACTTTATCTGCTTTTAATAGTTGAAGTACAATATTTCCACTAAAATCGGAATTTAAAGTCAAGTTTCCACCTTCTGTTATTGTTGTATCTTTCAATATCTCTGTAGAATCAATTTCGTATAAAGGATTAAAAGTATAAAGTTTAATTGAGGTGTCTACACCTGCAACAAATAATTTATCTGAAAAAGAAATAATTTCATCTTCATGATAAAAATAATCATCCCCAGAAAGAGAAACTACTTTGTAACTTCCCTCAATTATATTATTGAAAACGAAATAGCCGTCTATATTAGATTTACTCACATAATTTGGAGATGTTTTAAAGATTATAGAATCCTGAACATCAAATTGATACAGTAAAACCCAATGGTTTTTTTCATCTTCCTTTGTAAGAGAGTTCTGTAGAGAAACCTCTAAAGGTTGTAAGTTTATTTCTTTATTAAAAGTATAAATCTCATCAATTAATTTGGTTAAAACATTTCCTTCTGTAAGGTCTTTTATACAATTTCCAAAACTTACTTCATAATGTAAATTAGTATCTATATAGTCCTTAATAATTATCTCTAATACATTTCCCTTTACTTTATGAGAAACTCCATTTAAAGGCGGTGAAATATAGAAATTACCTACAAATTTATGTTCTTGTATTCTTTCATCAAATACATAAGTAAGCTTACTTTCTTTATTGTTATCTATTTCAATTTGATGAAAGTGATCAATACAACGTGGAGCCTCTTGGTCTTTCTCTCCTCCAGATGGCGCTACCATATTGGCGCATCCGCTAAATAGTAAAACAAAAAAAATAGAGAGGTGTAATTTCATATCAGCAAATATAACATTAAGCAATAGCAATTGTAACAATACTAACTTTTATTCCTTCAATTTGTTGTAGTGATGTAATGCAAGCTTCCAAAGTAGATCCAGTTGTTACCACATCATCAATTAGTAAAATGTGTTTATATTTTAATTTTTCTAAATCTGTCATTCGGAATACTTCTCCAACATTTTCTCATCTGATGTATTTGTTCTTTTTAGTTTGCGATTCAGTATCTACCGTTCTTGTTAGTGTTGTTGTCTCTATTTCTGTTTTTAGAACTTCTTTATTGCTTTTTCAATACACCTACTTTGGCTGTATCCTCTTATCTTTTCCTTTTTAGAATGAAGAGGAACAGGGATAATATAGTCAATATCTTTAAAAAATATACCCTCTTCTATTTCATATCCAATTTGTTTGCCTAAAAAGATTCCAACTTTTTGGTTTTCCTCATATTTCAGGGCATATATCATTTTTTGCAAAGGACTATCTTTTACAAATTCGTAAAGAGCCGCAGAATGACCTAATTGAACTTTTCCCCAAAAGAGTTTTTGTAAGTCGTTCTCTTTTATCTCAAAATGATTTGTTTTTGGAATGTGAAACTGACAAACAGTACAAATACACTGTTCATATTTAAATAGGGAATTGTTCCACCCTAAACAAATTTTATGATAAATAAGGAAATGAAATCATCAAAAAGGGAAGAAATCCACATAAATTAGCATAAAAAAGAGGTCTTAAAAAGACCTCTTTACTATTATTTTATCCACACTTACTGTATCCACAGTTTACACATTTCAGACAGCCTTCTTCATAAATTAGTCCTTCTGTATTGCAATCAGAACATTTATGATCATCTGCTTTTGTCCCATCAGGAATAAATGTTTTAAGAGCTCTTACAACTCCGCTTTTCCAAGTATTGATATTTTCATCATAAAGATTCATCTTACCAATTAAATCTACCACATATTGTATTGGCATTCCATGACGTAATACTCCAGAAATTAGTTTTGCATAGTTCCAGAATTCTTTATTGAACGAACGAGAAAGTCCACCAAAAGTAACTTTGTACCCTTCTTTATCTTCATATTGAAAATCGTACTGACTAGTTCCGTCTTCTCTTTTATTTTTCACTACCCAACCGTACTCTACCCCTTTTGGTAAAACAAAAACATCTTCAATTTTACCAGTAAAAATCTCATAAGGTCTTCCGTTTAATAAACCAACAACTGCCATCCATTTTTCTTTGTTATTTTGAAAACGGATTACTTTTGCATCTAATCTTTTCGGACGAGATGGTGCATGATTTACTGAAAATTCTGAATTAGCTTCTTCAACTCCTCCTTTATCGTCATTAGCAACTAGTACTCCAGATCTTGATCCATCTCTGTACACAGTAATTCCTTTTAATCCTTGTTTCCAAGATTCTAAGTAAATATTACTTACTTCTTCTTCTGATACATCATTTGGTAAATTGATAGTAGAACTAATAGAGTGCGTTACATATTTTTGAACTACAGCTTGCATCTTTACTCTTTGTTCCCAGTTTATTTCTGGAGCTGTAGATCCCGAATAAGGGCTTTTCTTAGCATCTGTTTCTCCAGTAATTTCCATCCACTTTTTCAAGTTATGGTGGTAAACAGTAAACTCTTGCCACTTGTCTCCCATATCATCAATAAAGTCTACTTTTTCTTCAGTATCTCTATCGTTTAATTTTCTTCTTCTTTTATAGTCCGTCATAAATACTGGCTCTATTCCTGAAGAAGTTTGAGCTAACATACTAAGTGTCCCTGTAGGCGCAACGGTACTAATAGAAATGTTTCTTCTTCCGAACTTCATCATTCTTTCGTATACTTCCGGAAGTTCTACTTTTAACATTTGTACGAATTCTGATGTCTCTTCAATATCTTTATCAAAACCAACAAACGAACCTCTTTCTAGCGACATGTCAATAGAACAATCGAATTCTGCTCTACATTTCTCTTTCATCATTCCCTCAATAAACTTAATAGATTCATCAGAATCATATTTCATTCCTAGAGCTGCAACCATATCGGCAAGTGCAGTAAATCCAAGTCCGGTTCTTCTACCCTCTTTACCAGTTTTTAGTAATAACTCCCAAGTTTCTTTTTCTACCATCTTAATGATTTCCGGTTCTTCATCAGCATCTACTTTTGCTAATATTCTACCAATAGCTTCTATTTCTAAATCTACTAAATCATCCATTAATCTTTGTCCTTCATAAGTTGCTTGATAGAACTTTTTCATATTGAACTTTGCTTGTGAAGTAAACGGTTGTTCAACAAATTTAAATAGGTTTAAAGCAATTAATCTACAACTGTCTCCACCTTGCATTGCAATTTCCGAACAAGGGTTTGTAGATGTATTCTCATATCCTGGATAAACAGATGACGTAGAGTACCAATGTTGTCTGTCCCAGTAAATTAAACCAGGTTCAGCTGTGTTGTGCGCACATTGTATAATAGTATTCCAAAGATCTCTAGCTTGTATTGTTTTTGTAACTTTAGGTTCGTCAGAATCAATTGGCCATCTATGTGTATATTCTGTTTTATTATCTACTGCTTTCATAAATTCATCTGAAAGTCTTAGTGAGATATTAGCTCCTGTTACTTGAGATAAATCTTGTTTAATAGTTGTGAAATCTTCCACATCTGGGTGAGCGATATCCATAGAAAGCATCAAAGCTCCTCTTCTACCATTCTGAGCTACTTCTCTTGTTGTATGGGAGAATCTTTTCATAAAAGAAACTGCACCAGAAGTAGATCCTGCAGCATTTGAAACATGAGAACCAGAGGGTCTTAAGTTAGAGATGTCTACTCCAACACCACATCTTCTTTTAAATAATTGAGCTAATTGTTGGTCGGTATAAAATACTCCACCATAAGAATCATGCATTTCAGGAACAACAATACAGTTTGATAATGAAGCAATTTTATAAATATTTCCAAGTGAACTCATTACACTTCCTTGTGGGATGATGTGTCCAAAATTCTCGAATAAATCAAAAATTCTTCCCTCACTTAAGTGCTCTCTATTCTGTCCGTATTCCGATAAGAATTTAGCCGATCCATTCAGATTATATTTTAATTTATAATCTTCTTCAATCCTCCCGAACTCTCTAGCCATTCTTCTATGCATATCTTCTGGAGATTGTTCTACAAAGTTTTCTTCAAAATCCTTCATAGCATACTTATTCATCCATGTAGTAGCGGCTAATTCATCTCCATTAAAGTATTTAATACTTTCTGCCAATACTTCATTATAAGTATAAGTCTGAACTTTTTGGTCGTTTAGTAAGTTTGTGTTTGCTTCTTTTGTTTTTGCCATATTTATTGTTCTCGATTAAGCGTTATATATTTATTGTCTTATTTTTCTGTTTACAATTTTAAAAATATAATCTCTCATATTACACGTTTATTATTTGTTTACTAACATATTTTTTAACAAAATCTAAAAATATTTTGTGCTAGATAAATATAATATAGTGTAAAAAACACACTATCTTTTCATGAAAATTCTAAGTTGTTGAAATTCAGTAAAATGAATTTAAAAAATAAAGTGTAGAAAATATTTTCATAATAAAGTTTTTAACAACTATGATAAAACGATATTTAAAATACTGTCGAATAATATTTTCCCATCGGCATTATTTAATTCCGCATCTGCAGCTCGTTCAGGGTGCGGCATCATTCCAAATACATTTCTGTTTTTATTACAAACTCCAGCAATATTTAATAAAGATCCATTTGGATTAGCCTCTTCTGTAATATTTCCATTTTCATCAGAATACTTAAATAAAATCTGCTCATTAGTAATTAACTCTTGTAAAGTCTCTTCATCAGCATGGTACCTACCTTCTCCGTGTGCAATTGGTATTTTTACTGCATTATCAGAATATTGATTAGTAACTAATGTATTTTTTGTAATAGCTGTTAAATGTATATTTTTACAAATAAATTTATGATTAGTATTATGTAGAAGTGCTCCTGGTAAAAGTCCTGACTCACATAAAATCTGGAATCCGTTACAGATACCCATAACATATCCACCATTATTAGCATGTTCTACTAATTTTTCCATAATTGGAGAGTAGTTAGCAATTGCTCCCGATCTTAAGTAATCTCCAAAAGAAAATCCTCCAGGAAGAATAATGAAATCACAATTTTGTAAGTTAGTATCTTTATGCCATAACTTTACTACCTCTTGTTTCATTATGCTTTCTAAAACATAAACCATATCCATATCACAATTCGATCCCGGGAAAACGACTACTCCAAATTTCATATAATTTGTTTTAATTGAATTGCAAAAT
Organism: uncultured Flavobacteriales bacterium; assembly: GCA_905478555.1. Classification (GTDB taxonomy): domain Bacteria; phylum Bacteroidota; class Bacteroidia; order Flavobacteriales; family BACL11. Next base: position 43,465 of record CAJQIZ010000024.1, read on the forward strand.
TACATATTAATCATTGTAATTCTATAAAAAATAGAACTAAATAGAAAAAGGAAAAATATAAATTCGGACCACCTTATTTTTATATGATACACAAAATAATTACCTATAATCACACTAAGTGGCGTTACTATTAATATTACTGTTTCTTCCTTGCCTGAAGATAGAAATATAAACACAGAAAAAAAGAAATATAAAATTATAATTGTAAAGGATTCTCTGCTTCTGATACTCTTTTTATACATCCACCTAAAAATTTCAAAGAATGACAACAAACTCACTAATGATAAAACATAAAACCATATTTTCTGATTTAATGCTATTTCCACTATACTAAAATTAAATAGTTTAAAATTAAATTCAAATACAGGAAAATATAGTTCAGTTTTAGTAAATATTTGATAACTCCACAAGAAGAAATAAGGAACAAACAAAGAGAGTATACTGATAGTATTGATTCTCCAATTAATGTTTCTGAAAATTAAAGTAGATATTAATATTATTGGAAATAAAAGTAAAATATTAGGTAGATAAAACGATAAAATAGAAAGTAAAATACCCGCATTAAACACTATAGAAAATGGTTGTTTCTGCTTATAAAGTTGTAGTAAAAAGTTTAAGAAAAACAATAGAACAAATGAAATCAACATCATTTTATGATTCGTTACAAATGTTGTGTTTAGAAGTAAGAAGACAAATGCTAATACAAAATTTGGTCTTTTAATGATGTCTTTATCATAGATTAAGTTATTTAACCCAATAGAGTGGAAAAACGTAAGTATTGCACTAATTACTACTAGTAAAACAGAATAAAATGGAAATTTGTTTTCAATATTTTGAAACTGAGAAGTGAAAAATGAGGGTATAAAAAACAATATGGAAAACAGTAGAAATAGTATAATTAAATACGAATGACTATTTTTTAAGGATTTTAGAATCATTTATTGTTAAAATATTTTAGTTTTGCATTCAAATTAATACAGTTTTACAGATGAACGACTTTTTATACGCTACTGGAGATTTATTCGAATCAATTTTTGATGTAATGCCGCTTTTTGGAGACTACATCAACTACTTTTTTATGGTTGTTATTTTCACTTTTCTTGTTGTATGGACGACTAAGATGTTTGGCCATAAAAAGAGAGGAGAAGAACACGCTTCATCATAAATCAAATCCGATATCTTTTCGGTAGTACTTTCCTTTAAAATCTATCTTTTCAGCATTCTGTAAAGATTTATTTACCGCTTTATTTATATCTTGCCCAAAAGAGGTTATCGCCATAACCCTACCTCCATTTGTAACTATTTTATCATCTTTAGTTATTGTACCTGAATGGAATAAGATACTACCTTCTAACTCATCAAAACCATTTATTTCCATTCCTTTTTCATAGCTTTCAGGATAACCTCCTGAAACTAACATTATAGTTGCTGCTACCTCTTCTGAAATATCAAAATCTACTTCTGAAAAAGAACCGTTTCCGATTCCCTTAAAAAGATTTAGTAAATCTGATTTTATTCTAGGTATAACCACTTCCGTTTCAGGGTCTCCCATTCTTACATTGTACTCTATTACCTTTGGGTTTCCATTTTCAACCATTAATCCGATAAAGATAAATCCTTTATAATCAATATTTTCTTCTACTAATCCTTTTATAGTTGGTTTTATAATTTCTCTTTCTACTTTCTCAATAAAAAATCTATCTACAAAAGGTACTGGTGAAATAGCTCCCATTCCTCCAGTGTTTAGTCCTTTATCTCCTTCTCCAATTCTTTTATAATCTTTTGCTGAAGGTAAAATTTTATAGGAAACTCCATCCGTTAAAACAAATACCGAAAGTTCTATTCCTTTTAGATGTTCTTCAATTACAACCTTACTACTTGCATCACCAAATTTTGCATCTGCAAGCATCTCTTTTAATGATTCTTTAGCTTCTTCAAGGGTTTCAGGAATTAAAACCCCCTTACCAGCAGCTAATCCATCTGCTTTTAAAACATACGGAGCACTAAGTGTTTCTAAAAACTGATATCCCTCCTCTAAAGTATCTTTAGTAAAACTTTGATAAGCGGCTGTTGGAATATTATGTTTTATCATAAATTTCTTAGAAAACTCTTTACTTCCTTCTAATCGAGCTCCTTTTTTTGAAGGTCCGATTACTGTAATATGTTGAAGAGATGCGTCTTCATTAAAAAAATCGTAGATACCATTTACTAGTGGATCTTCTGGACCCACCACTATCATGCTTACTTGTTCTGAAATACAGAGTTCTTTTATCTTTTCAAAATCATTTACTCCGATATTAACATTGTTACCCACCTGATTTGTACCTGCATTTCCAGGTGCTATAAATAGTTTTTTACACAAACTTGATTGAGATATTTTCCATGCAAACGCATGTTCTCTTCCCCCGCTTCCTAATATTAATACATTCATTATTCTTCCATAGCTTTTAATATTTCTTCTGTTAGTTCCATATTATGAAATACCTGTTGTACATCATCATCTTCCTCTAACTTGTCTAATAGTTTTAGAACTAATTTCGCATCTTCTGCAGAGATAGTCTTAGTGTTATTTGGTATTCTTTGTAATTCTGAATTTTGAATTTCAATCTCTAAATTTTCTAAGCAATTCTGCATATTACTAAAATCAGGGAAATTGCAATATGCTGTAATTGCTTCCTCATCCACTTCTAACTCCTCTAGTCCTCCATCAATTAATTCCATCTCTAACTCTTCTGTATCTATAGATATTTGATTAGGCTCAATAGTAAAAACTCCCTTCCTGTCAAATATAAACTCCAAAGAACCATTAGTACCTAAATTTCCTTCACATTTACTAAAATGTGACCTTACATTAGCAACTGTTCTGTTGTTATTATCAGAAGTACAGTCTACAAAAACTGCAATTCCATGTGGAGCATATCCCTCCAAAGTAATCTCTACATAGTTAGCCGCATCTGCACCACTTGCTTTTTTAATAGCTCTTTCTACATTATCTTTTGGCATGTTGGCAGCTTTTGCATTTTGCATAACTTGCCTCAATCTGGAATTAGAATCTGGATCTGGACCACCTTCTTTTACAGCCATTACAATTTCTCTTCCTATTCTAGAAAACGCTTTGGACATTGCAGACCAACGCTTCATCTTTCTTGCTTTTCTGAATTCGAACGCTCTTCCCATATTTATTTTTTAATCATCAAGTTTTAATACTGCCATAAATGCTTTCTGTGGAATTTCTACATTCCCAACTTGTTTCATTCTCTTTTTACCTTTTTTCTGCTTCTCTAATAATTTTCTCTTTCTAGAAATATCCCCTCCATAACATTTTGCTGTTACATCTTTTCGGAGAGCTTTTATTGTTTCTCTACTTATAATTTTAGCTCCAATTGCAGATTGTATCGCAATATCAAATTGTTGTCTTGGTATTAATTCTTTTAGTTTTACGCATATTTTCCTTCCTAAATTCTGGGCATTATTTCTATGGATAAGTGCAGAAAGAGCATCTACTCCATCTCCATTTAAAAGTATGTCTAATTTTATTAAGTCAGATTGTCGGTATTCTGAAGGTTGGTAATCGAAAGAAGCATACCCCTTAGAAACAGATTTTAATTTATCGTAAAAATCAAATACTATTTCTCCTAATGGCATATTAAAAGATAATTCAACTCTATCAGTAGTTAAATAAACCTGATTAGTAAGTTCTCCTCTTTTATCAATACATAAACTCATAATAGTCCCAACATACTCAGCTTTTGTAATGATTTGTGCTTTTATATAAGGTTCTTCTACATAATCTAATGTACTTGGATCTGGGAAATCAGTCGGATTGTGAACCTCAATTTTTGCTCCGGCAGTTGTGTAAGCTTTATATGATACATTAGGGACAGTGGTAATAACAATCATATCAAATTCCCTTTCCAATCTCTCTTGTATTATTTCCATGTGCAGCATTCCTAAGAATCCACATCTAAAGCCAAAACCAAGTGCTACAGAAGATTCTGGTTCGAAAGTTAAAGAGGCATCATTTAATTGCAGTTTCTCCATTGATTTTCGGAGTTCTTCATAATCTTCTGTTTCTACAGGGTATATACCCGCAAAAACCATTGGTTTTACATCTTCAAATCCTTTAATTGCTTCTAAAGATGGATTGTGTTTTGTGGTAATAGTATCTCCCACTTTTACATCTCTAGCTTCTTTTATCCCAGAGATAATATAACCTACCTCTCCTGTGCTTAATTTCTTTTTTGGTTCTTGTTTAAATTTTAAAACTCCAATCTCATCTGCAAAATATTCCTTTCCAGTTGCTAGGAATTTCACTTTCTCTCCTTTTTTCAGCTCCCCATTTATAATTTTAAAATAAGCTTCAATACCCCTAAAAGAATTGTAAACCGAATCAAAAATCATAGCTTGAAGTGGAGCGTTTGGATTTCCTTCGGGAGACGGAACTCTGTTTACAATTGCTTCTAAAATAGCGTCAATACCTATTCCAGTTTTTGCAGAAGCGGGGATAATATCCTCATCATTACAACCAATCAAATCAATAATATGATCTTTTACTACTTCAGGGTCAGCTGATGGTAAGTCAATTTTATTTAAAACAGGAATAATTTCTAAGTCGTTTTCTAAAGCTAAATACAGATTAGAAATAGTTTGCGCCTGAATTCCTTGTGCCGCATCAACAATTAAAAGAGCTCCTTCACAAGCAGCAATAGAACGAGACACTTCATAAGAAAAATCTACATGTCCTGGGGTGTCAATTAGGTTTAGGGTATAGTCTTCTCCATTAAGAGAGTACTCCATTTGTATGGCATGACTCTTTATAGTAATCCCTCTTTCTTTCTCCAAATCCATACTATCTAACAGCTGATCTTGAGACTCTCTATCGGTAACTGCACCAGTAAATTCCAGTAACCTGTCAGCTAGAGTACTTTTCCCATGGTCAATATGAGCAATAATGCAAAAATTTCTAATGTTCTTCATAAGTATGCGAAAATACATTTTTTAGTTCAATTAAATAATGTTGTAGCTGTCAAAAAAATGATTATTATTGCTGAAACAGAAAAAATGAGTAAATTGAAAATCAGTAAAAGAAGGCATCTTATAAAAGCAATAAGTTGGAGTACATTAGCTATGATTACAACTTATATTGTTTTAACTGAACTTCCCCCCTTAATAGGTTATGAACCAATTGCTAAGGAAGGAGCGGGGTTTTTAGTCGTTTTGGATAGGTTAGTAAAATTAGTATTTTATTACATACACGAAAGAACTTGGTTTGCTTCTAATTGGGGGGTAATAAAACCTAAAGATCAATAATTTAATTCTTCTTTTTATAGTTGTAATGAATGTTCAAATCATTTATGTCTTAAAGATTTTCTTTAATTAGTTCTTCTATATCTTCCTCTATTTCATAAAGGTATTTTTTAGGTTGTGGTCCTTTTTTTCTGAGAAGAAAAGCAATAATTATGCCAGCAATAAATCCAGACAAATGACCTTCCCAAGACACTTGATTAGGCATTGGTAACATTCCCCAAAAGAAACTTCCGTACATAAAAATCACAAAAAAAGATAAGATAGAAAGTCTAGGTTGTTTTTTTATAAATCCACTTATTAATACAAATGACGCAAGAGCATAAACTACTCCACTCGCTCCGATGACATTAGCATTAGGATTACCAATAATAAATAAAATTATACCGCTCAAAAGGTAAGAATACAAAAACACTTTATTAGAAATAGTATTATAAACTTGAGAGATGATCCCTCCTAAAATTAAAATAGGATAACTATTATTTATTAAATGGTTTAGATCAGCATGTAGAAAAGGAAAGGTAAATATACCAGTAATTTTATTAAAATCCCACGCTTTTATACTGAATTGTCTAAAATCAGTTTCATTAATATATTCAAATCCCTTCACAAACCATATTGCAAAAACAAACAAAATAGGGATGAACATTATATTAATAATATGTGATAAATTCTTTTTCATTTATACTTTAAAATTGAGGATAAAATTATAGTTTTACATACAATTATGACAGGAAAAAAGAAATTATTTTTATTAGATGCTTATGCTCTTATTTATAGAGCGTTTTTTGCTTTTGCGAAAAACCCACGAATAAATTCAAAAGGATTAGATACTTCAGCAATTTTAGGATTTACTAATACTATAGTAGAAGTAATACGAAAAGAGAAACCTACTCATATTGCGGTATGTTTTGACAGGAAAGCTCCTACTTTTCGACATATAGAGTTTAAAGAATATAAAGCTAACAGAGATCCAACTCCTGATGGGATTGCTCAGGCCATCCCTTATATTGACAGATTATTAGATTGCATGAATATACCTAGGCTGTATTTAGATGGATTTGAAGCAGATGATGTAATTGGTACTTTAGCAAAAAAAGCAGAGAAAAAAGATTTTCAAGTGTATATGATGACTTCAGATAAAGATTTTGCTCAACTTGTATCAGAAAACATCTTCATGTACCGACCAGGAAACAAGTGGAGTCCTACGCAAGTTTGGGGAATAAAAGAAGTTTTAGAGAAGTTTCAAATTCAGAAAGTTTCGCAAGTAATTGATTTTTTAGGAATGATGGGAGATGCAGTAGATAATATTCCTGGTTTACCTGGCGTTGGAAAGAAAACTGCTCAAAAATTTATTGCACAATACGGATCTATGGAGGGGTTATTAGCTAACACGCATGAAATAAAAGGAAAATTAAGAGAAAAAGTAGAAGCAGCTAGAGATCAAGGAATACAGTCAAAACAATTAGCAACTATAATTACTAATGTACCTATTGATTTTGATGAAGAATCAGTAAAATTTAATAATTTTAATACAAATGATTTAAAAGAATTATTTGAAGAGTTAGAGTTTAAAACTATTCTTTCAAGAGTTTTATCTTTATCCAATTCTGAAGAAGATGAAAAAGCTGAAACTGCAGTAGTAAGAGAAGAAAATAAAAATACAGAATCACAATTAGACATGTTCGCTCTAAACGAAACAACTTCAGAAAAAAAGGAAGAGATAATAAAAGATTATCAAATTACATCATCTATTAAAGAAGTGTATTCTGAAATTGAAAAATCAAAAATATGTTCCTTTCAGATTTTATGTAATACATTTAATAATAACGAGCAGATTATTGGATTGTCTTTGTCCTACAAGAAGGATAAGTCCGTATACATACCCATTAAGGAAGTTGATTTTGAATTGATAAATTCTCTTTTTAGAAATAAAGATATATTGAAAATAGGATGTAATATTAAAGAACAACTAAAAATATTATTAAAATATAATATTACTGATATCCAAAATATTTTTGATGTTTCTATTGCTCATTATTTATTACAGCCAGACATGAGACATGATATTGAGATATTATCTGAAAATTATCTAAAATATTCAACTACCGATATTAGTTCTCTTTTAGGAAAGGGAAAACAAAAAAGAAATCTATCTGATTTATCAGAAGAAAAACAATCTTTTTATTGTTCGGAATTAGCAGACGTTCAAATACAGTTAACAGAATTATTTTTAGAGGAATTAAAAGAATTGAAATTATTAGACTTATTTAATGATATTGAGATGCCTTTACTAAAGTTGTTGTCTAAAATAGAGTTAGAAGGAATTAATCTAGATGTAATAATGCTTCAGGAGTTCTCCAAAGAATTAACAGAAGAGATAAAATTAATAGAAAGTAAAATATATGAGTATTCTGAAGAGGAATTTAATATCGCTTCTCCAAAACAAATGGGGGAAATATTGTTTGATAAAATGCAGATTGTAGAAAAGGTGAAGAAAACAAAATCTGGACAGTATTCTACATCTGAAGAAACTTTAAGTAAATTAAAAGGGGTTCACCCAATAATTGATTTAATTTTAGAATTTAGAGGACTTCAAAAATTACTAACAACTTATGTAAAGGCTTTACCTCAATTAATTGATGATACAAGTGGGAGAATTCACACTACCTTTAATCAATCAGTGGCTGCAACAGGAAGACTAAGTTCTGTTAACCCTAATTTACAAAACATACCTATTAGAACTGAAAAAGGTAGAAAAATGAGAGAGGCTTTTGTTCCTAGAAATTCTGATTTTGAATTACTAGCTGCCGATTATTCTCAAATTGAATTAAGAATTATAGCTTCCCTCTCTGGTGATGAATCTATGTTAAAAGCGTTTAATAATGGTGTAGACATTCATTCTGCCACTGCTGCAAAAGTATATAAGGTAGAAAAAGAAGAAGTTAGTAGAGAAATGAGATCGAATGCTAAAATGGTCAATTTTGGAATTATTTATGGAATTTCAGCATTTGGTTTAGCTCAACGATTAGGAATAAAAAGAAAAGAGGCTGCTGAAATAATTGAGAATTATTTTATAGAGTTTCCAAAGGTTAAGAAATATATGGATTTATGTATTCAGAATGCCAGAGATAATGAATTTGTAGAAACGATATTAGGAAGGAGAAGATATCTGAAGGATATTAATTCCCAGAATGGAATGATGCGTGCTTTTGCAGAAAGAAATGCCATAAATGCACCGATTCAAGGGTCTGCAGCTGATATTATTAAAAAGGCTATGATTGATGTACAACAGGAAATAGAAAAACAGAATTTAGAGTCTAGAATGTTACTTCAAGTTCATGATGAATTAGTATTCGACATGAAAAAATCAGAAAAAGAGATTCTGATGAAGATTGTAAAAGACAAGATGGAGCGAACTATTAAATTAGATGTTCCTTTATTAGTAGATATTGGTGTTGGAGAAAACTGGCTAGTAGCTCACTAATTATTTTTTCTGATAAATAGTATATACAATAATATGATTGCAATTACACCTATAAACGTATTGCCCGCATCTTTCACATTACCAACTGGATCCCATCCAAATAGCGTATCGTTGAGTAATAGCTGAACAATAATTCCTAAACATAGAAAAGTTAGTGCGGTTGCAGTAACTTCAGTCATTAATTCTCTAATCTTAGTTAATTTATCTTTCATTAGTTTAGTTTTAATTAAAAAAGAAAATAGCCCTTAAATGTTAAGGGCTATTTTATCAAATCTTAATAGTATGATTATTTACTTGAAATTAAGTTCCAAACAATCAAAAGACCAATTAATCCAATTACACCACCTCCGGCAAAACCAGTTACAACTCCTGTAATATTACTTATAACATTAATTCCTGAAATTGATCCAGCTCCGAAAAGGAAATCAGCTACAATAGAAAGAGCTAATAATCCCATGATTAATCCTGTTAGACCTTTAAAAAAGTCATTGAAGTACTTAAATACTTTGTCCATAATAAAAATAAATTTTAGTTAATAATACCCCAAACTTAGAAACATATTTCCATTTTTAAGTCATTTACTTCATTTTTATTTCAAATTAGTATCATCTTTAATTTTTTAGATAAATATCTACTAAATTACGTATAAACTTTTAGTTATCAAATGTTTAACTATATTAATTTATAAAAATAGTGTGATATAAGGTAGCTATTTTCAACATAAAATTGTTAAGAATCTAAAACAGATGTAATTAACTAGTTTACAAATACTTAAATGTAAATACCATTAGAATGCTTCTATTTTTTGGTTCATTTTTTCAATATTTACTTTTGTGTAGTAAAAAAATATTAAAAAATCAAAAAATCATTAAAATTGATATAATTATAACTTCTAATAAAATTAAAAATAGTGGAATTTACAATGAATCTAATGCCATTTTAAGGTCATCTACTAAATCTTCTATATCTTCAATACCAACGCTTAACCTGATAAGAGTGTCTACTACTCCTGTTTTTTCTCTTGCTTCTTTTGGTATGGCAGCATGTGTCATAGAAGCAGGATGTCCTATTAAAGACTCCACTCCACCTAAACTTTCCGCTAGTGTAAAATAATGTGTTGTAGAAACTAAATTAATAGCATCTTCTAATTTATTACCTTTTAGATTGAAGGAAACCATCCCTCCAAAATCATCCATTTGTTTTTTAGCAATATCATGATTTGGATGATCCTCAAATCCTGGCCAATATACCTCCCCTACTTTAGGATGTGTTTTAAGGAAGTTAGCAATTACTTTTCCGTTTTCACAATGGCGTTGCATTCTCAAGTGAAGTGTTTTTATCCCCCTCAATACTAAGAAACAGTCTTGTGGACCTGGTACTGCACCGCAAGAATTCTGAATAGCAAATAACTTTCCTGCTAATTTATCATCTTTACAAATAGCGGCTCCCATTACTACATCCGAATGACCTCCCATATATTTTGTTAAAGAATGCATCACAATGTCAGCACCCATATCTAATGGTCGTTGCAAATAAGGTGTCGCAAAGGTATTATCCACTACAAAAGTAAGATTATGTTTTGCAGAAATTTCGCCTAACTTTTCAATATCAATAATATTAAGCATTGGGTTTGTTGGAGTTTCTGCCCAAAGCATTTTTGTATTTTCATTAATTAAAGATTCAATTTTAGAACTGTCATCCATTCCTACAAAATGAAATTTAATTCCAAACGGCTCAAAAATAGAATTGAATATTCGGTAGGTACCACCATATAAATCGTTAGTTGAAATTACTTCATCTCCAGGTTTTAATAGTTTTATAATAGCATCAATTGCCGCTAATCCACTTCCAAAACATAATCCGAATTCTCCATTTTCTAATTCAGCAAGGTTTTTCTCTAATGCATTTCTTGTAGGGTTTCCTGTTCTGGAATATTCATATCCTTTAAAATCTCCAGGGCTTGCTTGTTTGTATGTAGAGGTTTGAAAAATTGGAGTCATGATAGCTCCTGTTGAAGGATCCGCTTCCTGTCCAGCATGTATTGTTTTTGTTCCGAATTTCATCTTTTTAAGTCTTGTTTTTATAAGGTTAGCAAACCTACAAAAATTTCAGTATTTAATTTTACTTTTGTAAAAAATTAATCTGTTGAATAAAACCCTTTTAGCTCATCTTTCTTTATTGTTTGCTAATTTAATTTATGCTTTAAATTACACTTTTGCTAAAGATGTAATGCCAGAGTACATACAACCATCCGGATTTATTTTATTAAGGGTAATAGGAGCTTTTTTATTATTTACTCTTAGTTATTTACTATTTATTAAGGAAAAGGTAGAAAAAGAAGATATCATCCGCTTTGCTATATGTGGACTTTTTGGTGTGGCAATTAACCAGTTATTATTTTTTGAAGGATTAAATCTCACTACACCTATCAATGCGGCAATTATTATGACTTCCAACCCGATTTTGGTAATAATTATGTCCTTATTAATTTTGAAAGAAAAAATAAATTTCCGAAAAGGATTAGGAATTATTTTAGGAATTGTTGGAGCTTCTTCTTTAATATTAAAAGCGGGGGATGTTAATCTCATTTCAGATACACAATTGGGAAATATATTCGTTTTTTTAAACGCTACTAGTTATGGTTTGTATTTGGTATTAGTACAACCTCTCATGAAAAAATACAAACCTATAACGGTTATGTTTCATGTATTTGCTTTTGGTTTAATATTAGTTTTTCCATTCGGTATTTCCACATTATCTGATGTCAATTGGAACGAAATACCAACTAATATCTACTGGGAAATTTTATTTGTAGTGGTTTGCACCACCTTTATTGCTTATTTATTTAATTCTTCTGCTCTAAAGGAGTTGAATCCAACCACAGTGAGCATTTATATTTACCTACAGCCTATTTTAGCTACTCTATTTGCTATAATACGGAAGAGTGATAGCTTAGATAAACAAAAAATTATCTCTTCTGCAATTATATTTTTAGGGGTTTATTTAGTAAGTGTTCGTTCTAAAAAGCCAACTAAGAAGAAACTTTCCTAAATTTGCCAAAAATATTTTAAGATGATACAATCTATGACGGGCTATGGAAAAGCCGAACTTAACCTAACAAATGCTAACTTTACTATTGAAGTAAAGTCCTTAAATTCCAAGCAAATTGATGCCAATCTAAAGATGTCTTCTGTTTATAGAGACAAAGAAATTGGTTTAAGAAAACTTTTATCAGAGAAATTACAAAGAGGAAAAATTGAACTTTCTATTTGGAGAGAGAAGTCAGAGTCTTCTCCAAAATTCACATTAAATAAAGAGGTGATAAAAGACTATCATAATCAGATTGAAGCCCTAAGAAAAGAATTGGGATACAAAGCTCCATTTTCTAAAATAGAAACGGGAATCTATTCTGATATTATGCAAACTATGGTTCATATGCCAGAAATAATGATAAAGGGAGAAGAAAAATCGGAGGATAATGAATGGGGGGAGATACAGAAAGGAGTAGATATAGCAATAACAAACTTACTGCAATTCCGATTGGATGAAGGGAAAAAATTAGAGGACGATATTACAAATAGAATAAATAAATTATCTACTCTATTGATTGACATTGCTCCTTTTGCAAATGTAAGAATTGAAAAAATAAAAAAGAGCTTGTCAGATAAATTAGCGGAGATTGAAATTAAAAATATTGATGAGAATCGATTTGAACAAGAGTTAATTTACTATTTAGAGAAACAAGACATTACAGAAGAGCAGGTGAGATTAGATGCTCACTTGACTTACTTTATAGAAACTATGAAAGCGGATGCTCCAAATGGAAAGAAATTAGGTTTTATTGGTCAAGAAATAGGTAGAGAAATAAATACTATTGGATCGAAATCATCAGACGCAGAAATGCAAAAATTAGTAGTTCAGATGAAAGATGAATTAGAGAAAATAAAGGAGCAATTACTAAATATTTTATAGTGGGAAAGTTAATTGTAATATCAGCACCATCTGGTTCAGGGAAAACTTCTATTGTTAGTTATTTACTAAAAAATATGGAAACACTTTCTTTCTCCATTTCTGCTTGTAGTAGAGTGAAAAGAGAAAATGAAATAGAAGGAAAAGATTATCATTTTTTAGGAATAGAAGGATTTAAGAGGAGTATAAAAGAAGATTCCTTCTTAGAATGGGAGGAAGTATATAAAAATCAATTTTACGGAACTTTAAAATCCGAAGTGGAGAGAATTTGGAGTGAAGGAAAAACTGTAATTTTTGATGTAGATGTTGTGGGCGGATTAAATATTAAAAAACAATATCCAAAAGAATGTTTATCTATTTTTATTATGCCACCATCAGTAGAGGTCTTAGCAGAAAGATTGATTGGGAGAGGGTCGGAATCAGATGAAAGTTTACAAAAAAGATTAGATAAAGCAGAGGAAGAAATATCTCAAAATCAAGAGTTCGATACAGTGATTTTAAATGACGATTTATCCATAGCTTGTGAGGAAACGCAGGAAGTAATTACAAATTTTATAAAATCTTAAAATGAAGATAGGTCTATTTTTCGGTTCGTTTAATCCCATGCATGTAGGGCATAAAATAATAGCATCTTATATGGCAGAATTTTCTGACTTAGAAAAAGTATTATTTATTGTTTCTCCTCAAAACCCCTTAAAAAAGAAAAAGACTTTACTAGATCAAAACCATAGATTACAAATTATTAAAGCGGAGGTGGAAGATATTCCTCATCTAGAAGTTTCAGATATTGAATTTAGTATGCCACAACCCTCTTTTACTATTGATACCTTAGTAAGGTTAAAAGAGCAACAACCTGAACATGAGTTTGCACTTATTTTGGGTGCAGATAATCTGCAAAATTTTCATAAGTGGAAGAATTTCGAACAGATTTTGGAAGACTACTCTTTATATGTTTACCCCAGACATGGTTATCAGGTGGAAGGAACACACAAAAATATACACCTTATTAAGGGAGTCCCTCAGATGGAGATATCGGCTTCTTTTATTCGTAATTCTATAAAACAAGGCAAAGATATTTCTTATTTAATGACAGAGAAAGCTTGGAAATATACAGATGAAATGAATTTTTACAAAAAGTAAAATGAAAATATTAGACTTGAAATATAAGACTCTTATTTTTTTGATTTCCATTTTAGGAATCTCTTCTTGCAGCTCTACAAAAAAAGTTGTGATAGAGAATGAAAACAGATCATTCGATTTATCAACTAACAGAGGAATTCCAAGGACTGCTTTTACAGGTTGGTGGGTGTATGGAGAGGGACATCACATTTTTAAAGATGAAGAAACATTGGAAGAATATGATTTAATTTTCCCTGAAGAAAATATGGAAGAATTAGTTGAACTTTATTTGGCAGTTTGTGAGATGGAATATTTCCCCATGGAATGCGAAATGACCGGTTATATTTTCTATATAGATAAAGTACCGGTTTTACAAGTTTCTAATTTTGAGATCCTATATATTCAAGGTTGCGGGGAGTAATCACTTCTTTACTCCATTATCTAATCTATTATCCTAACTTTGCAAAAAATAATTCCACAAAAGGAATTCTCATATGAAATTTGAAGATTTAAAATTACACCCTACTTTACTAAAAGCGGTAAAGGACCAAAACTATATTACACCAACTACTATTCAGCAAAAAGCAATTCCTCTAATATTAAACCGAAAAGATGTTTTGGGTACCGCTCAAACAGGTACTGGGAAAACAGCTGCATTTGCTTTACCTATATTACATCATTTGATGAATGAAAAGAAAGAGGGTAATAAGTCAAAAATAAAAGCATTAATAGTAACTCCAACTCGTGAGCTTGCAATACAAATTAGTGAAAACTTTACAGATTATTCAAAACACAACAACATAAAAAATACTGTAATTTATGGTGGGGTAAAACAGATAAAACAAGTTAAAAGGTTAGAAGCTGGAGTAGATGTATTGATTGCAACTCCTGGTAGGTTATTAGACTTGATGGGACAAGGTTTTATTTCTTTAAAAGATGTTTCTTATTTTGTGTTAGATGAGGCCGACAGAATGTTAGACATGGGTTTTATTAATGATATAAAAAAATTATTACAGAAGTTGCCTAATAAGCGTCAATCGTTATTCTTCTCGGCTACTATGCCTTCTAATATCCTTAATTTATCTAATACTATTCTTAACAATCCTCAAAAGGTAGCAGTGCATCAAGTTTCTACTACTGCTGACACTATTCAGCAGTTTATTTATTACACTAATAAATCAGAAAAAAATGATTTGTTATTACACATCTTAAAAGATGAAAAGATCAATCAACTCCTTCTTTTTTCTAGAACTAAAAGAGGTGCAGATAGAATTGTAAAAAGATTATCGCAGCAGAAAATTAAGTCAGCTGCTATTCATGGTGACAAATCTCAGCCCCAAAGACAGAAAGCCTTACAATCTTTTAAAAACTGGGAGATTAGAGTATTGGTAGCAACAGATATTGCTGCAAGAGGAATAGATATTGATAAATTAAGTTACGTACTGAATTATGATATACCTAATGAACCAGAAACTTATGTACACCGTATTGGTAGATGTGGTAGAGCTGGAGAAAAAGGGATTTCTATTTCTATTTGCGAACCAGAAGAAAATATTTTTGCTAAGGATATTGAAAAGCTAATAAAGAAAAATATTCAAGAAATTAAAAACCATCCTTTTCCTCAAACAGAAAAACCAATGAATGCTAAGCAAAAAAAGGAGTTTGAAAAAGAAAAAAATAGAAAAAAACAAGAATTTTTTGCCAACAGAAAGAAGAATAGAAACTCTACTAATGGTAGGAGGTAATTTATTATAAACAACTATAAGTTTATTAATATGATAGAGGAAAATAACAAAGATAATTCTCAAGTAAATAATCCATTACACGGAATAAGATTAATTGATATACTAGATTTTTTGGTGAAGGAATATGGATGGAAAGAATTAGGATATGAAATTAAAATCAATTGTTTTATCAGTAACCCTTCTATAAAATCGAGCCTTAAGTTTTTAAGAAAAACCCAATGGGCAAGAGATAAAGTAGAAAAGCTTTATTTGAAAACAATTAAAGAATAAAATCAAAAGTTTAAACTTCTTAGTGACTATATAAATGAACATCACCATGAGAGTGTTCATTTGTGTCTGACTTAATGGCTAGATCCTCTTGATTTTCCTCTGGCATCTCATGTGGAATTTCTGATTAGAAAAAACTTTTAAAAATAATTTATTCAATAATTATTCTCTTTTCTACCGTTCCATCATCATAAAGATAAAATAGTGGAGAATTTGGTTTTTCATTAACTGTCCTGCCTAATAAATCAATAATCTTATAAGGTCTTTCATTGTATAATTGATTATCTAATCCAGAAAATATTTTTTCTATACTAAACTTATTAAACCCATATACACCGTAAGATATTCCATTTCCCATACCTCTCCAAGAATACCAATGTATATTATTATCCCAAGTATCATAACAACCAAACTCTTGAGTAGAATTATCATATCCTATACCTACTACAAAGTGATCTGTCAAATCATCCCCATCAGTATCGACTAATATAATTACTGGTTTATTATTATCAATTTCCATCTTATATTCATCCCAGCTAATACTAGAATAATACTCATATTCTGTATTTGTAATATAATTTGGATTTCTAAAATATATATAATCCTCAAAGGCAGTTCCAATGTCACTAGACCAACTCCATCCCCAATAATTACCACAGACACTCATTGATGTTTTCATAAAATCTGCAATTGAATTATTCTGATGAGGAATACCTGTTTCAGAAATGTCTTGTAATAAATTTGGGTAATAATCCTGTGGTAATGAATAATCATCATAATGTTCATTACTAGCAATTAACATATTGATATTATTTGTTTGAAGCAACGTGCTATCATCATACAGATCATAAAACCCATGCAAATCGTAGAAACCAACAATCATGCCTAATGCTGTAGGGCCACAGCCTCTATGCCATATATATGTAGGCATCTCATCTATTAAAACAACGTTACTTTTATTTAGATTCCCAATAGGCACATTTAATGGTCTCATATTATAGCCTCTACTTTGTTGTGCAAAAACTAGAGTAGGTATAAAAAATGATATTAGCAATAGTTTTTTCATAAAGCAAACTTACAAAAAATAATGAAAAATATTGAAGTGAAAAAAGTCGGGGTAGCAGGATTACAACCTAACACCTATTTACATGATTACAGCAAGTTTTCAAACTAAAAATTGCTCCGCTTTTTGCACCGCTAATCAATCTACTAAAACAAACTTAAAAAAATAATTGGAATATCTGATTAGAAAATGCTTTTTAAAATAATTATTCTACAACTATTCTTTTTTCTACTGTTCCATCATCATAGATTTCAATAAATGGAGTGTGAGTTTGAGGTTTAGTTTCTTTTCCTAGTATATCAACTGTCTTTTGTAGGTTTCTGTTTGGATTTATAGGAATATTGAATGTTGAGGTTATGTTTCCATTTCCATCTGTTTTTATTAGATAGATATCACTAAATCCCCATCCTCCAGTAGTTCCTGTAATGATATAGCCTCCATCAGTGGTTTGTTGAACAGAATGACCTACGTCATCATCTGTTCCTCCAAATGTTTTACTCCATTGTTCTGTTCCATTACCATCTGTTTTTATTAGATAGACATCAAGACCTCCACTTCCTAAAGATTCTGTACTTCCTGTAATGATACAACCTCCATCAGTGGTTTGTTGAACAGAACTACCTATATCATCTCCTACTCCTCCAAATATTTGACTCCATTGTTCTATACCATTTCCATCTGTTTTTATTAGATAGAGATCATGGTTAAATGCTAAATTATAATCTGATCCTGTAATGATATATCCTCCATCAGCGGTTTGTTGAACAGAATAACTGAAAGAGGAATGAGTACTACTAAAGTTTTCAGTCCATTGCTCTATTCCATTACCATCTGTTTTTATTAGACAGGTATAAAAGGAAGATCCAGACTTTGTACGTCCTGTAATAATATATCCTCCATCATTAGTTTGTTGAACGGAAGAACCCCAATCATCTCCTGTACCTCCAAATGTTTTACTCCATTGTTCTGTTCCATTACCATCTGTTTTTATTAGATAGACATCAAGACCTCCACTTCCTAAAGACTCTGTACTTCCTGTAATAATATATCCTCCATCAGAGGTTTGTTGAACTGATGTACCATAATCATAACTTGTTCCTCCAAAAGTTTGACTCCATAACTCTACTCCATTAACATCTGTTTTGATGAGATAGACATCATCCCCATTCGCAAATGAAGTTGTATATCCCGTTATGATATAACCTCCATCAGTGGTTTGTTGAACTGATTTACCTTCATCAGCATCTGTTCCTCCAAAAGTTTGACTCCACTGATCTACTCCATAAGCATCTGTTTTTAGGAGATAAACATCACTAGATCCATTTCCATTTCCATAAGAATGGGTTAATCCTGTAATGATATAACCTCCATCTGTGGTTTGTTGGACAGATTGACCAACATCTGCTGATGCTCCTCCAAAAGTTGTTTCCCATCCTTGCCCAAATCCAATCAAAGGCACACATAGTAAAATCAATAGTAATTTTTTCATAAAGCAAACTTACAGAAAATTATGGGAAATGTTGAAGAGAAAAAAGTCGGGGTAGCAGGATTATAACCTTTTAATTCTCAGAAGTAATAGAAGCAGATAAATATTCTCTATTCATTTTTGCAATGTATTCAATAGAAATACTTTTCGGACATTCTACCTCACACGCTCCAGTATTGGTGCAATTCCCAAAACCTTCTTTATCCATTTGCTCTACCATATTCAACACTCTTTGTTTTCGCTCTAACTGGCCCTGTGGTAAATAAGCAAATTGAGAAACCTTAGCCGCCACAAACAACATAGCAGAAGAGTTTTTACAAGTAGCAACACAAGCACCACAACCAATACAAGCCGCAACATCAAAAGCCTTATCCGCATTCATTTTAGGAATTGGTAATGCATTTGCATCTTGTGTATTACCAGAAGTATTTACAGATACAAAACCTCCAGATTGTTGTATTCTTTCAAATGAACTTCTATCTACAATTAAATCTTTTACTACTGGCATGGATGCCGAACGCCAAGGTTCAACATAGATCGTTTCTCCATCTTCAAACATTCGCATGTGCAGCTGACAAGTAGTTACTTTTCTGTCAGGACCGTGCGCCTCCCCATTAATATAAAGCGAACAAGATCCACAAATTCCTTCTCTGCAATCATGATCAAAAGCAACAGGTTCTGTGCCTTCCATAATTAAATGTTCATTCATTACATCCAGCATTTCTAAGAATGAAGAGTTTTCTGAAATTCCAGTAACTTTATAAGTTTCTAAACCTCCCTTATCTTCTCTATTTTTCTGTCTCCAGACTTTTAGTGTTAAATCCATAATTTTTTATTTATATGATCTTTGCTTCAATTCAATATCGTTAAATTCTAACTCTTCTTTGTGCATTACTGCATCAGATGGTTCACCTGTGTATTCCCAAGCAGCAACATAAGCATAATCAGTATCATTTCTTTTTGCCTCCCCTTTTTGCAATCCATCCTCCTCAACCGACTCTTCTCTGAAATGGCCTCCACAACTTTCATTTCTATATAGAGCATCTTTAGCAAAAAGTTCTCCCAATTCTAAAAAGTCAGCAACTCTTCCTGCTTTTACCAACTCAGAATTTAAAGAGTTTTTATCACCAGGAATTCTTACATCATTCCAAAAATTAGTACGGATTTGTTTTATTTCTGACATTGCTTTTTTAAGTCCTTCTTCATTTCTGGACATACCAACATATTCCCACATTGCTTTTCCTAATAACTTATGGAAATAGTCAACAGATTTTGTTCCTTTAATATTCATCAACTTCTCAATTCTTTCCGAAACGTCTTTTTCTGCTTCCTCAAATTCTGGAGTTTCTGTAGAAATTTTCCCAGTTCTAATTTCATTAGAAAGGTAATCACCAATTGTATAAGGCAATACAAAATAACCATCAGCCAAACCTTGCATTAGTGCAGATGCACCTAAACGATTCGCTCCATGATCAGAGAAATTCGCCTCTCCGATACAGTAACATCCTTCAATAGAAGTCATTAAGTTGTAATCCACCCAAACGCCTCCCATGGTATAATGTACTGCTGGGTAAATCATCATTGGAGTTTTATACGGATTTTCTGCAACAATCTTTTCATACATTTGAAAAAGGTTACCATATTTTGCTTCAATAACCGCTTCTCCTAAATTTAAAATATCCTCTTCATTAGGATTTTCCATTCTAGCAATTGCCGCTTCTTGCTTTCCATATCTTTTTATAGCAGTAGAGAAGTCTAGATAAACCGCTTCACCTGTCTCGTTTACTCCAAAACCAGAATCACATCTCTCTTTTGCTGCCCTAGACGCTACATCTCTTGGTACTAAATTACCAAAAGCAGGGTACTTTCTCTCTAAATAATAATCTCTTTGTTCTTCTTGCAAATCAGTGGGTTTTAACCTACCTTCTCTGATAGCTAATACATCCTCTAAATTTTTAGGTACCCAAATTCTACCATCATTTCGTAATGATTCTGACATCAAAGTCAATTTAGATTGATGATCTCCACTTCTAGGGATACAAGTAGGGTGAATTTGAGTATAACATGGATTTGCAAAATAGGCTCCTTTTTTATGAATTTTCCAAGCAGCTGTTGCGTTTGATCCCATTGCATTGGTGGATAAGAAAAATACATTTCCGTACCCTCCACTTGCAATAACTACCGCATGTGCCGAATGTCTTTCTAATTCTCCTGTTTCTAAATTTCTTGCAATAATTCCTCTTGCTTTGCCATCTACTTTTACTAATTCAACCATTTCATGACGGTTATACATAGTGACTTTTCCTTTAGCAATTTGTCTATTTAATGCAGAATAAGCTCCCAATAATAATTGTTGTCCTGTTTGTCCTTTTGCATAAAAAGTTCTGGAAACCAATACTCCACCAAAAGAACGATTATCTAAAAGTCCACCATAATCTCTACCAAAAGGCACCCCTTGAGCAACACATTGATCAATAATATTTCCTGATACTTCTGCTAGTCTGTGTACATTGGCTTCTCTCGATCTGTAATCTCCTCCTTTTACCGTGTCATAAAATAACCGGTAAACAGAATCTCCATCATTTTGATAATTTTTTGCTGCATTTATTCCTCCTTGTGCTGCAATAGAATGTGCTCTTCTTGGAGAATCTTGATAGCAAAATGTTTTTACATTGTAGCCCATTTCTGCTAGAGATGCAGCAGCCGAACCTCCTGCCAAACCAGTACCAACTACAATAATATCAATGTTCCTTTTATTGGCCGGATTAACAAGATCAATCTTGTTTTTATGATTAGTCCACTTATCTTTTAATGAACCTTCAGGTATTTTAGAATCTAAAACTGACATAGTTTAATTTTTAATTTTATAACTGAGTAAAATAATGAAATAAAGCAATAATAACAAATCCAACAGGGATTAGGATTGCATATAAAGTTCCTAATTTTTTAATTAATGGTGTGTATTTATTATGGTTAAATCCTGCAGATTGAAATGCAGATTGGAAACCATGAGATAAATGTAATCCTAAAAACACAAAGGAAATACAGTAAATAATTACTCTTGTTAAATCCTGAAATTTATGTTGCAAATGAGGGAAATATTTTGTTGGATCATCCCACTTTCCATCAATAAATTTATCTTTTATCTCTGGTAACCAGAAGTCGTAAAAATGTAATCCTAAAAATAACATAATCATGATCCCTGTAATTAGCATGTTTCTACTCATCCAGTTTGAATTTTCAGATGGTTTATCCAATGCGTATTTAATAGGACGAGCAGCTCTGTTTTTACTTTCCAAATACATACCCATACCTAGATGGAACAGAACTCCAAATAACAAAACTGGTTGTAAAACAAATTGAACCAGACTATTGGTTCCCATAAAGTGAGATACCTCATTAAATGTATCTTCACTTACTACAGAAAATAAATTAATAACAAAATGTTGCGCTAAGAAGAACAACAAGAAAAACCCTGAAAGAGCCATTAATACTTTTCTTCCTACTGAAGATGATGATAATTTTGTACTCATTTTATTGTTTATAATAATTAGGTGCAAATGTAGTGTTCGTATTGCAATAAAACAATAGCAATTCTAATTCATAATGAATACAAATAAGTGAAGTTTTTTATTACTTTTGATTTTAGAAAAACTTAACAAAAAATGAAATATTTACAGATAAAAAATCCGTTATTTATTAAAAACAGACAGATGTTTACTTCTAAGATAAGTTCAAATACTTTAGCAATTTTTAATTCTAATGATGTAATGCCAACTAATGCGGATGGGACTATGCCATTCAGACAAAATAATGACATTTTTTGGCTAAGTGGTGTAGATCAAGAAGAAAGTGTTTTATTAATATACCCTGATAATGAAGAAGAAAAAGAAATCTTATTCCTTAAAGAAACTAATGAGCATATCGCTATTTGGGAAGGAGCAAAACTGGATAAAAGAGAAGCACTTAAAGTTTCCGGAATTCGTACTGTTTATTGGTTAAGTGAGATGGAGGATAAATTAGAGGAACTGATAAGTAAATCTGATGGAGTATATTTAAATTCAAATATTCATAGCAGATCTGCATCTGAAGTAGAGACAAGAGATGATAGATTTAGAAAAATGATATCAGAAAAATATAATAAAGAAATATTAGAAGTATCTCCTATAATGCACGAGTTAAGATCTATAAAATCAGAATTAGAAATCTTGTTAATGCAAAACGCCTGTAATATAACAGAAAAGGGGGTAAGAAGAATTTTACCATTCATAAAACCAGGGGTTATGGAATATGAAATTGAAGCAGAATTAATGCACGAATTTCTTAGAAACAGATCTTCAGGATTTGCTTACCAACCTATAATTGGTGCTGGTAGAAATTCCTGTGTACTGCATTATATTGAAAATAATCAAGAATGTAAAGATGGAGATATTTTACTAATGGATTTTGGTGCAGAATACGCTAATTACTCTTCAGATTTAACCAGAACCGTACCTGTAAATGGGAGATTTTCGGATAGACAAAAAGCAGTCTATAATTCTGTTTTACATGTAATGAAAGAGGCAACTAATATGTTGAGACCTGGGACAATGTTTAAAGAGTATAATGCAGAAATTGGAAGAATGATGGAATTGGAACTAATAAAATTAAAACTTTTAGATCATCATGATGTACTAAAACAGAACAATGATAAACCATTATACAAACAGTACTTTATGCATGGAACATCCCATTATTTAGGATTAGATGTACATGATGTTGGTAACTTTGATTGGGCTATGAAAGAAGGAATGGTGTTTACCTGCGAACCTGGAATATATATATTAGAAGAAGAGTTAGGAATTCGTTTAGAGAATGATATTTTAGTAACCAATAATGGTCCAGATGACTTAATGAAAAATATACCGATTGAAGTAGATGAAATAGAAGAATTAATGAATTCATAATTAATAAAATTTATAGCATTATTATTTTTTCAAACAATATGAATGTACTATTATAGAATAATCGAATCTTTAACTAAAGAAGAATCCCGTTACTATAAATTATTTGTCGCTAGAACATATAATAATAGTGAAAGGAAAGATACTCAACTTTTTGATTTTATTAAAAAAATGGAGAAGATTATGATGAGGAAGAAATATCGTCTGGTTAAAATCTACAGTATCATGATAAGTTACTCCTAACTCCCCAAAAGAAAGGTGAATATTAGATACTTGAGATTTTGAATTAGTAGCAAAATCAAGTATTACACTAAATATAAAGAGTGTTTTTTTATTATTATAACAGTTTTTATATCAATTCTTAAGCAAAGATGAGAAACATGAGAGGTATAAAAAAATATTTAAAATAGTTTCTTATTCATTCAAATGTAATGTTACAGATAATAATCACTTAATAATCTTACTTAGTCAGTGTTTTTCATTGCATCCCAACCCTGAGCAGTTATTGGATGAGATGTATTATCATTTGTAATAAAATTATTACCAACTGACTTATCAGTAACATATCCAATTATTGTAAAGTCAACATCTTTTTTCAACTTTTCATAATGATCTTGAGAGATAGTAAACAACAATTCATAATCTTCACCTCCATTTAAAGCGCAAAATATTGGATTTAGATTTAACTCTTTCGCTAAGTTCATAGTAGTGTGATCAATTGGTAATTTATCTTCATAAATTGTAATTCCAACATCCGATTGTTTTGCTATATGGAGAATTTCAGAGGTTAATCCATCTGAAATATCTATCATTGAGTTAGGAATTATCTCCAAATCACTTAATACTTCAATTAATTTGACTCTAGCTTCTACCTTTAATTGTCTTTGTAAACAGTAATCATTCCCTTGCAAATCTGGCTGAATAGTAGGATTGTCTAAAAAGATTTGTTTTTCTCTAGTCAAAATTTGTAATCCTAAATAAGCGGCTCCTAAATCTCCAGTACAAACTACTAAATCGTTAACCTCCGCTCCACTTCTATAACTAATTTTACTTTTTTCTACCTCCCCAACAACAGAAATTGAAATAATTAATCCACTAGTTGATGAGGTGGTATCACCTCCAACTAAATCAACATTATACTTTTCGCAAGCGGCATAAATTCCCGCATATAACTCTTCAATTGCTTCAATGGGAAAACGATTAGAAACCGCTATGCTAACCGTAATTTGTGTAGCTACACCATTCATTGCACATATATCAGAAACATTAACGGCAACTGCTTTATATCCTAAATGTTTTAAAGGTGAATAGGAAAGATCAAAATGAACTCCTTCTATTAACATATCCGTACTAAATAACTGATATTTTTCTTTGGAAAACTCTAATACAGCAGCATCGTCACCTACTCCTTTTTTACTACTTTTGTTTTTACACTCAAACGACTTTGTAATGTGTTCAATTAAACCAAACTCACCTAATTCTGATACAGATGTATTCTGCAACTTATTCTCTTCAAATATACTCATAACTGCAAAGATATATATTCTTACGGCAATTTACTTAAATAGTATAGAATTAGTATATTTGCAGAAATTAGAACAAATCTAAATAAGATGATAAAAATAAGTAATTCCGCAAAAGATAGATTATTACATTTACTACATAAAGATGATAAAGAAAATTCATTTGTAAGAGTAGGTGTAGAAAGTGGAGGATGTTCAGGTTTAAGTTATAAATTAGACTTTGATAGCCTAAAAAATGAAGATGATGAACTAATTGAAGATAATAATATTAAACTTTTGATAAATAAAAAGAGTTTTTTGTATTTAGTTGGTACAACTTTAGAGTTTTCTGATGGACTAAACGGAAAAGGATTTGTTTTTAATAACCCAAACGCCAGTAGAACTTGTGGATGTGGTGAAAGTTTCTCCTTATAAAATTAAAAGATGAGTGAAAAGAAACAACAATCGGAAGATAAGTTATTAGAAAAAGTAACTACAACCGAATACAAATATGGATTTACAACTGACATAGAATCAGATACTATTCCAAAAGGACTTTCAGAAGATGTTGTACGTATTATTTCTGAAAAGAAAAATGAACCACAATGGATGTTAGATTACCGACTAAAAGCATATAACGCTTGGTTAGAGATGGAAGAGCCAGTATGGGCAAATGTTAGTTATGCAAAACCAAATTATCAAGACGTAATTTATTATTCTGCACCAAAACAAAAACCTGTTTTAGATAGTTTAGATGATTTGGATCCAGAAATGAAAAAGATGTTTGATAAGCTGGGGATTTCCATTGATGAGCAAAATAAATTGGCAAATGTAGCGGTAGACATTGTTATGGATTCTGTTTCAGTAGCTACCTCATTTAAGGAAAAACTTAGAGATTTAGGAATTATTTTTTGCTCTATCTCTGATGCAATTCAAGACCATCCAGAATTAGTGAAAAAGTATTTAGGAACAGTTGTTCCTGCAAGAGATAATTTTTTCTCAGCACTTAATGCGGCAGTATTTTCTGATGGTTCATTTTGCTATATTCCAAAAGGAGTAAAATGCCCAATGGAACTTTCTACTTACTTCCGAATTAACGAAGCAGGAACAGGACAATTTGAAAGAACATTATTAATTGCAGATGAAGGATCACAAGTAAGTTATTTAGAAGGATGTACTGCTCCAATGAGAGATGAAAATCAATTACATGCTGCAGTAGTAGAACTTATAGCAATGGATGATGCGGATATAAAATATTCAACTGTACAAAATTGGTACCCAGGAAATACTGAAGGGGTTGGTGGAGTTTTCAACTTTGTAACTAAAAGAGGAATCTGCTATAAAAACGCTAAAATTTCTTGGACACAAGTAGAGACTGGATCAGCTGTTACTTGGAAATATCCTTCTTGTATTTTAAAAGGAGATAATTCTATTGGAGAGTTTTTCTCGGTAGCGGTTACCAATAACATGCAACAAGCCGATACAGGAACTAAAATGATACACCTTGGGAAAAATACTAAGAGTACCATTATTGCAAAAGGTATATCAGCAGGAAAAAGTAATGGAAACTATAGAGGGTTAGTCAAAATATCAAAAGGAGCAACTAACTCCAGAAACTTTTCGCAATGTGATTCTTTATTAATGGGAGATAAATGTGGTTCTCATACCTTCCCGTATATTGAAGTAAAAAATAACTCTTCCAAAGTAGAGCATGAAGCAACAACATCAAAAATTGGAGAGGATCAAATATTTTACTGTAACCAAAGAGGGATTGGAACAGAAGCAGCAATTGCACTAATCGTAAATGGTTATTGTAAAGATGTACTGAACCAGTTACCAATGGAATTTGCAGTAGAAGCACAAAAATTATTAGAAATCAGCCTAGAAGGGTCTGTAGGCTAAAAATACAAACATGTTAAAGATAAACAATTTAAAAGCAGGAATTGAAGACAATCAAATCCTAAGAGGAATAAACCTTGAAATAAAAGCAGGAGAAGTACATGCAATTATGGGACCAAATGGTTCTGGAAAAAGTACACTTGCTTCTGTAATTGCAGGAAAAGAAGAGTATGAAGTTGAAGGTGGATCAATAGATTTTGAAGGAGTAGATTTATTAGACTTAACACCTGAAGAAAGAGCTCATAAAGGAGTGTTTTTATCCTTTCAATATCCTGTAGAGATTCCTGGAATTTCAGTTTCTAACTTTATTAAAACCTCTATTAACGAAAGAAGAAAAGCGGCAGGATTAGAGTCTATGACAGCTAAGAATTTGTTAAAAATGTTGAAAGAGAAAATGGAACTATTAAGTATTGATAAAGGATATTTATCAAGAAATATGAATGAAGGGTTTTCAGGAGGAGAAAAGAAAAGAAATGAAATCTTTCAAATGGCAATGTTAGAGCCTAAACTATCTATTTTAGATGAAACTGATTCTGGATTAGATATTGACGCACTAAGAATTGTTGCTAATGGAGTAAACAAACTTAGAACTAAAGACAATGCAACTATTGTAATTACGCATTACCAAAGATTATTGGATTACATTATCCCTGACTTTGTACATGTACTTTACAAGGGTAAAATTGTAAAATCTGGAGGAAAAGAATTAGCTTTAGAGCTAGAAGAAAAAGGATACGATTGGATAACTAAAGAATCAGACAAACAGTGGGCTTAATAAATAACATAAAATCTTATTCTGAAACGATAAGTTTAAGTACGGAAAAGAAAGGACTATTAAACTCTTTCTTAGAAAACGGCTTTCCTACTATTAAAGATGAGGATTGGAAGTACACTTCTTTAAAGAGAATTATTTCTGAGGATTTTTCTATTGAAAAAAATGGAAATGATATTGATGCTTCGGAGATTTCAAAACATTCTTTATCTTTCAAAAATCAATTAATTTTTGTGGATGGGGAACTAATTAGCTCACCTCAAATTAAGGGAGTTACAATTAGTGGTTATGCTGATTTTGAGAGTAGAAATAATGATGCAATTATGAATTTAAATGCATCACTTTGTAAAAATGGTTTTAGTATTTCAGTAGCTAAAAATACAGTTGTTGAACAGGTGATAGAAATTCTATTTTTTACAACTACTGAGAATAATTTTTCACAATACAGAAACCAAATTATTGTTGGAGAAAACTCTGAAATAAAATTTGTTGAGAAAATACAAAACTTAAATAATTCTACATCATTTGTAAATTACTTTACACAGATAAACTGTGATAAGAATACGAATGTAGAGTTTAATAAAATTCAGAACAACACTTCAAATTCTATACTAATTGATAATGTAGATGTATATCAAAAAGATAACTCTAATTGTGATGTAAATACTTTAATTTTTGGAGGTAACTTTACTAGAAACAATCTGAATTTTGAACAAAACGGGAATAATTGCGAAAGTAATATGAATGGAGTTTCTGTTTTAGACGATAATCAATTTGCTGACAACCATACTTTTGTAGATCATAAAAGTGCGCATTGTAGAAGTAATGAGATGTACAAAGGAGTTTACTTAGGAAAGTCAAAGGGAGTATTTAATGGTAAGATTATGGTGCGTCCTGATGCACAAAAAATTGATGCCTTTCAATCGAACAATAACCTTTTACTAAGTGAAGATTCTACTATTGACAGTAAACCACAATTGGAGATTTATGCAGATGATGTGAAGTGTAGTCATGGTTGCACTATCGGACAATTAGATGATGAGGCATTATTTTACATGAGAAGTAGAGGTATTGGAGTGGAAGAAGCAAAAGCGGTATTAACTTATGCATTTGCATCAGAAGCAATTGATAATATTTCTGTTTCAGAAGTAAGATTAGTAGCTCAAAAATTATTAGCTGATAAACTAAATGTTGATTTAGATTTTAGTTTATAAATGTTAGACATAATCAAAATACGATCCAAATTCCCCATCCTCAGCCGAAAAGTAAACGGACAAGATTTAGTGTATTTTGACAATGGAGCAACTACCCAAAAACCACAAGTAGTAATTGATGCTGAAGCTAATTATTATGCAAATGAAAACTCCAATGTGCATAGAGGGGTTCATTTTTTAAGCGGACTAGCAACTGATAAATTTGAAGAAACAAGAAACACAATTCAAAAATTTATTGGAGCAAAACACAAGCATGAAATTATTTTTACAAAAGGTACAACTGACGCGATAAACTTAGTTGCAAACGGATTCAGAACTTTATTAAATAAAGGAGATGAAGTTATCATTTCAGAAATGGAGCATCATTCAAACATTGTGCCTTGGCAAATGTGTTGCGAACAAAGTGGAGCTACTCTAAAAGTTATTCCATTGTTGAATAATGGAAGTTTGGACATGATAGCTTTTGAAAATTTCCTTACTGAAAATACAAAATTAGTTTCTGTATCTCATATTTCCAATACATTGGGAACTATAAACCCTATTAAAGAAATTATTGAAAAAGCGCAAGCAGTTGGTGCAAAAGTTATGATTGATGGTGCGCAGGCAGCAGCACATATTTCACTAAATATGCAAAGCTTAGGGGCTGATTACTACTGTTTTTCAGCACATAAATTATATGGACCTACAGGAGTTGGTATTTTGTATGGGAAGGAAGATGTTTTAAATGAATTACCTCCATATCAAGGTGGTGGAGAAATGATAAAAGAAGTAAGTTTTAAGAAAACTACTTACGCCTGCTTACCTCATAAATTTGAGGCAGGGACACCAAATATTGCAGGAGTAGTGGCATTTAAATCAGCTATTGATTTTATTAACGAATTAGGATTAAGCAACATAGCTAAATATGAGGAAGAACTTTTGCAATATGCTACAGAAGAAGTATTGAAAATAGAGGGACTAAAAATTTACGGAACAGCTAAAAATAAATCAGGAATTATATCTTTTAATATTAATGAATTGCACCCTTATGATATTGGTGTAATTGTAGATAAGTTAGGTATTGCTATAAGAACAGGACACCACTGTACACAACCTATTATGGAACGATTTAATATTCCTGGAACAGCAAGAATTTCATTAGCAGTTTATAATACTAAAGAAGAAATTGATATTTGTATTAACGCTATTATAAAGGCAAAACAAATGTTATCGTAAATGGAAACAATAAAAGAAATACAAGAGGAAATTATTGAGGATTTTGAGATATTTGATGATTGGATGCAGAAGTATGAATTTCTGATTGATTTAGGAAAAGAGTTGCCTCAAATTGAAGAACAGTACAAAATAGAAGACAACTTAATAAAAGGATGTCAGAGTAGAGTATGGCTGCATGCAGAGGAGAAAAATGGAAGTATTGTATATTCTGCAGACAGTGATGCAATAATGACAAAAGGAATTATTGCAATATTATTAAGGGTTTTATCAAATCAGAAATCAGAAGATATAATAAATGCTGATTTAAGTTTTATTGATGAAATAGGACTAAAAGAGCAACTATCAGCAACAAGAGCAAATGGATTAGTTTCCATGATAAAAAAAATAAAACTGTTCGCATTAGCGTTAGGAAAAAGATAATAGTTATGAAAACAAAAGAAGAGTTACAAAAAATAGGAGAAGAAGTGGTAGAGGTAATTTGTGAGATTTATGATCCTGAAATACCAGTAAACATCTATGCACTTGGTTTAATTTATGATGTAGAAGTAAGTGAGGAATGTGATGTGAAAATCACCATGACTTTAACTTCCCCAAATTGCCCAGTAGCAGAAACCTTACCAGTAGAAATTGAAGAAAAAGTGAAGGTAATTCCTGCTGTAAAAAAAGTAGAAGTAGAAATAACTTTTGAGCCTACGTGGACAAAAGATATGATGAGTGAAGAGGCAAAACTAGAACTAGGAATGCTATAAAATGAGTGATGAAATTGTAAATAGAGTAGCTAGTAGTGTATTAATCACTATTGATTTAGCAGATTATGCTCCTGAACAATCTATCGCTAATTTTGATTTGAAAGACTTTCTTTTTGAAGAAATTTTCTTAAAAGAAAAAGAATTTAGAGGTAAATTAAAATCATTCGATTTTTCTATCTATACTGGAAAGATGGTAGCTCTTAATTGTAGTTCGGATGCTATTGTACCTATGTGGGCTTATATGCTGGCAACTTCCTATCTTAATCAAGTAGGTACTGAAATTCATTTCGGAACGAAAGAAGAAGTATTCCAAAAAATATTTACTGATAATATTGACTCCATTAACGCTTCTGAATTTGAAAATAAAAAAGTAATTGTAAAGGGTTGTGGGCAAATTCCACTTACGGAAAGTTTATATATTGCAATCACTAAGAAATTACAAAACACGGTTAGTAGTTTAATGTTTGGGGAGGCTTGTTCTGCTGTTCCTGTATTAAAAAATAAATAATGAATAAAAATATTCAAAAAATAAATAGTCAGATTTCTGACTATAAATTAGCTATTGTAAATCATCCATTATACAACCAACTAAAAACTGTTGAAGATGTTCAAAAACTAATGGAATACCATGTGTATGCAGTTTGGGATTTTATGTCCTTATTAAAGGCATTACAGATTGAACTTACTTGCACAACATTACCTTGGAAACCAGTTGGAGATACTAAAATAAGACGACTAATTAATTCTATAGTATTGGAAGAAGAAAGTGATGTAGATGCAGATGGAAATCCTTCCTCCCACTATGAAATGTACTTGGACGCCATGATAGAGTGTGGGGCAGACACAAAAAAAATTGAATCTTTTAATTTAGAGGTAACTGCTAATCATATTCCGAAAATTCAAAAAAGTGTTGATGAATTTTTATCTACTACCTTTGATGTAATTAATAGTGGAGAAGCTCATAAGATTGCAGCTGCTTTTACTTTTGGGCGTGAGGATTTAATTCCAGATATGTTTAAATCAATTGTGAATGATTTGAACCAGGAATACAAACTAGATAAATTTGTTTATTATCTAGAAAGACACATAGAATTAGATGGTGGAGAACACGGACCTTTAGCTTTACAACTTATTACTGATTTATGCGGAGAGGATAATCTAAAATGGGAGGAAGTTAGTCAAACTGCAAAAGACTGCTTAAAAGCAAGGGTTAAATTATGGGATGCTATTTTGGAGGAAATTAATTAAATCTCTTTCCCTTCCTCAAAAGTTTTATTAGAATGTTCTACCGATTGATTGATTTGATTCAATTCTTTGGCAGTAAAATCACGATAAGTACCAATAGGTATGTCTAATTTGATATTCATAATTCTTACCCTTTTCAATTTTCTCACATCATACTCCAAATACTCACACATCCTACGGATTTGTCTGTTCAACCCTTGTGTTAAGATAATTTTGAAAGTGTTTTTTCCAGTCTGCTTAACTTTGCATTTTCTGGTAATAGTATCAAGAATAGGAACTCCATTACTCATTTCTTCTAAAAACTCCTTAGTTACCGGTTTATGCACCGTTACTTCATATTCCTTTTCATGGTTATTACGAGCACGCAAAATCTTGTTTACGATATCCCCATCATTAGTAAGAAAAATCAAACCTTCTGAGGGTTTATCTAATCTACCAATTGGAAAAATTCGTGTTGGGTAATTTATGAAATCAATAATATTATCTCTTTCCCTAACTTGATCGGTAGTGCAAACAATACCAACTGGCTTGTTAAATGCAAGATAAACCATTTTCTTTTTTCTAGATCTATGTACTACTTTACCGTTTACACTTACCTCATCTTCTTCCGACACTTTAGTTCCCATAAGTGGTACTTCTCCATTTATTTTCACTCTTCTCTGTTCTATCAATTTATCTGCAGCTCTTCTGGAACAGAATCCTATTTCTGATAAAAATTTATTGATTCGGGTAAGTTTTAGTTCTCTCATTAGTTCAGTTTTGAAGAGATAAAAGCGGTAGTCCAAGCAGCTTGAAAATTAAAGCCTCCTGTAATACCATCAATATCTAAAATTTCTCCTGCAAAGTAAAGGTTTTTTATGTGTTTACTCTCCATAGTTTTCATATTAATACTTTCTAAACCAATCCCTCCACAGGTTACAAATTCTTCCTTAAAAGTAGTTTTTCCATTTACATAGTAAGTATCATTACAAATAGTTTGCACTAATTTATTTATCTGTTTTTTCCCTAATTCTCCCCATGGTTTTTCCTCCGATATTTCGGAGCGTTCCAACAAATAACTCCACAACCTTTTAGGGAAATTAAAGGGGCGAATATTAAATAATTTCTTTTTAGGATTTTCCTTAATTACTGAAATAAAATATTCTTTCACTCCTTCAAAATTACTCTCACCACACCAAGAAATATTTATATTGAAATTGTATTTTCTTTCTGCAAGCAGTCTAGCTCCAAAGGAAGAAATTTTTAACACTGCAGGTCCACTCATTCCCCAATGGGTAATTAAAAGTGCTCCCTGATTTTTAAGTTTTGTACCTTGAATACTAACAATAGCATTAGGGACGGAAATCCCCATTAATTTTGTTATTTTTTCATTCGGGATATTAAAAGTGAAAAGAGAAGGGACGGGATTTTCTATTGTATGACCTAAAGTTTTTATCCAATTAAAACCTTCTAATTTTGGAGAACCACCTGTACAAACAATTACTTTATCGAAAAGTAAATTTTGTCCGTTTACTTCTAAATTTATTTTCTCTCCTTCTTTTTTTATAGAATTAACCCCTGATTTTAATTGTATTTTTATTCCTAATCTTTCTGATTCCGATACAAATAAATCATAAATAGTTTGAGAAGTGTTCGATTTCGGAAACATCCTTCCGTCCTGTTCTGCAACCAATTCCACTCCTCTACTTTCAAGCCATTTTATGGTATTTTGATTATTGAAAGTTCCAAATAATTTTTTGAGTTGTTTTTCACCTCTGGGATAACATTTTGAAAAGCTAGAAATAGAAGTTTCGGAGTTGGTAACATTACACCTTCCACCACCAGAAACCAACACCTTAGAAAGAAGTTTAGTTGTTTTCTCAAATAGAAAAACTTCAGAATCTGGGAAATTCTCTTTTGTGTTTATTGCAGCAAAAAATGCAGCTGCTCCACCGCCAATTATTGCAATTTTCATTTATCCAACCTTAACCCCTTTTCTTTCTAGGTGTCTTTTAATATCTTCTAATTTCCCTTCGGGAATAGCGTTAATTAATTTCTTTGTATATTCTGTTCCTGGCTGGTTGTAAATTTGGTCTGCATCTCCCATTTCTTCAATCTGTCCTGCTTGCATTACCACCATTCTATCACTCATGTATTTTACTACTGATAAATCGTGTGAGATGAAAATATAAGTCAACCCGAACTCTTCTTTCAATTCGTTCAATAAATTTAATACCTGTGCTTGTACCGAAACATCTAAAGCAGAAACCGATTCGTCACAAATAATAAATTTAGGATTTACCGCAAGTGCTCTAGCAATACCAATTCTTTGTCTTTGTCCACCAGAAAATTCGTGTGGATATCTGTAAAAATGAGAAGGATCAAGGTTTACTCTTGTAAGTAAATCTTCTACTCTCTTTTTTCTTTGCTCGTCATTATCCAAAATACTATGAACCTGCATTGGTTCCATTATTGCGTTTCCTATTGTCATTCTTGGATTAAGAGAAGAATAAGGATCTTGGAAAATAATCTGAACTTCTTTTCTGAATTCTCTTAACTCCTTAGTATTCATTTTTGCAATGTCCTTTCCTTTGTAAATCATCTCCCCTTCAGTTGGTTCTTCCAAACGGATAATAGTTCTTCCAGTTGTTGTTTTCCCACAACCAGATTCTCCAACCAAACCTAGTGTTTCCCCAGGGTACACGTCAAAAGTAATGTTATCTACCGCTCTAACATACTCAGATATTCCACCAAAAAACCCGTTACGGATTGGGAAGTAAGTTTTTAAATTCTTTATCTGTAAAATAGGCTCTTTCGAATACAGTTCTTTATGTTTATTTTCTCTCTCAGAAAGAGGAATAGCAAGGTCTTTTGTAAACTCTTCTACCGAAATATTATTTTCAATTATTTTCCCATTTTCATCTGTTTTCATAAAATCGGAAACTGTTGGTAGAAAAGTATATCTTTTATCTAGTGGAGGGCGGCAAGCAAGTAGTCCTTTTGTATAAGGGTGTTGCGGATTACTGAATATATCCCAAACATTTCCTTGTTCTACAATATCTCCTTTATACATTACCACAACTTTGTCGGCGAGCTCTGCAATTACACCCAAATCGTGAGTAATAAACATAATTCCCATATCCCTTTCGGTTTGTAGTTTTTGCATTAACTGAAGAATCGTTTTTTGTACCGTTACATCTAGTGCTGTAGTTGGTTCGTCCGCAATAAGTACAGATGGTTGGCAACTCATTGCCATAGCAATCATTACTCTTTGTTTTTGTCCTCCAGAAATTTGGTGAGGATAAGTTCTGAAAATTCTTTCTGGGTCCGGAAGTTGAACTTCCTCAAATAATTTTATTGTAAGTTCTTTAGCTTGTTTTTTATTTAGTTTTTGATGCAACATAATTGCTTCTACCACTTGGTTTCCGCAAGTAAAAACTGGGTTTAAAGAAGTCATTGGCTCTTGAAAAATCATAGCAATATCGTTTCCTCTAAAGACTCTCATTTCCTCTTCCGAAATTTTAAGTAAGTCCGTTGCAGTACCATCTTTCTGATGAAAGATGATTTCTCCTCCTGTAATTTCTCCTGGAGGATTCGGAATTAAACGCATTGCAGAAAGGGAAGTAACCGATTTACCCGAGCCTGATTCTCCTACAATACCAATTGTTTCTCCTCTGTTAAGTGTAAAGCTTATTCCTTTTACCGCTTTTACAGAAGTTCCTTCAGTTCTGAATTCGGTAACTAAGTTCTTAAATTCTAAAAGTGTGTTTCCCATTTTATCTTTCTTTATTTTTTTGTGCGTATAAAAGTAGTTTTTCTTTCTCAGTTATACAAACTCAATATTTTCTTCTTTTATTAATTTTTTTCCTTTGTATTTTAACAATAATTGAGCTACAGTTAAAGTGTCTTTCTGACAATATTTCTTTATTCTTTCTAAATCATTTTCTTCCCAATATACCCTAGCAACTTGACTTCCATCTATATCATCTTTCGGAGTTGGAATACCAAAAAGTGCCGCCAATAGTTTTATAGAAGTATAATTTTTATAATCCCCAAACCTCCATAATTCCATAGTATCCAAATGATTTACTTCCCATGGTTTTTTACCTGAAATATCCAATAGTTTTGGCAACTTCAATCCATTTATCAATATTCTTCTTGCAATAAACGGAAAATCAAATTCCTTACCATTATGAGCACAAAGTAAATGAGAGTCTGTTTGAAACTGACTATTTAGTAAACTATTAAAATCTAATAAAATTTGTTTCTCCTCCTTTCCATAAAAGGACTTTATTCTGAAATGATCTTCCTTATTTTCTGAAAACAAATACCCAACTGAAATACAGATAATTTTAGCAAACTCGGCCATTACACCCGCTTTCAGTTTATAAAATTCTGTAGGAGTGAATTCATCTTTTCGTTGCCATTGTGTTTTTTCTTCCCATAGTTTTTGAAAAGTAGGATCTAAATCTTCAAAATTAGATTCGCAAGGGACAGTTTCTATGTCCAAAAAAAGCACTTTCTCTAATTTTAAGTTTTCTAACATTAATTATACATTTCCAATGCAGCGTCTATAAATTGGTAAAAATCCTGATAGTGACCATCTTCCAATTTATCTCCATATTTTCTTCCTAATCTCACTACAATTATATCTTTTTCCGGGATACAAATAACATATTGACCCCACAAACCTCTTGCATAGTAAATATCCAATCCTTTGTAATTGGAAAGCCAGAACTGATATCCGTAATTTATATTATTATTCCCTTCCTTATCTAGTAATTCTACAACAGAAGTAGCTTCTTTCACATAAGAAGTATCTAATATCTGATTTCCATTCCAATTTCCATAATTCATATACAGTTTCCCAATTCTAGCAAAATCTCTAGCATTGGAATTCAAACAACAAAATCCTTTCTCATCTCCCCCCTCGACATTAGTATTCCACAGTGCAGGATGTTTTGCTCCTGTTGGTTTCCATAATTTTTCAGAAGCATATTCACTAATTGTTTTTCCTGTTGCGCTTTCTACAACAAATGCTAAAAGTTGTGTGCACGAACTGTGGTACCTAAATACTTTTCCGGGGGTTTCCACCACTTTTAAACCCATTACTAAACCTCTTAAGTCAGTACCATAATAAGACTGAGCAGTTTGTCCAATCGGATTGTAATAATCCTCCGTCCAGTTTAACCCAGAACTCATAGTTAGTAAGTTTTTAATAGTAATATCAGTATTTCTCCCTTCACAAAAGTTAGGTAAAAAATCACATACTTTCTGATTAATATTTTTGATTTTCCCTTCTTTTATTGCGATACCTACTAAAGTAGATATATAACTTTTTGCCATAGAAAAAGAATTAGAAGCGCTATCGGCAGAATATTCGTACCAATACTCCTCAAAAATAATACTATCGTTTTGTATCACCATAAAAGCGGTTGTTTCTAAACTATCGTTTACCTCTTTTATATAATTTGGTAAATCTGTATTATTATAATTGGGAGAAATAAGCCATTCTTGGTGTTCTCCATTTTCTACCGTATTAGCAGGAAAATGAACATAATCATGAATGTAAGAAGATGTATGTCCTTTTAAATAAGTAATTGAAATTGCTTTGTACATCCAACTTTTCCCACTAATAAGAATAAGTAGATTGATTGCTACAAAAAAAATAAGAAAGTACTTTAATGTTTTTTTCATTTTAAATAATTTTCATTTCAAATAAATTAATTAAATGAGATTTAACTTTATTTTTCACCTCTTCCATATCCATTTCTTTTCCTAATTCTTTCTGCAGGGAAGTTACACTTTTATCAGTAATTCCACAAGGAATTATATTTCCAAAATACGAAAGGTCAGAATTTATATTAAATGCAAATCCATGCATAGTAACCCAACGGCTACTCTTCACACCTAGTGCACATATTTTTCTTGCTTTTGGAGTTCCTACATCAAACCAAACTCCTGTTTCTCCTGGAGATCGTTCTGATTCCAAATCATATTCCCTTAAGGTAAGTATTACCGCCTCTTCCAGAAATCGTAAATATTTATGTATATCAGTAAAGAAATTGTCTAAATCTAAAATTGGGTATCCTACCAATTGACCAGGGCCATGATAAGTAATATCTCCCCCTCTATTTATTTTATGAAATGTCGCTCCTCTACTTTTTAGGTACTCTTCATTTACCAAAAGATTTTTTTCGTCTCCACTTTTACCTAGGGTGTAAACATGAGGGTGCTCGCAAAAAAGTAAATAATTTTTGGTTTCAATCGTTTTATTCTTTTTTTTGTTAGATGATTTTAAGGCTAATATTTCTGCAAAAAGTTCTTCCTGGAAATCCCAACATTGTTTGTAATCTATCTTCCCTAAATCCTGAAAATTTACATTCTTATTCATTATATTTTAGCAAGTTCCCCTTTTAAAAAGTTTATAACATCTATCTCAATAGCATCTACATTATTCATCTCCGAAAGATACCAGCTTGTCCAATCTCCCACACTAATTTGATAAAGCGAATTTTCAATTAAAGAGTCACCTTTACTCCATATTTCAGTGATATTACTTGTGAAATTTGAAATCACCTTTTTATTAATATCCATTCTTATCTGGTTACGATCGTAATCACATTTATTACGTAAGTAAACAACTGCTAAACCATCAACATTTGTACGCCAACCCAATAATTCATTATGATTCATTTCAGGAATAACATTGTGCCAGCAAAGCATTTTACTATTTTCATTTAATTGCTGACGGAACCGAACAGCTACACCTTCAAACCCCTTAGCTACATAAATAACAGGGGTTTGTTTGTGCATTCTTTTTGCCAAATCCATTGCTTGTTTTTGGATATCAGCTTTTTCTGTATCAAGAAGGGCAATTGCTTTATCAAAGTCAACTTTAAAAGAATCCTCAATAATCCCATAATGATTTAACATAAAGAATATCTCAGTAAATGCATAGCCAAACATAGCTCTTGGTGGCTGATTTCCTGGAATAATTATCTTGTTATACCCATTTTCTTCAGCAATATTTTTTAATTTTCCACCAGAAGTAATTACTGCAATTTCTGATCCTCTTGATTGGCATTTTTCTAAAGCATAAAGAGTTTCTTCTGTATTTCCAGAATAAGAAGATGCAATTACTAAAGTGTTTTCATCTACAAAATTAGGAATACTGTAATCTTTTGTTGCCAAAATTGGGATGTTTGAAAAAGGGGAAACAATATCGTTTACAATAGTACCTCCAATACCAGATCCACCTAGTCCGCAAATTAAAATATTGCTAAATTTTTTGTCAGATTTCTTTAATGCAGAAGTGTTTCCGATCTCCATTGCTTCTCGCAAATGATTGGTAAAATCATTTATATAGTCGTTCATTTTCATCTCAATATGTGTTTTTATAAAGAAGCCGAAATTACAAAATATTAGGATAAAAGAATTCCTATATTTGCAAAAAAATTTACAAATGAGTAGAGAACTTTCAGAACAGGAAATTGTAAGAAGAGAATGCTTACAAAAACTTATAGAACTAGGTATAAATCCGTACCCAGCAGAATTATTTGATATAAACAATAACTCTGTAAACATAAAGAAAAACTACACAGAAGGTGAAGAAACAGAAGTTATTATCGCTGGAAGGTTGATGAGTAGAAGGATAATGGGTAAGGCTTCCTTTGCAGAAATACAAGATAGTGAAGGTAGAATTCAGATTTATGTAAATAGAGATGAAATTTCCGAAGGAGAAGATAAAACAATGTACAATACGATATTCAAAAAATTATTGGATATTGGAGATATTATCGGAATAAAAGGAACTGTTTTTGTTACAAAAGTAGGGGAAATTTCAGTGAAAGTAAAAGAGCTTTCGGTTCTTACAAAATCCTTACGACCATTACCATTACCAAAAGTAGATGCGGATGGTACCATACATGATGCTTTTACAGATCCTGAGAAAAGATACAGACAAAGATATGTAGATTTAGTAGTGAACCCTCATGTAAAAGAAGCTTTTATAAAACGTACCAAGCTTACTAACTCTATGAGAGATTTTTTAAATAAGAAGGAATATTTAGAAGTTGAAACTCCAATTTTACAACCACTTTATGGTGGTGCAGCAGCTCGTCCTTTTAAAACTCATCATAATACTTTGGATATGGAGTTGTATCTTAGAATTGCGAATGAATTGTATTTGAAAAGATTGATTGTAGGGGGTTTTGATGGAGTATATGAATTCTCAAAAGATTTCCGAAATGAAGGAATGAGTAGATTTCACAATCCAGAATTTACACAGATGGAATTGTATGTTGCTTATAAAGATTACACTTGGATGATGGATTTAGTAGAAGAAATGGTAGAAAAAATTGCTTTGGATTTACATGGGAAAACAGAAATTCAAGTAGGAGATAATCTCATCAACTTTCAACGACCATGGAAAAGATATACCATGTATGAAGCAATTAAACATTTCACAGGAATTGATATTTCTAAAATGGACGAAAAAACAATGACAAATACAGCAAAAAAACTTGGTGTTTCTGTAGATAAAAGTATGGGAAGAGGGAAGTTAATTGACGAAATTTTTGGAGAAAAATGTGAAGGACAATTAATACAACCTACCTTTATTACCGATTATCCTGTAGAAATGTCTCCACTAGCGAAAAAACACAGAAAACATGAAGGTTTGGTAGAACGATTTGAAGCAATTTGTAATGGAAAGGAAATCTGTAATGCGTTTTCTGAATTAAACGACCCAATTGACCAAAGAGCAAGATTTGAAGAACAATTAGAACTTGGGAAAAGAGGAGATGATGAAGCAATGCTTTTAGATGAAGATTTCTTAAGAGCAATTGAATATGGGATGCCTCCAACGGCTGGTTTAGGTATTGGTATCGATAGACTTTCTATGATTATGACCAACTCTAATTCTATACAAGATGTATTGTTTTTCCCACAAATGAAAGCAGAAAATAAATCCAACTCTGAAGAATAAATATTTTGAATAAAAATGTTAAAATAGGAGTAATTGGAGGGGGTAGTTGGGCTACCGCTATTG
This sequence comes from uncultured Flavobacteriales bacterium, assembly GCA_905478555.1. Taxonomy (GTDB): domain Bacteria; phylum Bacteroidota; class Bacteroidia; order Flavobacteriales; family BACL11. Next base: position 84,475 of record CAJQIZ010000024.1, read on the forward strand.
TAAAAATGCTTTGCGAAAATGTAGACTCCATAAATTGGTGGATGAGAAATGAAGAAGCAATAGAACATATAAATACTTATGGTCATAACCCAAATTATATTTCGGATACAGAGCTTAAGAAAGGTAAATTAAACTTAAGTTCGAATATAAATGAAGTAGTGAAAAATTCAGATTATTTAGTTTTAGCAGTCCCTTCTGCATTTTTAAAATCTACTTTATCAAGTTTAGAAACTCCATTAAAAGATAAAATAATTATCTCTGCAATTAAGGGAATTGTTCCAGAAAATAATACTATTGTTGGGGAGTTTATTCATAATAATTATGAGGTTCCTTATGAAAATATTGGGGTGATTACAGGACCTTGTCATGCGGAGGAAGTAGCTTTAGAACGACTTTCGTATTTAACTATTGCTTGTAGCGATATCTTAAAAGCAGAGTTTTTTGCAAACTCTATTTCTGGGAGATACATTAAAACTACTGTTTCGGATGATATTTACGGAACAGAGTATTCTGCAGTACTAAAAAATGTGATTGCATTAGCTGCTGGAATTTGCCATGGTTTAGGTTATGGAGATAACTTTCAAGCGGTATTAGTTTCCAATGCAATACGAGAGATAAAACGATTTTTAGATGAAGTACACCCAATTGATAGAGATATAAAAGAATCTGCTTATTTAGGAGATTTATTAGTAACATCTTATTCTCAGTTTAGCCGCAACAGAACTTTTGGAGAAATGATTGGAAGAGGATATAGTGTAAACTCCACCCAATTGCAACTTAAAATGATTGCAGAGGGGTATTATGCTGTAAAATGTATAAAGGAGATAAACGAAAAACTAAATGTTGAAATGCCAATTACTGAGGCGGTTTACAATATTTTATACGACAGAAAATCAGCAAAAAAACAGATTAAATTTTTAACAGATAAGTTGAATTAAAATTTCATTTCAGGAATTTCCCCTTCAATAATTAAATCTGCTGCAGTAGAATTTTTTATATCTTCTACACTTACACCTGGAGCTCTTTCCAAAAGTTTAAACCCATTTTGGGTAATCTCTAAAACCGCAAGGTTTGTAACCACCTTTTTTACACAATTTACCCCTGTAATTGGAAGTGTACATTTTTTCAAAATTTTACTTTCTCCCTGTCGATTAGTATGCATCATAGCTACAATAATATTATCTGCAGAAGCTACTAAATCCATTGCTCCTCCCATTCCTTTTACCATTTTCCCAGGGATTTTCCAGTTTGCAATATCTCCATTTTCTGATACTTCCATAGCACCTAAAACAGTAATTTGAACATGTTTCCCTCTAATCATAGCAAAGGAAGTTGCAGAGTCGAAAAGCACTGCTCCCGATAAGGTTGTAATAGTTTGTTTGCCAGCATTTATCAAATCCGGATCTTCCTCTCCCTCAAAAGGAAAGGGGCCCATTCCAAGTACTCCATTCTCGGATTGAAACTCAATATCAATCCCCCTAGGAATGTAATTTGCAACTAATGTAGGGATTCCAATTCCTAAATTTACATAAGTATTGTGTTTTAATTCTTGAGCTATTCTTTGTGCTATTTGGTTTTTATCTAATGCCATTATTCTTTTGTTCTAACGGTTCTTTGTTCTATTCTCTTCTCGTATTTTTCTCCTTGAAAAATTCTTTGTACAAAAATTCCTGGAGTATGAATTTGATTCGGATCCAACTCCCCCGCTTCTACTAATTCCTCTACCTCAGCAACCGTAATTTTACCCGCCATCGCCATTAATGGATTAAAGTTTCTGGCAGTTCCTTTAAAAATTAAATTGCCTGCAGTATCTCCTTTCCATGCTTTTACAAAGGCAAAATCTGCAGTAAGTGCCGATTCTAATATATGTAGTTTCCCATTGTACTCTCTAACTTCTTTTCCTTCCGCAACTTCTGTTCCGTATCCTGCAGGAGTAAAAAACGCTGGGATTCCCGCACCTCCAGCCCTACATCTTTCCGCTAAACTTCCTTGAGGAATTAAATTTACCTCTAATTCGCCACTTAACATTTGTCTTTCAAACTCTGCGTTTTCACCAACATAGGAGGAGATCATTTTCTTAATCTGCTTTCTTTTCAGTAAAAGTCCTAATCCAAAATCATCTACTCCCGCATTGTTTGAAATACAGGTAAGTCCGAAAATATCTTTTTTAGAAAGGGCGTCTATTGCATTTTCAGGAATACCAGAAAGTCCAAAACCTCCTACCATAAAAGTCATATTACCTTCTACTCCATCTAAAGCTTTCTCTATATTGTCTACTACTTTATTTATCATAATTAAAAATCTTCTTCATCTATATTTTCTTCTGCATTTAAAAACTCCAACTGATTACAATTCATTTTATTTTCTACCCAGTTTTTAATCTTTATACTTGAATATTTGAACACATCCTTCTGAGTAACTTCTGTTATTTTTTCATCTTCATAAATATTTTTCATAAACTGACCGAAAACAGTAAGAGCGGTATTACCACCATAACCAGACCGATCCCTAAAATGAACAGATCTATCCTCACATCCCGTCCAAACGGAAGTTACCAAATTTGGTGTTATACCAACAAACCAACCATCTGAGTAATTTTGAGTAGTACCTGTTTTACCTCCCATTTCTGCAGTTATACCATAAGTATATCTTAAAGTTCTTGCGGTACCTCTTACTCCTGAGGTATTCTGTTTTTCAAGTTCTATTAATTTATTTTGATAATTCTCACTATACACACCATCTACCGCACCTTTTAGTAGATTTACCATAATAGCAGAAGTTTCTTCACTTAAAACTTCATTTGTTTCTGCTTGAAATTCCTCTAAAACTATTCCATTTTTATCTGTAATTTTAGATACAAATATCGGTTCAGTATAAATCCCCTTATTTACGAAAGTAGAATATGCACCGGTAATTTCTTTTACCGACAAATCAACAGTTCCTAAACAAATAGACGGTATGGATGGCAAATTTGATGTTACCCCCATCTTTCTAGCTATATCTACCACAGGGCTAGGTCCGAATTGATGCATAATATAAGCTGTCATTATATTAATAGAATTAGCTAATCCAAATTTTAATGATAGAGAAAGTCCATCAAAATCAGTTGATGAATTATAAGGAATCCAATCCTTATTTAAATTCCATTTAGTTTTATCGAATACTACAGGAGAATTTAATATTTCATCACAAGGTTCCATACCCTCTTGAATTGCTAAAGAATATAAGAACGGCTTAAAGGTAGACCCTACTTGTCGTTTCCCTTTTAATACATGGTCGTATTTAAAATATCTATGGTCAATTCCTCCAACATAAGCCTTTACTTCACCTGTATTCGGATTCATACTCATTAATCCAGTATGGATAAAAAACTTATTGTAAATAACAGAATCTCTTGGAGAAATAAGAGTATCTATATTTCCATTCCAAGAAAACAAAGTAGTGTTAACTTTTATATCAAAAATCTCGTCTATATCCTTTTGTGACTTCCCTTCATTTTTCAAACTCCTGTATCGTTCCGATCTTTTTATTCCTTGAAAAATAATAGAATTAATTTGTTTTTTGGAAAAATCAGAAGGAAAAGGAGCTTTGGAACGTCCCTTCCAATGTTTGTAGAATTTTTCCTGCAATTCTGCCATCTTTTGTTTTACAGCTTGTTCTGCATGTTTCTGCATTTTAGAATCGATAGTTGTATGTATAATCAATCCGTCGGTATATAAATTATAAATCTCACCATTTGGCTTTTTGTGTGTAGCGCACCACTCCTTCATCATAGGTCTAAGTTGCTCTCTGAAATAAGGAGCTGGCCCCTCATTATGATCTACCCTATGATAATCTAAATGAAGAGGTAGAACTTTTAAAGAATCAAATTCAATGGAACTAATCTTATTGTTTTTCATCATTTGTGATAAAACAACATTTCTTCTATTTTGAGTTCCTTCTGGATTTCTTCTAGGATTATATAGGGAAGGATTTTTCAACATACCAACCAACATTGCAGACTGATTAACATTTAGTTTATCAGGTGTAGTGTTAAAGTATATTTTAGATGCAGATGAAATTCCTACCGCTTGATTTATCCAATCAAAACGATTTAAATACATAGATAAAATTTCATTTTTAGAATACCTTTTTTCTAATTCCACCGCTACCACCCATTCCTTTAATTTCTGTTTTAACCTCTCCAAACCTGAAGAGGGTCTTCCGGTAAACAACATTTTTGAAAGCTGTTGAGATAATGTACTCGCCCCCCCAGAATTACTACTCCCTATTAGTACTCCGAAAATAGCTCTTAATAACGAACGAGCGTCAATTCCGGAATGAGAACGAAATCTAATATCTTCAGTAGAAATAAGGGCATCAATTAGTATTGAAGATAAATCTGAATAATGAGTAGTTGATCTGTTTTCTTTATAAAACTCACCCAGTATCTTTCCATCTGAAGAATAAATAATGGTAGATAGGTTGTTTTCAGGATTTTCTAAATCAGAAAAATAAATCATTTCAGGGTCTCTATCCATCCTATTAGGAACTGTCTCTGTAATTGTATTTATTTTTACCAAATACATAATACTTACAAATCCGAAAAAAGGACTTAAACAAAATAACCAAATTAATAGTATCTTTCTTTTATTCATCTACTTCAAGCATATAAATTGAAACATCTGAAATATGTTCTAAATTAGTTATTTCCGGATTATTATTCTCTCTCATTGCAAGCTCTAATTTAAAAGTGTGTTTTCCTTCACTGTATCTTTCCTCAACTTTATAAGGATGATTGAACTCTCTTATATCACTTTTTCCACTACCTACCCATTCCCCGTTATTAAGAGCTAATTCTAGATTAATAGTGTCGGTTGATATTTTATTATTATTAAAATAGTGATGAGTAAAGAAAATAATATTTTGATAACGATAAGAGGTAGTGTGTCGGAAAGAAAAATTTAAACAATAAAGTCTTATGGTGTCTTCAATGTTGATATCAAAACTTACCTCATCTTCCGAATTCCAAATGTTTTCAGGAAAACTATGATAGTCAATTTTCTCTTTAGTGCAAGAAGAAATAATCGCAAGAAGAAAGAGATATGTGAAGAATCTACTTTTCACTTTTCTGAATCTTATTTTTACTGTTTTTCCAGTTTTTTCTATTCTTATTTGGGTTATTTTTTTTACCTTTATTTTTTTGAGGTTTATTTTTATCAAACCTATTGATGTTATCCTGACCAACAACATTCTTATAATCTACTTTAGGAGCCTCTTTCACTAATATAAACTGCTCTAATGAAGATGGGGTTTTACCATTTTCATTATCTTCTATAATCTGAAGAACATCTTTTAATGAAAGTTCAAAAACACCAGGTTCTCTACTTTTATAAACATACTGTAATCTCTTCTTAAACACATCAATTTTAATCTGTTTAGCTTCTCCTTTTTTAGTTTTTAATATCTTTTTTGATTTAGGAAAAGATTTTAAAGCGTCTAAATAAGAATCTAATTCAAAATTAAGACAACACTTTAACTTCCCACACTGTCCTGATATTTTTTGAGGATTAATAGATAATTGTTGGTATCTAGCTGAAGAAGTAGAAACTGATGGAAAATCAGTCATCCAAGTAGAACAACAGAGTTCCCTACCACAACTACCAATACCACCTACCATTGCAGCTTCTTGCCTAACACCAATTTGCCTCATTTCAATACGAATATTAAAAGTACGAGAATATTCTTTTATTAACTCTCTGAAATCTACTCTTTTTTCGGCAGTATAATAAAATATTGCTTTTGATTTATCTCCTTGATACTCTACATCTACCAACTTCATTCCAATTTTATGACTATTAATAATCAATTTGGCTTTTTTTAGTGTTGGATCTTCTAAATCAATTGCAGATTCAAATTTTTCAATATCAGTATCTTTAGCTATTCTGTAAATCTTTTTTAGAGGTTCTTTTTCAGTATCTATTTTTTTTCTTTTTAGCTGATAAGAAACAATTTCACCTAGTAAAGTAATTTTACCAATATCATGACCACCATTCCCCTCAACCGCTACATAATCTCCTTCTGATATAGTAACATTATCACTATTTACGAAATATTCTTTTCTGTTCATTTTAAATTGAACCTCTACTAAATTTGAGTTACTATTACTTTTAGAATCCTCTACTTTTGCAAGCCAATTGAACACTGAACTTGTAGCAGATCCTCTCTTTTCGGAAACCTTACATGTACTACAACCTCCCCCACCTGTTCCACATCCCATATTCTTTGTTTTATTTTATTTCTACAAATTTACGCTTTACTTTTAACAATTTTATTAATTGAAGAGATAGTTCGTAAAACATAATTTTTGAATTCGCATTTCTCTCAATGTTTACAATACACTCTTCTAACTTTTCACTAAGTTCACCAATATTTTCTTCATGTATAAAGGGGTGAAATTTAGATAAAAAAACTTTTTCATTATCTGTAACATTCAAACTATTCGGATCCGAAAAATGAAAAACTAAACAGTTTCTAACCATTTTTAGTGCGTATTTTAAAAAAATAGTCTGCATTCTTCTTCCTTTTTTACTTCTATCATTAATCCATTTTGTGAGGTCGCTTATGTTTACCGAATAACATAATCTCATCCAACTTTGATAATCTTGAAAATTATCATCTTCAAACGTATCTTCATATAAAACATGAATAGATTCCCCTAAATTTGCATTAGTAAAACTAATTACTTTTTGTATCTCAATATCTGACGTTTCAGGAAATTTATTTTTCAAAACTAATTGAATTTCCTTACTTGAATCTGATTTTACTTTTAGAATTTGCAACCTTGAAATAATAGTATTTAATAACATATCCGAATTTTCTGAAACCAATAAAAATATGGTGTTTTTTGGAGGCTCTTCTAATAGTTTAAGTAGTTTATTAGAAGTGTTAGATTGCATTTTTTCTGGCATCCAAATAATTACAACTCTATATTCCGACTCATAATGTTTTAAAGCTAATTTCTGATGTAAACTCTCGGATTCATGAGTATAAATATATCCTGTTTTACCTGTTTTATTATCAGAAGAAAATACATCAAACCAATTATCTAAACTAAGATATGGGTTTTTCAAAACTTCTTCTCTCCATTTTATTACGAAATGATCAGAAACAGGTTTTTTTATATTATTTATTGTTAGTACAGGAAATATCAAATGTAAATCAGGATGCAATAAATTAGCATGTTTTATACAAGAGTCGCACTCTCCACAAGAGTCGTTTTCAGATTTTTTTTTACAATTAATGTACTGCGCAAATGAAATAGCTAACGCAAGCTTAGAACTTCCACTAACACCTAAAAACAATTGAGAATGACTTAATCTATTGTTTTCTACTGAGTTGATTAGTGTGTTTTTAAAATCTGTATTTCCTAATATATCTTTAAATCTCATAATTTTAATTCGCTCAAATTTACTGATTTTTACAAAATTAGTAGTCTGATTTTCAACTTTGTTTATTTTTGCAAAATGAAAAACTTATCAGAACAGAATTTTAAAGGCAAAATAGTAATTGTAAGAGTTGATTTTAATGTACCATTAAATGGGAAATTTCAAATTACAGACGATAGTAGAATTGCATCTGCATTACCAACAATTAAACAACTTTTAGGAGATAATGCAAAAGTAATTTTAATGTCTCACCTAGGGAGGCCAAAAGAAAATGAAGAGAGATATTCTTTAAAACACTTAGTGTCTCATTTAGAGAGCTCTATTGGTGTTAAGGTTTATTTTTCTGAAAATTGTATTGGAGAAACCGCTAAAGATGCGGTAGATAAATTGAATTATGGAGAAGTATTACTACTTGAAAATCTAAGATTTCATAAAGAAGAAAAAGAAGGTAATGTTGATTTTGCAAAACAACTTTCGGAATTAGCAGATGTATATGTAAATGATGCTTTCGGAACGGCACACAGAGCTCACTCCTCTACCTCTGTTATAAGTCAGTTTTTTAAAGAAAATAAATATTTTGGACTTCTATTAAAAAATGAAATTGATAGTTTAGAACAAGCTCTTACTAATGCTGAAAAACCTTTTACAGCAATTATTGGTGGTGCGAAAATTTCAGGAAAAATAGATGTAATAAAATCATTACTTTTAAAGGTTGATAACTTAATAATTGGAGGGGGAATGGCGTATACATTTTCAAAAGCAATGGGAGGTAAGATCGCTAATTCTTTAGTAGAAAATGACAAAGTAGATTTAGCAAAAAATATTATAGAAAAAGCTAAGGAATTAGGAGTGAATTTATTACTCCCTATTGACTCTGTAAATGCAGATGACTTTAATAACAATGCGAATATTATTACTTCTGATATAATAAATGTGCCAGAAGGTTTTATGGGTCTTGATATAGGAGATAAAAGTATTCAACTTTTTTCTGAAACAATTCAAAAATCTAAAACTATTATTTGGAACGGACCAATGGGAGTTTTTGAAATGAGTAATTTTGAGAACGGAACTAAAAAAATAGGAGAAGCAATTTGCAAATCTACGGAAGAGGGAGCTTTTTCTTTAATTGGAGGTGGAGATTCTGTTGCGGCAATTAAGAAATTTAATATGTCTGAACAAGTAAGTTATATTTCTACTGGAGGTGGAGCAATGCTAGAATATTTAGAAGGAAAAGAGTTGCCTGGAGTTAAATCGATACAGGAATAGTATCTAATCTGTTTTTAATTTCTTCTTTCACATTATCTATTTTTAGTTTAACATCCTCTTTCCAGTCTAGATTTTCTTTTACAACAGGAATAGTTATAGGAATTATTTTCAATACTTTTTCGTATAAAACTGATTCTGATTTCTGATCCTCAGCAATTATTGTTCCGAATTGATTACTTAAATGGTTTAACTCAAATAAAATAAAAGAGATAATTAAAAGTGTTTTTGATGCGGCAAACAACAATCCTAATACTTTATTTATAGTTCCTAATTGGAGTGATTTTGCAAGTTTACTAATTAATATGCCGGATAATTTTAAAGATATAAAAACAATTAGAAATACAATTATAAAGGAGGTTATAGAAACAAAATCACCATATTCCGGCAAAGATTTAGATAAATAAGCCTCTAAAAAAATAGAAAAATTACTTGCAATATATATCCCCGCAATTAAAGAGATTAAGGATACTAATTCTTTTATTAAACCTCTTTTCAATCCCCTATAAGATGCTAAGAGTACTAAAATAGTAATAATAATATCAATATAATTCATCGTGTAAAGATACTATTTTAATACATTTGCGAGATGGAAGATATAGAAAAAAAATGGGATGAATTAGTGTTTAGATTAGAAAAAGAGATGGATGATGAATTAACCCTAAAAACTATCTTATTTTTAATTGGAGTAC
>CAJQIZ010000025.1 GCA_905478555.1 uncultured Flavobacteriales bacterium
GTTGAAGAAGCTGTCATTACCACATTGGATACTTCCCCTATTATGTTGATGGTTGGAGTTGCCGCCATCGATCTATCAAAAGTAGCGGTTATAGTAACTACATTAGAACCCGTTACTATATTATTAGCATCAGTATCGGTTAAGGTTACTAATGGCGCACAAGTTCCCCATATTGGTTTATTAGCAATTGATAATCCAGAATTAGTAGAGAAATCAGAAGGTTCAGATGAAATATTAGAAACACACCACCCTGTTAAATCTTGGTTAAAATCAGTTGCACTCAAAAACGCAGAATTCATGCTACTAACATTTGAAGTATCCCAACCTCCTATATCTTGATTAAAATCACCTGCTTCACGAAACATTGAGTACATATTAGTTAAACTAGAGGTATCCCAGTTACTAATATCTTGATTAAAATTATTTGCAGCCATAAAGGTTGCACTAAAAGAAGTTACTTTAGAGATATCCCAACCACCTATATCTTGATTAAAGCTTCTTGCGTATTTAAACATATTATTCATGTTAGTCACATTAGAAACATCCCAACCACTAATATCTTGATTAAAATTATCAGCTGATTGGAATAAATCTCCCATGGTAGTTACATTTGAAGTATCCCAAAAACCTATGTTAGAGTTAAAAGAACTATTCCCTGCAAACAAAGAGGACATATGAGTAACCAATGTTGTACATAAATTATAATTCCCTGCTGCTATTTGACCTGCAATGGTTGAGTTGTTTACAGCAATATAAGTTGTACCACTAATTGTCGTAGAGTCTCCCACGGTGGCATTTGGACATTTACACGTATTATTTTCAAAGTATATTGTTTGAGATATCGTAAAGGTGATACTAGTGGTTCCTGCGTAAACTTTTCCATAAACATCGATTCCTGCTACAGTAGCTGATACAATACCACTGGTAGTGGTGGAAACCGTCCATGGATAGATCCATACATCGGCAGTTGAAGAAGCAGTCATCGCCACATTAGTTACTTCACCTGTTATATTAATTGTCGGAGTGGCGATCATGGACTCACTAAAGGCCGCTGTAATCGTAACTACATTAGATCCTGAAACTATATTATTATTATCCGTATCTGTTAAGGTTACAGTTGGGGTTGAGGACCTAACTAAATATAGAAATCCTTTTTTAATCATACCATTGGACGATTTTCCAATAACAGGCTGCCCGATATTATAGGTTATTGAAATAATACTTGAGTTCGCATTACTTAATGGTGTAGCTAAGTCAATCTTTTGACTAACCATTTGGGTGGTAATAAAGAAAAAAATGTATTTAAAGTATTTCAAGTTTATTTAAAATTAAATTTTAAATGTTAATTATTTGTTGACCCGATTAATGTTAATGGATTTTCAGTGTTAGATTTATTTTTCTAAACTCTCTATTCTGAGAATGAGCTTTTGAATCAACTCATTTTGCTTTTTAATTTTAGCTTCCTGTTCTTGAATAGCCTTAGTTAAAATTGGAATTATTGTAGTGTATGTTATTGCTAAGGTTTCCCCTTTTTGTATATCTCCCTCAATTCCATTTACTGCCTCAGGGATTATAGGTTTAATATCCTGGGCTATAAATCCAATTTGTTTAAGGCCGTTAGACTTTAAGATATAATCAACAGGTACTAATTTTAGAATTGTTTCCAAACCATATTTAGTGCTTTTAATATTATCTTTTAATCTTCTATCAGAGGCACTAGAAAACGATACTTGACCTTCTATAGATGTTATATTAGCATCACCAAGCCTAATTTTATTAGAAGCAGAAACTATTGCACCGTGTCCAATAGCAGTTGCATTTGTTAAATTATTAGCTCCAACATCAGCACCAGCACCAAAGGCGGTATTATCACTCCCTGTGGTGTTTGTGATTAGAGCATTTAAACCAATTCCAGTATTCGCTTCCCCTGTAGTGTTTGCCCGTATTGATTTATATCCGACAGCAGTATTCTCTTCCCCTGTAGTGTTTGAGAATAAAGCTTGATAGCCATTAGCAGAATTACCAGAACCTGTTGTGTTTGATAATAAAGTTTCAATTCCAACTGCAGTATTTTCATCCCCTGTACTATTAGTGTATAAAGCCACAGAGCCAATAGCAGTATTACTACTCCCTGTGGTGTTTGTGTATAAAGAAGAAAAACCAATAGCCACTGATTGATTTCCTGTAGTGTTAGCTTTTAAAGAAAAAGCACCATAACCAGTATTACTAAGCCCTGTAGTGTTTGCTAATAAAGCAGTATATCCAGTAGCAGTATTGTCCCGACCTGAGGTATTATTCTGCATTGATTGATAACCGATAGCAGTATTTTTAGTTCCAGTATTATTAGCTGCAGTTGAAGAGCCCTTTAACGCTTCATATCCAACAGCGGTATTTGCTGTAGTAAATGCGGAGGATGCTGAGTTTGCATAAAACATAGATTTATATCCAATAGCCACAGAACGATTTCCTCCCTTATTTGTTTGTAATGATTCAAAACCAAGAGCAGTATTTGCACTACCTGAAATATTATAGAGCATTGAACGAGAACCAATTGCAGTGTTTTGATCTCCAGTGTGACTACCACTATATGCAGCTAGTGTTCCATGCCCCAAAGAAGTGTTGTAATCTCCTGTGGTGTTTAAAAATAATCCCCATTTTCCGACCGCAGTATTATAATTTCCAGAAGTGTTAGAATATAATGCAATACGTCCAATTCCTGAATTACCTGAACCAGAGGTATTTTGATAAAGCGCCCGGCTCCCTACTGCTGTGATGTCATTCCCTGATGTATTTGCTTTCGCTGCTTCGAAACCAACAGCAGTATTTTCACTACCTGAGGTATTAGAATATAATGCTCTATATCCAATACCAACTGAATTAGTTGCCGAAACAACACCACCAATTGCAACAGTATTGTTACTATCTAAATGTGTATTTATAGCCAACCCTGTAAGTCCTGAGCCATCACCAGAAAACTTAGTGGCTGTTACTGTTCCAGATATATTTGCCCCTGTTGAGGAAACAATCCCAGAGGTGTTTACTAAAGTCACATTTGGATTTCCTAATTGAATTGAATTAGAAGCAGAAACTATTGCATTGTTTCCAATAGCAATTGCGTTTGTTAAATTATTCGCACCTACATCAGCATCCATACCTATAGCAATATTATATGTTCCAGTAGTATTAGTATCGAGTGCTTTCCATCCTATAGCAGTGTTATATGATGCAGTATTTTCTACTAAGGATTGAAATCCAACAGCAATATTCCTATTCCCACTAACATTTTTTCTTAATGCCATATAACCACTTGCAACATTCTCGCCACCTGATTGATTTAATTGCATTGCCAATCCACCATAAGCTATGTTGTTATTCCCAGAGGTATTTGCTATTAAAGCTTCGTGACCAACAGCAGTATTATCATTTCCACCGATATTATAATATAACGCTGCATTTCCAATAGCAGTGTTGTAACTTCCACCCGTGTTATTTCTTAAAGTCTCTCTTCCATAAGCTGTATTGTTATATCCTGTATTGTTTGTTTGTAAAGACAAATAACCCGTTGCAGTATTATGATATCCTGAAGTGTTTGATTTAAGAGCAGAATAACCGATAGCAGTATTTTTCGTTCCAGTATTATTGGCTGCAGTTGAAGAGCCCATTAAAGATTCATAACCGACAGCAGTATTAAAAGTATTCGCATCGCTGGTTGAACTATTAGCATTCGCCATTGAAAAAGCACCTATAGCTACTGAATTATGCATCCCAACATTAGTCATTAATGCATATTTACCAATAGCAACCTGATTTACACCTGTAGTATTATTTTGAGATGATTGCCCACCAACTGCAGTATTACCTGATCCTGAAGTATTACTAAATAGTGCGTAATTTCCTAGCCCAGTATTATCTATACCTGTAGTATTAAATGTTAATGCAGACATACCAACTGCAGTGATACGTTCTCCTGAAGTATTTCTTTGCAAAGCCTGTTTTCCAATAGCTACAGAGTTTGTTGCAGAAACAACAGCACTTATACCTAAAGCAACAGTATTGTTACTATCTAAAAATGAATTTGATATATTTGTTAGCCCTGAACCATCACCAGAAAACTTAGTAGCTGTTACTGTTCCAGAAATATTTGCCCCTGTTGAGGAAATAACTCCGGATGTAACTGAAATTCCATCCAATTTTTTTGCGAAAAGGGCAATAGGAACTTGGCCTATTAAATCAGTACCTAGATTCACATAACCACTTCCTAAATTTAATTCGGTTTTGAGGTATAAGGAACTTGTACTCCAATCCACACTTGTAAATCCTCCACTTGAAGTTTGAGTCCCAGCACCAACAACAATATTAATTAATCCGCGTGCATCTGTTGTAGGTCCGTGAGTTTCTGTATATGCAACAGTTCCATTTGCGGAGCTGTAAACAATACTTAATCTTATATTGACAGTTTGAGATGCAACAATTGCTCCATTTGAATCAGAAACAATTGCCTGATAATTAAAACCGTTCTGAGCATTAGCAAAAAATGACACTAAGAGCAAAAAAAATAATGAGTTTTTCATATTAAGTAAGGTTTTTAAAAATCTTTAAAATCTATCATTAAAAAATAGTTTATGTTTTGATTATCAGGTAAATGTAGTGAATATCTACTCTGAATTAACACATAAACAATTCAAAGCCATTTTAACTAGTTAATAAAAGTTAATACTGTTATTATAAACTAGAAATTCCAAAAAAAACACTTTTTATGTAGTATAAAAAGTGTTTTTAAAAAAAGTACCTTGGGTGGGAATCGAACCCACACTCCCGAAAGAACTGGATTTTGAATCCAGCGCGTCTACCAATTCCGCCACCAAGGCTTGAGGGCTCAAAAGTAATAAA
>CAJQIZ010000026.1 GCA_905478555.1 uncultured Flavobacteriales bacterium
CTCATTTTGGAAAGACACCTCCTTGCTCCAACCTAATAATAGAAAATAAAATACCAAAAGTAGTGATTGGTTCAGTCGACTGTTTTTCGGAAGTTTCAGGAAAAGGAATAGATAAAATGAAGAAAGCTGGAATTAAAGTTGTTGTTGGAATTTCAGAAAAAGAAAGTAGAGAACTAAACAAACGATTCTTTACTTTCCATGAGAAAAAAAGACCTTACATTATATTAAAGTGGGCTGAAAGTAAAGACGGATACATTGCTCCTAAAAATCAAATAGAACCTTTTTGGATGACATCCAGTGAATCCAAGAAATTAGTACACAAATGGAGAGCAGAAGAAACTGCTATTTTAGTAGGTAGAGTTACTGCTGAAATTGATAATCCTTGCCTAACAGTTAGAGAGGTGGAAGGAGAAAATCCATTCAGGATTGTAATAGACAAAAATTTGAAACTTTCTACTGATTTAAACCTCTTTAATAATAATTCAAAAACCATTGTTTTTAATGCAATTAAATCCGGAGAAAATGATACTAATAATTTTATTAAAATTGACTTTAATGTATTGATTAACAATATATTGTCAGAACTTTATAAACTAAATATTCAATCCATAATTATTGAAGGAGGAAGTAAAACATTACAATCTTTTATTGACGAAAATATGTGGGATGAAGCAAGAATTTTTACAGCTAATAAAACATTAGTTGAAGGAGTAAAAGCACCCACTATTGAAGGGGGAATTATTTCAGAAGAATATATTGGAGGAGATCAATTAAAGTTAATGAGTAATGTATAACATAATCTACACTATACTTCTATTCAATGTCTTAATAATCGTATTTAAGATGTTCGAAAAATACAAAGTAGATAATTTACAAGCTTTAATTGTAAATTATATTACTGCAGGATTTTGTTCTTACTTATTTTTAGAAACAGACTTCTCACTAAATTACATTCTGAAATCTGATTGGCTATACCATTCCATGTATATAGGAGCACTTTTTATAATTATATTTAATTTTTATGCATTCGGAATACAAAAAGCAGGAGTAGCGGTCACTACAGTTGCAAATAGAATGTCCTTAATTATTCCTGTTTGTGCAGCACTTATTTTATATCCAGAAGAAAATACCTTTACACTAATTAAAGGGATTGCATTTTTCTTAGCACTTACAGGTATCTATTTGTCCTCTACAAAGGCAGGAAAACTAAGTTTTGATAAAAAATACTTATGGTTAATCATTTTAGTTTTTGTTGGACAAGGAATTTCTGATTCTATCTTTAATGATTTTGTACAAAAATTTCCAAATGAAGGGAATTATTTATTCTTCATGGTTTTGTTTTTTATGGCAAGTATTAGTGGAATTTTAATTTTATCAGGGAGATCAATTAGAACAAGGAGTCCCTTACAATTAAAAAGTATTTTCTGGGGAGTCATTTTCGGTATTCCAAATTTCTTTTCTCTAGTATTTCTCTTAAAAGCACTTGGAAGCATCAGTAGTTCAATCGTTTTTCCACTAGTAGGAATGGGAGTTGTTATAAGTTCTTCTCTTATTGGATTATTACTATTTCAAGAAAAACTAACAAGAAGTAATTGGATTGGAATTTTGCTTTCAATTTGTGCAATTTATATTTTTTCTTACTGATGATTGAGGATAAATATAAAGAGGTGAAAAACCACAGCACAGGATTTTACAAAGAGAAAGGTAGTAAGTTTATCGCTTACTCCTATCCTGTTTATTCAGAAGATCAGGTAAAAGAAAAACTGGAAGAAATAAGGAAACTTGAATATTCTGCTCGGCATTATTGTTACGCTTACATTCTCAATCCCGATAAATCATCACAAAGAGCTAATGATGATGGAGAACCTTCCTCTACTGCAGGAAAACCAATTTTAGGACAGATTTTATCTAATGACTTAACTAATATTCTGATTATAGTAGTTCGTTATTTTGGAGGCGTAAAACTAGGATTTCCAGGCTTAATACGATCCTATAAAACAGCAGCAGCAGATACAATAGCTAACTCAACCCTTATTACAAAAACCATAAAAGAACAGTATGAGGTAAGTTTTAAATATCCTCAAATGAATGATGTTATGCGACTCATAAAAGAATTTAATTTAGAAGTTGTAAATACTGACTTTCAAATAGATTGTAAACTTATATTTGCAGTCCCAAAAAGTAAAGAAAATGACATTTTGAATACTTTTAAGAAAAAACATGAAGTAACAATAGAATACCTAAAAACAGTATAATGAAATTATTAAAACAAATGTGTGAAATTCATGCTCCCGCAGGAGAAGAATTAGCAATGACCAACTTCCTTTTAAACTATATTGAAGAGAATAAAAACAATTGGAAAACACAACCAATACTTCATTATGGAAAAGGATTTCAGGATAATATTATTATGGTTTTTGGGAAACCTACTACTGCAATTTTTTCTCATTTGGACTCCATTGGATTTACCGTAAAATACAACAATGAAATTGTGAAAATTGGAGGTCCCGTTACTAATGAAGGAATAGTGTTAGTTGGAGAAGACAGTAAAGGTAAGATTGAAGGAAAAATCATCAAAAAAGACGATAAAATATTTATTGACTTCAATAGAGATATTGACAGAGGAACCTCCCTTACTTTTAAAGTTGATTTTAGAGATACTGATGACTTTATACAAAGTTGTTATATGGATAACAGATTAGGAGTATGGAACTGTTTAGAATTAGCAAAAACCCTTGAAAATGGAATTATTGTGTTCTCTTCTTGGGAAGAACATGGCGGAGGTTCAACAGGTTATTTAGGGAAATTTATTCAAGAAAAATATGGAGTAATGCAAGCACTGATTTCCGATATCACTTGGGTAACAGAAGGGGTAACTCATGGAAAAGGCTGTGCTATATCCTTAAGAGATAGCGGTGTGCCGAGAAAATCCTATATAAACAAGATTGTAAATATTGCTAGAGAAGAAAATATTAAGTTCCAGATAGAAGTTGAAGATGCTGGAGGAAGTGATGGAAATGAATTGCAAAAAAGCAATTACCCCTGGGACTGGTGCTTTGTTGGTGCTCCTGAAGATAATGTTCATTCACCTAATGAAAAAGTGCATAAGAAAGATATACAAGCAATGGTAGAACTTTATAAAGTATTGATGCAGAAACTTTAAGAGTTTTTACTTTTTAACCCCTCCTCTTTTATTCTTTTGAAAAGAAAATAAATATTCCAAATTAATATAAAAGAAAAATACACAATTTCGAATACTCCATATGAAGGAAATGGCAATAATAACAAAAGTGATACTAACATAGAAAGTCCAATAAATATAGAAAAAATTCCTTTTCTTAGATATTTTAAAGAACGAAATAAACCAAATAAGAATACAAATAAATTGTAGGTGAAAAAGAAAAGGAAAGCCGGTATTTTATGGTAGATTTCAAAATATATTGAAATAGTTCCTATTAAAAAAAGAGACACAGAAGAAGAAATTAGCAACATTTTTAAAGGGTATCTTAATCTTCTTTTTTTAAAATAATACCGTAAGGAAGTGTAAGCATACAGGAAAATACTAATAGACAAAAAAACTAAAGTAGAATTCCATAATAACCAGTAGGTTCTATCACTCCAAAGTGAGATAACAGATGATGGATAGGATTAAAATCAGGATATTGATACCACCAGTAAATCGGAACTAGTATTCCTAAAAGAATACTAAAAATTAAGAAAGCTCTCCTTAATAGTTTTACCTTAGAATAAACCATTAATTAGTATACTTCTAGCTCAATTACATCAGAATCAACTTGGAAAGAGTCTACAAACTGATTTAAATATACATTGTATTTATATATGTAATCTTTCCTATTTTCATCATTCATATACAAGAAATCAACAATTAAAAAAGTAGTATCTGTATTGGCAAACGACTCTCTATTTATTTCTAAAACAGTAGGGATTTTTTTATCAGTAACTAATGCTTTATTTAAAGATGATGCAGATAAGTAATACACACCTGAAGAGGAAGTGATATAATACTTGGTTTCTGAATAGTTAAGAATTAAATTATCGGCATTATACAATCCGTTAAGTGTAGTAGAAGAAACAGCATTTAAAGAACCTGTCCCCACTAAGCAAATAGAAGATTCGATATTATTAGTAGGGTCTATTTCATCATAAACTCCTTTGCACAATACCACCATAGCTCCGTTAAAAATAAGAGAAACTGGATTTTTATCTACTAATATGTTTCCAGCAAAATTATTTACTGGCGCTAGTCCATCCCTTAAATCTATAGCAACTATAGTACTATCGTAGTCAGAAGACTCTTCTCCACCAGAATTAGATACAAAAGCCCTCTCCGAACTTAGTGCGATTTCAGTAGGATTCACACTCTCTCCTGTTTTAATATGAGCAATAATATCTTGTTTGTTTATGTCTACCACTTTAATTTCGGACTCTCCAGCATCAGAAACATATATTCTATCAAATTTAGCATATTCACATTTCCTAGCATCTACAAAACCATTTATTTCCATTTCTAATGAAAAACTTTCTGCATCTACTCTATAGAGTGTATTTTTACTGACAATATAAATATCATCATTAATTGTTTTTAAAGAAGAAGCATCTGAAAGAGAAATTCCGTTTACATTACTTAAAATATTTTCTTTTAATTCTGATTGTCTAGGATCAAAATAATTTACCCCATTTGAGGTAAGAGCATAAATACCTTCTCCATAATCTTTTTCATAAATATTAGGATCTATTTTCTCTGAAGGGCAAGCCATTAAAAAGAAAGAAGCTACAATTAAAAAGGATATCTTTTGCATGATTTAAATTTTTACAAAGATAAAAAAAAGGGAGACAAATGTCTCCCTCTAAATAATAATCTTATATTTTTGGATTAATTAAAACAATATCCTCCAGGAATAATTCCTACTTGTACAGAATCTAATAATATTCCTTCAGTAGAATATTGGAATGACCATCCATTCTGAACGTAGTCTACAGCATCAGTACCGTATAAATAACCATTCGCACATCCCAATCCATAAAAACTCTTACTAATTAAAGAATTAGATGACAACTGATTATCATTAATATTAAAAGCATAAACTTCTTTACTAAAACTTCCATCAGAATAATATAATATATTCCCATCACTATTTATTACTAAATCTTCAGGATGATTACCTACAGAAAAGGAATAACTATCAACAATATAGTTATTTGAAATTCTAACTAAATTACCTTCAGTTTCAGAAATCACATTCCAATTTACATCATATTCAGTATGTCCACCTGTAAGTACCCAAACATCACCATTTACATCCACTACAACAGAGTTAGGTTTATCTCCAACTACTAAATTAGAAACTACCATATCAGAAGCTATATCAATAATAGAAACAGTATTGTCTAATCCCCATCCACCTACATTACAAACGTAAGCAAATCCATTAGAAACTACAATATCTTCAGATCCATCTCCAGTAGTAATGGTTGAGGTAATTTCATTAGTATTTAAATCAATTACTTGTACCCCTACTCCCCAGTCAGTAACATATGCCTTATTTTCGCTTACAGAAGAAATATATCTTGGAGAAGTTAATCCTGTAATTGTTGCTAAATTAATCATTGAATCTAATGAAGTAACTTCAATTTTTGCAGAACCATTGACTATAATATATGCATTTTTCCCAATAATGGTCATAGATTGGACTACATCTCCAATTGTTTCAAATGGTGCTAAATTTACAGAAGCAAACACATTATCCTCAACATTACCTTCGTTAGATACAAAAGAAATAGATCCATTTCCTGAATTAAAATTTCCTTCATTAGTAACAAAGTATCCATTTTCATAGTTTCCTTCTGAGACAAATACATCATTAGTATCTTTTTCACATGAGGTAAATATTGTGATTGATAAAGCAATCATTCCAATTTTTGTAATTTGTTTTTTCATTTTTTTTTGATTTAATTATTTAGTTTAAATTTATATTTAGTTGTATTAAAAATTCTCTTCCAGGATTCGGATAGTTTTGATAAGATTGATATTCTGTATTAAAAATGTTTTTCACACTAAAAGATAGTGAAGAATTAAAAGATTTTATATTGCATTTTATTGACATATTAGTAACTATAAAAGCATTTAATTCATTCAAATTGTCAGAAGAAGTAAACACAGAACCTACATAGGAAGAGTTTATTTTATAACTTAAGTTTTTGTAAATAAATACAGTACTAATATTCCCTTTATGATGGGGAGTATAAATAAGTTGTTTTCCTATGGAAACATCCAAATGACTAATACCTTTTTGGTTGATAGAAATATTGTACTGATAGTTAAGTTCCAAATAAATTTTAGTGTTTATATATTCTGTATTAAGTACCGTTTTCCACTCAATTCCTTCTGAAACCACTTCTTTTAAATTTTCAGGAATCCAACTTCCATTATCTTGTCGATTCCAAAGTATCCAATCGTTTACCCTTAAGGAGAAAAAAGTAATGTAATGGGAACTATTTCTAAAGTTATAATCGACTCCTATTTCTTTATTTATTCCATTTTCTGCTATTAAATCCGGATTACCATTTGCTCCAAATCCAATCCAAAACCTATCGTTAAAAGTAGGAGCACGGAAAATTTTATTCACCCTAGACCTTAGTTTAATCTTGTTGTAATTTACTTCTGCAGAAACAGAAGGAATTAAAGGAACCTCTATTTCGGAATTGTATTCCTGTCGGAGAGAAAACTCAGTAGAAATTATTTTATCTCTATAAGAAATTGCTGTGAATACAGAATTTGATTTCTCATTTTTCTTCCTTCCCATATAAGAGGAATTATTTAAATTATTTTCGTTGTGTAGCAAGGCTATATCGGTATGAAAGCTATTCATATTATAATTTATACTTAATTCTGAAACATAGGTAGCTACTTCAGAAAAAGAATGAATATTTTTAGGATCGTCATCATAATATAAATCATCATAAAATAGTGCTTCTTTTAGTTTTAACTTGAATTTATTGTATCTTCGATCAACAGAAAATAAAAACCGTTTGGACTTATCTGTTTGCTCGGCAGTGGAATTGGTAACAGTTCTATTTCCAGGTATCTCCCTCCAAAAATCAGAACTCCAATAATGTAATTCCATATCTGATTTACTATCCAAAAAAAAAGCGAATGTAGAACTTATGTTTTCTCCTTTAGTAAGTGCGTGTTCGTTAAATTTTTCTTCATTATCATAAATATATGAAAATCGGTTAGTATCAACCATTTTACTGAAAGAAAAAGTAAAATAAATAAATTTATTAGATTGTAATATGGAAGCAGATACGGAATTCAAACCAAAACTCCCCTTCTCTAAACTAATAGAAACAGACTGATCCTTTTTGTAAACAGGATAATTATTTAAGTGAATAGAACCTCCAACAGAACCGGAACCAAAAACAGTAGAATTACCTCCATAGGAAATAGACATATTGCTAAAACTAACAGTAGGGATAATCAGCAAATCGGACTGTGCAGAAGCAGGGAAATTAATAGGAATTCCATTCCATAAAAATAAGGTGTGAGAAGCGGAAGTCCCCCTAAAAGTAGGAGTAGCAAGTGCCCCATAACTTTTTACATAAACAGTAGAGTTATTTTGCAACACATCCGAAAAGCTTTCTGAAAAAGAAGAATTAAGTAAAAGTGGACTTATAACATCCAAACGAGAACCAATAGAATGTTTTACTTCTTTAGTTTCGAAAATATCAATTTCGGGTAATAAAATACTATCGTGTACTGATTGTGAAATCAATAAAATAGGTAACCCTAAAAGGAGTAATATGTTAATTAACTTTTGTTTCATAATACCTACCGTTTTATCCAGAAACGAATTAGTTATTGTTTCGAATTTAGTAGGTCTTCTGACTTAGTTCTGCTGATTTACCTTCCCATTCCTACGGAACAGTGGTTTGTATATCAGTTTTGTATGAACCTTACAGATTCTGGTAAAGTTGAGGACTTACACCCCATTCCCTTTTCACCAAATTCGCTCCAAAAGTATAAAAAAAATATTAGTGGAGAGTGTTAAGTGTATTGATTTTAATGAAAAAAAAATAGGGTTATAAATTACTGATGTTCAGAATAACAGATATTTTTATAATTTAAAAACAGAAGAAGAAAGAGTTAAGCTCCTTTCCAACTCCTGATTACTCAGTCCTAAATCTTCAATAAAATAAGTAATTAGTTTTTCAGTAGGCATATTTCCTGTCAAATCATCTTTCGCCATTGGGCAACCTCCAAAACCTTTTAAGGCCGAATCAAACCTTCTGCAACCATTTAGATAAGCAGAATCTACTTTCTCTTCCCATTTATCAGTAGTAGTATGGAAATGAGCACCAAATTCTATTGTTGGGTATTCCTTTATTAAAGTACTGAAAAGTGGAGTGATATTAGATGGATCAGAAACACCAATGGTGTCCGAAAGAGACACAATACTTACATCTAATTGCTTTAGTTTTTCAGTTAGTTCTGACACTATATCAGGATGGTAGTTTTCTCCATAAGGATTCCCAAAAGCCATGGACAAATACACCAGCAATTCCTTATTGTTTTTAACAGATAAATTCTGAATCTCTTCTATTACCCTCAATGATTCATCTATACTTTTATTGGTATTTCTTTTCTGAAATTCTTCCGAAACCGAAAGTGGAAACCCTAAATAGTTTATCTCTTCAAAATTACATGCCGTTTCCGCCCCTATAGTATTCGCTATAATAGAAAGTAATTTACTAGATGAATGCGATAAATCCAATCCTGCTAAAACTTCTGCAGTATCTTTTAATTGAGGAATAGCCTTTTCAGAAACAAAAGAACCAAAATCAATAGTATGAAAACCTACCTTAAGTAGTTGATTGATGTAGGTAATTTTTGTTGAAGTAGGGATAAATTCCTTTATTCCCTGCATGGCATCTCTAGGACATTCTATTATTTTCATAAATCAGTATTTAGATATTAGCTATTATCTCACTACTCATATCTATCTTTGTAATATCTTCTTATTAATTTGTTTTACCAATCCTGGTCCTTCATAAATAAAGCCAGTATAGACTTGTATTAAAACAGCTCCTGCATCTAATTTTTCTATTGCATCTTCAGGACTGTGTATTCCTCCCACTCCAATAATAGGAAATGCTTTTTCAGATTTTTCTGAAAGATATCTAATTACTTCTGTAGACCTTTCTCTTACTGGACTCCCACTCAAACCTCCATTTCCGATAGCCTCCACATTGTTTTTATCTGTTTTAAGCCTACTTCTATCAATTGTAGTGTTAGTTGCTATTACACCATCAATTTTAGTATCCTGTACAATCTGAATGATATCATCTAGTTGCTCGTTTGTTAAATCCGGAGCAATCTTCAAGAGTATTGGTTTTCTTTTTTCTTTTGCATTGTTAATTTTCTGAATAAAATTTAAAAGATTAGTTAATGGTTCCTTTTCCTGCAAATCCCTAAGACCAGGAGTATTTGGAGAACTTACATTTACCACAAAATAATCTACATACGAAAAGAGAGAATTAAAAGAAATAATATAATCATCATTAGCATTTTCGTTGGGAGTAAGTTTGTTTTTTCCGATATTCCCGCCAATAATAGTTTCTGATTTTCTCTTTTTCAATCTGATAATAGCATCTTCTACTCCACTATTATTAAAACCCATTCTGTTTAAAATTCCAGAATCCTCTTTCAATCGGAATAATCTTGGTTTTGGGTTTCCCTCCTGTGGTTTTGGAGTTAAAGTTCCTATTTCAATAAATCCAAATCCGAAACAACTCAGTTCATCAATTAATCGGGCATCTTTATCGAAACCCGCTGCAAGACCTACCGGATTAGGGAATCTTATTCCGAAAACTTCTCTTTCTAATCTTGTATCTTTTATAGTAAATAATTGCTTCCAAGTCCATGCCTTAAAAGGAACCTTATATCCTATTTTCAGTAAAGAAAAAGTGAAATAGTGTATTTTTTCAGGATCAAAAAGAAAAAGGAAGAATCGGATTATTTTGTACATCTGTATTTTTTTACAAAAGTAAAAAAAATAGACATTAGACCACTATGCTTTTAGACAATAGATAAGAAATAAAAATTAAAAAAAATTAGTTTAAATCCTGAAATCTCAATACTCATGTCTATTTCTCTATCTCCTCAAAGGAGTTGTCATCATAAAAAACGACAATTTTTTTTATATTTTTTGATTTCACTAATTCTTTTACTCCCTCACTCTTGTACATGAAACCTTCACCGGAAACGATCCAATTAGCATTTAAGTCCGGAAAAGTACGAATCATTTTATCTAAAAAATCAATGGAAGGTTTATTTCTACCGGACAAAACATGAGAAATTGTAGCACGATTTACACCAATTTTATCGGCAAAACTACTTGATTTTAATTCCTGATTTTTTATCCATTTTTTTATTCTGATGTGCATATTTCAATTATTTACATTTGTTATCTAACTAATTTCAATTAGGTGACACCTAATTATACTATTCTTACATAAAACCAATAACAAAATCTAAATATTAACTTTATTTGTAAGTTATAATAACTTGGATACAAGTAACTTAAAATTTATTCATTTAATTTACATAGATATCTATAAAAAGAGATTGTATTTTACTAAATTTCTGTTTACAAATGTAAACTAATTTTTAATTAGACCAAAAATAATGCCTCTTTTTTACAAAGAGGTATTTCTATTTAATTAAGAATTTTTCTATTAAAAGTAAGTTGCAAAGCCAACTTGGAAACCTCCCATTACTGCAGGTGCGTTACCCAAAACATCTGTTATTAAATGATGACGGTAGTTCGCACAAAAAAAACCGTTCCATCTGTCGAACTAAAAAAAATACCTACACCAGTTGTGAATGTTCATTACCCTATTACAGTGCCAGTAATTGCAAAAAGTTCCCACTCCTATAGGAAAAATAAAATCAATAGTATACAGATTTAAACTTCTTTCCTCACCAACTACTATCAC
>CAJQIZ010000027.1 GCA_905478555.1 uncultured Flavobacteriales bacterium
CCAATCAGGCTTATGCACAGTTAGCTGGCCAGTTTCCAGTTTTATCTGGTAACGGACCAATGTTTGGTTTAATCTTAGCTATTCTGGTAGGTACAGTTATTATTGGGGGTATAAAATCAATTGCTAATGTTACAGAGAAAATAGTACCATTTATGGCAGCTTTATATGTTGGTGCAGCACTAATTATTATACTACTTAACATTACAGAAATTGGAAATGTTTTTGCTTTGATCTTTAAAGGTGCTTTTGCTCCAGCTGCTGGTCTTGGTGGAATAATTGGAGTTCTTATTCAAGGTTTTAGAAGAGCGGCCTTTTCAAATGAAGCGGGTGTTGGTTCTGCTTCTATTGCACATGCTGCCGCTAAAACAAATGAACCAGTATCGGAAGGTATTGTTGCTTTGTTGGAGCCATTTATTGATACAGTGGTTATTTGTACTATGACAGCTTTAGTACTTATTATTACAGGGTACCATGATGTGCAAGGGGTGGAAGGAGCTCAAATGACTTCTCAAGCTTTTGGTTCAGTATTCTCTTGGTTCCCTTATTTATTAGTAATTGCTATTTTCTTATTTGCCTTTTCTACTATGATATCTTGGTCGTATTATGGTCTTAAATCATGGACATTCTTATTCGGAAAAAGTAAAGTGTCTGAATATTCTTATAAGTTATTATTCCTTATTTTTATTGTGATAGGTTCTTCAGTAAAACTAGGAGCGGTACTTGATTTCTCTGATATGATGATATTAGCAATGGCCTTCCCAAATATTATTGGATTACTTATTTTATCTAAAGAGGTTAGAGTTGATTTAGATTCTTATTTGTTTAGAATGAATTCTGGTGAAATTAAGAAATATAAGAATAATGATTCTTCTGATGTTGTTGAAGTAATAACTACAATAATATTAATTATACTATTTTTTATTTTAATATTTAATAATTAATTTTCACTCAGTATTTCATGAAACATAAAAATTAAATCCTTATTTTCTATATTTGAATCAAAAGAAATAAATATGAACAATGAGTTTCAAAGACTATTTTCAATTTAATAAGAAGGAGCTAAATGGTGTTTTGCTCCTTACTTTTATTCTGATAATTATTATTGTATACTATAATAGTATGCACTTATTTCTAGCGAATACAAAAATAGATTTTCAGAATTCGAGTGTTTAGTTCCAATAGTAGAGGAAGGTTTATATGAAATTGAATAGGATTCTTTGTTTTCCTTTAATCCAAATACCTTAGATGATGAGGGGTGGATATTGTTAGGGATTTCTTCAAAACAACTTTCTATTTTCAGGAATTATCAAAAAAGTGGCGTAGTGTTTTATAATAAAGAAGAATTGCAAAAATGCTTTGCCATCTCTAAAGATTTTATAGATAAAGTTTCAGAATTTATTACTTTCCCTGAAAAAGAAATTTCCACTAATAAAGGAAATAAAAGAAATTGACATTAAAAAGAAGAAGGTTTTACTGATAAATGTGGAGTTAAATTCTGAAGATAGTATTGCTTTAATTTCAGTAAGTGGAATTTGTCCTTTTTATGCCAACCAAACTATAAAGTATAGGAATGATTTAGGTGGTTTTATTTCATTAAAACAATTTCCTGAAATTTGGGGAATTGAAAAAATAGATTTAGAAAGAGTAAGTTCTCAAATTACAATTGACAATCTTAATCTAATAAAAATTAATTTGAACACATATACATTAGAGGGGTTATGGAATCATCCTTTCCTAAACTATAAACAATCAAAGTCAATAATTAATTACATGATGCAACATGATGATTATAAACTTATAGAAGATATTCAGGATATTGTATTGATTGACTCTATATTATTTCGTAAAATTGCACCCTATTTTAAAACTCATGATTAAAGAAAAATTAGATGATGTAATAAGAACTATTCCTGACTTTCCGAAAGAAGGGATTAGATTTAAAGATATTACTCCTATACTTTTGGATTATAATTTGACAAATGACATTATTGATGCTTTTATTTCTGCTTTAAATGGAGTGAAAGTAGACGCTATTGTAGGAGTGGAGAGTAGAGGGTTTTTATTTGGTTTTTTGCTTGCAAATAAAATGGAAGTGCCTTTTATTCCTATTAGAAAAGTTGGAAAACTTCCAGGGGAAACAATAAAATATAATTATGATTTGGAGTATGGTTCTGCAGAAGTAGAGGTGCATAAAAATGACATTAAGTCAGATTGGAATATTGTAGTTCATGATGATTTGCTCGCTACTGGAGGTACAGCTGTTGCCGCTTCCGAACTGATTCTGCAATTAGGAGCTAGGGTATCTGCTTTTACATTTGTTGTAAATTTAGATTTTTTAAATGGAAAAAAAGAGTTAGAAAAATATACAAATAACATAATTAGTTTAACAAATTATTAATATGGATTTTAGTTATAACGAAAATCAGCTAATGATTGCTGATATGATAAAAACTTTTGGTAAAAATGAAATTACACCAAATGTTAGAGAATGGGATGATAATCAAACCTTTCCAGTTGTAGTATTCAAGAAGTTAGGTGAGCTAGGCTTGATGGGGGTGTTGGTTCCTACAGAATATGGAGGTTCTGGATTTTCGTATTCCGAATATGTTACTGCAATTGAAGAGTTATCTATTTTAGACCCTTCTATTGGTCTTTCTATGGCAGCACACAATTCGCTTTGTACGGGGCATATTTTACAATTTGCTAATGAATCTCAAAAGAAAAAATGGTTACCAAAACTTGCTTCTGCTGAGTGGATTGGAGCTTGGGGATTAACCGAACATAATACTGGTTCAGATGCTGGAGGCATGAGTACTACTGCTGTAAAGGATGGAGATTATTGGATTATAAATGGAGCGAAAAACTTTATTACTCATGCTATTTCAGGTAATGTTGCGGTTGTTATTGTTCGAACTGGAGAGAAAGGTGATTCCCATGGTATGACTGCTTTTGTAATTGAGAAAGGAATTGAAGGCTTTACTTCTGGAAAGAAAGAAGATAAGTTAGGAATGAGAGCTTCCGAAACTGCAGAGCTTGTTTTTGATAACTGCAAAGTTCATAAGGATAATATTTTAGGTGAAGTAGGAGATGGTTTTATTCAGGCAATGAAAGTTTTAGATGGCGGTAGAATTTCAATTGCTGCTTTAGGTTTAGGTATAGCTAAAGGTGCTTACCAAACTGCACTTCAGTATTCGAAAGAAAGGCATCAATTTGGTAAGGCAATTTCGCAATTTCAAGCTATTGCTTTTAAGTTAGCGGATATGGCTACTGAAATTGAAGCATCAGAATTGTTGATTTATAATGCTGTTTACTTAAAAGATAAAGGAGAAAAAATGACAACAGAAGGAGCTATGGCTAAATATTATTCTTCAGAAGTTGCTGTTAAAGTGGCTACAGATGCGGTACAACTACTAGGAGGTTATGGGTATACAAAAGACTTTCCTGTTGAAAGATATTTTAGAGATTCAAAATTATGTACAATAGGAGAAGGAACTTCTGAAATACAGAAAATTGTAATTTCTAAACAAATAATTAAATAAATATTTGCTGTATTAAAATCTTTTATATATTTGCAAACCAATTTTAAAACAAAGAAATGATTATTATACCAGTAAAAGACGGAGAAGTAATTGATAGAGCTCTAAAGAGATTTAAAAAGAAATTCATGAAAACTGGAACTCTTAAAGAGATTAGAAGAAGAAAAGAATTCATCAAGAAGTCTCAAAGAACAAGAGTTCAGAACCAAAAAGCTGCTTATTCTGCTAAAATTTTAAGAGAAGCTGAATAAATAATTTATGTTTAGTAACATCATAACCTTTTTATTAGTACTTTCGTAACTAGTAAAAAGGTTTTTTTATGCTCAAAAATAATTTTCTTCAACATTTAGAATATGAAAAGAGATACTCTTCTCATACTGTTGTTTCCTATAAAACAGATTTAACTCAATTCCATTTATTCCTCAAGTCTGAATTTGATATTGAGGATATTTCGGAGGTTACTCACCATATTATAAGAAATTGGATATCTTTATTGTTAGATTCTGGTTTGACTTCTAGAACTGTTAACCGTAAAATTACAACATTAAAAAGTTATTTTAAATACCTTTTACAGGAGAGTGTATTAACAGAAAATCCAACTAGAAAAATTATATCGCCTAAAAACTCTAAGAAACTTCCGGGTTTTATTGAAAAATCAAAAATGGATCAGCTTTTAAATGAAATTAAATTTCCGGACACATTTGAGGGAATTAGGGATAAGCTTATTATAGATCTTTTTTATATGACGGGAATGAGGTTGTCTGAATTACTTTCAGTTTCAGTTTTAGATATAGATTTAGTGAATTCGACAGTGAAAGTGTTAGGTAAGAGAAATAAAGAAAGGATTATACCCTTATCAATCAATCTGTTAAATCAAATTAAAAATTTCTCTGAAAAATACAAACTAAAAAGTTTTTTTTTCGTTAATTTTGAAGGTAAGAAACTTACATCAAAAAAAGTATATACTATAGTGAATTATTATTTAGGAAAAGTTTCAAGTATAGAGAAGAGGAGTCCTCATGTATTAAGACATACATTTGCTACACATATGTTAAATAATGGAGCGGACATAAATGCCATTAAAGAGATATTAGGTCATGCTAATTTGAGTGCAACTCAGGTTTATACTCATAATACTATAGAACGATTAAAAAATATTTATAAACAAGCTCACCCTAAAGCTTAAAAAATTATCAATTATGAAAATAGAAATTCAATCCATTCATTTCTCCCCTGACGGAGGTTTATTAGACTTTGTAAATAAAAAAGTAGCTAAATTATCTCAATTTGATGATAGTTTAATTACTTCTGATGTTTTTTTAAAAATTGAAAGACCAGAATCCTCTGATAATAAAGTTTCCGAAATAAGAGTACATTCCTCAAATGGAGAGTATTTTGCCAAAAAACAATGTGACACTTTTGAGGAATCTGTAGACCTTAGCGTTCAGGCATTAAGAAAACAGCTCTTAAAATCCAAAGGAAAATAACCCTTTACTAGAAGTGCTGATGTATTTCTGAAAATTACTTTATTTTTTGTTTGTATTATAAAAAACTTTAATACATTTGCAGACCTCTTTCGGGAGATAAAGTTCTTTTATATAGTAAAAACTAGATAAATTGCCGATATAGCTCAGTTGGCTAGAGCAGCTGATTTGTAATCAGCAGGTCGTGGGTTCGAGTCCCTCTATCGGCTCAAAAATTTATTTAACACGTAGGGGAAATACTCAAGCGGTCAACGAGGGCAGACTGTAAATCTGCTGGCTTAGCCTTCACAGGTTCGAATCCTGTTTTCCCCACGAACAATAGTTGCGAGAGTAGCTCAGTTGGCTAGAGCGTCAGCCTTCCAAGCTGAGGGTCGCGGGTTCGAATCCCGTCTCTCGCTCTTTTTTTACTTGCCGGTGTAGCTCAGTGGCAGAGCGTTTCCTTGGTAAGGAAGAGGTCGTGGGTTCAATTCCCATCATTGGCTCAAAAGTGTTAAGTGGTGTTTTAAATAATAATAATTAATAACAAATAATAAATTAAACAAAATGGCAAAAGAAAATTTTAACCGTACCAAGCCACACTTGAATATTGGTACAATTGGTCACGTAGATCATGGTAAAACAACTTTAACAGCTGCAATTACTGTAGTATTGGCGAAAGCTGGTGGTGCTGAAGTTAGAGATTTTGATACAATTGATAATGCTCCTGAAGAGAAGGAAAGAGGTATTACAATTAACACATCTCATGTAGAGTATGAAACAGAGAACAGACATTACGCTCACGTAGATTGTCCAGGTCACGCTGATTATGTAAAAAACATGGTTACTGGTGCTGCTCAAATGGACGGTGCTATTTTAGTTTGTGCTGCTACGGATGGTCCAATGCCTCAAACTAGAGAACATATCTTACTTGCTAGACAGGTTGGAGTTCCTTCAATTGTAGTTTTCCTTAATAAGGCTGATATGGTTGATGATGAAGAGTTAATGGAATTAGTAGATATGGAGGTAAGAGAATTACTTTCATTCTATGATTATGATGGAGATAATACTCCGGTTATTGCTGGATCTGCTTTAGGTGGGTTAAATGGTGATGATGCATGGACTCCAAAAATTATTGAATTGATGGCTGCAGTTGATGCTTGGATTCCTGAGCCAGTTAGAGATAATGAAAAACCATTCTTGATGCCAGTTGAAGATGTATTTACAATTACTGGTAGAGGGACTGTAGCTACAGGTAGAATTGAAACAGGAGTTGCTAATACTGGAGATGCTGTAGATATTATTGGTATGGGGGCTGAGAAATTAGTTTCTACTGTAACTGGAGTAGAGATGTTTAGAAAAATATTAGATAGAGGTGAAGCAGGAGATAATGTTGGTATCTTATTAAGAGGTATTGAGAAAACAGATATTAAGAGAGGTATGGTTATTTGTAAACCAGGTTCTGTTACTCCACATACTAAATTTAAAGCAGAGGTTTATATTCTTAAAAAAGAAGAGGGTGGTAGACATACTCCTTTCCATAATAGATACAGACCTCAGTTCTATATTAGAACAACTGATGTTACAGGTGAGATTTTCTTACCAGATGGAACTGAAATGGTAATGCCAGGAGATAACTTAACTATTACTGTTGAGTTAATTAATGGAGTTGCAATGAGTGATGGTTTGAGATTTGCAATTAGAGAAGGTGGTAGAACTGTTGGAGCCGGACAAATTACTTCAATTATTGAGTAATAAATAATAGTATTACAGTCAGATGGAAGCTTTTTTTTGAAGCTTCCATTTGCTGTTATACGGGTGTAGCTCAATTGGTAGAGTAGTGGTCTCCAAAACCATTGGTTGTGAGTTCGAGTCTCTCCACCCGTGCAATTTAAAAAGATAAAATGAAAATAGGTGCTTATATAAAAGATTCATTTGATGAGTTATTAAACAAGGTTACTTGGCCAACTTGGGAAGAGTTACAAAGTAGTGCGGTTGTTGTTGCGATTGCATCTTTAATAATTGCATTAATTGTTTTTGCGATGGATCAGGTTTTTAGTAATTTAATGGGACTATTTTACGACTTGTTTTAAATGGAGAAAATGGAAAGTACAGTGTCAGAAAATAAATGGTATGTTCTCCGTGTTATGGGAGGGAAAGAAAAGAAAACAAGATTGTTTATCGAAAAAGAAATTGATCGATTAAATTTAACTGATTTTGTTTCTAGAATTTTAATTCCTACAGAGAAAGTTTATCAAATAAAAAATGGTAAAAAAGTTAGTAGAGAAAAAAACTTTTTCCCAGGATATTTAATGGTTGAAGCTAATTTAACTGGTGAAGTTCCTCACATTATAAAAGCTGTTCAGAATGTTTTAGGATTTTTAGGAGCAACAAAAGGAGGTGATCCTGTTCCAATGAGAGATGCTGAGATTAATAAAATATTAGGAAGAGTAGATGCAATGGCCCTTATTGATGAGAGTATAAGTATTCCGTTTGTTGTTGGAGAGACAGTGAAAGTAATAGATGGACCATTTAATAGTTTTAATGCAGAAATTGAATCTATTGATGAACAAAAGAAAAAATTAAAATTAATTGTCAAAATATTTGGAAGGAAAACTCCTTTAGAGTTGAATTTCATGCAAGTTGAAAAAATTTAGAATAAAAAAAAGATGGCAAAAGAAGTTACAGGTATTATTAAACTACAAATTAGAGGAGGAGCGGCAAATCCAGCACCTCCAGTAGGTCCAGCTCTTGGAGCAAAAGGTGTGAATATTATGGAGTTCTGTAAGCAGTTTAATGCAAGAACTCAAGATAAAGCAGGTAGAATTGTACCTGTTGTTATTACTGTATTTGCTGATAAATCATTTGAATTTATAATTAAAACCGCTCCTGCGGCAGCTCAGTTATTAGAAGCTGCAAAGAAAAAAAGTGGTTCAGGTGAACCTAACAGAATGAAAGTTGCTACTGTAACTTGGGATCAGGTTAGAAAAATTGCTGAAGATAAAATGGCAGATTTAAATGCTTTTAAAGTGGAGTCAGCTATGAGAATGGTTGCCGGTACTGCAAGAAGTATGGGGATAAATGTTAAAGGAAATTTTCCTAGTTAATTAATAAGAAAAGAAAAAAATAGTCCAATGACTAAATTAAGTAAAAATAGAAAAGCTTCAGAATCAAAAGTTAATTTTGATTCTGCTTATTCTACAATGGAGGCAGCAAAATTAGTTAAAGAAACTTCAACTGAAAAGTTTGATGCTTCTATTGACTTAGCTGTAAAGTTAGGTGTAGATCCAAGACAAGCAAACCAAATGGTTAGAGGGGTAGTAGCTTTACCTCATGGAACTGGAAAAGATTTAAAAGTATTAGCTCTTGTTACAGCTGATAAAGAAGAAGAAGCAAAAGAAGCAGGTGCTGATTTTGTTGGTTTGGATGAGTATATTGAAAAAATTAAAAGTGGTTGGACTGATATTGATGTTATTATTACAATGCCATCAGTTATGGGGAAAATTGGTGCTTTAGGTAGAGTTTTAGGACCTAGAGGATTAATGCCAAATCCAAAATCAGGAACAGTTACTTTAGAAGTTGGGAAAGCAGTTGCAGATGTAAAGAAAGGTAAGATTGACTTTAAAGTTGATAAATTTGGTATTATTCATGCTTCAGTTGGTAAAGTATCTTTTGATGCTGAAAAAATATCTGAAAATGCAGATGAGTTATTACAAACTATCATGAAGTTAAAACCAACATCTTCTAAAGGTGTTTATATTCAAAGTATTGCACTTTCAAGTACAATGGGAGTTGGTGTTGCTGTGGAGTCAAAATCATTAATTTAAGATATTTAGATAATATTATAAAATGACAAAAGAAGAAAAAAATCAATTTATTGATGTACTTGATAAAAGTATACAAGAAAATAACAACTTTTATTTAGCAGATATTTCAGGATTATCTGCTGAAGAGGTAAGTAGTTTAAGAAGACTCTGTTTTAAAAGAGAAGTTTCTTTACAGGTTGTGAAAAATACTTTGCTTAAAAAAGCATTAGAAAGAAATGATAGTGATTTTGATGAATTATATGATGTATTGAAAGGAAATACATCAATCATGTTTACAGATGTAGCAAATTCACCTGCTAAAGTGATTAAAGAATTCAGAAAGAAACACGATAAACCATTATTAAAAGCAGCTCATATAGACGCTTCTCTTTATGTTGGTGAAGAGTACCTTGACACATTAGCTTCACTTAAATCGAAAGACGAACTTATTGCTGAGATTATTGGATTACTTCAATCTCCTGCGAAAAATGTTATCTCGTCTCTTCAATCTGGTGGTAATAAATTGTCAGGTATTATCAAAACTCTTGAAGAAAGAGCTGAATAATAAAATTGAATGCTTCCAACATTAAATTAAATAAAAACAAATAATTAAAAATAAATAAAATGGCAGATTTAAAAGATTTCGCAGAACAATTAGTTAGTCTTTCAGTTAAAGATGTAAATGAATTAGCTAATATTTTAAAAGATGAGTACGGTATTGCGCCAGCTGCAACAGCTGTTGCGGTAGCGGGTCCTGCTGCTGGTGGTGACGCTGGTGGTGAAGAACAAACTGAGTTTGATGTAATACTTAAAGCAGCTGGTGGTTCAAAATTAGCAGTTGTAAAATTAGTAAAAGAATTAACAGGTAAAGGATTGAAAGATGCTAAGGGATTAGTTGACAGTGCTCCTGCTACTATCAAAGAAGCTTGCTCTAAAGATGAAGCAGAAGCTCTTAAGGCTCAGTTAGAAGAAGCTGGTGCTGAGGTAGAACTTAAGTAGTATATTTAGACATACACTGGGTTTAGATCTTATATAAATATAAGGTCTAAACCATTTCTTTTTTTTATAGAACACTTTTTTTAACCTAAAACTTTGCTCCTTGTCAACAATAAATAAGTCCCAAAGAATAAATTTCGCGTCCATTGAAAAGCAAATGGAATATCCTGACTTTTTGGATATTCAATTAGAGACATTTAATGCCTTCTTTCAAACAGGTACAACTGTAGATGAAAGAAAAAAAGAAGGTTTATATAAAACCTTTTCAGAGCTTTTTCCAATTACAGATGCTAGAAATAATTTTGTATTAGAATTTATAGACTATACAATTGACCCTCCTAGATATTCTATTGAAGAATGTATTCAGAGAGGTTTAACATATAAAGTCCCTCTTAAAGTAACACTTAAATTATATTGTACAGATCCTGAACATGAGGATTTTGAAACTATTGTTCAAGAAGTTTATTTTGGTAACATTCCATTTATGACTGCTAAAGGTACCTTTGTTGTTAATGGAGCTGAAAAGGTTGTTGTATCTCAATTACATAGATCTCCAGGATTATTTTTCGGACATTCTTTCCATTCTAATGGAACGAAATTATATTCCGCTAGAGTAATTCCATTTAAAGGTTCATGGATTGAATTTAATACTGATATTAATGATGTAATGTATGCATATATTGATAGAAAGAAAAAAGTTCCTGTAACTACTTTGTTAAGAGCAATTGGTTATGAGAGTGATAGAGAGATTTTACAGATTTTTGATTTAGCGGATGAAGTAAAAGTTTCTAAAAGTGGATTGAAAAGAATTATTGGTAGAAAACTAGCATCAAGAGTATTAAAATCATGGGTAGAAGATTTTGTAGATGAGGATACTGGTGAATTAGTCTCTATTGAAAGAAATGAAGTAATCTTTGAAAGAGATACTGTCATTGAAAAAAATCATATTAATGAAATTATTGAATCCGGTTCTCCTGTAGTATTATTACACAGAGAACATTCTAATGGAGAACATGCAATTATTCATAACACATTACAAAAAGATCCTACTAATTCTTTAAAAGAGGCAGTAGTTTATATTTATAGACAATTAAGAAGTGCAGATCCGCCAGATGAGGCTACTGCTATTGGTGTTATTGATAAACTTTTCTTCTCTGACCAAAGATATAGTCTTGGTGCAGTAGGTAGACACAGAATTAATAACAGATTAAAAATTAATACTTCGGAAGATAAGTATGTACTTACTAATGAGGATATTATTGAAATAATCAAACAATTAATTGAACTTACTAATTCTAAGTTGGATGTTGATGATATTGATCACTTAAGTAATAGAAGAATTAGAACGGTAGGCGATCAATTATCTAATCAGTTTTATGTTGGTCTTAACAGAATGGCTAGAACTATTAGAGATAGAATGAATGTAAGGGACAATGAAGTGTTTACTCCTACAGATTTGATTAATGCAAAAACATTATCATCTGTAATTAATACTTTCTTTGGTACCTCTCAATTATCTCAGTTTATGGATCAAACCAATCCTCTTGCTGAAGTTACTCATAAAAGAAGAGTTTCTG
This sequence comes from uncultured Flavobacteriales bacterium, assembly GCA_905478555.1. Classification (GTDB taxonomy): domain Bacteria; phylum Bacteroidota; class Bacteroidia; order Flavobacteriales; family BACL11. The sequence goes on from CAJQIZ010000027.1 coordinate 11,376, forward strand.
CACTTGGGCCTGGAGGTTTAACTAGAGAAAGAGCAGGTTTTGAGGTGAGAGATGTACATTATACTCACTATGGAAGACTTTGTCCTATTGAAACTCCTGAGGGACCAAATATTGGTCTTATTTCATCCCTTTGTGTTTATGCAAAAGTAAACGATTTAGGATTTATTGAAACTCCTTATAGAAAGGTAGTAGATGGGAAAGTTAATCTTGAAGACGAACCAATTTATTTAAGTGCTGAGTTAGAGGAGGATTTAACTATTGCTCAAGCTAATGCACCTATTAATAAAGATGGTAGTTTCGTAAATGAAACAGTTAAAACAAGATTAGGTCATGATTATCCTGTTACTGAACCATCTAATATTGGTTTAATGGATATTGCTCCAAATCAGATCGCTTCTATTGCTGCATCTTTAATTCCTTTCTTGGAACATGATGATGCCAACAGAGCACTGATGGGATCGAACATGATGCGTCAAGCAGTTCCGTTATTAAGAACTGATGCGCCTATTGTTGGTACAGGTTTAGAACCTCATGTAGCAAAAGATTCTAGAGCACTTATCAACTCTCAAGGGGAAGGTGTTATTAAATATGTAGATGCAACTAAAATTACAATCAAGTATAAAAAATCTGATGAAGAGAAGTTAATTAGTTTTGAAGAAGATATTAAAACTTACTACTTAACTAAATTCTTAAAAACAAATCAGAATACATGTATGAATATTCGTCCTATTGTAAAAGTAGGAGATAAGGTAACAAAAGGTCAAGTTTTATGTGAAGGTTATGCAACCCAAAATGGGGAGTTAGCTCTAGGTAGAAACTTAAAAGTAGCCTTCATGCCTTGGAAAGGATATAACTTTGAGGATGCAATTGTTCTTTCAGAAAGAGTAGCTAGAGAGGATTGGTTAACATCTTTACATATTGTAGAACATAATATTTCGGTAAGAGAAACAAAAAGAGGAGCAGAAGAACTTACAGCAGATATTCCTAATGTAAGTGAAGAAGCGACTAAAGATTTAGATGAATTTGGAATGATTAGAATTGGTGCTCATGTTAAAGCGGGTAACATACTTATTGGAAAAATTACTCCAAAAGGAGAATCTGATCCTACTCCAGAAGAAAAACTATTAAGAGCTATTTTTGGTGAAAAAGCTGGAGATGTTAAAGATGCTTCTTTAAAAGCAAAAGCTTCTCATGCTGGTGTTGTTATTGGTAAATCTTTATTCTCTAAAACTGTTAAAGATAGAAGAATGAAGGCTCAAGATAAAGAAGAGTTAGGAGTTATTGATAAGTCGTTTGAAATTGAATCTTTAAAACTAAAGAAGATATTAGTTGATAAATTATATCAATTAGTAGGTGGTAAATCTTCTCAAGGTATTGATAATGTTCTTGGGGAAGAGGTAATCGCTAAATCAGTTAAATTTACTCAGAAAATTTTAATGACAGTTGATTTCTTAAGTGTAAATCCAAATAAATGGACTACCAATAAAGAAAATAACATTGTATTAATTAAAATTATTCAAGGTTACATCAGAAAATACAACGATATTTTTGGTGAATACAGAAGAAATAGATTTTCTATTACTGTTGGGGATGAACTTCCAAAAGGTGTATTGCAATTAGCTACAGTATATATTGCTAAAAAGAGAAAAATTAAAGTTGGAGATAAGATGGCTGGTCGTCATGGTAATAAGGGTATTGTTGCTAGAATTGTTAGTGATGAAGATATGCCGTTCTTAGAAGATGGTACAGCTGTTGATATTGTATTAAATCCATTAGGGGTACCATCTAGGATGAACCTTGGTCAGATTTATGAAACAATTTTAGGTTGGGCAGGACAAGAATTAGGTAAAAAGTACTTTACTCCTGTATTTGATGGAGCAAGTATGGATCAAATTAATGTTGAATCTGACGCTGCAGGAATTCCAAGATATGGTAAAACATATTTATATGATGGTGGTACAGGTGAAAAATTTGATCAACCAGCAACAGTTGGTATTATCTATATGTTGAAACTTGGTCACCTTATTGATGATAAGATGCATGCTAGATCTATTGGACCTTATTCACTTATTACTCAGCAACCTCTTGGAGGTAAGGCTCAGAATGGGGGACAAAGACTTGGAGAAATGGAAGTTTGGGCATTAGAAGGATATGGTGCTTCAAATATTTTACAAGAAATGATAACTCTTAAATCGGATGATGTTATTGGTAGAGCAAAAACTTATGAAGCTATTGTAAAAGGTAAAGCTTTACCAGACGCAGGTATACCCGAATCATTCAATGTATTACTACATGAATTGAGAGGTTTAGGACTTAAAGTTTCATTTGATTAATCTTTTAAAGGAAAAATAATATGACAAATAATAGACATCAAACCAGAAAACAATCTGCAGACTATAGTACATTAAAAGTTAGTTTATCTTCTCCAGAAGATATTTTAGCAAAATCTTCAGGTGAGGTTACAAAACCTGAAACTATTAACTATAGAACATACAAACCAGAAAGAGATGGTTTGTTTTGTGAACGAATTTTTGGACCTACTAAAGATTTTGAATGTCATTGTGGGAAATACAAAAGGATCAGATATAGAGGGATTGTATGTGATAGATGTGGTGTAGAAGTTACTGAAAAGAAGGTCAGAAGAGAAAGAGTAGGACACATTAATTTAGTGGTTCCTGTTGCTCATATCTGGTATTTCAGAACTTTACCTAACAAAATTGGTTATCTTCTAGGATTACCTTCTAAAAAAATGGATCAAATTATATATTATGAAAGATATGTAGTAATCCAAACAGTTGAAGGTGCTTTAAATGAAGAAGGAAATCAAATTGAAATAAACGATTTTATAACTGAAGAAGAATACTTAAATGTATTAGAAAACTTAGAACCGACTAATCAGCATTTATCGGATTCTGATGAAAATAAGTTTATTGCAAAAATGGGAGCAGAAGCTCTTATTGACATGTTAAGTAGAGTAGAATTAATCTCTTTATCTCATGAGTTAAGACATAAAGCAAAAACAGAAACTTCCCAGCAAAGAAAAACGGAAGCTTTAAAAAGATTACAAGTTGTTGAGGCTTTTAAAGAAGCTCAAACACATACTGAAAACAGACCAGAATGGATGATCTTAAAAGTTCTTCCCATTATACCACCAGAATTAAGACCATTAGTTCCTTTAGATGGAGGTAGGTTTGCTACTTCTGATTTAAATGACTTATACAGAAGAGTTATTATCAGGAATAATAGATTAAAAAGATTAATGGAGATTAATGCTCCTCAAGTAATCTTAAGAAATGAAAAAAGAATGCTTCAAGAAGCAGTAGATGCTTTATTGGATAATTCAAGAAAATCTTCAGCAATTAAAACAGATGGTAACCGACCTTTAAAATCTTTATCTGATTCATTAAAAGGTAAACAAGGTAGATTCCGTCAGAATTTACTTGGTAAGAGGGTAGATTA
>CAJQIZ010000028.1 GCA_905478555.1 uncultured Flavobacteriales bacterium
TTAATATCAAGTATACTAGCTTTTGTGATATTAATCTTTTGGTGTTTTAAGATATCTTTAGAGAGGTTATTTGTTGTTCTTACAATTATATGTACAGAATGTCCTAATTCTAATAATTGCTTTACTAAGTTTCGTCCCGTCTTACCTGATGCACCAACTACTAATATTTTTTTCATTCTGATTAATTATCTTAATTTTAAAATAGTTGGCAATTATACAAAAACCCACTCATTTGAGTGGGTTTCTTTTTGGTGGACCTTTCGGTCCTAATTTCGAACTTTTTTTAAGCTTTTAATGAGAGAGTGACTGTCTTAATTTGTTCTTCTCTTTGAATAGTGCAATTGATCTCATCACCTGGATTAAATTGAATAATTAATTCATGTAATTCGCTAGTTGAGTTAATCTTAATACCATTTATTTCTAATATTACATCTAGATCCTTGATGCCTGCAAGCTCTGCTGCACTATTCTCTAATACTTTTGAGATTAGTACTCCTTTAAGCCCGTTTAGTTTTAACTCTTTTTGCACTTGCGTATTTATGTCAGTAATATGAATTCCAATATATGCTCTACGCACTTCTCCGTATATTTTTAAATCATTTATAATCTTTTCTGCCATATTTGAAGGAATAGCAAAACCATAACCACTAAATGATCCTGTTTTAGATTGTATAGCTGTATTTATTCCAATTAAATTACCATTGGTATTGACAAGTGCGCCTCCAGAGTTTCCAGAATTAATTGCTGCATCTGTTTGAATAAATGATTCAATCCCTCCATCATTAAGGATATTAATCTTCCTAGACTTTGCACTAATGATTCCGGCAGTTACAGTAGAATTAAGATTATATGGATTTCCAACTGCCAATACCCATTCCCCAACTCTTAGACTATTTGAGTTGTCAAATTTCAAAAAAGGAAGTTTATTTTCATCAATTTTGAGTAGCGCTAAATCACTATTAGAGTCTTCTCCTAAGATTTTGGCACTATATGTCCTTTTATCATTTAAGACTACTTCTATCTCTTCAGCATTATTAATAACATGTTTATTAGTAATAATATATCCATCTTCTGAGATAATAACACCTGAACCACTTGCAATATTCTCTTTTGGTTGGTTGAAAAATCTTTTTCCATAGTAGGGGTCATAGTAGCCATATATTTCATTACTAATATATTTAGATTTTATATGAACCACTGCTTGGATAGCATGTTCTGAAGCTTTTATAAAGTTCGGCCTATTATTTTCTTCTACTTTGTAATTTTTGTTGTCATTAAAATCAGATGCAAAGGATTTTTTTGACAATATGTCTTGTAGGTAGAATGATAGACATACACCTAATAAAACGTATAATAAGATTTTATATTTTTTCATTTTTTTTTAGTTGATTTAGATATATTATCATAACTAAATTATATAAGAATTATTATGTAAATATAAAAGAAAAACCCACTCGTTTGAGTGGGTTTCTTTTTGGTGGGCAATGAGGGACTCGAACCCCCGACTTCCTCCTTGTAAGGGAGGCACTCTGAACCAACTGAGTTAATCGCCCGTTTGATGATGCAAATATAATTTAATTTGTTATACACGAAAGCTTTTAAAAAGAAATTTTAAATTATTTCTGCTACTACAAATGTGCTTCCTCCAATATAGATGCAGTCGTTTATTTTTGCATTCTTTTTTGCCTGATTATATGCGTCTGAAACACTAGTGTATACCTCTCCAAAAAGTTTATTTTTTTCTGATAATTTTCTAAGTTCATTCTTATCTAAAGCTCTTGGTATTTCCGCTTGGCAGAAATAGTATTTTGCTGATTTTGGTAGTAAAGATAATATCTTCTCTATACTTTTATCGTTAACGGTACCTAAAACAAAATGCAGTTCATTATAGTCGATAGTATTTAATTGTTTTACAATTTCTTTTATTCCATCTTCATTATGAGCAGTATCACAAATTGTAAGAGGAGATTCGTTGAGAATCTGCCACCTTCCAAATAAAGAGGTATTTTCTGTAACATTTAATAACCCTTCTCTAATATCCTTTTTTTTTATTTTAAAACCTTTTTTTTGCAATTCATTTAAGCTGAAAACAGCAGTCCGTTTATTCTCATTCTGATAATTTCCTTTTAAGTCCGTATGGTAAGATGATTCTCCTTCACAGAAATAAATTTCTGAATTATGTTCTCTTGCTTTATTTATAAAAATAGTTCTGCATTCTTTCTGATTTCTTCCAATTATAATTGGAGTTTCCTGTTTTATAATACCAGCTTTTTCTTTTGCGATTTCCTCTATTGTATTGCCTAAAAGTGTAGTGTGGTCTATCCCAATATTTGTAATAACAGAAACTAGTGGTTGAATGATGTTGGTGCTATCTAATCTACCTCCTAACCCGCATTCAATTATAGCTATGTCTACCTTTTCTTCCGAAAAATGATGAAAAGCCATTGCTACGGTCATTTCAAAAAAAGACATATCTATTTCCTCAAATGTAGTTTTATATTTTTCTATAAAATCAACAACCGTTTTTTTGGAAATTATTTTTTTGTTAATCCTTATTCTCTCTCTAAAATCTTTTAGATGAGGAGAAGTATATAATCCTACTTTGTATCCTGACTCTTGCAAAACAGAGTTTATCATATGCGAAGTAGATCCTTTTCCATTTGTTCCCGCAATGTGTACTGATTTAAAATTTAAATGAGGATTTCCTAATATTGCGGAAGCTTCTACAATGTTTCCAATATCTGATTTGTAGGCAGACACACCAGTTCTCTGGTAAATAGGGAGTCTTTGAAACAAGTACTCAATTGTTTCAGAGTAATTCATTAATGAGAGAAATTTATTTTAAGTTTTGTGACTTTATCTGATTTATCAGGACCTGTTTCAGGTCCATATTTTAAATCTCTTTTTATTGATTTATACAGATTTTCTTTTTTAGTTTTCTCAATATATCCAAGAGTTGTTTCAAAACTACTATCATCTATATCAATAATTTTTCCTTCTGAATTTACAATTACATCTATAGTAACATAACCCTCTCCCATTTCTAATGGGTGATCAAAATCTTTTGGTTTTGATCTAGAATTTCCAATTTCTGAAAGTCCATTTCCAAAACCTATTCCATCAGAATTTGGATCTCCATCAATTTCTCCCATATTTCCTTCTCCGTTTGTATTTCCATCATTGCCGTCATTTCCTTCATTCTTATTAGGATTAAAGATGGCTTTTTTATTGATTTTTTTTACTTTCTCTTTTGTTACCTCTACTTCCTCTTTGTTTTCTGAAAGTAATTCAGATTTCTTTTTATCTTCTTTTTTCTTAGTTTCAATAGTCTCAACTGTTTCCTGAGTTGTTATGTCTTCTGTAGCAGGTTTGTTCACAGAAGTGGGTTCATTTATAATTTCTTCTATTTCTTCTGTAGATGTTTCTACATTCCCTTTTCCTAAATCTGTTGTTCCAAAATTGATGTTCATGCCTTTTTCTGGAGGTGCTGGAATAGTGTAAGAAAGTCCTGTAAAAAGAAAAAGAATAATTAAAAGAGTATGAAATAGGAGTGTACCTATCCAAGCTTTACTTTTATTTTTCTTAGAGGAGTTCATTATTATGGTTTTGTCGCCAAAACAATTTTGTATTTATTTCTGTATGCAATATCCATTATCTTTACTACATATTCAATATGTACCGTCTTACTTGCATGTAAAATAATTCCTGGTTCGTTAGTTCCTTTTAATTCCTTCACTATTTTATTTTCAAGGTCATTAATATCAATTATATTTCCATTTACATAGAATTTAAAATCTTCCTCCTTACCAGTGTCTTTGATATCTTCTATTGAAATAGACATTGTCTGTTTCTCAACTGTTTTTGATGTACTGTTTGGTAATAATAAATTTAATGCATTTGGACTTACTAGACTAGAAGTGAGCATGAAAAATATCAATAGAAGAAACACAATATCCGTCATAGACGACATATTAAAATTAGGATTGACTTTATTTCTTCCTCTTAAATTCATTAGTGTAAGCTATCTAAAAATTCAGAAGCAGAGTCCTCCATATTAAAAACGATTTTATCGACTTTGGCCAATAAAAAATTATAAGAGATATAAGCGATAATTCCTACTACTAAACCAGCAGCTGTAGTAATCATTGCAGTATAAATACCTTTAGACAACATTTCTATATCTCCTGGGTTATCTGCCATATTCTGGAATGCTAAAATCATACCAATAACAGTTCCTAAAAATCCAATCATTGGTGCTGCTCCTGATATAGTAGCTAAATTAGTTAAATTACTTTCTAATTTATTTACTTCTAATTTTGCCTGGTTTTCCATAGCAGAATGAATTTCTGTTAATGGTTCATCAATTCTTTTTAATCCTTTCTCCATCATTCTCGAGACAATTGTATTTTCTTTTTTACAGACATCAATTGCATCTTTTCCTCTATTTTCGGAAACTAAATTAGCAATTTTAGAAACAAAATTGGGAGTTTCTTTTTTTGCTTTATTTAAAGTACTTAGCCTTTCTAATAATATATAGATTGCAAAAATAGAGAGCACTCCTAATACGCTCATAATTATATTTCCTCCTATTCCTCCTGAGGTTATTAATTCCATTATTGATAATGTCTTTTCTTGAATTATCTCTGTTGAATCTGAAACTAATGTGTTTTGTAATAAAGTGTCTATCATGTTTAGTTAAACGATAAATTAATAATTTATTGCATTAAAATGTAAGTAGCAGCTCCTGCTAAATATCCCATTAGTGCAAGTAAAGAAATATTTTTAATATACCAAATAAAATCAATTTTTAAAATCCCCATAACAGCAACACCTGCAGCAGACCCAATAATTAACACAGAACCTCCTGTACCAGCACAGTATGCTAAAAACTTCCAGAAAGTATGATTTTGAGGGAACGCTAACTCTCCTTGAATATTGCTAATTGGTCCAATATCATACATTCCCATTGCTCCAGCAACTAGAGGAACGTTATCGACAATTGATGAGAGTAAGCCAATAATAATATTAATTATATATATATCTCCCTTAAAAGTTTCTTGCAGAAAATTTGCAACTATATCTAATTGTCCTGCAGACTGTAATGCCGCTACGGCCAATAAAATTCCTAAAAAGAAAAAAATGGTAGCTGTGTCTATTTTTTTCAATACACCAATAACCGAAAGTTGAGATTTTTTTTCATGATTTTTACTTCTATGAATTATTTCAGTAACTAACCAAAGGACACCTAAAGAAATCAACATTCCTAAATAAGGAGGTAGATGAGTGACTGTTTTGAAGATTGGGACAAAAAGTAATCCGACAACTCCCAAATAGAAAACTAGATTTCTTTCAAAAGTTGTTGTTGGGTCTATAGAATGTTCTTTAAAATCTATTTCTTCTGGTCTTGTAACACTTCCTTTTAATCTGAATGAAAGATAAACGAGTGGCACTAAAGCACAAACCAATGAAGGAATAAAAAGAGATGTAATAATATTTGATGCTGTTACTTGATCTCCAACCCAAAGCATAATAGTTGTAATATCTCCAATTGGAGACCATGCACCACCGGCATTTGCACTTATAATCACCATGCCAGCAAACATCCAAAGCTCTTCTTTGTCTTTTATTAGTTTTGTAAGTAAGGCAGACATTACAATAGCAGTTGTCAAATTATCCAAAACTGCTGAGAAAAAGAAAGTAATTGTACACAAAATCCACATTAAAGCAACTTTCTTATTAGTCGTTATTTTGTCTGTAATAATTGAAAATCCTTCATGGGCGTCTATCAATTCAACAATAGTCATTGCACCTAAAAGGAAGAATAAAATTTCAGCAATATCAACAAGATGATGAGAAAGATACTCATTCATATGAAGTTGATCAACTCCAGAGAACGCATAAAGAGCCCAAGTAATTCCTCCAATTAAAAGTGCGGAAGCTGCTTTGTCAACTTTTATAGTGTGTTCTAAAGCAATTGAGATGTATCCTAAAACGAATACGGTTATCATAATTGTAATAATCATAAAATGTAAGTATTTTTTTATTTTTGCAAATATACTGTTGTAGATGGGAAGGCAAAGTCAGATTTATGTTTTTTAACTATCTCCATAATCTTGTAATTTATGTCTTCTTTTACATCTATTAAATCTCCCCATTTTTGGCTATCTACAAAATACATAACAAGTATATCTAAGGAGCTAGAACCGAACTCTTGAAATCGAATTCTCCCATCCTGATTTGTTTTTGGGTGATCATCTACCATTATTTGTAAGTCAGAAACTATCTCTTTCATTTGTGCTGCAGTAGTTTCGTAAGTTAAACCAATATTAAATTTCACTCTTCTTACAGGCCTCATTCCTAAATTGTCTAATTCGGCGTCAATCATTTTCTTATTTGGTAGAGTAACTAAACTTTTGTCAAATGTTCTGATTCTAGTACTTCTGAATCCTACCTTTTCCACTGTCCCACTAACTGTTCCGACAGTAACAGTGTCTCCAACTGTAAATGGTTTATCTAAGAATATGGTAAAAGAACCTAGAAGGTTTTCTAAACTTTCTTTGGATGCCATTGCAAAAGCTATACCTCCAATTCCTAAACCAGTAATTAGTCCAGTAGCATTTACTCCAAAAACTTCTCCCAGAATTATCCCTCCAACAAATATATACGATATAAACTTAATTATTTCAATTGTAAAAGGGACTAATTGGTCGTCCATTTTATTTTCAGTCTCTTCAGCTCTTTTCTGAAGCATTATTCCGAAAAAATTAATTAGTCGTAAAACAATTATAAATATGGAATAAATATAAATCAAGGAGAATCCTTTAGAAAGTATCATTCTAACACCTAGATCTTCTATTGGAGCAATCTTCCAGTGTATAGGAAATGTAAGTTGGTTTACTCCAAAATATATAAGTGACAACATGAAAAAGAAAGCAATTGGTTTAGTAAGTAATTCATCAAATTTATCTACCCCTACTCTTTTTTCAGATTTTCCAATAACTTTATAAAGTGAATGACTTAAATATCTTGAGATAAGTCCTTTAAAAAGTAATCCTAAGATTATTGCTGATACAAAAATTATATAATTTATTCCTAAATTTCCTAAGTATTCAGTTTGTAAAAATAATTTAACTTTATCCATAATTATACTAGTTGTTTAAGTGCGATTTCAAATGCTGTTTTCGATATATTTTGTTTGCTACTGTTGATGTTATAAGAATCTTGAAGTGCTTTACCTATTCTATCTGAAGTATCTTTAAAAATTGCAATATCTGTCATTTCAATATTATCTTCCATTAAGTAAGCAAATACTCTTGCCATACCGCAATTTGCAATAAAGTCAGGCAATACACTTACTCTTTCGTCTGCACTTTTAGATATAGGACCAAAGAAAATCTCTTTATCTGCAAACGGCACATTTGCTCCTGAGGAAATAACTTCTAATCCACCATCTATCATTTGGTCTAGTTGAGATTGAGAAAGTAATCTGGAAGCTGCTGCTGGAACAAAAATTTCCGCACCAACAGACCATATTTTCTTATTTACTTCTTCAAAACTTATCATGTTTTCTGTTTCTAAAAAGTTAGAGGTTCTGTAAGTTAATAAATCTTTTATTTCTGAAAAAGAATACCCTTCTGTATTAATTACTCCTCCAACTATATCTATAATACCTACAATAACTGCTCCGGCTTGAGCTAGGTAATATGCTGCTGCTCCCGCTACATTTCCCCATCCTTGTATAATTACTCTTTTCCCATTTACTTCTCCTCCGTAAATATTGTAAAAATGTAATATTGCTTCTGAAACACCATATCCTGTAATTAAATCTCCAACAGAATAATCTTTACTTGGATCAGGTGTTAAGTTAGGTTCTTTTACAATTAAAGGAACTCCAGCTTTTAGTTGGTTAATGATTTTCATTTTTTCTTTCTCATCTTTCCTGTGATGACCATTAACTATTCCTTCAAGTGGAAAAAGAATACCTTGTTCTTCACACATTGGTATTACTTCATGAACTTCATCTACATTCATATCTCCACCGGTTCCATAATATGTTTTAAGTAATGGTTTTGCTGCTGCATACCATCTTTGTAGTACCTCCTTTTTTCTTGGATCTCTAGGGTCGAAATTTATTCCTGACTTCCCACCTCCGATTGGAGGTCCAGCAACTGTAAATTTCACTTCCATTGTTTTTGCAAGAGCTAAAACCTCATCTCTTGTTACTCCAATTCTCATTCTCGTTCCCCCAGCAGCGGCTCCTCCTCTTAATGAGTTGATTACAATCCAACCTTCCGCATTTGTATGTTCATCTTTCCATTCAAAAACCACTTCTGGTTTTTTGTCTTCAAATTTCTTTAATAATTCTAGCATTTTGTATTGTTATAATTTATTGCAAATGTACTAAATCTAAGGCTAAATACTAGTTACTTATTTCTTAAAAATTTCTCCTCCACTACAGTCTCTTATTGCGGAGGTTACACTACTTAAACAATTGTTTTCATTTCGTAATTTTAATACTCCTAAAAAGGCGAAAATAATTGCTTCTTTAAAGTCAATTGTTTCTGTTTTTGGAATGATTATTTCTGAATTTGAGTAATATTTTATTCTTTCTATTAAGAAATCATTATACACCCCTCCTCCTGTTACTAAAACAGATTTATTTCTTAGGTACTTCCCAATCTGTATCGCTATATGTTCTGTGAAAGTCCTCATTTTATCTTGAATAGAGATAGTTGTTTTTTCTAAAATAGGCAAGATGTCAGTTTCTACCCATTCTCTTCCTAATGATTTTGCTGCTTTTTTTTTAAAGAAATCTAAGTTGTTTAGTTGATCTAATAATAATTCATTGATCCCTCCACCTTTAGATATTTTACCCTTGTTGTCATATTTGTGTCCTAACTTATTGCTTAATATATTCAGAACAAAGTTTACGGAGCAAATATCGAATGCAATAATGTTATTCTCTGCTTTCTTTTCTGAAATATTTGCGAATCCACCTAAATTTAAACAGTATTTATATTTAGTAAAAAGATGTAAGTCACCTATCGGTACCAACGGAGCTCCTTCTCCGAATAGGGAAATGTCTAATTTTCTAAAATTATTTATTGTAGTAATATTTGTGGTGTTTAAAATATTTGCCCCATCTCCAATTTGTAAAGTGTATTGATTTTCTGGATCGTGAAAAATAGTATGACCATGAGAGGATATGTAATCAGTTTTAAGATTATTTTTCATTAAAAACTCATTAACTTTAACTCCTAAATATTTTCCGTATTCAATGTCACATTTAGTAATCTCTTTTTTATCTTTTTTATGTAGGTTTTTCAGTTTTTCTTCCCAAAATACTGAATATTCAATTGTTTCAGATTTCTCTACAATGTAACTCCATTTCTTTTCTTTTTTAAAGATGCATTTTACTATGTCTAGACCATCTAAAGATGTTCCAGACATAAGACCTATTATGTGGTATTCAGTATTCATTTGTAATATTTTCCAAAAATAACTTAAAAATCAGTATTTTTGTGCTCTTAATTTAAAAATATATACTAGAAGATGGATTTTACACTTACGGAAGAACATAAAATGATTAGAGATGCAGCAAGAGATTTTGCACAAACAGAACTTTTGCCAGCAGTAATTGAAAGAGATGAGACTCAAACTTTTCCATCAGAACAAATTAAAAAATTAGGAGAACTTGGTTTCTTAGGAATGATGGTGGATCCTAAATATGGAGGAGCGGGTATGGATACTATTTCTTATGTTTTAGCTATGGAAGAGATTTCAAAGGTAGATGCTTCTACTTCTGTTATAATGTCAGTAAATAACTCTTTAGTTTGTTGGGGAATAGAAACTTTTGGTACAGAAGAACAAAAACAAAAATACTTAGTTCCATTAGCAAAAGGTGATATTATAGGTGCTTTTTGTCTTTCAGAACCAGAAGCGGGAAGTGATGCTACTTCTCAGAGTACAACAGCTATTGATAAAGGAGATCATTATTTGTTAAATGGAACTAAAAACTGGATTACTAATGGTAGTACTGCTTCAGTCTATCTGGTAATTGCACAAACAGATGTAGAAAAGGGACATAAAGGAATTAATGCTTTTATTGTTGAAAAAGGGGTAGATGGTTTTGTTGTTGGTCCAAAAGAAAATAAATTAGGAATTAGAGGTTCAGATACTCATTCGTTAATGTTTACAGATGTAAAAGTTCCGAAAGAAAATAGAATTGGAGAAGATGGTTTTGGTTTTACATTTGCTATGAAAACACTTTCTGGTGGAAGAATAGGTATTGCCTCTCAAGCATTAGGTATCGCTTCTGGAGCGTATGAGTTAGCTCTCAAATATTCGAAAGAGAGAAAAGCTTTCGGCAAAGAAATTAATCAACATCAAATAATTGCTTTTAAACTTGCAGATATGGCAACTGAAATTGAAGCTGCTAGATTGTTATGTTTAAAATCAGCTTGGTTAAAAGATAATGGAAAGAATTATGATACACTTGGAGCAATGGCAAAAGTATTCTCTTCAGAAACAGCAATGAAAACTACAGTGGAAGCAGTTCAAATTCATGGTGGTTATGGTTTTGTAAAAGAATTTCATGTTGAAAGATTAATGAGAGATGCGAAAATCACTCAAATATATGAAGGAACTTCTGAAATACAGAGAATTGTAATTTCTCGTTCTGTATTAAGAGATTAAAAATAAACTATGAAAAATAAAATATTACTGATACTAATTGCAGTCTGTAGTTTGTCTGCTTTTTCACAAATTATAGACCCTACTTATTTAAAGTTTTTACCATCTAATGCTAATCCTGCAGATTTGAAGGCTTCTGATATACCTTCTGAACAGGTGATGATTCAGATGGGATTAACAAATGATGAAATTCAGCAAGCGTTAAATTTTAAAAATAGTAATGGAGAGTATTCTGAAAATGATACTACTTCAACTTCAGCTGATAAAGTAAATTTATTTTATCAGAATATGGGTGATGTAGTTTCTGATGATTCTTTAACTTATCCTAAAGCAAAAATTTATGGTCAGGATATTTTCCGAAAAAATGAAATCAATTTCTTTCAAAATTCTACTAATACTGCTGCACCTTCTAATTATGAGATAGGAGTTGGAGATGAACTAAGTATAACTGTATGGGGTAACTCTGATTATTCTGATGTCGTAACAGTAGATGATAAGGGATATATTAGTCCCTCAGGATTTGGTCGTATTTATGTCAAAGGTCTTTCTTTAGAGAATACAAAATCATTAATCCGTAAAAAACTAGGTATGAATAGTTCAGAAATGGATGTTAATTTAATCTATTCTAGAGTAATAATAGTTAATATTGTTGGAGAGGTGTATAACCCGGGTTCGTATGCGATACCTGCTATTAATACTGCTTTTAACGCTTTAATGATAGCAAAGGGCCCTACTCAAATTGGTTCCGTTAGAAATATTTATATAAAAAGAGATGGAAAGGTAGTAGATTCTTTAGATGTATATCAGTTTTTATTTCATCCTCAAAATACTAATGACATTTATTTGCAAGATGGAGATTATATAGTTGTTTCTCCTGCGTCAAATTTAGTGGAGGTGAGTGGAGAGGTAAACAGACCTTATACTTATGAAGTTAAATCGACTGATAATATGGAAGATTTAATTAAATATGCGGGTGGATATACTTCTGATGCTTCTAAAAATATTATTACACTTAAAAGATTTGAAAATGAATCTTTACTAATTCATGATGTTCATAATAGTGATTTGAATACTACTTATTTAGAATCTGCAGATGAACTAATTGTAAATAAATTACAAAGGAAAACCTCTAATTTTATAAGTTTAAAAGGTTCCGTTGGTGTAGAAGGGAATTACGAATTTATTAAAGGTGAAACTCTTTTTGAACTATTAAAAAGAGCAAACTGTATTAATCAGCATCTATACACAACTTATTCTTATGTTTTAAGATTAGAAGAGGATAGAACTAGAAAAAACATCCGTATCGATCTCAGTAGTGTGTTAGAAGATTCAACAAGTGATGATAACATTACTCTACAAGAGTTTGACATTATTACCGTTATGTCTAAAGAAGATTTTGATGATAGTTTTTCAGTTGAAGTTTTTGGTTCGGTGAGGAATGCTGGTACATTTACTTATGGTAAAGGTTTAAGTTTGTTAGATGCGATTTATCTTTCTGGTGGTATAAAACAAGAAGCAAGCGGGAGTAGAATTGAAATTTCTCGTGTATTAGAAATAAATAACTCTAAAATTTCTACAACAAGAAGTGTGGTGTTAGTAGCAGAAATAAATGATGATTTATCTTTAAACTCTGAATTTAATAATTTTAAACTTCATGCAAATGATCAGGTTTTTATTAGAAAAAATCCAGACTATAAAGATCCAGTAAATATTACAATAAGTGGAGAAGTGACATTCCCAGGCAATTACGCTTTACTTTCTGAAGGAGATAGAGTTTCAGATTTAATAATAAGGTGCGGAGGTTTAACTTCTAACGCTTTTCTAGAAGGAGTGAAACTGTATAGAAGAGTGAAGATTATAGCAGAAAGTAAGAATAATATTAATACTGTATATCCTGTTCCACAACAGATGGGAGGATTTGAATATAACATTGTTTCTTTTAATTTAGAAAAGGCATTAAATGTTAATTCAAAACATAATATTGTATTGTTAGAGGGGGATAGTTTATTTGTTCCTCCATCTGTTGATTTAATTTGTATAACAGGTGATTTGTTTAATTTTGAAGGTAGTGGGATAAATGTTCCTTTTGTTGAGATGAAAAGAGCAAACTACTATGTTAATAATTTTGCTGGAGGATATTCTAAAGAGAACAATAAAAATAGAACAGTAGTTATTTCCCCAAATGGCTCAGTCAAAAGGTCTGTAAATTATGGGTTGTTTTCACTTTCACCTAAAGTAAAGAAAGGGTCTACTATTAAGTTAATGTCAAAAGAAGAAATTCAGAATATATCATCCGTTCCATTAGATTGGAATGTAACTATTGAAAAGACTCTAATTAAAATCACGGGAGTGATGTCATTATACCTTCTTATAAACAGAATTCAAGGTTCATATTAATTTTATATTATGAGTAATACAGAAGAATCAACGCTAAAAGATGTAATTATATCAATTAGAGATTATACAAGCGAGCTAAAAAAGAAATTTATTTTAATTTCTTCCGTACTAATTGTTTCTTTTATTTCAGGACTAGTATATTCTTCTATTCAGAAAGATAAATTTGAAGCAGTACTTTCTTTTATTGTAGAAGGTCAGTCTGAAGGTCCTAATTTATCTTCTATCTCTGGAATGGCTTCTCAATTCGGATTAGATTTGGGTGGTAGTTCCTCTTCCTCTTTTAGTCAACAAAATGTTATAGAATTATTAAAGTCCAGAAAAATTATAGAATCTACCTTAAGTAAGAGTTGTATAGTTAATAATGAAGAAGATATTTTACTAAATCATTATATTTCTATTAATAATATGATTGAAGATGGTGAGAATATTTCCTTTTTTTCTAGTTCAAAAGATAGTATTATAAATATTATTTGGAAAGAAATTATTGAATTTAAGATAGATCTAAGTTTCCAAAATGATGAGGCAAATATTTTAAATTTAACTTACACTTCCATAAACAGTGAGTTTGCAAAGAATTTCACAGAATTATTAGTAGAAGAGATATCTCAAATGTATTCTCACTATCAAACTGAAAAAACTAGGAAGTCATTGAAAAATTTAGAATTGAGATCAGATTCCATTTTTAGAGAGCTGAAAAAATCAGAAAGAAATTTTGCTAGAGTTAAAGATAGAAATTTACGAGTAATAAACGCTTCTGGTAGATTAGATGAAATTCAATATATGAGAGAGGTTCAGGTGTTGAATGCTATTTATTTAGAGTTGATTAAAAATACAGAGTTAGTGAAAATGAATTTACTTAATGAGACTCCAATTATTCAGCTTATTGATGTTCCTGTTTTACCTTTAGAATATTCAAATAGGTCTTCAAAATTATTTTGGGTATTTTCTTTTCCTTTTTTATCACTGTTTTTAGTTTCGTTTCTAATTATTTTGAGAAAATTAGTAAGAGATACTTTAGAACAGGATAATTAAAGGTATTTAATTATATCTTCTAATTTTATTCCTCTAGATCCCTTTATAAGAAATGTTTTATTTTTCAGATTGTATTTTTCTCTGTTTTCAATAAAATCAACTGTATTTTTAAAACTATTCAGATGTGTTATCTTGCAGAATTCTTCTCCAATAAAAACAGTTTCTATCTTGAGTTCTAACATCTTGTCAATTAAATACTGATGTTCTTCTTTAGAGTACTCTCCAAGTTCTCTCATCTCTCCTAAAATACAAAATTTATTTTCTTTCTTTAACTCACTAAATGCGGATATCATAGATTCCATACTAGATGGGTTTGCGTTATAAGCATCTAGTATTATGTAATTATTTGCAGTGGTTACTATTTCAGTTCTGTTATTTTTTGGAGTATAGTTTTCAATTGCTTTTTTTATATTTTCTGGTGAGATATTATAATAATCTCCTATTACAGAAGCTGCTAAAATATTTTCAAACTGGAAATCTCCTATCAGATTAGAGTTTATAGTTGTATTGTTTTTCATTATGGAAACATAGGGAAATCTACTTGACAATTTCGCTTTATAATCTGATTTTTTATTTGATCCAAAACTAATTTGTTTTATGTTTTCACTTTCTTTTAAAAGTAATTTATCCCCCGAATTTACAAATAGAAGTCCTTTTGATTTTTTTATAAAAGTGTAAAGTTCCGTTTTTGCTTTTATTACTCCATCCAAACTTCCAAAACCTTCAAGGTGAGCTTTTCCAATATTTGTAATGATTGCTGTATTTGGTTTTGCTATTTCACTTAGATTTTTAATTTCTCCAATTTCACTTGCTCCCATTTCAATTACGGCTATTTCATGTTTCTTGCTAATAGATAAAATACTTAGAGGTAGTCCGATTTGATTGTTAAGATTTCCTTTGGTACAGAAACATCTATATTGTGTAGAAAGTACTGTGTTTATTAGTTCTTTAGTGGTTGTCTTTCCGTTTGTTCCAGTAATACCTATAATAGGTATGTTTAGTTGTTCTCTGTGTATTTTAGCTAGTTCTTGTAAAGTTGATTTTACATCATCAACAAGTATACAGTTTTTACTTTCGTATTCCTTCTCATCAATAATAGAATATTTACACCCCCCTTGTATTGCTTTTTCAGCAAATTTATTTCCGTTAAATTTATCCCCTTTTAAAGCAAAAAATAAACTATTATTAAGTAAATTCCTGCTATCAGTACATATAGTAGGGTAGTTCTTAAATATATTATATAATTCTATTATGCTCATACTGTAAAAAATAAAACCCCAATTAAGGGGTTTTATTTAAGATTGATTTTAGTGTAGTTATTGTTTTGCTTTGCTATAATCTACTTCTATTCTTTGATTTTGTTTTAATTCTGATTTAGAAGGTCCTACTCTGTCCATTGCACATCTAAATCCAATACAATCTGTTGATTGAGATTGATCTAAGAATCTTCTAGTTCCTGGGTTTAACCAGTAAGCTCTGTCTTTCCAAGACCCTCCTTTGTATACTCTTGTTCTATCAGATATTAATGTTGTATTTCCATAGTCATACATTTCATTTGAATTGGAAGCAAATGAGCTGTCTTTATATTTAGAAGTGTTGTTGTTAATTTTATCAATTTTAATATTTTCTGTATCCTGTGAAGATTTTTCAGTTTTATTATCATTCCATTTAGTGTCCATTTGAGATTCAATATCTCCATCTAAGAAGTTAACATTATTCGCTTTCTTATAGTTTCTTCTATATATATTATCAGAAGATTTAACTAAAGTATCTTTAATGTGACCCTGTTCATCAATGATGTATGGGTTTTCACCTGGCCCAGCGTCTTGATTTATTTGAGGGGTTTTATATACATTACCTCTATATGGTCTGTGGTCAGAAGTAGTAGTTTGTTCTGTTATTGGTCTGTAGACATCAGCTACCCATTCAGAAACATTTCCTGCCATGTTAAATAATCCATAGTCATTTGGCCAGTAAGATCTAACAGGAGCTGTAATATCAGCATCATCATTTAAACTTCCAGCTACTCCCATATTATCTCCTCTACCTCTTTTGAAGTTTGCCATTATTTGTCCTTGATTTTTCTTTGTGTCATTTCTTAATCCAGAACCGTTCCATGGGTATATTTTTCTATTATCATGATTTTCTCCAATATTATTTCCTATATACCCTAGGGCAGCATGTTCCCATTCTGCTTCAGTAGGTAATCTGTAGTTAGGAAGTAGCAGTCCATCTTCCATATTTGTATATCTACCTTCATCATCTGATTTTAATGCTGTTATGTTTCTGATTCTATCTTTTTGTTTCTCAGTAACAAAGTTTGCTAAATAATCTTCAGAACCATGAAGATATCCGTCTGTAGTAAAAGCTACCTCTACACCTTCTCTATCTGGGTGGGTTACTTCCATTAATAGTCCAGCATTTATTAATATTCTTTCGTTTACTCTATCTGTTCTCCAAATACAGTAATCATTTGCTTGTTCCCAACTTACTCCAACTACAGGGTACTCTCTGTAAGCAGGATGTCTTAGGTAGTTATTTAGAAACATTTCATTTTCCCCCAATTTATCTCTCCATACTAATGAGTCGGGCAAGGCTTTTGTGTAAATTTCTGGTCTTGCTGTTCCTGTAAAGAAGGGACTGTTTTCGTTTACATAGTGTCTCTTAATCCAGTGTAAGTATTCTACATAGTCCATGTTTCTTACTTCAGTTTCGTCAATATAAAAAGAAGAAATTGTAACAGTTTTTGATATGTTATTCCAATCATACATTACATCTTCTTCTACTCTACCCATAGTTAATCTACCACCTTCTACAAACATAAGTCCAGGGCCTGGTATTTGTTCTGCTTTGTCCATCTTTTCAAATCCACCTTGTTTTCTATTGTTGTAATCCCATCCAGTAGATGTAGATTGTTCTCTAGAACAAGATGCCAATATGAAGATACTTAAGATTGCTAAAAATGCTGTGTGTTTATTTGTCATTGTTTTATTTTTTCTGATATTAATAACTAAAATTGAGGACAACTTATTGTGTTGAATGATTTACTTCTGTTTTTACAAGGCATAAATAAAGTAAATGATAATTCGTGAGCTCCTAATGTGTTGCTGTTTCGTAAGTTACTTACTGTAATGTCGTAACTGTATCCGAATTTAAATGCGTCCTGTACTAATCCAAACATTAAAATGAAAGAGTCAAAATTCTTTACACTGTTTCTTGTCCATAAACCTCCAACAATAGGACCTCTATTTATATAAACTCCATAGTTGAACTGTTGAAATTCTTGTTGTTTTTGATATAAGAAGTTAGGAGAAATTGTAGTTATATTATTTCTATATCTACTAATTGGAAAATTACCCCCAATGTGAGCCGTATACTTTCTCGGTAAATTACTTACACTAATAAATCCTTGGTCTGGTTGTGTTAGGTGATGTGCAGAAAAACCAAAAAACATATTTTCAGTATAACCTAAAAGTCCAGCAGAAAAGTCAGGGAAACTAACATTACTAGCGTTATTTACAATATCCTCATCTGTTGTGTAAATAAATCCATAAGTTGGATCAATCATGTCTCCAAAAGTAAGATTATTCCAGTCTAGGTTAAGAGTTCTGTATGATGCTTCAAAACCAGCTTTTAATGTAAATTCTCTATTTACTTCAAGTAAATAAGAGTAAAGTAAAGAAGCGTGTAAAGTATTTAAATTTCCAGATCCACTTTTGTCTTGTGCTACTATAATTCCTAATCCTCCTCCTAATGCGTCAACATGTTGGTCGTAAGAAGCGGAATAAGTTACATAAGTTCTCCCAATCCCAGGCCACTGATCTCTATAGTTTAGTGTTGCGGTAGGGCATCCGTTATTATTAGCTCCTGCAAAAGCAGGATTTAAGTATAGAGGATTAGAGTAAAACTGACTAAAAGCAGGGTCTTGTGCGTTAGATGTTTTACCTAGTAAAACGAGAGAGAACGCTAGTAGTATAGTCTTGAGTAAATTATTCTTCATATTATATCTTCTTCATTAATTCAATTTTACAAAGATAGGAAATTTATTTATTTCAGAAGCAAGTAGATATAATTTTTCTATTTAATGTTCGTTATCTTATTTTAAAACTAATAAATACTTACTTTTGTCTTATGATTTTTAAGAATTTTCTTGTAGTTATTTTTACTCTTTCCCTTTCTTTTTCATTACTTTCTCAAAATCAGATTGAGTTAGAGTGGAATAATGTGAAATATAATGGAGTAGAAGTAATTTCTTTCGATAAATCCGTTTATTTAAATCAGTATAACGGTCTTCCTTCTTTTCAGAAGAATACTCAGATTTTTGAAGAGTTTTATTATGATATTAATATCGTAAATATTACATATATTCCTGTAACAGAATCTGAAAAACTAAAACTTAATCAAATAAAAGTTCCGAAACAAATTTCTTATTCTTCAGAATTGTTAAAATCATCTGATAATTATTTTAATAGGATATTAATTTTCCCTTATATTAAAAACGGAAACGAATATCAGAAAATACAAACATTTACTATAGAAGAAACTTCTGAAAAAACAATTAAAAAATCAAGAAAAAAATCTGAAAAAATAAATTCTGTTTTACAAAATGGTAATTGGTATAAGATTTCTGTGTCTCAAGATGCTGTTTATAAACTAACTTTATCTGATCTACAGTCTTTGGGCATAAATACAAGTAGTTTAAGTATACGTTCTATTCGTTTGTATGGTAATGGTGGGGGAATGTTGCCAAGATTAAACTCTGAATACAGAGATGAAGACTTACAAGAAAATGCAATTGAGATAATTGATAATAACAATAATGGAATTTTTGAAGATGGTGATTTAATATTGTTTTACGGCAAGAGTGTAAGTCAATGGACCCCATATAATAATTTTATTGGGAAATTTAATCATCATAAGCATTTGTATGATGATTTTAATTACTATTTTATTACTATAAATAGTTCCGGTAATCCTAAGAGGATTAAAAATTATGTGAGTAGTTTGAAAAATGTGGAACAAAAATCCTTTGATGTGTTTAATGATCTTCAGTATCACGAATTAGATTTAATTAATTTCATTCAATCTGGTGAACAGTGGTATGGAGAAGAGTTTGATGCAGAGCTAACACAATCTTTTAATTTTAATGTTCCAAATATTAATGGAAATACAGCAGTATATGTTAAGTCAAATGTTGTGGCTCGAGCTTCTTCTACTCCAAGTTTCTCATATAGTAGAAATGGAAATCAATTTATGAATGTTAGTTTAGGTACTGTTTCTTATGGTTATGCAGACGATTTTGCTACTGTTGCTTCAGTGGAAGGTCAGACTTATCCTTCCCAAGATAATTTTGATATTGATATAACCTTTAATAGAAATTCTTCTAGTTACAAAGGATGGTTAAATTCATTGGAGTTATGTGCTTTTCGTAAATTAAAGTTTGATGGAGGTCAAATGAATTTCAGAAAAACAATTGGTGATGGGACAGATATAGAATGTTACGGAATAATAGAAAATGCAACAATTAATAATAGGGTGTGGAATGTGACAAATTCCATAGATGTTAGAATACATCAATTACAAGATTACGACACTGTTTCGGTAGGTTTTAATTATGACCACTTTGCTGGTGGTTCCGATGAAAAATTTGTAGTGTTTGATGGTGAAGATTACAAAATTCCGAATTTGATAGGTTCTGTTTATAATCAAGATTTACATGGAGAAACAGATTTTGAGATGTTAATTGTTTGTCATCCTGATTTCACATCTGCTGCTCAGAAGTTATCTGATTTTCATTTTAATAAAGATGGTAGTAAATGTAAAATTGTAACTCCACAAGAAGTTTTTAACGAGTTTTCTTCAGGGAAGCAAGATATTAGTTCTATCAGAGATTATTGTAAATATCTGTATGACTTGCCAAATACTACTTTTAAATATTTGCTAATTATAGGAGATGCTTCTTACGATCCTAAAGATAGAATATCTAATAATACTAATTTTGTTATTACTTATCAATCTAATAACTCTTATAGTCCGTTAAACACTTTTTCTACAGATGATTATTTTGGGTATTTGGATGAGAATGAAGGTTTGTTACTGAATGATTTAGTAGATATTGGAATTGGTCGTTTGCCTTCAAAAACTTTAGAAGAAGCAAATGTAATGGTAGATAAAATAATCCATTATCATGATCTATCTTCAAGAGGGAGTTGGAGGAATGTATCTAGTTTTATTGCAGATGATGGTGATGATTCTGATGGTAATATACACATGCAACAGGCAGATAATTTATGTAATATTATAGATGATAATTATAATATTTACAATTTTGAAAAATTATATTTAGATATATATAATCAGATTTCAACTCCAGTAGGACCTAGAAGTCCGGATTGTAGAGATGCGATAACTAGAAGAGTAGATAAGGGTGCTTTGTTAGTTAATTATACGGGGCATGGTGGAGAATTAGGACTTACTAAGGAAAGGATAATTGAAGTAGACCAGATTCTGGAATGGGATAATTATGATCATCTTCCATTGTTCGTTACCGCCACATGTGAGTTTGGTAGGTTTGATAATCCTGAACTTACTTCTGGAGGAGAACATATAATATTAAATCCGAAAGGAGGTGGAGTAGCACTTTTAACTACAACAAGATATGTTTATTCTCATTTAAATTATAGTTTAAATACCCATTTTATAAATTCTCTTTTTGAAAAGGTGGATGGGAAATATCCTACTTTAGGAGATGTATTTTTGAACACTAAGGCGTTGAGTGGTACTTCTATAAATAGTAATAAATTCACTCTTTTAGGAGATCCTATGATGTGTTTGGCTTATCCTACTTATGGAGTAAAAACTACTCTTTCTCCTGATACTATTTCTGCTTTAGGTAAAGTAACTTTTAATGGGGAAATAATTAATTCAGATTCGGTAATATTAAATAGTTTTAATGGAGAAATAGGTGTTATTGTTTTTGATAAAGAATTAATATCTAAAACGCAAGGTCAACAATCTTCTACTCCTATGTCGTATAGAGATCAAACTAATATAATCTATAAGGGAACTTCTTCTGTTGAAAATGGAGAGTTTTCTTTTTCCTTTATTGTTCCCAAGGATATAGACTATAATCTGGATAATGGAAGAATCTCGTATTATGCAATCGAGGAAACAGAAAATTTGGATGCAAGCGGTTGGTTTGAAGATTTTATTGTAGGAGGGGTGTCCTCTGATATAGTTGCAGATGATTTGGGGCCTACTATTCAGTTGTATATGAATGATAAACAATTTGTTTCTGGAGGACTAACAAATTCTACTCCAGTATTTTTGGCTTTTGTTCAGGATTCTTCAGGTGTAAATACGGTTGGAAATGGAATAGGACACGATATTACTATTACTTTAGATAATGAAAGTTCTAAAAAAATTATTCTGAATGATTATTATGAATCTGAAAAAGATAGTTATCAGAAAGGTAAGGTAGAATATGCTCTTAATGAATTAGAGTCAGGGGTACATACTATTGATTTTAAAATATGGGATGTTTTTAATAATTCTTCTGAAGAAACTATTGAATTTTTTGTTTCTGAAACGGAAGATTTTGTTATTCAACATTTATTAAATTACCCTAATCCTTTTACTACTAATACTTCATTTTATTTTGAACATAATAGGTCAAATCAGAATCTTGAAATTCAAATTCAGGTTTTTACTGTTTCTGGTAAATTAGTAAAAACGATTCATTCGCTTGAGGTGAATACAGGATTTAGAGTTGGGCCTATTTCTTGGAATGGAAAAGATGATTTTCAGGATAAAATAGGTAGGGGTACATACATTTATAAGCTTAGTGTAAAAGATGAAAATGGTGATTTTGTACAAAAACTAGAGAAATTAGTAATATTGAATTAATTCTTTCGTTTTCTATCTGTCAGAAAAAAGTATATTTGCCAAAATTTAAATTATAATAATGAAGAAGATTTTAATATTGTCTCTATCTGTTACATTAGGTTTCAACTCTTTCTCTCAGGATGTTGACTATGATGATATTTTAGGAGGAAATTTAAATACAATAACAACAGCTGTTCCGTTTTTATTAATTTCACCTGATTCAAAATCAGGTGCAATGGGGGATGTTGGAGTTGCAACTACACCAGATGCATCTTCTATGCATTGGAATCCTGCAAAACTAGCATTTACAAAAGATGATATTGGTATTTCGGTATCTATTGTACCTTGGTTAAGAGAGTTGGTTCCGGATATTAACTTACAGTATATTGGTGGGTATTATAAATTAAACGATAATGAAGCAATAGGATACGAATTAAGGTATTTCTCTTTAGGGGACATTACTTTTACAGATGGTTCAGGACAAGTTATTGGTCAGTATAAACCAAATGAAATGGCTTTCGGTACGGCTTATTCTCGTAAGTTATCCAGAGATTTTTCAATTGCAATTTCTGCAAGGTATATATATTCTAATCTGACTGGTGGTCAAACTGCTGGAGGTACAGAAACTATTGCAGGTCAGTCCATAGCTGCAGATGTTTCTACTTACTATACTAAACCGATTACTATAGCAGATAAAAAATCGGATATTTCATTTGGTATGAATATTTCTAATATAGGGAATAAAATTTCATATACAGAAACTATTACTAGAGATTTTATTCCTATTAATTTAAGATTAGGTACAGATGTTACCACGGAAATTGATGATTACAATAAAATGTCTTTCGCTATTGACTTTAATAAATTATTAGTTCCTTCTCCGCCTATATATGATG
The DNA here is from genome assembly GCA_905478555.1 of uncultured Flavobacteriales bacterium. Taxonomy (GTDB): domain Bacteria; phylum Bacteroidota; class Bacteroidia; order Flavobacteriales; family BACL11. The sequence goes on from CAJQIZ010000028.1 coordinate 22,902, forward strand.
CAGATGGAAATCTAATTGCTGGTAAAGACCCTGAAGTTTCAGTTGTTTCTGGTATGTTTCAATCTTTTGGAGATGCTCCTGGTGAGATAGACGAAACTGGAAATCCAGTTCCTGGCAGTATATTTAAGGAAGAGATGAGAGAAATTAATATTTCTGCAGGTTTCGAATATTGGTATGCTAACCAGTTTGCACTTAGGGCGGGTTATTTTCACGAACACGATACTAAAGGAGGTAGAAAATACCTTACTTTTGGTTCTGGTGTAAAATATAATGTTTTTGCTTTAGATTTTTCTTACCTAATAAGTACTTCTAATATTGGAGGTACTAATCCACTAGCAAATACTATGAGATTCACCTTAGTGTTTGACTTAGGAGCAATGGGGAGCTAATGAAAATTAAAGTAGGTTTTGGTTTTGATGTACATCAATTACAGAAAGGATTAGACTTTTGGCTAGGAGGAATTATTGTGCCTCATACTAAAGGGGGTTTAGGTCATTCGGATGCAGATGTACTTATACATACTATTTGTGATGCACTTTTGGGAGCTGCAAATATGGGTGATATAGGAAAACACTTTCCAGATACTTCAGCAGAGTATAAAGGGATTGATAGTAAAATACTTTTAAAAGAAGTAGTCAGATTACTTTCTGAGAAGGGCTTTTCTATCGGTAACATTGACTCTACTATTTGTTTACAGACACCCAAAATAGGAAAGTATATCCCAGAAATGCAAAGAGTACTTGCTTCTTGTATGGATATTGATATAGAGGATGTTTCTATAAAAGCTACTACTACCGAGAAATTAAGTTTTGTTGGTAGGGAAGAAGGAGTTTCTGCTTATTCTACAGTTTTAATTCAGAAGAATTAAAAACCAATTTTAGTCTCTACTTTATTATCTCTTAAGTAAACTAGCATTTCTGCTTCTGCACAAACTATTCCTTTTTTGTTGATGGCTTTTACTGTATGCCATTTTTCAAATTTACCTTTCTCATTTAATTCTCTTTCTGCTAGTTGAATATCTTCTTCAGTAATCTTAAACTCTAAATATAGATGTGTAGTGGCAGGTCGTTTGTATTTTATATTAGCACTTTTCATCCAGATTTCTAGTTTCCGGTTTTTTTGTGCAAAAATATTATAATACATGGTAGGGAAATAGGGGTCGAATGCAGAGAAAATTGTTCCACCAAATATACTTCTATGGAAATTCATATTCAGAAAAGATCTTCTGATTTTCACCTTCATAAAAGTATAATTTTCTGACACTTCTTTTAATATAATTCTATTAAAAAAAAGAGGTGGAAAAATATTCATTACAAATTGAAAGGTTTTTCTTCTTAACATAATTCAAAGGTAATAAAAAACCCCATTCAAAATGAATGAGGTTTTAATATATATCTAGTAGAATATATTAGTTATTCGATAAGTATTCAGCAACACTTTCGTGTGTTCCTTTCATAGCATCATCTCCTTTACTCCAGTTTGCAGGACAAACTTCACCGTTTTCTTCAAAGTGTTGTAATGCATCTACCATTCTTAATGCTTCATCTACATTTCTTCCTAATGGAAAGTTATTTACAATTTGATGTTGTACTACACCATTTTTGTCAATTAAGAAAAGTCCTCTGAATGCAATCATTGGTCCGTCAGCATACATGTTATCTTCTTCATCAATTTCGTAATCTCCAGCTAGTACACCAAAGTTAGCAGAAATAGTTTTACTAGTATCTGCAACTAAAGGATAAGTAATACCTTTAATTCCACCTTCATTTTTATCCATTTGTAACCATCCCCAATGAGATTGTTCTGTATCAGTTGAACAAGCTACAACTTCTACTCCTCTAGCTTCAAATTCAGCTAATTTATTTTGGAATGCAAATAATTCTGTTGGACAAACAAAAGTAAAATCCATTGGGTAGAAAAAGAATAATACTGGATTTTTTCCTGCAAATTGGTCTAAAGAATAATCTGAAACGATTTGACTACCATTTACCACTGCTGCAGCTTTAAATGATGGAGCTTTTTTACCTACTAATACTGACATATTTTTATTTTTTTAATTTGACTGCAATATTACAGCTTTATTTTATGTGAGATAATATAAAATTAACTCTTTCTTCTACACTGTTTTTTGGTATTTTAATAAGTTGGTATTTAAAGAAACTGTAACTAGAAAGAAGTGATTTTTCAATCTCTTTTGCTTGGGATAAGGTTTCTTTCCTTTCTGCATCATTTACATAAATATCTTCCCAAATAGGGGTGTAAAATACCTTGGTATTATATCTGTTTTCTTCTAATGAACTACTAAATAAGTCGGGAATTTGCATTTGATCTGAATTCATGTAAGCATGCACATCTACAGTTCCTCTATCAAAAAAAATAAGATTATCATCAGAGTTTAAAAGTTGTGATTCTCTTAATGTAAATACTCTTTCAGAAAATGCAAGCAAATCTTTCCATGGCAATGCATTTCCTCCGTTAGCTATTTCATTGCTTATTATTTCTCGAGATATTTCGTCAATGCAGTTATATCCTCTTGCTTTTAGTGCGTTTATAATAGTGGTTTTTCCGGTTCCTGGAGCACCAGTAATTACAAATTTTTTCATTACAGACTTAATATTACTAATAGTGTACCTGTTACGATAGCAAAAATATTAGTAATGCTAAAATTATGTCCATCTGTGCTTTCAAAAAGAATTGTAGTAGATATATGTAGAAAAATACCAACTACAATTGCCATTATTTCGTTTGCATAATTAGATAGTTCGGTAAATAAATGACCAGTATAAATTCCAAGTGGAGCCATTAATGCAAATAGTAGGAGTAAAAAATAAGCTTTTAATTTATTCATTCCACTTTGCAAAAAGAATGAGAATAACACAATAGCAACAGGAGCTTTATGTAGTAGAATTCCTGTTAGTAATGCGTTGTGTGCTGAATGATTATGTTCTAGTCCTCCCCCTAAAGGAATTCCCTCTAATAAGGCATGAAAACACAAACTAATTAATACAGTTATAGGAATAACCTTTTGTTTGTGAAAATGACCATGCTCTATTCCTTTACTAAAATATTCTAGTAATATCTGAATTAAGAATCCTCCTAAAATAAAAATACCAATATTTTTTGATAGATCATTGTCTAGATTTACTGATGAATGATTACCGAATAGTTCGGGGATAAGATGAAGTAAACTAACCGCTAATAGATAGGCCCCACTAAAGGTTAAAAGTAATTGTATGTTCCTGCTTTTTTTAGGTTTAAAAATTTCCACAATAACAGCACCAATTGCTACTGATAAGATAAGGTATAAGATTTCTTTTATTTCCATTTTTTTGCTATTATTATTAGTCTATCTGACTTTTGAGCATTATAAAGGTCCAAATTGTAATTTCCGAATTGATTTATAACTCTCATTCCTGCAAAGTTAAGAAGTTTTGTAAAATCAGCTAATGTAATTGCTTTCACTTTTTCATTAAAATTATAATCTTTGTCTTTATCTGAAAAATTTATATTTTTGCAGATAAATCCATTTTCTACTTTCCTCCTGATGTAAAATCGAATACCATTTAATACTTTTGTTTCTTTTTGCACTAAATTAGGTATTACCTTATCAGAATTTAAGAAATCAATTATTAAAACCCCTTCTTCTTTCAGGTTTTCCGACATTGCTTTTATGGCTGCAATATCATCTTCTTCTTTCTCAAAATAACCGAACGAAGTAAACAGGTTTAAAGCAACATTAAAAGTGTTTTTTTGGTAGCATTCTCTCATATCTGCTACATCAAATTGCAAGTTTTCTGTTTCGAATTGTTGGGCGTGTTTTATACTGTTTTCAGATAAATCTACTCCTGTAACATTAAATCCTAACTTAGAAAGAAACAAGGAATGCCTTCCTTTACCACAAGCAATATCTATTATTTTAAAATTCTTTTTAAAAAACTCTAATTTACTTAGTACCGATAAAAAATTATCGGCTTCTTTTTCATCTCTGTTTTGGTACAGAATATGATAATATTTACTATCAAACCAATCTTTAAACCAATCCATTATTCAATAAATATTTTTTCTTCTACACTACCATCATCGTATATATAGAACAATAAATTGTTCTTACTTTTTTCTACCTCCCTTCCTAATACATCTACAATTCGTATTAGTTTTTTATTTTCTGAATTTACAGAAGGAACAGATGTTATATTACTTCCGTTTATTTTCACATTATCCATAAAAAATCGGTTTCCATAATCATTTATTGCGGCAAAACGAATCATAATGATTTCTCCATTTAATCCGAAATTAGTTAAATTTAAAGTGTCTTTTTTCCAACTTCCACAAGTTGGATACCAAGGACTACCCACATAAGATGTAGTTTGTAAGCTTGATCCTGCCGCTCCGTATAACGAATCCCATGTTGCACCACAGTCCGTAGAAACATCTATTCTAAATCCGTCCTCATATCCTGCGGCATATCCTGAGTAAGCGTAGTCGTAAGTTAGCAGGTTTTCTGCAGGAGATGATCCAGATCCTAATCTAATTTTATTAGTAATAAGGTAGGCTTCATCTCCTTTTTGATTGATCCAATAATGGTTTACATAACTTACCGTATTAGGCAAACAATTTATCCCAGTATCTACTATAATAGATTGCCAACCAAAAGTAGAAGGAGGAGTCTGCCAAGAAGTAGGAGGGAAAACAGCTGTTTCAAATCCTTCCGAATAATTTTGAGTATTTGTAATGATAGAAACAGTGTCTGTGTATTTAATTAAATTGGGTATGTTTTGTATGCTTCCTCCATATGCATCCTGAATTTTCAGAGTTACATCATAGCTTCCTGGAGTTGAATAAACTACCACAGGATTTTCTAATGTAGAGGTAGAAGGGGTTCCTCCCGGGAAAAACCATTCCCAACTTGCAGAACTTAACCTAATTGACGAGTGGTCTACAAAGTGTACTGTATCGTTCATGCAATTTATTTCTAACCTATTTGCCGCTATTTGTGCAGAGGGTTTTGTATTCTCATAAAGATCAACTTTATAAGCGGATCTATTGGTTCCGTTAAATAATTTTCCTTCTCTGTAGTACGGAATTAGTTGAGTAGAAAAAGTTCTTTTAGGTAAGTTATTGTCATAAATTTCCCAATCAGACATGTTGTTATTTCTATAATACACATTGCTTCTTGTTCCTAAATAAACCCCTCCATTACTTCCTCTTTGGTGTTCAATGTTAGTAGCGTTTATATTGTCCAAAGTAGGAGTGCTCCAATTTATCCAGTTTTGCCCACCATCTACAGATTTAAATACTTCATACCCTTGTGCGTCTTGCACTCCACCGTACATCGATGTTCTGGCAATCCACAGAGTGTTTTCATCATTACTGCTAATTGTTATGTCATAAGGAATCCAAGCTTGCCCATTTATATTTGTTGGAGTTATTTCCGTCCAATTGAGTCCTGCGTTGTCTGTTTTCCAAATCTTTTTCGCTCCCCACCAACTTTCCCATGTAGCTACATAAATTACATCCGGATTGCTCCACGATACTTCTACAGAAGTGACTTTGTCATCAAAATGATGAATGAATTCAAAGCTACTTCCATTATTTTTAGAAAGCCAAAGAGTAGAATCGTTACCAATATAATACCAATTAAAACATCTAGGGTCAAATTCCATTTGTGAGGATTCTCCAATAATATAACTTGCATTTGGCTTTTTGTTTACAGAGAATGTAGCAATTGGAATAGTTCTATCTCCTGAAAGTAACTTTCCTCCATAATCAGAATAAGCCATTCTAGGATTCCCAAAATTAACAAATCCTCTAATTCCATCTCCACCATCTGTGCAAAGCCAATTATTTATATAAGTACTTCCGTCTTTTAGTAATGTTCCATTATGATAAGTTCCTCCCAACATAACATTTCCGTCTTTAAACCCTGATCCAAATCCCCAAAAATCTGCTCCTGCAATTCCGAACATTCGTTTTGTAATACTATCTGCTGCATTGTCAGAATAGAAAACACCACCATCACAAGCAAACCAAAGGTCGTTTCCAAAATAATTAATATCGTGTATATCGGCATGTACATATTCCTTTTTATGAGGATGACTCCATTTTGCAGGACAAGTAAATGTTACTCCATTATCTGTGGAAATCCAATGTTGTACTCCTCCTACATGAATAATATTGGCATTGTTTGGGTTTACTGCAAGTCCCAAATCGTAATAATATTGTCCTCCATCATCCGTCCCATCATCTGCCCATCCCATCATATTTATATTAGTGGTGGAGGCAGGTCCTCCTTCTTGAGGTCCGCAACACTGAAAAGTCCAATTTTCTCCTTTGTCCATACTAATATAAATTCCATATAAGCCGCTTCCTCCATTTGCATTTCCCGTAGCTAAAGCAACAATTTTATTTGGGTCTGCAGGACTTACCGCTATTTCTGTTCTTTTTTGCTCGTCTCCACCTACTGGATTTGGCCATCCATTTGTGTATTGTATTAAAGTAAATCCTCCATCATCTGAACGGTAAAATTCAGTTTTATCTCCTGACTGACTTATAAAATACATAGTGTCTACCGAGTTGGGATGAAATTCAATTTCCAAAAAATTACCACTCATTATTGTTGTAAAAGTATTCCCTCCATCTACTGATCTGAAAAGACCTTCGTCTGAAGCTGCAAATAAAAGCTGATTGTTTGTTGGTTGTAGTTTTATGTCTCTTATAGAATGAGATAAGTTAGTGAAAGTAACATCTCCAATTATATTCCAATTATTACCACCATCTACCGATTTGTAAATCCCTCCATTCCCACTAATGTAAATTGTGTTAAAATCTATAAAGTCAATTTCAATTGCATACACTCCATTTAATTCTAAATTTTTAGTAATTAAACTCCAATTCATTCCCTTATCAGTTGTTTTCCAAGCTCCTGCAGTTGCGGTTCCCGCATATAATACATTACTGTTACTTACAGATTGCTCCACAGTATAAACATGAGCTGCTCCTGGGGCATAACTTCTACTTTCTGCATGTTGGTCAAAATCCCAAGGACCAATACATTCCCATTGGTTACTACTTTTAGAAATAGACGTTGATGTTACAGAGTTGGTGTGTCTACTAATGTTTCTTACCCATCTTTTGTAATATTGAGTATGATTGTTTTTCACTAGCTTATTAGTTTTATAATAGGCCCTGTACAATTTTATTACTTCTCCTTCATCCGGATTTTCAGAGTACATCAGTTTTGCCCAATTTGGTATATTTTCATTTTCAGAGTTGTATTTCATTTCCGATTGAGAAAATACTATTGTGGAGAAAGAGACTAGAATAAATGTAAAAATATGTTTCATAGATATATTTAGCGAAATTAATGTTTTAATAATAAAAAAAGGCCGCTTTCGCGACCTTTTCCTAAATAATATAAATTAAGAAATTATAAACTGAAAGCAGCTTTTGTCTCTTCTAAGCAATCTAATTTTTCCCAAGTAAAAGTTTCTACTTCAAATTCTTTTTCCGTCCCTCCAATATTGAATCTTACTTTTTTTATTTCTGATTTTCTTCCCATATGTCCGTATGCAGCAGTTTCTGAATAGATAGGGTTTTTTAGTTTCAACCTACTAATAATAGAAGCAGGTTTTAAATTGAAACAAGGCATTTTTTTTACTGTTTCAGCAATTTCACCATCTGTAATGTTTACTTTTGATGTTCCGTAAGTATTTACAAAAATACCCATTGGCTCTGCTACTCCTATTGCATAACTTACTTGTACTAAAATTCTGTCTGCTACTGCAGCTGCTACTAAGTTTTTAGCTATGTGTCTTGTAGCATATGCTGCAGATCTATCTACTTTACTTGGATCTTTTCCTGAAAAAGCTCCACCACCATGGGCTCCTTTTCCTCCGTAAGTATCTACAATAATTTTTCTACCAGTAAGTCCAGTGTCTCCATGTGGTCCTCCAATTTCAAATTTTCCTGTCGGATTTACATGGTATTTTTCTCCACCAAATAAAGCTGAGTTTTCTGCAGAAAGTTGTTCTTTAATTCTTGGTATTAAAATACTTCTTACATCTTTCTCAATTTGAGCTTGCATAGGCTTTTCATCTGCAAAATCATCATGCTGAGTAGAAACTACAATATCTGTAATTCTTTTTGGTGTATGATCGTCATTATACTCTAAAGTAACTTGAGATTTTGAATCCGGTCGTAAGTAAGTCATTTCTACTCCTTTCTTCCTGATATCGGCAAGTTCAATAAGTATTTTATGAGAGATGTCTAAAGCCAATGGCATTAGGTTTTCCGTTTCATTTGTAGCATAACCGAACATCATTCCTTGGTCTCCTGCTCCTTGCTCTTGATGTAATCCCTCTCCTTCCACAACTCCTTGTCGGATGTCTGCAGATTGTTCGTGTATTGCAGAAATAACTCCACAACTATCTGCATCAAATTGGTATTCCGATTTTGTATATCCAATTTTTCGGATTACTTCTCTTGCTACTTTTTGCACATCAATATATCCTTCTGTTTTCACCTCTCCGCTAAGGACTGTAAGCCCTGTAGTTACTAGGGTTTCGCAGGCTACTTTCGAGTTGGGGTCTTGTGCTAAGAAGTTATCTAATAGTGCATCAGAAATCTGATCTGCTACTTTGTCTGGATGTCCTTCCGAAACTGATTCGGATGTAAAATAATATGACATTTCTTAAATAATTTTAAGTTAATAATTAATATAAAAAAGGTGTCGGACTTGGCTGAAGTGTTATAACTAAAAGTGAATTCGCTATTTTAGCATTTTTTTTAGTGGTTGCAATAGGCCAAATCCTTCCACTTTTGGACTACAAATATAAAATAAAAAAATAAATATGTTAGGTTTTTAACTTTTTTTGTTATTTATTTGTATCGACTTATCAAGAAAGACGGAGGGACGGGCCCTATGATGTCTTGGCAACCCTGAAAATGCATGGTGCCAAATCCCACTCCAATATGGAGACAGATGAAGAAATCAATACCTATTTTCTGAAATCTTTTTTGTGAAGTCTTGAAATTTAATGAATGAACAAGACAATAAAAGAAATATTAAAAGAAAGAATTCTAATTCTTGATGGCGCTATGGGTACCATGATTCAAAGGTATAAACTAGAAGAAAAAGATTTTAAAGGAACTCAATTTATAAATTCTGAAAATGATTTAAAGGGAAATAATGATTTACTTTCTATCACTAGGCCAGATATTATTAAGGCAATTCATGCAGAATATTTTACTGCTGGTGCCGATATTATAGAAACCAATACTTTTAGTGGTACAACGATAGCACAAGCAGATTATAAATTAGAATCTGCTGTTTACGATATTAATTTTCAATCTGCAAAAATTGCAAAGGAAGTTGCTGTTGAGTTTTCTACTCCTGAAAAACCAAGATTTGTTGCAGGTGCTATTGGTCCAACAAACAGAACGGCTTCTATTTCTCCTAAAGTAGAAAACCCTGCTTTCAGACACATTACATTCGATCAGTTAAAAGTGGCTTATACCGAACAAGTAACCGCATTAATTGATGGAGGAGTAGATTTGCTTTTAGTAGAAACAGTATTTGATACCTTAAATTGTAAGGCAGCACTTTTTGCTATTATGGATGTGTTTGAAACTAAAAACATTGAGTTACCAATAATGGTATCGGGTACTATTACAGATGAAAGTGGTAGAACTCTTTCTGGACAAACGGCAGAAGCGTTTTTAAATTCTGTTTCTCATATCCCTCTTTTAAGTATTGGTTTTAATTGTGCTTTAGGAACTACAGCTATGCGTCCTTATATAAAGGAACTTGCGGATAAATCTGATTTCTTTGTAAGTGCGTATCCTAATGCAGGACTCCCAAATGAGATGGGAGAATATGAAGAAACGGCCCAATTAATGGGAGAACAGTTAGAAGATTTTATGAGTTCGGGACTGGTGAATATTGTAGGTGGTTGTTGTGGAACTACTCCAGAGCATATTGCAGAGTTTGCTAAAATTGCTACTAAATGTAGTCCCAGAATAGTCCCTACATTTAAAAAGGAAATGAAACTCTCTGGATTAGAATCAGTAACTATTATTCCAGAAAGTAATTTTGTAAATATTGGGGAACGAACCAATGTAATGGGTTCTATAAAATTTAGAAGATTAATTAAAGAAGATGATTTTGAACAAGCACTTTCAGTTGCACTTCAGCAAGTGGAAAGCGGAGCTCAAGTTATAGATATCAACATGGATGATGGATTGATTGAAGGAGTAGAAACTATGGTTCATTTCCTGAATTTAATTGCTTCTGATCCAGACATTTCTCGTGTTCCAATTATGATTGATTCCTCAAAATGGGAAATAATTGAAGAAGGTTTAAAGTGTTTGCAAGGTAAAGGAATAGTGAACTCTATCTCTTTAAAAGAAGGAGAGGAGGTATTTATATCTCATGCGAAAACAATTTTAAAATATGGAGCTGCAGTAGTAGTTATGGCTTTTGATAAAAAAGGGCAAGCAGTAGATTATGAAGATAAAATAAGAATTTGCGAAAGAGCCTACCATATTTTGGTAGATAAAGTTGGTTTCCCTGCTGAAGATATTATTTTCGATCCGAACATATTAACGGTAGCGACAGGAATTGAAGAACATAATAACTATGCTGTTGATTTTTTAATGGCTACTAAATGGATAAAAGAAAACCTGCCATTTGCAAAAGTAAGTGGAGGAGTGAGTAATGTTTCTTTTTCATTTAGAGGAAATAATGTAGTGAGAGAGGCCATGCATTCTTCTTTCCTTTATCATGCTATCCAAAATGGAATGGACATGGGAATTGTTAATGCGGGTATGATTGAAGTTTATTCTAATATTCCGAAAGATTTACTTACTGCTGTAGAAGATGTTCTGTTAAATAAAGATAATGGAGCTACCGAAAGATTAGTGGATATTGCAGAAATATATAAAGGTGGAGGAAAGTTAAGAGTGGAAAATTTGGATTGGAGAAATCAGTCGGTAGAAAAGAGATTGGCACATTCACTTGTAAAAGGAATTGTAACTTTTATAGATGAAGATACAGAGGAAGCAAGATTAAAAGCAGTGAAGCCGTTAGATGTAATCGAAGGGCCATTGATGGTTGGAATGAATATTGTTGGAGATCTTTTTGGAAGTGGAAAAATGTTTTTGCCACAAGTAGTGAAATCAGCAAGGGTAATGAAGAAATCGGTTGCTCTTCTTACTCCTTATATTGAAGATGAGAAAACAGAAAGATCTCATTCCGGAATAATATTAATGGCAACGGTAAAAGGAGATGTACATGATATTGGTAAGAATATAGTGGGGGTAGTTCTATCTTGTAATAATTACGAAATTATCGATTTGGGCGTAATGGTTTCTTCTGAAAAAATATTAGAAGCGGCTAAAAAACATAAGGTTGATATTATTGGATTGAGTGGGTTAATTACCCCATCATTAGATGAGATGATAGATGTAGCGGAAGAAATGCAGCGACAAGATTTTAATATTCCACTAATTATTGGAGGAGCTACTACATCAAAAGTTCATACTGCCGTAAAATTGATAGATAAATATACTAATAATGCTATTATTCATGTGTTAGATGCTTCTAAATCGGTAAGTACATGCAGTAAATTATTAGGTTCTGATTCTGAGAATTTTAAATCTGAAATGAAAGAAAAGTATACTGAGATTAAAGAACATTATTTAAATAGAAGAAGTCAGAAACAGTACCTCTCATTAGAAAACTCAAGGAAAAATTATTTTGAATACAATTGGGAAGACTATACACCATCTGAACCTAATAATTTAGGAGTAAATAGATTTGAAAACATAAATATTGAAGATGTAATTCCGTATATAGATTGGACTCCTTTCTTTATTTCATGGGAGATGAAAGGGAAATTCCCTGCTATTCTGTCGAATGAAAAGTATGGAGAAGAAGCAACAAGTTTGCACAATGATGCTATAGAGATGTTACAAAAAATTGTTTCAGAAAAATGGTTGACTTTAAAATCGGTTGTGGGAGTTTGGGAAGCCAAACAAGATGGAGATGATGTTGTTCTTTCTAAGAATGGAATTAAATTAGAAACTTTTCACTTCCTCCGTCAGCAATCTAAAAAGACAAAAAATAACTTATGTTTGTCAGATTATATTTCTCCTATAAAGGATTATATGGGAGCATTTGTTTGCACTGCAGGACTTGATATCGAAAATCAATTATCTGTTTTCGAAAAGGATTTGGACGACTATAATAATATTCTACTAAAATCTTTAGCCGACAGATTGGCAGAAGCACTTACAGAATACATGCACGAAAAAGTAAGAAAAGAAATTTGGGGATATTCGTCATCAGAAAACTATAGAAATGATGAATTGATAAAAGAAGAATACAATGGAATTCGTCCTGCTCCTGGATATACCGCTTGTCCGGATCATACTGAAAAGTTAAAGATTTTTAAACTCTTAAATGCAGAAGAAATAGGAGTAAGTTTAACTGAAAGTATGGCAATGTATCCTAATGCAACTGTAAGTGGTTATTATTTTTCTCATCCAAATTCAAAATATTTTAGTGTAGGGAAAATTCAGGACGACCAAATTTTAGATTATTCAAAACGAAAAAATAAAAGTACTAAAGAAATAGAAAAATGGCTACGGTCAAATATTTAAAAACATGAAAGTAACTCAACATATAAAAAACGCAAGAAAAACTCTCTTTTCCTTTGAGATTTTACCTCCTTTAAAAGGAACAAGTATTCAATCTATTTACAATTCTTTAGATCCATTAATGGAGTTCAATCCCCCTTTTATTGATGTGACTTATCATAGAGAGGAACATGTATATAAGAAACGAAAAGATGGTTTGTTAGAGAGAAGGTCGGTGAGGAAAAGGCCAGGGACAGTTGGTATTTGTGCTGCTATTATGAATAAATATCAGGTGGATACGGTACCTCATATTATCTGTGGTGGTTTTAATAAAGAAGAAACAGAAAACGCTCTTATCGATTTGGATTTTTTGGGAATAGATAATGTTTTGGTTTTGAGAGGAGATCCTATAAAATCGGAAACTTATTTTACTGCTGAAAAAGGAGGACATAAGTATGCCTCAGAATTATTAGGGCAAGTAAATGAGATGAATAACGGGATTTATTTAGATGAAGAATTGAAAAATTCTGCTCCTACAGATTTTTGTATCGGAGTAGCGGGATATCCTGAAAAGCACTTTGAAGCGGCTAATATGCGTTCGGATATTCATTTCCTAAAAAAGAAGGTAGAAGCAGGTGCAGACTATATAGTAACTCAGATGTTTTTTGATAATCAGAAATATTTTGATTTTGTAAAATTGTGTAGAGAACATGATATTAATATTCCTATTATTCCGGGATTAAAACCTATTTCTACACATAAGCAACTTACTTTATTACCACACAGATTTAATTTAAACATTCCAAATAATTTGGTAGATGAGGTGTTGAAGTGTAAGGATAATGATTCTGTAAGGCAAGTTGGGGTAGAGTGGGCCACACAACAAACTAAAGAGTTAATTGAATTTGGAGCTCCTTGTGTGCATTTCTATACAATGGGAAAATCAGATAATGTTCAGGAAATTGTAGGAAGTTTTGTTTAACAGCAAAGGGATTGAAAATGACTTTCAATATCTAGTTTTTCTTTTTTATATTCTGAAATTAACTTATCAGAAACAATTTCGCCTTTGTTAATTATTACAACTCTATTACATATTTTTTCTACTTCTTGAAGGATATGAGTAGAGAGTAAAACAGTTTTATCTTTTCCAACTTCCTTTATTAATTTCCTCACTTCTTCCAACTGGTTTGGATCTAGTCCTGTAGTAGGTTCATCTAAAATAAGTACTTCCGGATTGTGAAGTAAAGCAGCTACAAGTCCAACTCTTTGTTGGTATCCTTTACTTAATTCTCCTATGGTTTTGTGTTGTTCGCTTTGTAATCCTACTTTTTGTATCATTTGTTCTATTCTCTGTTTTTTATCTTCTATTTTATAGATAGAAGCAACAAAATTCAGGTATTCTTTTATGTACATTTCCTTGTATAGAGGATTGTTTTCTGGGAGATAACCAATTCTTTTTTTAGACTCATTTTCTAGCTCTGCAGTATTGAATTTGCAAACCTTTACAGTTCCACTATCTTGAGAAATATAGGAACTTATAATTTTCATTAATGTAGATTTTCCCGCTCCATTTGGGCCTAAAAAACCGACAATTTCTCCTTTTTCTATTTCTAAGGAAACATCAGAAAGTGCTATTTGATTTCCGTAAGATTTATTTATGTTTTGTATAAAGATGGACATAATTAGTTTATCGCGTATCTTTGTTTTACATTTACAAATGCAGTTTTGTATTTGTTTTTAGTGTTAAGTGTTCCACCCCAAGAAAAACTATCTTCAGAGTTTTTTCCTAAAATTTGAAATACTCCAATAGATGTTTCTAATAAATCTCCTAAAAACCCTCCTCCACCTTTTACTGCCGTTTCTGCTCTTAATAAACCATCTTTTGCAGCCGCTTCAATCATTTCAATTTTAAGATCTCCTAAATGGGAGTAATAATAATCTGGGGCAAAGGAATTAATGTTTATTTCTTGTTCAATTAAATCAGTTACTTCATTAGCAACTCCTTCTAACAAGTTTACATTTGTTGATGATACTCCTAAATATTGAGTTAGGGAGTATCCGTTAAATATCTTTTCACTATCTACTTTATCTCCATCATTATTATATCTGCTTTTGTAATAGTATTCTTTATTAATATCAATAGATTTAAATGTAATTTCATCTTCTTTTACTCCTTTAGATATAAGATATGCTTTGATAGTTTTTTTATCATTTTTTATCTGTGCGTAAGCTGTTTTTAAATTCATATCTTTTTTTGAAAATGAAGCAGACCATACAATTAGGTCAGAAGTAAACTCCATAGAGGAAGAACCTGTTACAGAAATATCATCTTTTACTTTTTTTCCTTTGTAAAAATAAGGAAGTCCATTTGCTAGTATTCCAAGTGTTGAATAGATAAAGACAGATAGAACAATAGATAGTCCTATTACTTTATAAGATGTTAATTTTTTCATTGAAAAATATTTTTTAATAAAACCAAAAATACAATTAATTATTTTGTTTTTATAGTTGTAACAAAATTATTAAAGAATAAATAAAAGTATTGATTAAGTAATCTCTATGCATATTTTCTTATTTTCGCATAATTATAAATTAGATGAAATGAAAAAAATACAATTATTCTTAATACTAACCTTTACAGTTTTATCTATTAGTTTATGTGCTCAAAAAGTAAAATATCAAAAAACTAATTTTCTAGTTTCTGGAAATTGCGAAATGTGTAAAACTAAAATTGATTCTGCAGCAAAATCAGTAGAAGGTGTAAAAAATTCAAGTTGGAATGTGGTAAATAGGAAGATGAAAGTTAAGTTTAATCCTGAAATAACTAGTATAGATCAGATACAAAAAGCTATAGCTACAATAGGTTACGACACTGAAAAATTTAGAGCAGATGATGAGGTTTATGATAAACTACATTATTGTTGCAAATACCAACGAGAAGAAAAAAAATAAAAAAAACATGAAAAAATATATTTTTAAAAGCTTACTATTAATGTTTGTAACAAACATTTCATTTGCTCAAACTACTGCTTCCGATTTTACTACTGATGATTGTGATGGAGTTTCTCACAATTTATTTGATGAATTGAATGATGGTAATGTAATAGTTATTTCTTGGGTAATGCCATGTGGTCCTTGTGCTACTCATTCGTTACCAGCGTATTCTGCAGTGCAATCTTTTTCGGGCTCTCATCCTGGCAAAGTTCACTTTTACCTTGCGGATGATTTTGCTAATACTAGCTGTGCTGATTTAACTAGTTGGGGAAATAGTAATAGTATGCCTTTAAGTACTACATTCTCTTCTTCAGATGTAAATATGGGAGGCTATGGAACTCCAGGAATGCCCAAGGTTGTAGTTCTAGGAGGTTCTAATCATCAAATTTATCTTAATGAAAATAGTAATAAGATAAACTTTTCGGCTGTGCAAATTGCAATTGATAGTGCTCTAAATAATTTTGTTGCTTCAACTAATGAGTTACAGTCCGCTTTTCAATTAAATCTGTTTCCTAATCCAACACAAGAAAAGTTAACAGTAAATTATCATTTAAACTCAAATGAGAACGTTACATTTGATATTATTGATTTATTAGGGAAGAAGGTGAAAAGTATTAGTATTTCTAATTCTGTTGGTGTAAATACAATAGATATTGATGTTAGTGATCTTCTTTCTGCAAATTATGTTTTAAAACTTCATACTTCAGAAAGAACAGAAATTTTGAAATTCACGATTAGTAAGTAATCATAATATGCGTATTTTATTTGTTGTATTTTTTAGTTCTCTCTCTTATTTTATATATGCGCAAGGCTGTTGCTCAGGTGGAGCAGGTAGTCCCATTGCCGGCTGTGCAGCTACTGGTGTTTTGCAGGAAAATCAAATGGAGATTTCTGTAAATTTTCAATCTAACCAATCCAATACATTTTATTCTGAGAGTAATATTACAGATCCACTTTTTAATAATCTTACAAATGATTATTTATTTTTCAGATCAGATTATGGAATAAGTAAGAAACTTACATTATCCTTAGCTACAGGCTATTATTTAAATAAATCGTTAATTGAAACTGATAATTCAGACACTATTTCTTCTAAAGGATTAGGAGATTTAATTATTTTCCCAAGATATAGTGTTTATAATAAAATTTCTAATTTTAAGAGAACTGAAATAGCTTTAGGTTTAGGTCTGAAAATGCCTTTAGGAACACATAAGGATTCTACATTAGTATATTCTGATGAATGGATAGGAGATATTTATTCTTTAAATCCTCCAACAGTTCAAACTACAAATGGTTCTAATGATTTTATGTTTTATTCTTTCTTTTTTCAGGAATATCAGAAAAGAAAATTAAGATTATTTATGACTACTTTGTATGTTGATAAAGGGTTTAACTCTTTGGGAATTAAGTATGGGGATTATGCGAGTTTAGGATTGTTTGCTTCTAAAACAATTTTAAGGAACTGGGGTTTAACCACACAGATAAAATTAGAGAGAGTAGGCAGGATACAGTCTGCTAAAAATGTTGATTTAATAGTTTACAATATAGACCCTAATTCAACCGGAAGTAAGAAAGTATTTTTCACTCCGCAATTAAGTTATTCTCAAAATGGTATAACTGTTTTTGCAACATCTGAAATTCCATTATATCAATATTTAAATGGCACACAAGTTGGTTCTCAAAATCAGTTTACTGTTGGTATGAATTATCGGTTTCTAATTAAGAAAAATAAAATTATTCAATAATTCTTCCAACTAACTAAAAACATGGATTATAACTGTAACTATTGGAGTTGTGATCAATTGTAAAGTTAAATTTTCTCGAATCTTTTCCTCTTGTGTACTCCACATAATCCCAATTTCCAGAATGAGTTAACCTGTATTCTCCATTCACTTTCTCTTGATACATTTCGTTATAATATTTTACTAATACTGGATAAGGACCACCTGGATTTTCATTTTCTACTCTTATAAAAATCAAATCCATAGAAGAATTCATTCCTTTATATTTTACATTTAACGCTCTTCCTTTATTATTAAAACCTATCGATAAGTTTAAGCTAGATCCATTATCTTCATTATAACATATGTAATAGCTTACAGTATCAGAAGAATCAACTGTTGTTACTTGTGCCTGCGTATGTATTCCAAAAGTAACTAATACTGCTATCAGAATTTTTTTCATCTTATTCATAAGGCAAATTTACATAAAATTTACGGAAAATATAAAGAGATAAAGGAAGTGGTATAAAGATTACAACCTTAGACTAAATATTTTCTGAAAAATAGGAAATAAGAACCGTAAGGTCCACCCAAAATCAACTCACTCATTTGAGGAAATAGAAAATAACAACTATCTTTGTAAAAATAAATAGAAAATAAATGATTAAAAAATATTTAGGAATAGTTGGATTTCTTCTTGCATTTGCTGGAATAACCACCTCAGCTTTATACAAGTTTTATGGAATAGACACAGAACCTCTTTTAGAAATTTCATTCTTTGTATGGATAACCACATTGACAATTAGTGGTGAGATAAATAAGGAAAATCCTAAAAAGTGGTGGATATATACAGTCTCAATTTTATCACTTATGGTAATTTGTGTTCTGCTATTTGTTAATTTTTAATTTAAAAAAGTTCGAACTTAGGATCGTAAAGCAAAAAATAAACCCAATCTTTTTGAAACATCCTAATACATCTACATATTTTGTAAAAGGTGCAAGGGCTGGGTCATTAGTGTTTGGGTTGGGATTAATAGTAAAACAAACTGTGTTTTGTGCAATTCCTAAAATTGGAAATACAAATAAAAGCGAGAGTAGTTTTTTCATAATTAATAGTTTTTCTAATTGTCAAATATAAGAAAAATCTAATTGTATATTTGCTGAAATGAATGGAGTAGTAATAAAATCGACCGGAAGTTGGTATTTAGTAAAATCAGAAGGTGATGATTTGCTAGAATGCAGATTGAAAGGAAAGTTCCGAATAAAAGGAATTAAAAGTACTAATCCTATAGTGGTTGGAGATAAAGTGAAAGTAGAAAAATCGGATGATTCTTTTATGATTGTAAAATTATATGACAGAAAAAACTCCATAGTTCGTAAGTCGGTGAACCTGTCCAAACAAACACATATTATTGCTTCTAATATAGACCAAGCAATCTTAATGGCTACTTTAATAAACCCTATTACCACTACCACTTTTATAGATAGATTTTTAGTTTCTGCAAATGCCTTTGGAGTAGATGTAATTTTACTTTTTAATAAAACAGATTTGTATAATAAACAAGAAATAGAATTGCAAGATGAACTTATTTCTGTGTATGAAAACATAGGATATAAATGTATTTCTGTATCTACAATTAAAGATGATTTGGAGGGGGTAAAATCTTTAATGAAAGGAAAAATAAATCTTATTTCAGGTCATTCGGGAGTAGGGAAATCTACTTTGATAAATAAGTTGCAGCCCGATTTGAATATTAATACCAAAGAGATTTCTAACAGTTATAATCAAGGGCAACATACCACAACTTTTTCTGAGCTTCACGAGCTAGATTTTGGTGCTTCTATTATTGATACTCCTGGAATTAGGGGGTTCGGTTTAGTGGAGATTGAAAAAAAAGAAATCGGAAATTATTTTCCGGAATTTTTCAAGTTGAAGAGAGAATGTAAATTTCATAATTGTATTCATCTGAACGAACCAAATTGTGGAGTAAAAGAAGCTGTAATAAAAGATGAAATAGCAGAAAGCAGATATTTTAGCTATTTAGGAATGTTGGAGGAAGAAGAGGAGAATTATAGAACAAATGGATATTAGATGAGAGTAGTTATCCAAAGAGTAAGCAAATCTGCTGTTGTTATTGATGATGCAAAAGTTGCGTCTATAAATGAAGGATTATTGATACTTTTAGGAATTGAAATGGGAGATACAAAAGACGATGCTGTTTGGCTTGCAAACAAGATTTCTAAACTCCGAATATTTTCAGATGAAGAAGGGATAATGAATAAATCTATTTTAGAAGTTAATGCTGAGGTAATTGTAGTGAGTCAGTTTACCTTACATGCTAAAACTAAAAAAGGAAATAGACCTTCTTATATAAAAGCGGCTATGTCAGAACAAGCAATTCCCTTATACGAGCAATTTAAAAAGGACTTATCTCTATCCATTGGGAATGAAGTTCAATCAGGTAAATTTGGTGCAAATATGCAAGTGAGTCTTATTAATGATGGACCGGTTACCATATTAATTGATACAAAAAATAAGGAATAAAAATAAGGTTTTAATTCTATCCTTAAAATTATAAATTAATCTTAAGTCCAACTCTGTACCATCTTCCAATTTGAGGTACCATTCCATAATCAACATATTTTGTATTTAATAAGTTATTTATTTCTAGATATAATATGTTTGATCTGAGTATTTGATAAGATGCTCTTGAAGAAATTAACCAAATTGGATTATATGTGAACTCTTCTTCAAACTGATTTTTATATGTTCCTGCCCTTTCTTGATAAGATGATCTCCAATTAATTCTAAATTTTTCTCCAATAAACTGTCTAGCAGTTAATGAGAAATTCCTTTTTAAGTGATCAATAGTATATTTTGATTGGAAACTTTCAGTATTTGCGTCAATTTCATTTTTAGAATAATTTATTCCAATTACTGAAATAGGTAAATTAGTATTTAATAATTTATTAATATCTATTTTTGAACTAAATTCATAACCGCTTACATTTAAAGTTTTGATATTTGCTGTTCTCCAAATACTATCTCCTTCAGTAATTACCCAATCAATCATATCTTCACCTTTTCTATTATAAAAAGTAAGTGTTGTTTTATGGATTTTATTATTCCAATTAACACCTAATTCCTTATTTGTCGAATGTTCTGCAACTAAATATTCATTTCCTTGATTTATTGGATCTGTATAATAAAGTTCAGTATAGTTTGGAGCTCTCATTGATTTGTTATTAGAAGCGAAAATCTTTATGCCATCTGTTATTTTATAAGACAAATCAATTCCTGGGAAAAAATCATTTCCATATCTAGAATCAATGTTCATCATAATACCAGTAGAAATAGATAAATTAGAAAAAATCATGTTTTTTTCTGTAAATATATTAGTTGTTGTTCTAGATTCTCCTTTAGTGTAAGAGTTTAAACTGTCTATTTCTATAGGACTATCCAAATCATTTCCTAATCTGTTACTTATAATATTATCTGTTCTTATTTCCATTCCAATGACATTTGTACCTGTTTTTGTTTTTTGTATTATATTAAAATCTATTCCGAATACATTTGTTTTATGGAAATTATGATACCATTCAGGATTCTCCCTAAACAATATAAATTCATCATTATGTTTTCTCCAATATAATTTATTTTCTATACTTATATCTCCTTCTGTTTTGATTTGTAAAGAAGAAAATGTAGTTTTTGTTTTTTCGAATTGATTAGGATATTTATCTGTATAAAAACTAAATGCTCCAAATTCTTTATCAGTATATCCAACATTAAATAAAGTGTTAATTCCGTTATTAGCTGTACTCGTTTGATAGTAGAAATTATTAATTTTATAATCCATATTTAATGAATCTGGTATAGTGTCATGTAAATTAAACCCATCACTTACCTTATTATTTATTGAGATATTATGATTAGTATTTTTTATTTTCAAATTATAATTAAATTCTGTATTTATATATCCATTTTCCCCAGTACTTATATTAATAGATTTTCCTCCTTCTTTTTTAGTAATAACATTTATTACTCCTGTATAGGCGTAGTTTCCAAAAATTCTACTTGCTCCTCCTGTCATAATTTCAATTCTTTCAACTTGCTCTAAACTAAGTGGTAAATCCATAGTATGATGTCCAGTTTGTGGATCATTCAATTTAACTCCGTTTAACATTACTAATACTTGTTCGAATGTACCACCTCTTATACTGATATCTGTTTGCACTCCCTGTCCGCATCTTTGTCTCATATCTATATTTATTGCGTATTCTAATAAATCTTCAATTGTCTGAACAGGAGCGTTTTCAATTTCTTCTAAAGAGATAATGTGTACATTTGTTATATTTTCTTTTGAGGAGGCTCTGTTAGAAGATACTATTACTTCATTAATATCTATACTAATTGATTCTTGTGCAATTAAAAAATTGGTTGAGAGTGCAATTGCAACAAGTGTTTTTACTAATTTTTTCATTTTTTTTATTAGTATTTATGAAGAATTATTTTGTTTATCTTTCTTAAAATATATTGTTCTCTCTTTTGTACTAAAGGAAATATTTCATTTTAAAAAAGAAAAAATATATAACTATTTTTAATTGTTCTATACACATCTATTTAATTATTCATTCCATCAGGAATTCCGTAAATATGTACTATTTCTATTTTGTTTGAAAGTGACATGAATCCTGGATTGATTCCCTTTTCTCCTTCAGGTATTTTAGTGTTTAATTCAGAGTAATATTCTTTCCAAATTTGAATTGTGTCCAGTGTTTTTGGATTTAGAAATGTCATAGTATTTAATTGAAAAATAGAATCAGAAATAAAAGCTTCATAAATTAATTCAGAACAATAATACTTTTTGTTGTCTATTAAGAAAACATCATCATATTCTTCATTTAGTTGTGCTTTTGCATATTTTATTGCCTTCGGAATAGCATAATTAAATTTTTCATTCAATCTACCAACTATTACTTTTGGGTTTTTGTTTTTATCTGAAGATCGATTCAAAAAATCATCTAGATTAGTTAAGATTACTTTTGGAGGTATTGCTTCCAATACTTTAAGTATATCATTTTCAAGAACGATAAGCCCTATATGAGAAAAATTAGATCCATGATATCCAGGAGTAACCAATTCTATTGCATCACAAATTGGAGAGGAATCCAAGTCTTGAAATAATAAATCTCCTTCTTGTAATTTAAAATTATTTGTACAGGAAAAGAAAAAAACAGAAAGTATAAATATATATTTTTTCATTTTTAAACATAAAAAGAGAAAAAAGAAGTTCTCTTTAAAGATCTATTTTAGATTTCATTAATCTGCTAGAACAATGATTTTATTTTTTTGCATTTCAATAACTCCACTGTTAATATCGAAATTAATATTTTCGTTATTACTGTCTACTACTTCAATGGTTCCTTTAACTAATGTAGATATGATAGGAGCATGATTATTTAATACTCCAAATGATCCATCTGCTCCAGGGAATTTTACAGAATTAACCTCTCCTTGAAATAGTTTACTTTCTGGTGTTATTATTTCTAAAATCATAATTTGTTATTTTGCGTCAGCAATCATTTTTTCTCCTTTCTCAATTGCTTCTTCAATAGAACCAACAAGGTTAAAGGCAGCTTCAGGGTACTGGTCCACTTTTCCATCCATAATCATGTTGAATCCTTTAATAGTATCCGCGATGTCAACTAAACATCCTTTAAGTCCTGTAAATTGTTCTGCAACATGGAAAGGTTGAGATAAGAATCTTTGTACTCTTCTTGCTCTATGTACTGCTTGTTTATCTTCATCAGATAATTCATCCATACCTAGAATTGCAATAATATCTTGTAATTCTTTATATTTCTGTAATATTTCTTTTACATCTTGTGCACATTTGTAATGTTCTTCTCCTACTACATCTGCAGTAAGAATTCTAGAAGTAGAATCTAAGGGATCTACTGCAGGATAAATACCTAATTCAGCAATTTTTCTAGAAAGTACTGTTGTAGCATCTAGGTGAGCAAATGTTGTAGCAGGTGCAGGGTCAGTTAAATCATCAGCAGGTACATATACTGCTTGTACAGATGTAATAGATCCGTTTTTAGTGGAAGTAATTCTCTCTTGCATTGTTCCCATCTCCGTTGCAAGTGTTGGTTGGTATCCTACAGCAGAAGGCATTCTTCCAAGTAATGCGGATATCTCGGAACCAGCTTGTGTAAAACGGAAAATATTATCAACAAAAAATAATACATCTTTTCCTTTTTCATCTGCTTCTCCATCTCTAAAGTATTCAGCAATAGTAAGTCCTGATAAAGCAACTCTCGCTCTAGCTCCAGGTGGTTCGTTCATTTGTCCGAAAACAAATGTTGCTTTTGATTTTGACATATTATCTTTATTTGCTTTAGATAAATCCCATCCTCCTTCTTCCATAGATTTGTTAAAGTCCTCACCATAATTGATGATTCCTGACTCTAACATCTCCCTCATTAAATCATTTCCTTCCCTAGTTCTTTCTCCTACTCCTGCAAATACAGAAAGACCACCGTGTCCTTTGGCAATATTGTTAATTAACTCCTGAATAAGTACTGTTTTTCCTACACCAGCACCTCCGAATAAACCAATTTTTCCACCTTTAGCATAAGGCTCAATAAGGTCAATTACTTTAATACCTGTAAATAGTACTTCAGTTGAAGTTGAAAGGTCTTCAAATCTTGGTGGGTCTCTATGAATTGGAAGTCCGTTAGATTTATCTAAATTTTCCATTCCATCAATAGCATCTCCAATTACATTAAATACTCTACCTTTAATATGGTCACCAATAGGCATTTTTATAGGAGATCCTGTAGAAACAACTTCTGTACCTCTACTAATACCGTCAGTAGTTTCCATTGATATAGCTCTTACAGTATCTTCACCAATATGTTGTTGGCATTCTAAAATTAATTTATTTCCATTTTCTCTAGTGATTTCTAATGAATCGTAGATGTGAGGGAGTTCAGTTGCGTTATCATCAAATATTACATCCACTACAGGTCCAATAATTTGAGATACTCTACCAATGTTTTTTGACATGTTTTTTTTTTTATTATTTTAAAAATAAGTCTTAAATTTCGGCTGCAAATTTACTATTTTTTATTTGTTTTGTAATGTAAAGTTTGTAAATAAATTAATGTTTAATTTTGAACAGTTTCTTAACAATTTAAAATAGATTACCATTTGTGAAAATTTATAATTCGTTAGAGGAGTTTTTCCCTGATTTTAAGGTAGTACTTACTTTGGGTACTTTTGATGGTGTACATATTGGTCATCAGTCAGTAATTAAAAAATTAAACAAAGATGCACAGAAAATAGGCGGAGAAAGCGTTCTTTTAACCTTTTACCCTCATCCAAGGCATGTTCTCTTTCCAGAAGACCAGAAATTGAAATTGCTTACAACAATTCAAGAAAGATCAGAAATTTTAACGAAATATGGTTTACAACATTTAATTGTATTGCCCTTTACTCCTGAGTTTTCTAGAATGGACCCCGTTCATTTTGTAAGAGATATATTGGTTAATAAATTGAAAATAACAAAACTAGTAATAGGTTTCGACCATCATTTTGGAAGGAATAGAGAGGGGGATTTTAATCTACTTAACAATCTTTCAACTTTGTATAAATATGAAATAGAAAAGATTAATCCTCAAACTTTTCAAGATGTCTCAGTAAGTTCTACTAAAGTAAGAAAGTTAATTATTGAAGATGAGTTAGAAAAAGCGACTAAGTATTTGGGTCACTATTTTTGTTTAT
Source organism: uncultured Flavobacteriales bacterium (assembly GCA_905478555.1). Taxonomy (GTDB): domain Bacteria; phylum Bacteroidota; class Bacteroidia; order Flavobacteriales; family BACL11. Next base: position 48,045 of record CAJQIZ010000028.1, read on the forward strand.
CAGGCTTGGTAGTGATAGGCAGAGGTAGGGGGAAGGATTTAGGTTTTCCTACAGCAAATATTCATATTGTAAATAAATGGAAGTTAATACCTAATGATGGGGTTTATGCTGTAAAGTTAGAATATAATAAGGAAGAGTTTATTGGAATGATGAATATAGGTTTTAATAAAACCTTTAACGCTACTCAGAGAACTTTAGAGGTTCATATCCTTAATTTTGATAAAAACATATATGGTGAAGAAATAAAAGTATCATTTATTAAAAAAATAAGAGAAGTAAAAAAGTTTGCAAACTTAGGGAAACTAAAGAGTACCTTAAAGATAGATGAAAATAAAGTAAGAAATTTATTGAAATAAAAAAGGTTGTTGGACCTTAGACCATCAATCCTTAAAAAACCTCACATAACACTTGGATTTTAGAAAATATTTTCCAAAAGATACGTTTTATTTTAATATCTCCAATCGAGCGAACTTGAGAAGTAGTTGTTTTTGACCTATTCCGTTAAAAAATACGGTTGCTTTTTTATTTACTCCATCTCCAGTAATATTTAAGATTCTTCCGGTTCCAAATTTCTCATGCTTTACTATTTGCCCACTTTTTAATTTACTTAAATCACTTTTATTTATAGGGATAGTATTGTTTGATTTTGTTTTTTTGAATCCTTTCTGAGGGTAGTTATTAAATGTTTTCTGTTTTGTTTTTGCAAATATTTTAGTAGGAAACCTTTCTTCTGTTTGTGTCTTTGTAAAATTCTTTTTGCTTACGTATTTTTGGTCTAGCTCTTCCAAGAATCTACTTGCGTCTGAATCAATATACTGCCCCCATTTAAATCGGATATTTGCATAAGATAAAAACAATCTTTTTTCCGCTCTTGTTATTGCTACATAAAACAATCTTCTTTCTTCTTCTAAATCAGATTGGCTGTTTCCGCTCATTTGAGAGGGGAATAAACCTTCTTCCATTCCTACAACAAAAACATAAGGGAACTCTAATCCTTTTGATGCGTGAATAGTCATTAGAGTTACTTTATTGAAGTCCTCTTCTTTTTCATTATCATTATCGGTTAATAAGGATACATCTTTCATAAACTCTGATAGAATAGGAGACTCTTCTCCGTTATAGTTTTCTGTAAAATCTTTTATTCCGTTTAATAGTTCTTGTATATTGTCAAACCTACTTACTCCTTCAGGTGTTTTATCTGAAACAAATAATGTGTATAGTCCTGATGATTTTGTTATTTGTTCTACTAAATAATAAGCGTCTTTTTTCTGACTTTCTGATTCGAAACTTTTGATTAGAGTAACGTATTCTGATAGTTTTATTTTGGTTCCGTTATTTACTTTTATATTGTATTTTTCAATTTCAGAAATCACTTCCCAAATAGTGATGTTGTTGTCGTTTGCGGCAGATATTAGTTTTTGTAAACTAGTTGATCCTATTCCTCTAGCAGGATAATTAATAGTTCTTTTTAAAGCTTCTTCATCTTTAGGGTTTATAGCCATTCTGCAGTAGGAGAGGAGGTCTTTTATTTCTTTCCTCTGGTAAAAAGATATCCCCCCGTATATTTTATAAGGAACCCCCATTTTTCTTAGTGCTTCTTCTAAAGCTCTTGATTGAGCATTAGTTCTGTAAAGTATTGCGAAATTATTGTAATTTTCTTCTTCTAATAATCCGTTAATTGTATTGGCTACTAATCTTCCTTCATCATTATCCGTAGCGGATTGACAAATAATAATGTCCTCTCCTTTTTTATTCTCTGTCCAAACATTCTTCTCTATTTGCTTTTCATTATGTTTAATGAGAGAGTTTGCTGTGTCTACAATATTCTGAGTAGATCTATAGTTTTGTTCTAGTTTATAGAGTTGGTAGTCTGGGTAGTCAATTTTAAAATTTAATATGTTTTTGATGTTTGCTCCTCTAAATGCGTAAATAGATTGCGCATCATCTCCTACCACACAGATATTTTCATTTAGTGCAGCTAATTTTTTTATTATTAAATATTGAATATGATTGGTGTCTTGGTATTCGTCCACCAAAATATATTTAAATATATTTTGGTATTTGTACATTACATCTGGGAAATCTTCTAAAATTTTATAAGTATTTAGTAGTAAGTCATCAAAGTCCATAGCTCCAGATTTAAAACACCTTTGAACATATTGTTGGTAAACTCTTCCAAATTCTGTTCGTTGTGCTTTTGTGTCTGTTTGCAATAATTCAGGATGGTTGTTGTAGCCTTCTGGAGTGATGAAATTATTCTTTAATGAGGAAATTCTGTTTTGTACAGTCCCTACTTTGTATATATCTTTATCTAAATTTAAGTCTTTAATAATAGATCGAACTAAACTTTTAGAGTCTGCTGTGTCATAAATTGTAAAATTTTGAGGAAAATGAATTTTATCTGCTTCTGCTCTTAAGATTCTTGAAAAAACGGAATGAAATGTTCCCATCCATAAGTTTTTTGACTGATATCCTCTTGCAATTTTATCTATCCTTCCTCTCATTACCTTAGAAGCTTTGTTTGTAAATGTAAGAGCTAAGATGTTAAATGGTTTTACTCCATTCTTTAAAAGATGCGCTATTTTGTATGTTAAAACTCTAGTTTTTCCTGATCCTGCTCCAGCAATTACCATACTAGCTCCATCAATCTGTACAACAGCTTTTCTTTGATTGGTATTTAGTTCTTGTAAATAGTTCTCCATTATTTGTTTTTAAAGAGTTTCAAATTTAGTGAATAATGACAAAATATACTCTAATTATTGCAAAGTTTTTGTATTTTTGTAAATTCATGAAATCAGATAGATGAGAGAGAATATTTGTGTAAATGTTAATAAATTATTTAAGAGTTGTTTAAGATTCTTGTCAATTTTATTGTTGATGATTGGTAGTTTTACTAATTCATATTCTTCATTACTTATAATGAATGACTCTTGTAGTTTAGTCCTTGTTTCTATTAGTCCTGTAGTTTGTTTTGGGGATGCTAATGGAGAGATTACAGTGGAGGTAGATAGTGGAGGTGGTATGTATCATTTTTATTTAGAGGTGTACAATTCTTCCTTTCCGTTAAATGGAGGTTGGCAATCTGTAAGTCAGGTTCCTGCTCCTGGTCAGTATACTTCTGTTACTACTGTTCCTTTTACAAATTTACCATCCAATACTTTTAGAGTGATTTTAGAGGATACTTCTAATCAATGTTTTGATACTCTAGGTTTTCCTGTATTAAATATCAATGTTTCTGAGCCTTCCGAGATAATAATTATAGAAAATTCAATAAATGCAACTAACATAACTACATTTGATGGATCTGCTTCTGTTTCTGTTAGTGGAGGAGTTTCTCCTTATATGTGTAGCTGGTCTGGGCCGAATAGTTTTGTGTCTTCTGCTTTCTCTATAACAAATCTTCAATCTGGTATTTACTATTATTATATTACTGATGATTCTGGTTGTCTCATTACGGATTCTATAGAGGTGTTTGCTCTACAGTCTTGTAGTTATGGAGGGTATACTTCTGTTCCTCCTATTTGTTTTGGTGATGGAAACGGACAAATACTAATTAATTCTGTTTATGGTACTCCACAATTCACATATCAGTTAGAAGTGTGGAATACCGTTTTAATGAACTGGAATTTGGTGAATACAATAGTGGTGGCAGACACATTTTATACTTTTACAAATTTATTTGATGCTACTTATCAATATACTATTTCTGATAATTCTGGATGTGTTATTACTTCTCCTCAAATAAATGTGCAAGACCCTACTCAAATTGCATCAAACAATACAGTTGTTTACGCTACTTCACCTACAAATTGTAATGGTGAAATTGTTTCTACTATAAATGGTGGAGTTGCTCCAATTACTCATTATTGGTCGGGTCCAAACGGATATACTTCTAATTCTTCTTTATTAACGAACTTATGTATTGGCACTTATTGTGATAGTGTGGTAGATGCAAATGGTTGTAATGTCGTTCTGTGTGATGTGGTAAGTTTTGATTCATCTTGTAGTCCAGAATTAGTAATATCAAATGTATTTTGTAATGAAGACAGTAGTGGATTTGCAGTCGTTACAAAAACTAATAATAATTATCCTTTATTTACATGGACTAATATTTTAGGGGATACCATTAGTATGGACACCTTTGCTTTAGGTCTTCCTGTGGGTGATTATACTTTTAATGCTCTTAATTTAGGAGTACCTAACGCCTGTCCGGATACAAGTATTTCCTTTTCTATTCTTACTCCTATTGTATCTGTTTTAAGTTTAAATGGAGATACTATTTGTACTGGTGATTCTTCTTCTTTTATCATTGAAACTATCAATACAGATAGTAATTTTATTTATCAAATTCTAATTGGTTCAGATGTGTTCTCTCAAAATGATACTTCAGGTTTTTATACTTCAGGGAATTATAATTATGTAGTAGAAGTGGATACAGGAAGTGGGTTTGTCTCTTGCTTTTCTCAAGATATAGAAATTATAAATAATGATTTTTCCTTGGATTCTATTTTTGTTGTAAATGAAGTTTGCGCTACTTCTTTAGGGTCTATTGAGGTATTTGCTTCATCTAATTTTAATCCCTTATTATTTGCTTTAGATTCTGTTTTTCAGAATCCAAGTTTATTTATTAACTTAACTAATAACTATTACCATATTTCTGTTTCGGATGATTTGGGATGTTTGTATGTTCAAGATTCTATTTATTTAGGTTTAGATAGTAGAATTGATTTAGAAGTAGATTCTGCTTTAGAAACTTGTAGGTTGGAAGATGGTTGGATTTCAGTTATTGTTCAGGATGCTTATGGATCAGTTCAGTATTCAGTTGATAGTGGACTTACTTTTTCCTCCTCTATATTTTCTGATACTATTCTAATTGATTCCTTAGTAAAAGGGAATTATTATTTAATAGTAAGAGATGATAGTTTGTGTTATTACGATTATGGAAATATTTATATAGGAAAAACACCTAGGCCAAAAATAGATTCTCTAGTTCTGAAAAATGAAAGTTGTTGTGGTTGGGATGGTGAGATTACGGTATTTTCAACCCCTCAAAATTCTATTTATCAAAATTCATTAGATACTTTTAATTCGGTTCAATTCAGTAATCATTTTGATTCTTTAATGAGAGGAGATTATTTAATTTATATAAAAGATACTAACGAATGTGTGGACAGTATTGAAATTGTTTTAGAGGCGGATTCTACTCCGAATATTAATTTTACAGTTGGTAAAACAGATGTAGTTTGTAATGGAGATTCTAATGGTACATTTAAGGTGTATTATCCAGATGTTTGTTACTCTTACGAATTGTATAGATATACTTTCTTTCTTCCTACTCAAATTGTAGGTTCAGGAGATTATTTTAATGAGTTAATTTCTGGTTTTTATGGAGTAATAGCTACTTCAAATTCAGGAACATGTATTGATTCCTCTTCAGTAAGATTTATTGACGAACCTTCTCCTGTTACTTTTGATAATCCGATAATAACAGATGTTAGATGTCTAAATAATGATTCCTGTACTGGAGAAGTACTTCTTCCTAATTTTCCAAACGGTGGTATATCTCCTTATTATTACTATATAAAAGACATCACTAATAATATACCTTTAGGTGTTATTTCTACTTCAGATACTTTTACTTCTTTATGTAATGCGGAATATGAAATTCAAGTAGTAGATGGGAATGCTTGTGTCGTTTACGATACCTTTGTTATTGCAGACTCTTCTCTTTATATTGATTCTTTTTATGTTGAAAATGTAGGATGCTTTAATGGAGAGGATGGAGTGGTTGAGGTTTTTGCTCATGGAGGGTTAGGAGATTATAATTATGTGTGGTCTAATTCAGATTCAATTAATATAACAGATAGCCTTTCTAGTGATAAATATTATATTTCTATTACAGATTCTGTTGGATGTTTGGTTTATGATAGTGTTTTTGTTTCTCAATCAGATACTCTTCAATTTGATTTTATTGGAAAGAAATCAGAAACCTGTATGGGAGTAAGTTATGATGGAGAAATTTATTTAGAGATTTCTGGAGGTACTCCACCTTATAATTTTATCTGGACTTCTTTTAGTGGTTTTTCTGGGAATTCAGGATATGGTTTCGGAGATACTATTTTCAGTTTAACTTACGACACTATAAATGTAGATATTACAGATGCAAATTATTGTAATGCTGCTCCGGTTTGGGTTACGCAATCTGTTACCATTGTAGATGCGTTAAATGCGTATAACCCTCTTTCATTCGATACTATTTTATTTTCTACTTCACCTGTTTGTTATTCTGCTCATACTGCATTTATTAATATAGATTTAAACGGTGGAGATGGTCCTATACAATATTCAATTGACAGTATGATTACATGGTCTTCATTAGATAGTTTTTCAAATTTAAATGCAACAGATTATAATATATATGTAAAGGATGTTTATGGTTGCTTAGATAGTGCTGTAGTTACTATATTAGAATATGATGAAATGGTAATAAATTATGATTCTATAAAAAATATTAGTTGTTTTCAGGGGAATGATGGAGCTATTTCTATTTCTGTTGATGGAGGAATGAAACCCTATTCTTATTTGTGGTTACCAACTTTAGATACCACAGATTTAATTGTAAATCTTTTTGCTGTTCCTCATGTAATTATGGTGGTAGATTCTGTTTCTTGTACACAGATAGATACTATTGATTTGTATGAAATTACTTCTCCTATACAGACAGAATCTTCAATAGTAAGTAAAGTAAGTTGTTTTCAGGGAAGTAATGGGCAGTTAACTACACAAACTTTTGGAGGAATGCCTTCGTATAATTATATATGGACAGATATTAATTCAGATACTGTTTCTACATCTGTAATTGCTTCAGATTTAATTGCTGGCACTTACTTTCTTTTTGTTTCGGATAGTTTTAATTGTGGACCTGCGACCGATACGATTATTTTAACCCAATATCCGGAAATAGAAATAGATGTAATTAATATTGTAGACAATATTTGTTTTGGAGATAGATTAGGAGAATTTACTTTTTTTATTAGTGGTGGTAATCCAAATTATACGATAAATATATCAGATGAAAATAATAATATAACTTCAACGCTTTCTACTTCCATTTTTAATCTTCTCTCTTCCTTATATACTGTTTGGGTGGAAGATGATAACTCCTGTATTTCAGATACTTTATTTGGTGTGAAGTTAGCAGAGCCAGGAAGAATTCAAATTCTTAATAATATTACTAATTTAAGTTGTTATCAGTATCAAGATGGTTGGATGAATATTGAGTTGTTAAGTGGGATTCCTCCATATATCTATGTTATTAATTTTGAGAATAATGTGATCCTTCAAAATCAGATAAATCAGTTGTCTGATTTTAATGTACTGAATTTAGATGTTGGTGAGTACCTTGTTGAGGTTTCTGATTTTAATGGATGTTTTGTTGATTCTGTTTTTGTTGTTTCCCAACCTGATCAGATAATGGCAGATTTCACTACAGTTTCTGATTTTGGTAGAGAATCTTTTATGTTTGAAGCTCAAAACACATCTATGGGTGGTGACTTATATTATTGGGATTTTGATAATGATTCTAATAAAATTTCCACTTATTTACAAGAAATAAAAACAACTTTTCTTAACCAAGGAGAGTATAATGTAATGATGGTGGCTCATGATACTTTGTTAGGCCATCAATGTAATGATACTGTTTTCAGAAAAATTGATGTAGAAGGATATGATGTTTTTAATGTATTTACTCCGAATAATGATGGTGTAAATGACTTATTTCTTTTTGATGAATGGATGATAAATGGTATTTATGTAGAAATCTATACTCGTTGGGGAGAGAAGATTTTTCATTGGAATGATATAAATATTGGGTGGGACGGTAGGGGATATAATGGTAGAGACATGGAAGAAGGAGTGTATTTTTATAGAATGGAAGCTACTGGTATAGATGGTGCTCATTTTGAGGAAAATGGAAGTGTTACTTTAATGAGGTAATTGTACAGATAAGATTATTGCAAACAATATATATATATAGATGTAAATATTTTGTAAATTTGTAAAAAATTAAATTATGAAAAAAGTACTGATTTTAATATTAACTATTTTTAGCTTTAACTCTTTTTCTCAGTCAGAAAAATGGGAAAATTTAATGGAAATTGAGGGGGTGAAAATAGATAAAACTATTATTGAATGTGGTGTAAATGAGTTGATTACCTTTAGGTTTACCAACTTAAATAATTACAATGTGAGTGTTATGTTTTATGAGGAAGTCTGGGTAGATGGACAGTGTAAACAAGATGGGTTTTCAGAGGAAAATTATAGGGAATTGTCGCTAAAATCAAATGAAATTATTAGTGGTTCTTGTTCTTTTGCAGATAGTTTTTATATAGGTAATAAGATTAAAAGAGGTAATAAAACTATGGTTTTAACCCATTTTGATTTAAAAAATATTTCAGTAATAATAAAATAATAATATGAATAAATTATACTCTTTTTTAGTAGCGGTATTGATTAGTGGAACTATTTCTGCTCAGTGTACAGTAACTGCTCTTTCATATATTTGGCCAGATACATCAAACATTAATTCTTGTTTTCAATTAGGAGATACGTTAGTGATTGATGCAACTAATAGTGTTGTTGCTACTCAGTTAGATAATGATTTTGAATTAGGAACTTTTGGTAACGGTTGGCAAACAGGTCTTTCAGCAAATGTTATTATTAATGACCCTACTCATTGCGCATGGCCCCCACCTGCAAATCCAACTCCTAATTTAGCTTATGTTTGGATGGGTAATGCTGCAGCTCATCCAAGAAATTTAACATCAGTTGATTTTGATTTATCTCAATGTTTCAATTTAGAATTTGACATGAAATATGCTACTCAATCTCAGGCTGGTCCTTGTGAGGGTCCAGATTTATATTGTGAAGGGGTTAGGATACAATATTCTACAGATGCGGGTGTTACATGGTTTAATTGGGATGGAACACAGGAACAATCTTGGTCTCCTACTGGAAGTGGTTTGCCAGATGCATTAACCGGAAACTGTGCTACACATCCTGTATATGCGTATAATAGCACTGGTTATTGGGATCCCGACACTAATAATGTTGGAGGGTCTGCAGCAAGTCCATATGTAAATTGGTTTCATGTAAATGCAGCCTTACCTTTGGCAGCACAAACTACTTCAACTAGAATTAGATGGATTCAACTTTCATCTTCATCCAACGCATTTGATCATTGGGGATTAGATAATGTAAAAATTGGTTGTCAGGCGTTTGCTCCAGGCACTTTTTCTTGGTATGGAGGAGCTGCAGTTGATACAATCCTTCCAAACCTTCCTCAAGGAGGTTTACATTTACTTACACCAACTATATTAGGGAATTATACATGGGTAGTAGAATATATTGACAGTAGTGTTATGAATACTCAGGGAGTTAACCAACCATCTATCTGTTATGATACTGTTCATTTTATTGGAATGTCTAATTTTGATTATAATGTTAATAATGTTAGTTGTTATGGTGATTCTAATGGAATTATTAATGTTGATCAATTAGATAATTCTTCTACTATATATAGTTTTTCTATAAATGGTATTTTAAATACAAATCCTCAACCTTATGATACTGTTTTTACAAATTTAGGACCTGGTACATACGGAATTTCTATTTCTGATAATGGAAATTGTGAGATTGTGGACTCTATTGTAATTAATGCTCCTAATTTTCCTTTGCAATTATCTTCTGCTTCTGATTCCTTGTATTTATGTTATGGAGACAGTTCCGGTTCTGCTTATGCGGTTACTACTGGAGGTACTCCTTTTTATAGTTACGAGTGGTTTGATGGTAGTTATACTCCTATTGGTTTAGGAGATAGTATTAGTGGTTTGTTAGGTGGTAGTTATTTTGTTAAGGTTACAGATGCTAATGGTTGT
>CAJQIZ010000029.1 GCA_905478555.1 uncultured Flavobacteriales bacterium
GAAAGTAATGCAAATGGATGTGAGAGTGTCGCTACATTAGTTACCCTTACTATTAATTCTTTAACCACTATGCCAATTGCATCTAATGTAAATGCTTGTTTTGCTAATTCAGTTCCAGATTTAACAGCTACGGGTGTGAGTACTTCTTTCACTTGGTATGATGATGCTGCACTTACGAATATTGTAGGCAATAATTCTCCATTTTCTACAGGGCAAACGGCCGTAGGTATTTATACTTATTATGTTACCGAAAGTCAGAATGGATGTCAGAGTCCTGCTACAACTGTAATATTAGAAATCTATCCTTTACCAACAACAGGTCCGATTAACCACTGGTAATATAAAACTTGAGAAAACTAAAATACATATTACTCTTCTTTTTGTTGCAGACTTCATTGTCGTCACAGAATGTTATTCGCCTTTGTGAAGGGGATACATTACAGAATTTTGCTGTTCCAATAACAAGTGGTTCTATTTATAATTGGACTATTGGTACGCAAAATATTGCAACAATTACATCAGGAAATGGAACAGAAAACATTCAAATTGACCTTAACAATACGGGTGTGTTCTGGATTCATGTTCTGGAGACTAATGCAAATTTATGTACCGCAAAAGATAGTATTTTAGTAGAAGTATATCCTAAACCAAATCCTTTAATTTATGCAGAATCTCCAGTATTCTTTTGTGAAGGAAGTCAGGTAGTATTAACTTCTGATTCTATGTATTCCTCTTTAATATGGAATAATGGTTTTAGTACACAAAGCGTTTCAGTTGATACAAGTGGACTGTATTTTATAATTGTATCAGATACTAATGGATGTCTTAGTACCTCTAATGGTATAGATATTGTTGTATATCCTAATCCGATAGCAGATTTTTGGATAGATGGAGTCTGTTTTCAATTAGAAACTAATTTAGTAGATTTCTCTTCTATTAGTAGTGGTAATATTGTAAGTTGGATTTGGAGTTTAGGAGATGGGAATTATTCTTCAGGGGAAAATATAAACCATTTATACCAAGATGCAAATTTATTTGATGTTAGTATAAAGGTCATCTCAGATATGGGATGTTCAGATTCTGCTACTAAACAATTCCAGATTTTTCATATTCCTGATGCAGACTTTAATTTTAACCCAAGAACCGCTTCTACTTTACATCCAGAAGTTACATTTACTAATACTACCATAGATGCCATTCCTATTTTATGGGATTTTGATGATGGAAGAGATACCACTATTGAAAATCCGATACATGTATTCTCTGATCCGGGAATGTATGAGGTAATGCTTACTGTGTCCGATAGTAATAATTGTATTGATTCTGTATTACAGACCATAAAAGTAATGTATGATTTTATTATTTATTTACCCAATACTTTTACTCCTGATGGAGATGGTAAAAATGAAGTGTTTATTCCAAAGGGTTTTCGTATGGCTAAGTTGGAGAGTTATCAGTTTATTGTTTACAACCGTTGGGGAGAAATAGTATTTAATACCGAAAAAGTAGGAGAGGGATGGAATGGTAAAAATGCAATAGGAGGAAAATACGCATGGGCAATTATTATTACAGATGAGATGGGGGTATTGCAGAAAAAAGTAGGAGAAGTATTACTGATAAAGTAGAAACTATTTTATTGTTTAGTTCTTTTATATCTGAAGTGCTTGTAAATAAGGTAATCAAAAAGTCATTCTTCTAGGTTTTGTCCACAAGAGGTGTTCTGTTTTTATTTTTAATGTGGGTAACTATACCAATATGGTCAGTTTTTCACTTAGATTCTAATATACAATATTACCTGCTTTATAATCTTGAGGCTGATCAGTAAATTCTAGTACTTCATCATATTTGCTAAATTTTGATTATACATATATTTCACTAGTTCAATTACTTAGAATTAGTATAGATAATAGTTATGAAAATGGAATTTTATTAAATGGTAAAAAAATTATCTTAAATCAATTACTTCAACTTCTGGGTGATCTTTTTTTCTGAATATAAAAGTATTTTCTGACAATCCTGAATCAGTAATAAATTTTGTAATTTGATAAGTGGTAACCCCTCCATTTTTATCGTATAATTTTATAGAATTTATTTCTATTTCAGCAGCATCAATGTATAATTCGAATTTACTAATTGATCCACTTTCTTTCGGGAATAATTGGATTATATGTACTCTTTTCCCTCCTTCTGAACTAGCTCCTTTGTATTGATAACTGTATCCTCTTTCGTAAATAGTAAATATCTCTGAGGGGTTCATTTCATCTTCTGGATCGTTCTCCATAATCTGAACTTCAGGTACATCTTTCATAAAATACCATAATGTTTCTCCGTTATTTATTATAGATAAGTCAGAAGACATATCTAATTTGTACTTATCTTCTTTTATCCAGATTTTTCCTTCTGAGTTCTCATCTATACCTTGTGAAGAGTTGCTGAAATTAAAAGTAAACTCTGCGGTTATGTCTGTGTAGTTTTTACTCTTTTCCGACAATTGGTCTAGTGTTTTTTTTGCTACTTCATCTTGAGAGAAGGAGCTGCTTACAAATAATAAACTACTGATTATAATACTAGTTATTTTTTTCATTTTTATTGTTGAGGTTATTCAATAATTCATCTAAATCTGATTCACTTTTAATAAGTACTTGTCTTGCTTTACTTCCTTCAAAAGCTCCTACTACTCCAGCAGCTTCTAATTCATCAATTATTCTACCTGCTCTATTGTACCCGATCTTCATTCTCCTTTGTATATTTGATGTGCTACCTATTTGCATAGTCACTACCAAACGAGCAGCATCATCAAATAGTACATCTCTATTATCTAAATCTGCATCATTTCCAGTTCCTTCTGTGTCTCCAACATATTCAGGTAATAAATAAGCATCCGGATAAGCTCTTTGGCTACCAATAAAATCACATATTCTTTCTACTTCTGGTGTGTCAATAAATGCACATTGTAATCTTATTAACTCATTTCCTGTTGAAATTAACATATCCCCTTTACCTATTAGTTGCTCTGCACCCTTACTGTCCATTATGGTTCTGGAATCAATGCTGGAAGTAACTCTAAATGCTGCTCTTGCTGGGAAGTTAGATTTAATAATCCCTGTAATTACATTTACAGAAGGTCGTTGTGTCGCTACAATTAAGTGTATTCCAATTGCTCTGGCAAGTTGTGCTAATCTAGCAATGGGAGTTTCAATCTCTTTTCCTGCAGTCATAATTAAATCTGCAAATTCATCAATTACCAAAACAATATAGGGTAAGTATCGGTGTCCATCATTAGGATTTAGTTTTCTAGCTACAAATTTTGCATTGTACTCTTTTAAGTTTCTACACATAGCAAGTTTAAGTAAATCATACCTTTGATCCATCTCTATACAAAGGGAATTTACTGTGTTTACTACTTTTTTAGTATCGGTAATAATTGCTTCTTCTGTTTCAGGTAATTTCGCTAAAAAGTGTCTTTCAATTTTATTGAAAAGAGTTAGTTCTACCTTTTTAGGATCTACTAAAACAAACTTAATTTGACTTGGATGTTTCTTATAAAGTAAGGAAGTAAGTATTACATTCAGGCCAACTGATTTTCCTTGTCCGGTAGCACCTGCCATTAATAAGTGGGGCATTGTTGCTAAATCTACTACAAAAGTTTCGTTCGATATGGTTTTCCCAAATGCAATAGGTAGTTCCATTTTTGAATTTTGAAATACATCAGATTTTAATACCGTACTCATGGATACTGTTGTAGATTCGTTATTCGGAACTTCAATTCCTATAGTCCCTCTTCCTGGTATTGGGGCAATAATTCTAATTCCAATTGCTGCTAAACTAAGTGCTATATCGTCTTCTAAATTCTTGATCTTAGAAATCTTCACTCCTGCTTCTGGTACAATTTCGTATAGAGTAATAGTAGGACCTATAGTTGCTGAAATAGAGGCGATACCAATTTTATAGTTTCCTAATGTATCTACAATCTTTTGTTTATTTGCTTCTAATTCTAATTTGTCTATATTTATTTCTCCACTTCCGTAATTATTTAGTAAGTCAGTAGTTGGAAACTTGTATTTTGAAAGTTCTAAAGTAGGATCAAAATCCCCTAATTCTTTAAGTTTCTTTTGTATTTCAGACTCCTCTAAAGTTTCTTCTTCTTTTACTTCTACTATGTTTATGTCTAATTCAGTATTGCTTTCTTCTTTTGGATTAGAATTAGCTTCTGTTTTTTGTGTTGTTAATGTAATTTCAGTTGGATGTACTCCCTTTTTCACCTTTAATTCTGCTGTTGTTTTTATTCTTACTGGATTTTCTTCTTCCTCTTTTTTATAGTTTAAATCTTCTATTTCATCAATGTTTCTTTCTACTCCTTTCTTTGGTTTTAAGGATTGAATAAAATCAATAATAACTTTAGCAGTGATATTAAATTTTAGGGTAATAAAAATAAGGCAAGTAGTTAGTATAAGTAGGGTAGTTCCAATGCTTCCTAAAAGAGAGGTGAGGAATTTGGAACTATTAATACCTATGCCTCCAGCAAAAATCTCTGATCCGAAAAAGTGAGAGATAAATATTGGTATCCAAATTAATCCCCAAATAGATTGACGAATGTATTTTTTCAAATTAATAAGGTAATACCCTAATAGTCGCATTCCTGAAAAGAATAAAAATACAGGTATAAAATAAGCAGATATTCCAAAACATACAGAAACCAAACGATCAGAAACCCAAGCCCCGAATTTACCTAATGAATTTTGCGTGTTTAAATCAGTGTCCATTAGTACCGAAATCCAAGTGGCGTCTTTTACTAAATCATAATCTTTCTTCCAGTTAAAGAAGAAGGAAGTAAATGCAATGAAAAAGTAAAAGGAAAATAAAAGGAATAGAAACCCAAAAATCTTTTGGTTGTTTTCATTTTTGAAAAACTCTATAAAATTTCGATACCCTTCTGATTTTGTGGATTTAGTGACGTTTGTTTTTTTCTTTATCATAATCTTATCAAAAATACAAATACTATCTTAAATTGCTGTTTTTAATTGTCTAATATATTAGCAGTGTTTTGTTAATAAATTTATGTGTAATTTCTGTTTAAAAAACTATGATTTCAAAGTGATTTAAAACAATGTAATACTTAAATTTGCAAAAAGAATGATAGAACTTAATGTAAATAACGAAAGTGGTAGTCTTCAAATTGTTGTCTTAGGTATTCCTGATGATTTTGGAGGTACTCCTAAACTAGAAGAGTGTTACGACCCAAAATCGAAACAACATATTATTGAGGGTACATTTCCACATCAATTAGAGGTTACACAAGAGATGAATTTCTTTTTAGAATTGCTTAAAAAGTATGATGTAGAAGTATTTCGTCCGAAAAATATTAAGGGACTAAATCAGATTTTTGTTAGGGATATTTCCTTTGTAATAGGAGATAAACTGATAGTTCCGAATATTATTGAAGATAGATTAAAAGAGATTGAAGCCCTTACAGATTTATTTGAAAGTATTAAAGATACTGATATTATTAGAATGCCCGATTCTGTTCGTGTTGAAGGAGGGGATGTAATGCCTTGGAACGATTATATTTTTGTTGGTTATTCAAAAGAAGAAGATTTTAATACTTATAAAGTTTCCCGAACTAATGCTGAAGGAGTTAGTTTTTTGCAAGATCAATTTTCAGATAAAATAGTAAAGTCTTTTGAATTAAATAAATCAGATACTGATCCTAAAGAAAACGCTTTGCATTTAGATTGTTGTTTTCAACCTTTTGGAGTAAAAAATGCAATAATGTATAAGGGTGGTTTTAAGAATGGAGAAGATACTGATTTTTTAGTAAATTTGTTCTCGGAAGAAAATATTATTTTCATTTCTAAAGAAGAAATGTACCAGATGAACTCTAATGTTTTTTCTATTTCGGAAAAGGTAATTGTTTCCGAAAAAGGATTTACAAGATTAAATAACGAATTAAGAAATAGAGGATTTATTGTAGAAGAAATACAATACTCGCAAATAGCGAAAATGGAAGGTCTTTTAAGATGTTCAACAATGCCACTAAAAAGAAAATGAAACAAATAACAAATAACATAATGATGATTGAACCTGTTGCCTTTAGGTTTAATGAGCAGACAGCTGTAAATAATTATTATCAAAAAGTTTTGGATAATTTAACTCCTGAGCAAACTCAACAAAATGCCCTTTCAGAGTTTAATAATTTTGTAAGTATTTTAAGAGACAAGGGAGTGAATGTTGTGGTGATAAAAGACACAAAATCTACTGATACTCCTGATTCTATTTTTCCAAATAACTGGGTTTCTTTTCACCAAAGTGGAAATATTGCTTTGTATCCAATGTGTGCAGAAAACAGAAGGGAAGAAAGAAGAGAAGATATTTTTGATACTTTAGTAGATGATTATAATTTTAAAATAAATTATATGAAGGATTTCACTGAATTTGAAGACCATAATAAATTTTTGGAAGGAACGGGAAGTATGGTTTTAGATAGAGAAAATAATATTTGTTATGCTGCTATTTCTGTCCGTACGGACGAGCAAGCAGTTTTGCAGTGGTGTGATGTTTTTGATTATACTCCAGTTTGTTTTACTGCAAATCAGGAAGTAGATGGAGAAAGAATGGCAATATATCACACTAATGTTATGCTGTGTATTGCGGATAAATATGCTATTGTTTGTTTGGAAACTATTGACAATAAAGAAGAGAGAAAATGGATGAGGGGTTCGTTAGAGGGAAGTGGAAAAGAAATTATTGAAATAACAGAAACACAAAAACAGAGATTTGCAGGTAATATGTTACAAATAATGGGAGATGAAAAATATTTGGTAATGTCTACATCTGCTCATGAAAGTCTGACTTCAGACCAAATAGATAGAATAGAAAAATATAACCCGATTATATCTAGCTCTTTGGATACAATAGAGGTTTGTGGTGGTGGTAGTGCCAGATGTATGATGGCAGAAATATTTTTACCAAAACAAAAATAATGATAGAACAAATTTTACATATCGAGATAGAAAAATGTTTGTCGGAATTATATTCTGCAGAAAAACAAAGTATTCAATTTCAAAAGACTCGAAAGGAATTTGTTGGAGATATTACTTTGGTAGTTTTCCCTTTATTAAGATCATCTAAAAAAGGGCCAGAACAAACGGCAGAAGAAATAGGGAGTTACTTAAAAGAAAAGGTAACTGAAGTATCTGATTTTAATGTGGTAAGAGGGTTTTTAAATTTAAGTATTTCTTCTGATTTTTGGTTCAACCAGTTTTTGTTGGCTTATAAAACTACAGATTATGGAATGGTAAAATTAGATGCAACTGCTCCTACTTATTTGGTAGAATATTGTTCTCCGAACACTAATAAACCTTTACATTTAGGTCATATTAGAAATACCCTATTGGGTTATTCGGTTGCAGAAATCATTAAGGCCTCTGGAAAAAATGTAAAGAAGGTTCAGATTATAAACGATAGAGGAATACATATTTGTAAATCAATGGTAGCTTGGAAAGATTATGCAAATGGAGAAACTCCTGAGAGTACCGGCATAAAGGGAGATCATTTGGTAGGGAAGTACTATGTAGAATTTGATAAATATTACAAAAAAGAAGTTTCAGAATTAGTAGATTCTGGCATGGAACAAAAACAAGCAGAAAAAGAAGCTCCCATTTTTCTTAAAGCACAACAAATGCTGATTAAGTGGGAAGATAAAGATGAGGAGGTAAGAGTTCTTTGGGAGAAAATGAATGAGTGGGTTTATTCCGGTTTTGAAGTAACTCACAAAAGATTAGGTGTAGATTTTGATAAGAACTATTACGAAAGTAATACCTATTTACTAGGTAAAAAGGTTGTGGAAATTGGATTAGAAAAGAAGGTTTTCTTCAAAAAAGAAGATGGTTCTGTCTGGATTGATTTGTCAGCTGAAGGGTTAGATGAAAAGATTATTTTGCGATCGGATGGAACGGCAGTTTACATGACTCAAGATATTGGTACAGCCATACAACGAAATGAAGATTTCGGATTTTCTAATATGGCCTATACTGTTGGTAACGAACAAGACTATCACTTTAAAGTTTTGTTTTTAATTTTAGATAAACTAGGATACGATTGGGCGAAGAGTTGTTATCATCTTTCGTATGGTATGGTAGATTTACCTACAGGAAAAATGAAATCCAGAGAAGGAACAGTGGTAGATGCAGACGATTTGATGCAGGAAATGGTAGATACTTCAAAATCCATTGCTAAGGAGTTAGGGAAATTGGAAGGTATGTCTGATAAACAGGCAGATGAGTTGTATGAAATAGTTGGTTTAGGAGCTCTAAAATACTTTATGCTAAAGGTAGATCCTAAAAAAAGAATGATGTTCGACCCTAAAGAATCAATTGATTTTAACGGAAATACAGGACCTTTTATACAATATACCTTTGCCAGAATTCAGTCGCTTATAACAAAATATAATTCTGAAATATTAGATTTAAAGTTGGTGGATATAAATAAGGAAGAACAAACTTTGATAAAACAAATTTTAGACTTTCCAAATATAATTCAGGAGGCGGCTATAAATTATAGTCCTGCCGTAATAGCTAATTATACTTACGAATTAGTAAAAGAGTACAATTCTTTTTATCAGAACACTCCGGTACTAAATGAAGAAAATGTAGATGTGAAAAGGTTTAGAATTGCCCTTTCCGAAACTGTTTCTTCTGTTGTGAAAAATGCAATGAAACTTTTAGGGGTAGAGATGCCTATTCAGATGTAAAAAAGTTTAATAATCTTTCCTTTTATACAATGTCATATACACCTTCAGGTTTCTTCATATCCCCTGTATATCTTGGTATTAAATGATAGAGAGTATCCTTACTTGTTATTTTTTTTAAATGTTCAACCATATTTATCGCAAAAGGCTCTGATAAATCTTTAAGGTTTAAATGAGATTTGTTGCTTTTAAATAATTCAAGTAATGTTTTCTCAACAGAAAATTTATGTGGTGCTGAATTTCCACCAAATTGAATTAGAGATCGCCATTGAGATTCTAATGATAAGTCATTTTCTAAAAATCTATTCATCTCTAAAAAACTATAAAAAATCAATTTAAAAGAGATGAAAGAAAAATTATTTATTTTTATTCAATTTCCTTCTCTTTTTCTCCTCAATAATATTAATAAGTTCTCTCCCCATTTGCCCAGCAATAGAAGTATTTTCTTCCGCACGCCTAATAAGGTAAGGAAGTACATCTTTTACCGGTCCGTAGGGTACATACTTCACTACATTGTATCCTGAGTTCGCAATATTGTAACTAATATGGTCACTCATTCCTAATAGCTGAGAAAAGAAGATTCTTTTATCCCCTTTTTGTATGTTGTGTTTTTGCATTAAATCCATTAGTAAAGTGGAACTTTCCTCATTGTGCGTGCCGGCACAAACAGATATTTTATCTATATTTTCTATACAAATTTTAATTGCTTTGTTATAATCTGTATCCGTGTTTTCTTTTGTAGTATGAACCGGGCAAGGATAGTTTTTCTGTTTTGATCTTTCTATTTCTTGTTCATGATAAGCACCTCTTACTAGTTTTAATCCTACAAAATAATTGTTATTATTTATATCTGCAACCATTTCGTTTAAGTAAGCAATCCTATCGTTTCGGTACATTTGTAAGGTATTATAAATCCAGACTTCCTCCTTATTGTATTTTTTCATCATATCCATTGTAATGCTATCAATGGCACTTTGTATCCAACTTTCTTCTGCATCTACAAAAATAGGGACTTTGTTTTCTACAGCCGTTTTACAAATATTTTCTATTCGGGATAAAAATAGTTTTTTTTCCACTTCTTCTTGTTCTGATAAAACAGAGGTGTTATTTATTTTTTCTAATAGAGAAAAATGGGTAATTCCTGTAAATTTAAAAACAGAAAATGGAATACTATTTTCTTTTTTCGACTTTAAAATAGTTCGTATTGTCTCTTCTTCAACATGTTTAAAATCTTCTTCTGATTTTTTTCCTTCTGCAGAATAGTCTAAAATAGTTCCGATATGAGATTCCCATAATTTATCAATTACTTTTTGGCTGTTCTCTATTGTTGTTCCTCCACAAAAATGTTTGAAAACAGTAGCTTTAATCATAGGAGAAATAGGAAGTTTTAACCACAAACAAATTTTTACAACAGAAGTAAGTAATTTGGATATAACAGGATTACTTATAGTTTTAAATAGGAGGTGTGCTCTATTTAGATCCGAATTGTTTTTATCCGAAAAGGCTACTTCTAAATTGTTAAAATGTATCATTAATTAAATCAGATTATCTTTGTTTAAAATATATTAAATTATTCAGAAATTTTCCTGCAAATCATCAATCCATCTCTTACAGCTAGTAGTATATTTTCTACTCTTTTATCTGCATGAACTAATTTATTGTAATTATCTAAAGCTTTAGTTTCTTCATCCATATTTTTTTCTAGTACTTTCCCACTCCACAACACATTGTCTGCAATTATATATCCTCCAACTTCTAATTTATCAAAAACCAAATTGTAATAATTGCTATAGTTTTTTTTATCGGCATCAATAAAAACTAATTGTATTTTCTCTTTTATATTAGGTAATACATTCACCGCATTTCCTTTATGTTGATTTATTTGGTTTTTATATATTGACCTTTGAAAGTACTTATCGGCAAATGCAATATTTTCTTCATTTATGTCAATAGTGTGTAAAATTCCGTTTTTTGATAGTCCTTCTGCTAAGCAAAGTGCAGAATAACCAGTATAAGTTCCTATTTCTACAATGGTTTTTGCTTCTATCATTTTAGACAACATACTTAGTAGTCTACCTTGCAAATGTCCTGATAGCATTCTGGGAATCATTACTTTTGCCCAAGTTTCTCTGTTTAGTTCTAGTAATAACTCAGATTCTTTAGTTGTGTAATTTATAGAGTATTCCTCAATTTTTTCTGGTAAAAATTCCATATTTTTTTGTGTAAAAAAAGCCACATTTCTGTGGCTTTATAATATTAATAATAAGATTGTTTTATTTTTTGCAACAAGATGACTTTTCAGTAGAATTAGAACATTTTGATTCTTTTTTAGAACAAGAAGTTTTCTCTGATTTAGAACATTTTGATTCTTTTTTAGAACAAGAAGTTTTCTCTGATTTAGAACATTTTGATTCTTTTTTAGAACATGAAGTTTTCTCTGATTTAGAACATTTTGATTCTTTTTTAGAACAAGAAGTTTTCTCTGATTTAGAACAAGATTTTTTCTTTTCTCCATTACAACAAGTTCCTTCTTTCTTCTTTTCACAAGTATCGTCACATACCTTTCCTGTTTTAGAACAGACTTTTTCAGTTTTGTTTTCTACTTTTTCTTCATTAGTAGTTTGTGCGTTTACACTAGTAATTCCTATAAAAAGGAAAGCTAATAATACAATTGATATTTTTTTCATGTTTTTAATTTTTGTTAAATAGTTCGACAAATATACTAAATATTAATAATTAGCAATAGCAGATTGTCCTGCTTTTACTATTTCATTTAATTTTACATTAATTTTTGTTCCCACAGGTAAAAATACATCTACTCTAGATCCAAATTTTATAAATCCGTATTCATCTGAAGAAGTCGCTACATCTCCAACCTTAGCATAAGTTACGATTCTTCTGGCTACTGCTCCTGCAATTTGACGAAACAGTACAGATATTTTATCGTTTTTCACTACTACTGTACTTCTTTCGTTTAGTAAGGAAGATTTAGGATGCCATGCTACTAAATATTTTCCTGGGTGGTATTTTGTGTATTCTACCTCACCAGAAATAGGGTATAACTGATTGTGTACATTTAAAGGAGACATAAATATACTTACTTGTATTCTTTTATCTTTATAGAATTCTATTTCTTCTGTTTCTTCAATTACTACCACTTTTCCATCACATGGGGAATATACTGTTTTTTCCTTCCTTTCAAGTTTTCTGTTAGGTACCCTGAAAAAATTTATCGACATAATAAATAAAAATGAAGTAAGTGCTGTAATAAAGTAAACGAAATACTCATGAGTATAGTCAATAGTTGAATATGCTAAATAGTTTAAAATAGAGAAAATTATAATTTCATTTCTTAGGATTTTCATCCCTTCTTTGTGTAGTGTCATTTTTATATAAATTTAATGATAATTGAATAATATATTGTGTTGATTAAGAATAATGAAATCATTATTGCTGGGATGGTAATCATAAAAGCATCCATTCTATCCAGCATACCTCCATGTCCCGGTATAAAATTTCCAGAATCTTTTACTCCTGCTTCTCTTTTGAAATGGGATTCTATAAAATCTCCTAAAGTAGCTGTAAAAGGTATGAAAAAGCCTACAGAATAAAAGTTAAGGTAACTTCCATTTTCTGGTAAAAAACCTATTTTAATTAATACAGATGTCGCAATTAGGGTAAATAAGAGTCCGCCAGCAAATCCTTCCCACGATTTTTTAGGAGAGATAGAAGGCATTATTTTATGTTTTCCAAATTTCACTCCAAATAGATAGGCAAAGGTGTCAAAAGTCCAAGTAAGGATAAATATAAATAAGATAATTTTTTGAGTATAAAAGTGGACTAATAAAAGAGGAGCTATAACATAAATAAATGCAAGTATTTTAGTTTTTCCTTTTCGTAATTTCCACATTTCGTAAAGGCATATCACAAGAATTACTGAGAATAAAATATGAAAGCTGAGTTCAGAATAAGAAGTTCCCATCCACATAATAGAAACATATACCGTACCGGAAAGACCTCTTTTAAGAGTTTCGTTCATTGTATAAGTTTATTATTTTTTCACTTTCTTCCACATCAGTAGCTTTTACATACAATTCAATATTACCAAAAACAGTATAAGAAGAATCTTTTTTGTTGATGGATACTGCGGTAATTTCTTTTTCCTTCAAAAGAGTTACTAATAAATCTACTAAATTAGGATCAGTAGACACAAATACCTTAGTCCAGTTTTTCTCCATTATTTTTTTTCTTTATTGTCTTATTTCTTACTGATTTGCTTTTCTTTTCCGAGATTTTATCCATTTCTAAAAGAGTTTCTTCTTCATAGCTTTTCCATTTTCTATCTCCAAAAATGCTCTCTAAATCAGTTTTAAAAATAACTTCATTTTCTAATAAAGAGGTTGCTAATATTTCTGCTTTTTCTTTACTATCTGATAATACTTTTTTAGCTCTTTCGTATTGTTCTTCAATTATTCTACTTACTTCTTCATCTATAAGTTTTGATCTTTCTTCTGAGTACGGTTTAGTAAACCCATTATTTTGTCCTGAAGAATCGTAGTAACTAATGTTTCCTATTTTTTTACTCATACCGTATATTGTAATCATGGCATAGGCTTGTTTGGTTACCTTTTCTAAATCAGAAAGTGCTCCAGTAGATATCTTTCCGAAAAATATTTCTTCAGCTGCTCTTCCTCCTAATGCAGCACACATTTCGTCTAATAATTGTTCTGTTGTTGTTAGCTGTCTTTCTTCTGGTAAGTACCATGCTGCTCCTAATGACTTCCCTCTTGGTACAATAGTTACTTTTACAAGTGGAGAGGCAAACTCTAACATCCAACTTACTGTTGCATGTCCTGCCTCATGAAAAGCAATAGTCTTTTTTTCTATTGGAGAAATGATTTTAGATTTTTTTTCTAAGCCACCAATAATTCTATCCATTGCATCTAAAAAATCTTGCTTCCCAATTTTTTTCTTAGATTTTCTGGCTGCAATAAGTGCGGCTTCATTACATACATTTGCAACATCTGCTCCTGAAAAACCTGGAGTTTGTCTTGCTAAAAAGTTTTTATCAATTGTTTTGTCTATTTTTAGTGGTTTCAAATGAACTTGAAAAATTTCTTTTCTTTCTAATAAATCAGGTAAATCAACATATATCTGTCTGTCGAACCTTCCTGGTCTTATTAAGGCTTTATCTAGTACATCTGCTCTGTTGGTTGCCGCCATTACTATAACTCCTGTATTGGTTCCGAAACCATCCATTTCTGTTAGAAGTTGATTTAATGTATTTTCTCTTTCATCATTTCCACCAGTCATTGCATTTTTCCCTCTTGCTCTACCAATTGCGTCTACCTCATCAATAAAGATAATTGAAGGAGCTTTCTCTTTTGCTTGCTTAAATAAATCTCTTACTCTACTTGCTCCTACTCCGACAAACATTTCTACAAAGTCTGATCCGGAAAGAGAAAAGAAAGGAACTTGTGCTTCACCAGCTACTGCTTTGGCAAGTAATGTTTTTCCTGTACCTGGAGGTCCTATCAGCATTGCTCCTCTAGGTATTTTCCCTCCTAATTTTGTGTATTTATTAGGGTGTTTTAAAAAATCAACAATTTCTGTTATTTCTTCTTTTGCTCCTTCTAATCCAGCAACATCTTTAAAAGTAATGGAAATATCATCATTGTTTATTATTTTGGCTTTTGATTTACCAATATTAAAGATTTGACCACCACCACCACCACCAGCTCCACCTCCCATTTTTTTCATGATTAAGAACCAAATTCCTACAAAAAACACAAGAGGTAAAATCCAACTTAATACCTCTCCAAACATTTGATTTTCTTGTCGATATCCTACACTTATATTATCTAAAGATCCCTCAGTAATTATGAGGTCAATTTTATTGTTTAAATATTCAGAATCTCCACCATAATTGAAAACAAAATGTGGTTTTTTATCTGTATTATTTTTTATTTCTATTTCTGCATTTCCTGTATTCGTTACAAAAGTAATAGCATCTACTTCATTGTTTTTTAGCTTCTGTAAAAACTCAGTTTGCGTAATTTCTTCTGTAAGGTTTATAGAAGTAAATTGAAGTCCTAAAAATATTAATGCAATAATACCATAAATGTAATAAATTTTAAAGCCTCCTCCAAAAGGTGAATTCTTCTGTGGATATTTTTTTATTGGAACTTTTCTTTTCTGCATTTATTTATAAATTTTTAATTGTTTTAATTGTTGCATCTCCCCATAAATCTTCCAACTGATAAAATTCTCTTGTTTCTTTTTGAAAAATATGAAGCATGATATCTGTATAGTCTAACAAGACCCATTGAGACGTATTTAACCCTTCAGTATGAACTGGTTTTTCACCTAATTCTTTCGATACCACTTTCCTAACGCTATCTGCTATAGAGGAGACATGAGTATTGGATGTTCCAGAACAAATTATAAAATATTTAGAAACTGCAGTTTCTATTTCTTTTAAATTAAGGATACTAATTTCTACTCCTTTTACCTCTTGTATTCCTTCTATAATTGTTTCTAATAAAATGTCAGTTGAATCTATTTTTTTCTTGCTCATATTTTTTTTAATTTGAGTTTGTAAAAGTAAGAATTTGTTAGGATATTAGCTGCTTATTTATGAAAGTAGAATTTACTAATAATATAATACATTTTAAGGAGGTAGAGTCAACAAATTTATTGGCTTTAAATTTTATAAAAGAAAATGATTTACAATCCTCAGTTGTATTTACTGCTGATTTTCAAAATTTTGGAAGAGGTCAGCAAAGTGCAAAATGGGAATCAGAAAGAGGAAAGAATTTACTTATTAGTATTGCTATAATGCCTAAAATGCTAATTCAATGTCAATTTGAACTGAGTGTAAATACATCATTAGCTATTTTAGATGTATTGCAGTATTATAATATAAAAAACACCTCAATAAAATGGCCTAATGATATTGTAGTAAATAGTGCGAAAATTTCTGGTATTCTTATTGAAAATAAATTAAGAAAAGATAAAATAATACATTCTGTTTTAGGAATTGGGTTGAATGTAAATCAAATAGAATTTAAACTTTTTAATAGAATAGCTACTTCTATTAAATTAGAAAGTAATTCTACTTTTCTGATAGATGAAGTTAGGGATGTTTTACTCGAAAAATTGAAAATCAGATTTTCAAATTCATCTGAAGAAAACAGAGAAAATTATTTAGATAAATTATATTTAAAAGACAGGGTGGCAGCTTTTAAAGTAAAGGGAGTGATTGTAAATGGAATAATTAAATCAGTAACTTCTGAAGGTTTTTTAGTGGTGATGTTAGAGAGAGAAATAAGACAGTTTAAGATGAGAGAGATTATTTATCTTTCTTAAAGAGTTCTCATTTTTTCAGATAAAACATTTAAGAAATTTGTGATTGGTTTTTCTACCATCATTTTCATCATCATATTTAACTCCGCATTTACCTCTAATCTTGCTTGGCATTTTTCTCCGTTTTCTGTTATATGACAGTCTAAAGAAAAAGAAACAGGACTTTCTGAAGCCGATAATGAGATTTTACTGAAAGGAGTTTTTTCAGAAAGAGATAAATTAAGTTCGGGCATTCCTTTCATTTTAAAGGAGCATTTATTAGTATCTACTTTAAAATCTTGAATAGAAGAAGGCATGATTTCTTTAAGATTATTTAGATCCGATAATTTATTATAAAGTTGCTCTGAAGATAAATTTTCTATTAGTACTTCTGGTCCGCTAAATGTTGTCAAATTTTTATTTTTTCCAAATAGAAGGGTTCTTTCTCCATTCTTTTAAAAGAGGAAGTTCTTCTGAATTGATGTGATTTGTTTCTAAAGCTTGAGGTAACATGTTGTCGTAATCGCATAGGGATACAAAATCGCAATCTGCATTTTGAAAGTTTTGGCTAGCAGCTTCAAATCCGTATGTGAAAATAGATACTAATCCTTTTACATTCATTCCCGCTTCTCTTAATGCTGCTACGGCTTCCAAACTACTTTTTCCACTACTAATTAAGTCTTCTACTAAAACTACAGTTTGTCCTTCCTCAAAATGACCTTCAATTTGATTTTGTTTTCCGTGTTCTTTTGCTTGTGCTCTTACATAAATAAAAGGAAGACCCAATTCTTCAGCAACTAATACTCCGTGAGGAATTCCGGCTGTAGCTACTCCAGCAATTACATTTGCTCCCTTAAAATGATTATTTATAGCAGATGCTAATGACGTTCTGATAAAGGTTCTTATCTCCGGATAAGAGAGTGTCTTCCTGTTGTCACAATAAATTGGAGAGTTCCATCCTGCTGCCCATTTAAATGGTTGGTTTGGTTGTAAAATAATTGCGTTTATTTGCAATAAAGATTTAGCAACTTGTTTGGCAATATCAATATCGTATATCATGACGCAAAAATATAAAGTTTACATTAATAATGAGGTAAAATTAGTAGAAGAAAATTGGAATGATTTTTGTTCGGGATTTAACTTAATAGAAGCTGCTGGTGGATTGGTTTCTAATCAAGAAAATAAAGTTTTAATGATTTTCAGAAATGGGAAATGGGATTTACCAAAAGGTAAATTAGAATTAGGAGAGTGCATTGAAAGTTGTGCAATTAGGGAAGTAGAAGAGGAATGTGGTGTTAGTGGATTAGAAATATGTAATAAGCTGTTAGATACTTTTCATACTTATGATTTAAAAGGGGAAAAGATTTTAAAGAAAACCTATTGGTACAACATGTCTTGTTCTTTTTCGGGAGATTTAATTCCTCAAACAGAAGAGGGTATAACAGAAGTTTGTTGGGTAGATATGGATTCCGTAAAAGATAAGTTAAGTAATTCTTATTCTAATATAAAGGATGTTTTTGAGAGTTTGTAAATGATAAAAATAATTAAAAATATAATTTCGATCTTTATTATAGCTTATTTGCTATTTTATTTTATTCCTTTTTCATTTGTAAAAACAACTTCTTTTTATAATAACCATTCAGAAAAATTATGGAAGCATAGATTTTTAGATCCTGTTAAGGATTCTGTTTTAATTAAGGAATTTGCAGGTTTTGAAGTAGATGTCTTTTTTAATAAGTCTACTAATAATTTCGATGTTAAACATCACGGGAAGGAGAGTAACTATTCCTTAACTTCTTATTTTCAGAAGTTTGAAAATATAAAAGATAAGTTTTTTTGGATTGATTTTAAAAATCTAAACTCTGAAAATTATAAAGAATCTTCTCAGAAACTTTTGGATATATGTAATCAATATAAAATTAAAGACAAACTTTTTATTGAATCTAAAAATATGATGTTGTTAAATTCCTTTCAAGGTTTAGGTTTTTCTGTTAGTTATTGGGTTCCTAATTATCATTTTTTTGGTTCTGTTATTTCTTCATTTAAGGTTCGAAAAAATATTATTAAATATAATCCTAACGCTCTTTCTTGTGATTTTCATTCTTTACATTTTTACAATAAAAAATTTCCTAATTATAATATATATTGTTGGGCGAATCAGATGAGTGATGAGAAAGATAAAACTCGAATACTTAAAATTTCAAAAAATGAAAACATCAAAATTATCTTAACAGATTTTGACGAAAATTTTCTTAGAAAGTAATTTGTTAATTAACGGACTTTTATTCTATTATTCCCCCTGTAATTTTAACTAATTCAAGGTAACTTTCATTTAGATTGTAATTAGATTGAAGGTAACTTATTCCTGAGTTTAAATAGGCTATTTCTATATCCCTTAATTTAAAAGAATTAATAGTACCTCTATTATTTTTATCGTTTGCTAATTGATAATTGATTTCTGCAATATCAAATGCCTTTTTACTTAAATTAAAAATAATTATTCTACTATTGTATTTCTCATAATTTATAGATAACTGATTTTTAGTTTCTTCTTGTAGTTTTTCTAATCTTAAACTATTTATTTCATTTTTTATTTCAGCTTCTTGAAGTAATTTTCTGTATTTTCCTCCATCATATAATCTGAAATTTACTGAAATATTTGCATAATAGTTAAGTGTTTCTCCAGTATTGTTTCCCTCAAAACCTGAATCACCTATATCGTAAGTACTTTCGTTATAGGAAGCACCTGAGTTAAAAGAAACTATCGGATAATAAACTGATTTTGATAATGTAATATCTTGTCTTATTATTTCATTATTAATACTCTGGTTGATCATTGTGGTATTATTTTTTAACATTTCTGATTGAAGTTCCTCAAAATTAAAAAGTTGAGTTTTTTTACTCATTTTATCTGTTAAATTCCATTCAGAATTTAAATCTACACCTAAAACAAGGTTTAAGTTTTTTACTGAATTATTATAATTTAATCGTTGTATTAATAAATTAGAACTATCTGTAAGAAGGGAAGTTTCTATTTGTAATACATCCATTTTACTGCTTACTCCAATGTCATATTTAGTTTTCTGATATATTAACCTTTCTCTTGATAGGTTTACTACATTTTGTAATAATTTTAATCTTTCTTTTTGAAGAATACAATTATAGTAAGATAGAATAATTGCTTGAGTAGTATTTTCAATAGTTAGAGTAAGGTTTCCATTACTTAAAAATTCTAATTGTCTTAATTTTTCTTTAGTTGCCTGAATTCTATAACCGCTTAAAAGGGTCCAACTCATGTTTGCAGAAGCATTAATTGATTCTGAACTTAATATTTCCTGTATAAATGAAGTCGGGTTTTTTGACTGATCTGAAACAGCATCTTCTTTCTTACTAGAAATATTAATTGTTGGCAGTGATCCTGAATTTCCTAAGTTATTATTTAGTTGACTTATCTCTTTATTTTTTTTACTTAATTGTATGTCAAAGTTTTTCTTCAATCCAACTTTTATTGCATTTTCTAAAGAAAGTATTTCCTGAGAAAAAGATAAGAAAGGAATGATTGTTATTAGAAATATAATTACTTTTTTATTCATTTTTTTAATTATTTTACTAGTTGATTCTCTCTTAATTGAAGTTTTGTGTATGGTTCTACTTCCATTTTTGTTGGAGGATTTTCACCTCCTCTCCATAGCCACCATCTAGCTCTTCTAATGTCGTTAAAGTATAATATTAATGATGGAAAATATAATAGTAGAATTAGTGTTCCGAATAGCACTCCAAATGCAACTGAAATAGCCATTGGTACTAAAAATTGTGCTTGAAAACTCTTTTCTAAAATTAATGGAAATAAACCAAAAAATGTTGTAATTGTTGTAAGAATAATTGCTCTAAATCTACTATTTCCTGCTCCAATTACTGATTCTTTCATATTCATTCCATCCTTAATATTCCTATTATATTTATCAAGCATGACAACGGCATCATTTACTAAGATACCTACTAATGCAATTACACCCCATATACTCATGATAGAGAAAGGTCTATTGCATATCCAATGACCTAAAATTGCACTAAAAAGACCTATTGGAACTACCATAAGTATTAATCTTGCTTGATAAAATGATTTAAAGTTTAAGGTAATAGTAATAATTATAAGAATAATACTTATTAAGAACGCTATTCCTAATTGTTTTCCACTGTCAGCAGCTTCTTCAGCTTGTCCCATAATTTTATAATCAACATTAGGAAATTTATTTTTTATTAATCCTAAGTACTCTCTCTCAATTTCCTCGTTTACATCAGCAGAATATTCTGCATTATATAATGTAGCATCAACACGAATTTCTTTTGTTCCATTTATATGATTAATTTTAACTCTTCCTCTTTTATATTCATAATTAGCTAATTCTTCTAAAGGTATCAATAATCCAGAAGTTGTCTTGATTTTCATTTTATTTAGATCTTCAAGATTATTTCTGTTTTCTTCAGGATATCTGAGCCAAATTTTAACTTCATCTCTACCAATTATTAATCGTTGTACTTCTTCTCCAAAAAAGCCTTGTCTTATTTGTTTTATAATCGCAACTTCATTTAATCCTAAAGTAAACGCCTTTTCTTTTAATGTAAGATGTATTTCCATCATTCCAACCCCTCCATTGTCATTAACTTCTTTTACCATATTTATTGAAGTTATTTTTTCTTTTAACCAATCAACAGATTCTTGTAATTCTTCGTTGTTTTCAGATTGTAACGAAATTGAAACTGCTTTACCAAACTGTTGAAATCCACCTATTGATAGTTTTTCTAATTGTGCAACACTGTCTTTATGTATTCGCTTCTTTATTTCATTAGAAATATCGATTGTTGAGATAAGTTCATTTTCTTTTATATCAAGTCGTAAACTACCTACATGTGAACCAGAAACACCTAATCCTTCTGTAAATCCTACTCTTAATGAAATCTTAGTAAATAAGCTGTCGTTATATTTTTCTATTAATTCTTCATGGTAATCTTTAATAATTGAATCGCAATACCATAGAAATTTTTCTGATCTAAATTCTCTTTCTCCTGGTTTGTAAGAAAACTCTACTTTCACTTCATTAAATGGTACCGAAGGAAAGAAAGTCCATCTAATAATTCCAGTCATGAACATAGAAAGTATAACTATTATAAATACGAATGGAGTCCATACATGAATTCTGTAATTATTGACAAATTTTCTATTTATATTACTATACAAATTCCTTAAGATAATTACTATTCTCTCTACCCTCAATTTAATAGGAGTAAATATATTTTTTCTTTCTTTTAATACATCTTTAGTAGCTAAATGAGCTGGTAAAACTAAGAATGCTTCTACTAATGAAAATAATAGAGCTGCAATAACAACAAATGCCATTTCTTGCATCATTTCCATTTGTCCTCCAACAAATAGTAAGGAAGCAAAAGCAAATACTGTTGTTAGAACTGAAGTTAATACTGGAGTAATAACTTCAAGTGTGCCATCAAGAGCTGCTTGCATTGGCGATTTTCCTTTTTCAAAATGAGTATAGATATTTTCTGCTATTACAATTCCGTCATCTACTAATATCCCAACTACTAATATCATTCCAAATAATGAGATCATATTTATTGTCATTCCGTATATGATACCAATTGAGATCATTCCAATAAATGAGAATGGTATACCAAATGCTACCCAGATGGAAAGTCGGAATGAAAGAAATAAACCTAGAATCACAAGAACTAGAAACAAACCAACTAATAGATTTTGACTTAAAGTTTCTATTCTTTGATCTAGCATGTCAGCAAATTGAAATATTGTAACTATTTTATATTCTGGGTTTTCTGAATTAAATTTTTTAATATACTTTTGTACCGATTTTGCTATTCTCTTTATGTCTTCTTCTGGAGTTTTTTCAATAATGAAACTTATTGATCTTTCTCCGTTTACATATGAAATCGTAGGAATGTCAGAGAATTTTAGTTTTACTTTAGCTATATCTTTTAATCTTATAATATCACCATTTTTATCAGAATAGATTATGATTTTTTGAATCTCTTCTGCAGTAGTTTTCTTATTATTTGATCTAATAATTATCTCATCTTTATTAGTCTTTATACTTCCACCCGAGATGTCAATATTACTTCTTTTAATTGCAAGAGAAACTAAATCAAAATTTTGATTATATCTTAATAATTGTTCTTCATCTATTTCTATAGATATAATAATTGGTGCATATCCAATTACTTGAACTTGACTTATTTCATCATCATTTAATAGATCCTTTTCTATCTTATCAGATTTTTCTTTTAAAAGCCAAAGGTTATTCGGTCCTGTTAATGAATAGAAACCTACCATATTCCCCATTCCTCCTACACCTCTACTTTTTTGTTTTTTTATAGTAGGTTTTTCTGCTCCTTCCGGGAATGAGTAGATTGCATCTACAGAATTTTTCACATCTTGCAGCACCTCATCAATATCAAATCCTTCATATACTTCTATTATTACTCGTGATAGATTTTCTGAAGAAATAGAGTTAATTTCCTCTACACCTATTATTCCATTTAATGATTCTTCGATTCTTGTAGTAATTCCTTTTTCAATTTCTTGTGGAGAAGCTCCAGGGTAAGCTACGTTTACATAAATTTTGTTTGGAGGTAATTCAGGAAAGAATGATTTAGGCATCATTATTAAACTTAATATCCCTGCAATTGAAGTGATAATAATTATTGCATTAGCGTATATAGGATATTTTATAAAATAAGATATTAACTTTTTCATATTATTTAATTACTGGATTGACAATAGTACCTTCTTTAATATTGATTAAAGGTTCTGAAACAACTATTGTGTTATTACTAATATTATCTACAATAACATTATTCCCTTTATTTGAAATAATATTTATACTTTTAACTTCTAATTCATTATTCGAGTTTATAGTAAATATTTTATTATCTGAGAAGATAGATCTTCTAGAGATTCTGCATACATCTTTATTCTTTTTTGTTTTAATTATAGATTCTAAATACATTCCATTATATAATAATTGATTCCTTGAATTTATCTCTGCAAAAACAGAGATATTTTGTGTGTTTTGATTAACAAAACTCCCTTTTCTTGTTATTGAACCATCAAATTTGTTATTATTGTCAGTAAAATGCACAGTATTACCAATTTCTATAAAGTTTATTTCAGATGTATTTACTGTAAGTTCTATTTCCATTTCCCCTTTTCTGATAACATCAATAATTGGACTCCCCATATTTATATTTGCTCCTACGTCTGTGTACGATTTTGTAATTACACCATCAAAAGTAGCTTTAATAGTATATTTTTTCAGTTTTTCTTCATCAGATTTTAAAGAAAGGTATTCTGCCATAATTCCTCTAGATATAATGAAGTTTTTCTCTTTTGAAGTTGTTGTTTCTGGTAATTTAGAAATTGGAGTATTGAAGCTAATAGAATTAAAGAAATTATCCCATTTTATGTATTCTTGAGGATAATCTAGTTTTATATCTGCTAAATTATTAGAGATTAAGTTCATGAAATTACTCTTTTTTGCTTCTACTAAAAGCTTTATTTCTGTATTTTTAATTTTGAATAAAACATCCCCTTTTTTAAAGTTAGTACCTTTCTTAATAGAAAAATTACCATTTATTTTACCACCAACTTCTGAAGTAATAGTAATATTATTTAATGAAACAACTCTTCCTGAACTTTTTATTTCTGAATGAATATCTGAATTTATAATTTTAATTGCATTTACAGTTTTTATAGTAGTTTCATTTATTAATGAATCTGTAATTTTTGACTCTCTTATGGTTTCTGCATTTGTAACTCCGTGAGTAACCCCCATATTATAACTGATGCTAGATACCATGCTAAAAGCTATTAATATTAGTACAGTTACTATTATTATTAAAAGTTTTCTTATTTTCATTGTTATTTTTTATTAATTGTTCTATTTTATTCCATAGATGTCAAACTTCCATTTTAAGAATGTAATCCTAATGATTCTCATTTTTTTTTTTAGTATTTTTAAGGCAGATATATTATCTTTTACTCCGTCTTCTTTTTTTCATTGTTTTATAATTCCTATTATCTTTATTTTTTTGTATTAAATCTTTATGAATATGGAGTAAGGATTATAGTTTTATCTATAAAAATGAGAATATTCAAATAGATTAGATCAACACATATTGGACAAATTTTTTATAACTGAATAAATATTTTTGGGTATTTTTTTAAGAAAAATAAAGTTGCAAATATACAATCCTAATTAAGTACTTACAAACATAACTTAAATTTATTTTATTTTATTTTACATGTATTAAATAAATATCTATTTGCAGCTATTTTGTCATATATAAAATCGCAAAATGATACAGGAAACAATTGTATAATGAATCTAGTTTTATAATCTAATATTTTCAATATTTCTATTACAGCAGCTGATTTTATAAGATGATTATTTCGCTTTATATAGATAATAGAATCAATATGTTTTTCTAATTTCAGTTTCAAAATAATTTCTTTTGCTTTCTTACTATCTATTTCAATCCATTTAATAGTGTTTTCTTTATCTTTCTTTTTTAAGAAGTTCGCAATTTTAGTACAGAACCCACATTTGTTGTCATATAATACAATAGAGGATATTTTATTCATTTTTTTAGATTTTTTATAATTTTATAAATTAAATATGTTTAGTTCATTGACTATTTTTTTAAGTTTCTTATTTATCCCTAACTATTCAATTTATTTAAAGATTGTACCAATTAAAGCAACTGCAATCTCTTCTAACTTAGTTGGAGTTCTACCAGACCACATAGCATTTTCTTCTAAATCACAAGCCCAATCATTAAGAGGCTTTCTTAAAAATAGAATATCTACATGGTCTACTACAAAGCGTTTAACTTCTGCCCCATTAGGCAATCTACATTCAAATGCTAATAGTGAATATACAGAATGATTATAGCTAATTGCTAATATATGAAATCCCCAAGAGTTAAGATTATCGTGTAATTGTAAGTCAAACAGTCTTATTGATAAATTCCACTTTCTAGTTAACCATGCTATCTTTTGTAATATTTTCATAATTTTTATTTAAATTTAAAAGTCTCCTGGTGCTTCCTGGAAACAGCTTGATCCATTATCTCTCCACATATTTACTACTTTTGTTCTATCATCAAATACACAAAGGATGCGGTCCTTTTTATCACCAAGATGATAAGTTAAAGAAAGGTTGGTGAGATGATATATTTCCCGTTCTTTATTTTTTTAAGATTCCTATATTTTTTAAAACTATTCTGAGATATGAGATTTTGATATGAAAGATGTTTACATCAATTAACTCTATTTTCATAATCTTTATTATAAATTTGATGAGATAAATTGATAAGTACGCTTTGCACTATCACTATCATTATATTTATTGTACATTTTTCTAATTACGTTATAATCCAAACTGCTTTGTTTTAAAGCGTTGGGTTCTTTAAAAAATAATTCTATTTTTTCATAAAAACCTTGAAAATTATAAGCCTTATGACCTGGTGTTACGGTCTCGTATTCATCATACATTGAACGATCCATAGTCAAATAATCTTCTATATCGTAAGGGTAAAATAATACCGGTTTATCAGTCAATAAGAAGTCAAAGAAAATAGAAGAATAATCCGTGATTAATAAATCAACCTTTGAGAATAATGGATACATATCGCATTCATTATCCAATACTCTAATGTGACTATAATTTTCTTTTATAATCATAGAATAATCATGTCTATGTAATTTAATAAGAAAAGTAGTGTCATTTTTCTTTAATAAATTATTCAAACGTTCCCACACAATAGGGGTTTCTCTTTCAAAACGATCTGTATCACGAAAAGTAGGTGCGTATAAAATGGTCTTTTTAGTAGATAAAGAATGAATGATGTTTTGTTCAAACATTAAATATTTTCTATATAAATTTGGGTTAGAAATAATATCATTTCTAGGATAACCGGTAACTTCAATTTTTTTAGAACCAAAAGCAGAATTAAAATATCCTTTTACTTTATCAGATGTAGCGATCATTAAGTCTGCAACCACAAACCATTCCGGCATAATTATTCTTACTAAATAACGTTTTAGTCCCCAAGTATGATTTCCTATGTAAAATGCATTATTCTTAACTGTTATATCTCTGTCAATAGTTTTTAAAGGAGATCCGTGCCATAAACTTACTTTATAAGCTCCTGCAGAAGTAAAATGGTTAATACATCCAGTTCTTGAATCATAGATATATACTTTTGAGGAAATACTTAACCATAATCCCATTATACTATATTTATAATATGCTTTCAGTCCATCATTTCGTATGTTTTCAACTAAAACCTTATTTTTTGTTATCCAATAACAATTAATTTCATTTAATGAGGAACAATATAAAAATAGATATTTAGCATTGTCACTAAAGTTCATTCCAGTTCCAGAACCAAAAACCCAATTTCTCTTGTTTCTAGGCACTATATATACTAAGCAAGAAATAGGAAACATTAAAAGATTTATTAACTTAGGCAAGTATTTAATGCTTTTAGATGTTGTTATTCCCACTATATAGTTCTTCATATTATTTTTAGTTTTTCAACTTAATATTAGTTAATTGTTCCAAAATTCTAACATTTATATTAAATTTATTTACAAAATATTAATAATTAATCATCTAAAATAGATTTCAACTTAGTGGATGATATACCTTTAGTTCTAGGCAAGTATATAACTTGACAGAATTTCTTTAATTCATCAAACTTTCCTTCCCAATCATCTCCCATTATAAAAATATCAATATTATTATCTTGAATATCAGTCACTTTCTGATCCCAATTATCTTCAGGAATCACTTTGTCAACATATTCTATCGATTTTAATAAATCCTTTCTTTTCTGATATGGTAAAACACAAGTTTTTCCTTTGATTGTATTAAATTTATCAGTTGATACCCCAACAATTAGTTTATCTCCTAATAGACTTGCTTTTCTTAATATTTCTAAATGACCATAATGTAATAAGTCAAAAGTACCATAAGTTAAAACAGTTTTAAATTTACTCTCTATAATATTCATATTGCAAATTTAAAAACTATTGTAGTTAGTACGCTAAATATTAACTATTTAATTGATCTTTATTTTAAACAATAGAATAGGTGAAAGAGTTTACTTTCCGATACAGAATTTCCCGAAAATATTTCCTAGTAGGGTATCGGTAGTTACTTCTCCGGTAATACTACCTAAATGGTAGAGTGCTTGTCGGACATTTACAGATAGAAAATCTCCAGAAAGACCAATTTCCATTCCTTTTATTACTTCTTCTATTTCATTTAAGGTATGTTGTAGTTCTTCAAAATGTCTGAGGTTAGTTACAATACTTTCATTGTCAGATATAGAATAAGTATTTACAAAACTTAATAGTTCCTTTTTCAAATGATCTATACCTTTACCACTTTTTGCAGAAATAGAAATCACATTTTTCATCTCTAAAGAAGTTTCTGAAACATCTGTTTTGTTCTGTACTATTAATATTTTTTCTGAATGTTGTTTTTTAACCTTTTCTAGTTCTGTAATCTGATCAGAAATATTTTGGGTAGTATCTAATAAAAACAATATTATTTTAGATTGATTTGCTTTGTCTAACGATTTCTTAATTCCTAAGTTTTCAATAGTATCTTTAGTATTTCGTATTCCTGCAGTATCTATAAAACGGAAGTTGAATCCACCTATTATTAAAGTATCTTCAATAGCATCTCTTGTGGTTCCTGCTATATCCGATACTATTGCTTTATCTTCATTCAATAAACAGTTTAGTAGGGTAGACTTGCCTACATTTGGGGATCCTAAAATAGTAACTGGTATTCCATTTTTTATCACATTTCCTAAGCTGAAGGACTCTATTAATTTACTTAGAGTTTTCTGTATTTCTGATAATAATTCTAAAAATTTTGTTCTATCGGCAAACTCTACATCTTCTTCAGCAAAGTCCAGCTCTAATTCTATTAAAGACGCAAAGTCAATTAGTTGTGTTCTTAGTCCTTGTAGTTGGTTTGAGAATCCTCCTCTAAGTTGGTGCATTGCTGTTTTATGTGCTGATGCACTTTCCGATTCTATTAAATCGGCTACCGACTCTGCTTGAGATAAATCTAGCTTTCCGTTCTTAAAGGCACGCATAGTAAACTCTCCTGCAGTTGCGGTTCTACATCCTTTTTCAATTAGTAGCTGTACTATTTTATTTTGAATATAAACAGATCCATGACACGAAATTTCTACACTTTCTTCTCCAGTGAATGATTTAGTATCTTTAAAAATACTAATTAAAACTTCATCTAATATATCGTTATCTTTATTTATAGTTCCGAAATGTATGCTGTGTGTTATTGCGGAAGTAATATTTTTACTAAAAACAGAATTTATAATCTCTATTGCTTTGTCTCCTGATATTCTAATTACTGCAATAGCACTCATTCCTCCACCGGTAGTAATAGCACAAATAGTATCTTCAGGATTAAAATAGTTCATTTTGCAAAAGTATTTAAAATACTTTGTATTCTACTATTTTCTAGTAGTTTTGCAAACCAAAATAATAAATATAACAATGAGTGTATTAGTAAATAAAGATTCTAAAGTAATTGTTCAAGGTTTTACGGGTACAGAAGGTACTTTTCATGCATCACAAATGATAGAGTATGGTACAAATGTAGTAGGTGGTGTTACTCCTGGTAAAGGAGGTCAAAATCACTTGGAGAGACCTGTATTTAATACGGTATCTCAAGCAGTTGAAAAGGTTGGAGCTAATACATCATTAATTTTTGTTCCACCAGCATTTGCTGCAGATGCAGTAATGGAAGCTGCTGAATCAGGTATAAAAGTAATTATCTGTATTACGGAAGGAATTCCTACTAGAGATATGATTATGGTTAAAGAATATTTAACGGATAAGGATTGTACTTTGGTAGGTCCTAATTGTCCGGGAGTTATTACCCCTAATGAAGCGAAATGTGGTATTATGCCAGGTTTTGTTTTCAAAAAAGGTAGAATTGGAGTAGTTTCAAAGTCAGGTACTTTAACTTATGAAGCGGCCGATCAGGTTGTAAAAGCGGGTATGGGTATTTCTACTGCTATTGGTATTGGGGGAGACCCAATTATTGGCACTACAACGAAACAGGCGGTGGAGTTATTTATGAATGATCCGGAAACAGATGGTATTATTATGATTGGTGAAATTGGTGGTCAGTTAGAAACAGATGCTGCCAAATGGATTAAAGCAAACGGCACTAAACCTGTAGTTGGTTTTATTGCGGGACAAACTGCTCCTGAAGGTAGAACAATGGGTCATGCTGGTGCTATTGTTGGTGGAGAGGAAGATACTGCTGAAGCTAAAATGGCTATTATGAGAGAGTGTGGTATTACTGTTGCCGAATCTCCTGCAGAAATAGGAAAATTAATGGCAGAATTAATGTCAGTTACTGCATAAGTTAAAACAAAATATATAATATTAAATCCTACCTTTTGGTGGGTTTTTTTTTATTCAATAATTATTTTTTTTTCTAATATTACTTCCTCAAATATACAAAAAATAAATCATCTCATTTACACATCAAATACTAAACTTAAATAATATCTCTGTAACTGCCACATTATCAGATAAATATTTTTTCAGGCAAAAATTCTACCTTTTTCATATTTAAAATTTTCTTTTTCATATCTATAGATATCACCTTCCTATTCTTAAAGAACTCCTTGATATCTATACATATCACCTTCCTATTCTTAAAGAACTCCTTGATATCTATACATATCACCATCCTAATCTTATTAAACACTTTCATATCTGTCTCCCTCCCTCCCTCTAATATCTTTATATCTCTTCTAATATAACTCCAAAACTTCATTATACAATATATTCTTTTTGTACTTTTGAATTTTAAAATTAAAATTATGAAATTATTAGAGGGAAAGACGGTAATCATTACCGGTGCTAGTAGAGGTATTGGTAAAGGAATAGCAGAGTTGTTTGCTCATCAAGGGGCAAATATTGCATTTACTTATCGATCATCTGATGAAAAAGCAAAATCCTTAGAAGAAGAGCTTTCTGTAATCGGATGTAAAGCGAAAGGATATAAGTCGGATGCATCTGATTTTGATGCAGCACAAAAACTGGCTGCTGATGTATTAGAAGAGTTTGGTTCTATTGATGTACTAGTAAACAATGCGGGTATTACAAAGGATGGACTTTTAA
The DNA here is from genome assembly GCA_905478555.1 of uncultured Flavobacteriales bacterium. Taxonomy (GTDB): domain Bacteria; phylum Bacteroidota; class Bacteroidia; order Flavobacteriales; family BACL11. The sequence goes on from CAJQIZ010000029.1 coordinate 30,363, forward strand.
TGCGGATGTCGGAAGATGATTTTGATAGTGTAATGGACATTAATATGAAATCTGTTTTCAACATGACTAAAGCAGTATTGCGTCCTATGTTAAAACAAAGAAAAGGATCTATTATAAATATGAGTTCGGTTGTAGGTGTTAAAGGAAATGCGGGTCAGTCAAATTACTCTGCATCTAAGGCGGCTATTAACGGATTTACAAAATCTACCGCCTTGGAGTTAGGATCTCGTAATATCAGATGTAATTCTATTGCTCCTGGTTTTATTGAAACTGAAATGACAGAAGCTCTAGAAGAAGAACAAATAAACGAATGGAGAAATTCTATTCCTTTAAAAAGAGGAGGTACTACTGAAGATATTGCAAATGTAACTTTATTTTTAGCTTCTGATATGTCGGCTTATGTTACCGGACAAGTTCTACATGTTTGTGGTGGAATGCTAACATAAAATTATGTTTGGAATTACAACCGAATTACCAATTTATTATAGTATAATCTGCATCCTTTTAGGTGTGGTTTATGCTTATTTTTTATATCGTAAAAATAATTTTTTAAGTAGAAAAATTACTTTTATTCTGTTTGTTTTTCGTGCTGTTGTAGTTTCTGTTTTGTCTTTTTTACTATTAAACCCTCTCACCACTATTGTACATCATTCACAAGAAAAACCTTTAGTTATTTTGGCTCAAGATGTTTCAAAATCTACTTCTAACTATTCCGATTCTACTTCTTTTGCTAATTTACAAACCGAATTATTAAATAATTTTGATATAGTATCTTATCATTATTCTGATGAGGTTAAAGAAGGTTTTACTTCTGATAAAAAAGGAATATCTACTAATATTTCAAAACTTATGGATGAGGTAGATTTAAAGTATTCTTCCCGAAATTTATTGGGAGTTGTTCTTTCTTCTGATGGATTGTATAATGAGGGAGCAAATCCTAATTATCATAAAATTTCAAAATCGGTACCTTTTTATACTATTGCTTTAGGGGATAGTAGTATTAAAAAGGACATACAAATATCTAAAGTGTTACACAACGATATTTCTTTTCTTGACAATACTACTCCTGTAGAAATTCAAATAAAAACTAACAAATGTAAAGGAGAAAATATAGTTGTAAAACTATATTCGGAAAACAAATTATTAGATTCGAAAAACATCAATATAAAAACAAATTCTGATTTTATTAAAACTACTTTTAATATTAAAAATAACAAATCAGGAATTAGTAAATATAAAGTAGTGCTTAACACTTTAAAACAGGAAGCGTCTATTTCTAATAATTCTTATACTTTTTTTATTGATGTAATTGATTCTAAGTATAAAATACTTGTCCTTTCTGATGTGGTGCATCCAGATGTATCTGCTGTAAAATCTGTGTTAGATGAAAATAAAAACTATGAAGTAGAATATCAAAAAGTCAGTGAGTTTAATTCTGATAATTTTCAGAAATACAATCTACTTGTCAGTTTTTATATTCCAAATAATAAGTCCCATATTATCGAGAAAATTAAGAATTCTGACATTCCTCTTTTAATGTTTGTAAATTCTAAGTCGGTTTCTACTTTAAAATCTATTTATCCTACTTCTTCTATTAGTGGAAAAAACAAAGTACAGGAAGTGAACGCAACTTATAATTCTAATTTCACAAAGTTTTCTGTTTCTACCGATTTGCAAAACTTTATTTCCGATTTACCTCCTTTGTATTCTATCTTTGCTAATTATACTCCTTCCTCTACTTCTGAAATCTTATTGTATCAGAAAATAGGAATATATAATACCGAAAAACCACTTATTGTTTTAGATGAAACTCCTAACAGAAAAATATCTGTTGTATATGCTGAGGGGCTATGGAAATGGAAAATAAGTGATAGAACAGAAGATAATTATCATAAAAACTTTGATGAGTTGTTTTCTAAAATATCTCAATATTTATTGATTAAAGAAGATAAAAGTAGGTTCAGAATTCAATACGATAAAAAGGTACAGGAGGGCAGGGATATTGAATTTACAGCAGAATATTATAACGAAAACTATGAGTTAGATAATGAGAAAGAAGTGACTCATACTATTACATCTGAAAACAATGAGGATTATAGTTTTGTGTATTCAAAAAATAAAAACTCTAATTATATTCTTAAAGTCTCTTCTCTTTCTCCTAATAAATATTATTTCACTTCTGTTTATAATAATTCGGATGTATTAATTAAGGGGCAGTTTATCGTTTTCCCTAAACTATTAGAGGGAATAGAAACAAGGGCAAATCACCAATTTTTACATCAATTTTCTACAGAGAGTAATGCTCAAGTATTTCCCGAATTTAATATAGAACAGATATCATCTGTATTATTAAATAGTCCTTTAAATAAAACTATTATGCATTCTACCGAAAAGGTAGAGTCAGCAATAAATAAGGTGTGGATTTTAATACTTGTATTGCTATTTATTTTCACAGAACAAATAGTAAGGAAGTATAACGGATTTTACTAATTATTCCCCATAAAATCTTTTAATTTTTTAGCGGTAAGCTGTACTGCTAAACATTCGTTTCCTGCTAGAGTAGAGCTAGAATTAAACAGTATGTTTCCTAGTTCATCTTCTACTTCCCAACTTAGAGTATGATAACTTATGTTACTCCAGAAAACACTTCCAGTTGTAAAGTAAGGGTCGTTACATGCAGGGTCAATTTCAGAACTGAAAAACCCATTGTCGTTATATTGAGAACCTATATTTACTCCATCAATATAAAAAGTTAATTCTTGAACTCCTGCATTATATAAAAATATTCCTGCATTTTGATCAAGGTAAAATATTATATCGGAGTTAAAATCACAGCTATTATTGTTTATGTCTGCATTGTAATTGTAGTTTATCGCATTCGGATCGGTGCATCCTTCAATGGGAGTAGTTTCGCAAGAATTTAAAGTTATTAACGCTAGGCTAAAAAGTAATATCTTTTTCATGTTTGTTTTTTATAAATAAGTTACAAAATTAGTTATTTTTGCAAACAAATCAAAATAAATAATATGTCTTCACAGTCAACACTTACATTAGCTACTTTAGATCAAGCTCAGGAAATAGGTTTGCGTCCAGAAGAATTTGATAAGATTAAAGAAATTTTAGGTAGAACTCCTAATTTTTGTGAACTTTCCGTTTTTGGAGTGATGTGGTCAGAGCATTGTTCTTATAAAAACTCCATTGTTTGGCTGAAAACATTACCAAAAGAAGGACCTCATATGTTAGTTGAGGCAGGAGAAGAAAATGCAGGTTTAGTAGATATTGGTGATGGTTTAGCATGTTGTTTTAAAATTGAATCTCACAATCATCCTTCAGCATTAGAACCTTATCAAGGTGCTGCTACAGGGGTAGGAGGTATTAATAGAGATATTTTTACAATGGGCGCTCGCCCAGTTGCTCAATTAAATTCGCTTAGGTTTGGTAATATTGAGTTAGATAAAACAAAATGGTTAGTTAAGGGAGTTACAAAGGGTATTGGTGATTACGGAAATGCTTTTGGTATTCCTATTGTTGGAGGGGAGGTTTTCTTTGATAATTGTTATAATACTAATCCGTTAGTAAATGCTTTCTCTGCGGGTATAATGAAGAAGGGAGAAATGATTTCGGCTACTTCATCTGGGGTAGGTAATCCAGTGTTTATTGTTGGTTCTCGTACAGGAAAAGATGGAATTCATGGAGCTTCTTTTGCATCAAAAGATATTACAGAAGATTCTATACAAGATTTACCAGCAGTACAAGTTGGAGATCCTTTCCAGGAAAAATTATTGTTAGAAGCTACTTTAGAGTTAGGAAAAACTGATGCAGTTGTAGGAATGCAAGATATGGGTGCAGCAGGAATCACTTGTTCTTCAAATGAAATGTCGGCAGCTGGTAAACATGGAATGGATTTATGGTTAGAAAAAGTTCCTACTCGTCAAGCAGATATGAAAGATTGGGAAATTCTATTATCAGAATCTCAAGAGAGAATGTTGGTAGTGGTACATAAAGGACAAGAAGATATAGTAAATGCTATTTTCGATAAATGGGATTTATCTTGTAAAGAAATTGGTGTAGTTACAGAAGGAGATAGAGTAAGATACTTTATGAATGGGGACTTAGTAGGAGATGTACCTTGTGTTGATTTAGTATTAGGAGGTGGTGCACCAGTTTATCATAGAGAATATTCTGAACCATCTTATTTTGAAGAATGGAAAAAATTTAATATTGATAGTATTGAGCAACCTACCGATTTAGTAGAGGTTGCAAAGTATTTAACAGGACACGAAAATATTGCATCTAAAAGATGGGTTTACGAGCAATACGATTCTATGGTTGGTACAATAAACATGAGTACGAATGGACCAACAGATGCTGCAATTGTAAACTTAAAAGGTACAGATAAAGCACTTGCTATGACTGTAGATTGTAATGCTCGTATGGTAAATGCAAACCCGGAAGAAGGTACTGCAATGGCAGTTGCTGAAGCAGCCAGAAACATTGTATGTTCGGGTGGTGTTCCATCTGCAATTACTAATTGTTTGAATTTTGGTAATCCTTATAACCCTGAAGTATACTGGCAGTTTGTTGGTGCTATTAAAGGAATGAGTAAAGCCTGTTTAAAATTCAAAACTCCTGTTACAGGAGGAAATGTTTCTTTCTACAATCAATCTTCAGTAGGAGGTACAGAAGTTCCAGTTTTTCCGACACCAACTATTGGTATGTTAGGAATTGTGGAAGATAAGAAACATATTACTTCTTTAGATTTTAAAGGAAAGTCGGACTTAATTTATATGTTAGGCACTTCAGAAAATAACATCTCTTCTTCTGAATACTTAGCTTCTTATCATGGATTAAAAGAATCTCCTGTACCTAATTTTGATTTAGATGCAGAATCGGAATTACAGTCTCAACTTACAACACTTATTAGGTCCGGAGTTATAGAATCAGCACATGATATAGCAGATGGTGGTGTTTTCATTACTTTGTTAGAAAGTGCTTTGGTAAATAACTTAGGATTTGATATTACTACAAGTTCAGAAATTAGAGAAGATGCTTTCCTTTTCGGAGAAGGACCTTCCAGAATTATTGTTTCAGTAAGAGAGGTAAAAGAAGATAGATTCTTAGATTTATTAAAAGAATCAAAGATTCCTTTTTCACTTTTAGGACATGTAAGTAAAGGAGATATAAGAATTGATGATAAATCTTTTGGTGATATTGAAGAGTATAGAAAGATTTATACTAACTCTTTGGAGTCTAAATTGAAGTAATAATAGAATGAGTAAATACAAAGAATATAAAGGGTTAAGTTTACCTAACATACATAAAGAAGTATTGAAAGAGTGGAACGAAAAAAATATCTTTCAGGAGTGTATTAATAAAGGAAAAGGAAAACCTAGCTTTACTTTTTATGAGGGACCACCCTCAGCAAATGGTATGCCAGGTATTCATCATGTAATTGCTCGAACTATAAAAGATTTATTCTGCCGATATAAAAGTTTGCAAGGATACCAAGTAAACAGAAAAGCAGGTTGGGATACGCACGGACTTCCGGTAGAATTAGGGGTAGAGAAAAACTTAGGACTTACAAAAGAAGATATTGGTACTACTATTTCAATAGAGGATTACAACAAAGCCTGCCGAACAGATGTAATGAAATACAAAGAGGAGTGGGAAAAACTAACCAATGAAATGGGTTATTGGGTAGATATGGATAAGCCATATGTAACTTACGATAACAAATACATTGAGAGTGTATGGTGGTTGCTTTCTGAGATGCACAGAAAAGACTTGTTGTACAAAGGATTTACAATTCAACCGTATTCTCCAAAAGCAGGGACAGGATTAAGTACACATGAGTTAAATCAGCCTGGTTGTTATAAAGATGTAAAAGATACTTCTGCAGTGGCCATGTTTAAAATTGTAGAGGATGCAAAATCAGCTTTCCTTTTTGATGGAGAACAGGAGATTTCCTTTATAGCTTGGACTACCACACCATGGACTTTACCCTCTAATACCGCACTTGCCGTTGGAAAAAAGATAAACTATGTTAAGGTAAATACCTTTAATTTGTACAACAATAAGCCCATTACTATTGTGATGGCAAAAGATTTATTACATAAATATTTCACAGAGGATATTTCTCTTTCCGACTATATAGAAGGAGACAAACAACTCCCTTATGAAATTGTAAAAGAATATATAGGAACAGATTTAAATGGAGTAAATTACCAGCAGTTATTTCCTTATAAACAACCAGAAAATGGTGATGCATTCCGTGTTATTCTGGCAGATTTTGTAACTACAGAAGATGGAACAGGAATTGTTCACCTTGCACCTTCTTTTGGTGCTGATGATAATTTGGTGGCCAAACAAAATGGAATTGGTTCATTAACTTTAGTGGATGGACAAGGAAGGTTTACTGAGGAAGTTACTGATTTGGCAGGTCAATATGTAAAACAGGAATTTTATACAGAAAAAGATGAAAAGCCAAAATATCCTGCTGATGTACAAATTGTAATCAATTTAAAAGATAACAACCAATTATTTAAATCTGAAAAATACGAACACTCTTATCCTCATTGTTGGCGTACGGACAAACCAATTTTGTACTACCCAATGGATAGTTGGTTTGTAAAAACTACGGATTATAAAAAAAGAATGATGGAATTGAATAATACCATCAATTGGAAACCAAAATCTACTGGAGTAGGGAGGTTTGGTAATTGGTTAGAAAAATTAGTAGATTGGAATCTTTCTCGTTCTAGGTTTTGGGGTATTCCTATTCCTATTTGGAGAACAGAAGATGGAGAGGAGGAAATTTGTATTTCGTCTGTAGAAATGTTACAAGTTGAGGTAGAAAAATCTGTTGCTGCAGGTATTATGACAACTAACCCCTTATCTGAATTTGAAGTAGGAAACTTTTCTGAAGAGAACTACAATACTTTTGATTTACACCGACCTTATGTAGATGATATTGTTCTGGTTTCATCTGAAGGAAAAGTAATGAAAAGAGAATTAGACCTTATTGATGTTTGGTTCGATTCTGGATCTATGCCTTACGCACAACTTCATTATCCATTTGAAAATAAAGAATTATTCAAACAAAATTATCCTGCCGATTTTATTGCGGAGGGAGTAGATCAGACTAGAGGTTGGTTCTTTACATTACATGCTATTTCTACCATGTTATTTGATAGTGTAGCTTATAAAAATGTAATTTCTAACGGATTGGTTTTAGATAAAAATGGAAACAAAATGTCCAAGAGATTGGGGAATGCAACCGACCCTTTTATTACACTTGATAAATATGGAGCAGATGCTTGTCGTTGGTACATGATTTCAAACTCTCAACCGTGGGATAACCTAAAGTTTGATGTTAGTGGTATAGAGGAGGTACAACGAAAATTTTTCGGTACACTTTACAACACTTACTCTTTCTTTACTTTATATGCAAATATTGATGGTTTCTCTTACTCTGAAGATGAAATTCCTTTAGAAAAAAGAACGGAAATTGACAGGTGGATTATTTCGGAATTGAATACTTTAATTACAGAAGTACAATCTAATTATGAAGATTACGAACCTACAAAAGTATGTCGTTTGATTCAGGATTTTGTAATGAACAAATTAAGTAACTGGCACATTAGATTGAGTAGAAGAAGATTTTGGAAAGGAGAATATAATTCAGATAAAATTTCTGCTTATCAAACTCTTTACGAATGTTTAGAAAAGATTGCTATTATTTCGGCTCCTATTGCTCCGTTTTTTATGGAACGATTATATAAAGATCTAAATGAATTCTCTTCTAAACAAAACGCAATTTCTGTTCATTTATCAGTATTCCCAAAATCAGATGCAACTAAAATTGATTCTGATTTGGAAGAAAAAATGGATGTAGCACAGAAGATAACTACTATAGCTCTTTCTCTAAGAAAAAAAGAAAGACTACGGGTTCGTCAGCCCTTACGAAAAATTATGATCCCTGTAAGTGGAGATAAAATGAAGGATCAGATTAATTCTGTTCAGGATATTTTACTTTCCGAGCTAAACATAAAAGAAATAGAATTTATCTCAGCAGACTCTGATATACTAACCAAAAAAATAAAACCAAATTTCAAAACTTTAGGTCCTAAATTTGGTAAAGACATGAAGTTGATTGCATCAAAAGTAAATCAGTTTACAGTTGAGGATATTAAAAATATAGAAGTAGAAGGTAATTTTTTTATCAACCATGACATTACAATTGACCTTTCGGATGTAGAAATTTCCTCTGCAGATATTCCAGGTTGGCAAGTTATGAGTCAGGATGGAATTACTGTTGCTTTGGATGTTACCATTTCTGATAATTTAATGGAAGAAGGTTTGGCTAGAGAGTTTGTGAATAGAATACAAAATATTCGAAAAGATAAGGATTTTAAAGTTACTGATAAAATTGAAATTACTGTTGAAAAAAATGAAGCTATGGAAAATGCAATAACAAATAATTTTTCTTATATTTGTGGAGAAACATTAGCGAATTCCTTAGAAGTTGTAAATGATTTAAAAAACGAAAAAATAAATATTGATTTGGTAGATGGAATAACTTTAAATATTATTATTAAAAAAATATAAAATTATGTCGGAAAATAAAATAAACTATTCAGAAAAAGAATTGGAAGATTTTAAATCTTTAATAGAGGAAAAAATTGAAATAGCTAATGAAGATTTAAGACTTTTAAAGTCAGCATATTCTAATGTTTCAGATAACGGAACAGATGATACTTCTCCAACTTTTAAAGCTTTTGAAGAAGGTTCATCTACTTTATCTAAAGATGAAAACATGAAATTGGCTTTCAGACAAGAAAAATTTATTAGGAACTTAAGTAATGCTTTAATTCGTATTGAAAACAGAACTTATGGTCTGTGCAGGGTTACAGGAAAACTGATTAGTAAAGAACGATTAACTTTAGTTCCTCACGCCACACTTTCTATTGAAGCTAAAAGAGCTCAGTAATCACTTGAAGAAAGTATTTTTAACATCTTTTTTATTATTATTAATTGACCAATCTACAAAAATTTGGGTTAAGACTAACATGCAACTAAACTCTGAATTTCTGTTTTTTGATTGGTTCCGTATTCATTTTATTGAAAATAACGGAATGGCATACGGTATAGAATTAGGGGGGGATTATGGGAAATTATTTCTTACTCTATTCAGGATAGTTGTTGTTGTATGGGGAGTTTTTTATGTGAATAAACTAATAAAAGAAAAAGAATTCCCAACTGCTTTATTAATTTGTTTCGGATTAATTATAGGGGGTGCTTTAGGAAATATAATTGACAGTACTTTTTATGGTGTAATATTTAATGAATCTGCTATTTTTCATGGTAGGGTTGTGGATATGTTGTACTTCCCGCTTACAGGAGAATCCTATTTCTTACCTGATTGGATTCCATTTTTTGGAGGAGATCATTTCATCTTTTTTAAACCAATTTTTAATATAGCTGATTCTGCTATTTTTATAGGTATAACTTCTCTTCTACTTTTTTATAAAAGACACTTTAATTAACTAGTGTTTTTAAATTCACTATATTTACAACTTATGCATAAGTCTTGGTTGTTTTTTATTCTTTTTAGTTTTCCATTAATTAGCGAATTCTGGAACGGTACTGATGAAATAATCATCTCATTACTTCAAGGAATGTATATAGTTGTTGTAGATTTTTTATCTGATATTGGACTTGTAAATCAGTACAAAAAAGTAGTTGTTTTACAAAAATGAAAACTCCAGAAGAAATAAAAGAAATTATAAAGGGCCTCCCTCAAAAGGCAGGAGTGTATCAGTATTTTGATAAGGAGGAAAAAATACTTTATGTTGGTAAAGCGAAAAACTTAAAAAAAAGAGTTTCTTCTTATTTTACTAAAAAGCACGAACATGCAAAAACAAAGATGATGGTCTCCAAAATTAGGGATATTAAATACTTTGTGGTTCCTACTGAAATGGATGCTCTTTTATTAGAGAATAACCTTATAAAAAAATACCAGCCTAAATATAATATTATGTTAAAGGATGATAAAACATATCCTTTTATATGTGTAAAAAACGAATCTTTTTCACGGGTATTTTCTACTAGAAAAGTAGTGAAAGATGGATCTACTTATTTTGGGCCTTATACTTCAGTTAGATTAGTTAGAACTCTAATAGAATTTATTCATCAATTGTATCCTTTACGGACTTGTAGTTTGAATTTGAATGAAGAAAATATTGAAAAGAAGAAGTTTAAATTGTGTTTAGAGTATCATATCGGAAATTGTTTAGCTCCATGTGAAGGATTTCAGTCTGAGGAGAGTTATGAAATTGGAATAAAACATATAAAACAAATTCTTAAAGGAGATATAAAATCGGTCACTTCAATTTTAAACGATAGAATGATATATTATTCAGAAAATCTAGAATTTGAAAAGGCACAATCTGTAAAGGAAAAGTTAAATTTATTAGAAAATTATCAATCAAAATCTACTATTGTAAATACTAAAATTAATAATGTAGATGTTTTTACTATTGTTTCAGATGAAAATTCTGCTTTTGTAAATTATCTTAAAATTTCTAGTGGTGCTATTATACAAACCCATACTATAGAATTGAAAAAGAAGTTGGAAGAAACAGATGAACAACTTTTGGTATATGCTATTACCGAACTCCGTCAACGATTTAATTCTGTTTCTAAAGAGATTTACTCCTCGCTTATGTTAGAGGATTTATGGGAAGGTGCAAAGATTTTACTTCCTAAGATAGGAGATAAATACAAACTGATAGAACTATCCAAAAGAAATGCAAAATACATGCAATTTGATAAGATTAAAAAGAAAGATGCGTTAAAAGCAAAGTCCTCTGATAAACGAATTGTAAATAAGTTACAAGTAGATTTAAACTTGAAAGAAAAACCAAGACATATCGAATGTTTTGACAATTCTAATTTTCAGGGATCAAATGCGGTAGCGGCTTGTGTAGTATTTAAAAATGCAAAACCTTCTAAGAAAGATTATCGTAATTTTAATATTAAAACAGTAGTTGGTCCTGATGATTTTAAATCTATGGAAGAAGTAGTTTATAGAAGATATAAAAGACTATTAGAAGAGAAAGAAAGTTTACCACAACTTATTGTGATTGATGGTGGCAAGGGACAACTTTCTTCAGCTGCTAAGAGTTTAGATAAACTTGGTTTAATTGGAAAAATTGAGATAATTGGTATAGCAAAAAAATTAGAGGAAATTTTCTTCTTGGGGGATCCTATTCCTATATATCTTGATAAAAGATCGGAAAGTTTAAAGTTAATACAACAATTGAGAAATGAAGCACACCGATTTGGTATTACGCACCACCGAAATAAAAGAAGTAAAAATACATTTACTACTTCCTTAAACGAAATAGAAGGTTTAGGTGAGAAATCCATTGAAAAGCTTATTTCTCATTTTGGTAGTGTAAAGAAAATAAAAGAAGCTAAAAAAGAAGAACTTATTTCTTTGGTTGGAGAAAGTAAGTATTATAAAATAATATTATCTTTGAATAAAAATAAGTCATGAAAAAAATAATCCTTTTTAGCTTACTAATCCCTCAATTTTTATTTTCTCAGAATTGGGTAGATGACATGCTAAATCCAGAAAATAATTTTTATGAAACACAAAAAGAGTTTAACGATTATTGGGAAAATAAAACTATCGAAAAAGGAAAAGGTTGGAAGCAGTTTAAGCGTTGGGAAAACTTTATAGAACAAAGAGTTTTTCCTGATGGAATACAGCATCCTGAAATATTATTTGAAGAAGCTACAAGATTACAGAATTCTTCTTCTATGATGCCACCAAATATTTGGACTCAAGTAGGTCCTGATAATGTGCCTTTATATGGTACTGGCCAAAAAAGAGGAATTGGTAGAGTAAATACTATTGCTTTTCATCCTACCAATCCTAATAAAATTTATGTTGGTGCACCAGCTGGTGGGTTTTGGAAATCAGATAATGGTGGGCAAACTTGGACTACAACTACTGATTTTATTACTAATTTAGGAGTTTCAGATATTGCAATAAATCCTAATAATCCAAATGAAATATTTATTATTACGGGAGATAGAGATGGGGGTGATACTTACTGCTACGGACTTATGAAATCAACTGATGGAGGTAATACTTTTAATACTACTGGTCTTTCTTTTAATATAACTAACTATTATAGAGGTAACAGAGTGTTGATGGATCCGAATAATACCAATGTAATAATTGTTGCTACATCTAATGGTATTTATCGTTCTTATGATGGTGGTGATAATTTTTCTTTAACTTATTCGAATATTAATATGACGGATATTGAATTTCATACTACAAATTCAAACATAATTTATGGTGCTTCAAAAGGAAATACCTCTATATATAAATCTACTGATAATGGAATAAATTGGTCTCAAAGTGGAACAGGATTACCTTCTACTTCTTCAGTGGTAAGGGCTTGCGTATCGGTTACTCCCGATAATCCTTCTGTAGTATATGCTCTTTTTGGAGACAATAATAATGGATATTATGGAGTTTATAAATCTACGAATGAAGGTGTAAGTTGGGCACAACAATCTAACTCACCTAATTTATTGGGGTGGTCTACAACAGGTTCCGATTCAGATGGGCAAGCCTGGTACGATTTAGCTTTTGCATGTGATCCAAATGATGAAGAAATACTTTTTGTAGGAGGAGTGAATTGTTGGAAATCAACTGATGGAGGTCAGAATTGGAGTTTAAATACACATTGGACAGGTAGTGGTGGTGCAGATTATATGCATGCAGACGAACATATGTTAAAATACAATCCCTTAAACGATTATATTTACTCTGCTAATGATGGAGGATTGTATACCTCTACTGATAATGGAAATAATTGGACAGATATTTCGGATGGTTTGCATATTACCCAAATGTACTCTTTAGGTGTTTCTCAAACGGTACAAGATTTGGTGTTAACTGGAAATCAGGATAATGGTACTTTTCTGAAGAATGGAAATACTTGGGATGCTGTAATTGGAGGTGACGGTATGGAATGTATTATTGACCCGACAAACTCTAATGTAATGTACGGAGAAATATATTATGGAAGTATCCGGAAATCTACAAATGGAGGGAATAGTTTCTCAACGATTTCTACTGGTAATGGAGCATGGGAAACTCCTTATATTTTAGATAGAAATGATCCGAATATTATATATGTAGGATATGATGAATTAGAAAAATCAACTGATGGAGGTAATAATTGGAATACAATAACAAACAATGAAACTAATGGAGGTAAGATTGATGAGATTGCAGTTTCAAAATCAAATCCTGCAGTTTTGTATTTTTCTGACGGTCCAAATTTATATACAACTACAAATGGAGGAACTATTTGGAATAATATAAGTAACGGATTACCTTATAAAACAATTAAATATATTGCAATACATCCTGCTAATCCAGATAAAGTTTGGGTTACTTTTTCAGGTTATACTGCAGGAGAGAAGGTGTATAAATCTACAAATGGTGGAAGTAGTTGGCAAAATATTTCTGGTACACTTCTAAACATACCTGTAAATACTATTGTGTTAGATGAAACCAGTAATTTGGAAACTCTTTATATTGGTACGGATTTAGGTGTATTTACTATAGATTCAACAGTATCAGATTGGTCTAATTTTAACTATGCTACTTTGCCTAATGTTGTAGTTACAGAATTAGAAATTCAGTATCAAACAAATAAATTATTAGCATCTACATTTGGTAGAGGACTGTGGAGTATCGATTTGCAAATTACCTCTCCTCCTTCTGCAAGTTTCTTTGCTTCCGATTCTATATTTTGTAATATTCCAGCAACAGTTATATTCACTAATACCTCTTTTTATTCTAGTTCTTATTACTGGGATTTTGGTGATGGAAATACAAGTACATCAACAAGTCCTACACATACTTACTCTAATTACGGAACCTTTACTGTAAGTTTAATTGCTACGGGTCCTTTAGGAGTGGATAGTGTTATATCACAATCTTTAATTGATGTAAATGTAAACAATCCTTGTATTGTTACTCTTCCTGCAAGTGGGTCGGCACTTACTCAAACTGCATGTGTAGGTACTTTATATGATGTAGGTGGTCCTAGTTCTAACTATTATGATGCAAATGATAGTTGGATAACTATTGAGCCTGTGGGTAGTAACCAGATTACTTTAAATTTCACAGATTTTGATGTAGAAGCACCTTCTTCCTCTACCAATTGTAATTGGGATTATTTAGAGATATTTGATGGAAATTCTACTTCTGCCACTTCATTAGGTCAGTATTGTAATACGTTAACTGGTAGCCCTGGAACTGTTACTTCTTCTGCTGGAGCAATTACTATTTTATTACATTCTGATGCTGCTGTAAATGGAAGAGGTTTTGAATTGAATTGGAGTTGTACTTACCCAATGGCTGCCCCTGTAACTTCTTTTGTAGCTTCTGATACAGTAAGTTGTAATGGAACCATTAATTTTACAGATAACTCCTCTAATGGACCTACAAGTTGGCTGTGGGATTTTGGAGATGGAATTACCTCTACATTACAAAATCCAAGCCATACTTATATAAATGGAGGAATTTATACTGTAGGTTTAACTACTTTAAATCAGTATGGTAGTAATAACTATACAGAAATCAACTATATTAATATTATGAATATGAATTTACAGTTACAAGAGGACTCTGCTTGTGGTGCTACAAGTTTGCTTTTAAGTTCAAATTCAGTAACTAATAATGTAAAATGGTATTCGGATGTAAACGGAAACAACTTAGTTGGCACAGGATCTACTTTTACTACCCCTTTGATTAATAGTACTACTACTTATTATGCTCAGTCCGAAATGAGTTTTAATGCGGTATATGAAGGTCCAACTGATAATACATTTGCTGCTGGAGGGGCTTATCAGGGTAACAGATATTTAATTTTTGATAATTATGTACCTTCTACTTTAGTTTCGGTATTAGTTTATGCATATTCTTCAGGCAATAGAACTATAGAATTAAGAAATAGTAGTAATGCACTTATAAAAGATACTACGGTATTTATTCCTTCTTCTATAACAAATGGATATAGAGTAAATTTATATTTTGATTTACCAGTACAGAATAATTTACACTTAGGTGTTAATGGAAGTAATACAGATTTGTTTAGAAATTCATCAGGAGCTGTATTTCCGTATAATGTGTCTAACATTGTTTCTATTACAGCTACTAATTCTTCTGCAGGATATTATTATTTCTTTTATGATTGGGAAATTATAAAGGATCCTTGTTCTTCTAATTTACATCCTGTACAGGCTATTATTCATCAGGAATATAGCAGTAGTCAAAATATAGATTTATGTAATGGAGGAAGTGTTGTAGTGGGTAATAGTACTTATACTACAACTGGAAACTACACAGACATGTTCCAAACTTCTGCAGGATGTGATAGTATTGTCAATACAAATTTAACTATAGGTAACTCAACAGTTTCTAATAGCAATATAAATATTTGTAGTGGGGGTTATTATATTGTAGGAGCTAGTGTTTATACTCAGAGTGGTACTTATTCGGATACCTTGCAAAACGGATTATGTGATAGTATAATTAACACTAATCTGACGGTAAATAACCAGATAACAAATAATCAAAATTTCAGTATTTGTAGTGGAGATAGTGTATATGTTTCTGGACTATATTATAGTAATACAGGAGTAATTTACGATACTTTATCATCTGTTTCTGGATGTGATAGTATTATAATTAGTCAAATTTTGGTTCTACAGAGTTCCGTATTTACTAACCCTCAATCTCTTTGTTCTGGAGAAACTTATGTTATAAATAACAATAGCTATAATCTTACTGGTAATTACATTGATATTTTACAAAATACAAATGGATGCGATAGTATTATAAATACTATTCTTACTGTTTTTCCTATTAATACTATAAATAATAATGTAAAGCTTTGTAACGGAGATAGTGTAATCGTAGGTAATAGTATTTATATTTCTGATGGAGGGTTTACAGATACTTTAACTAATAATTTTGGATGTGATAGTATTATAAATACTTTTATAGCTATCTCTGATTTGGATGCTCAGTTATTGTTAAACGGAACTGATATTGATGCCTTTGCTGTAAATGGTGTTTCTCCTTTTACTTATGATGTGTTTGGACCTACTGGTTTATTATCTTCTTCACAAAATAGTGGGGGAGTACTACAGTTTACTCCCTTATTAAATGGTGTTTATTATTTCATTGTAACCGATAATTTAGATTGTGTTTCGGATACTGCGTTTCTGTTTGTTGATTTTGCAGCAAATGCTTTAGAAGATATTATTAACCTTTCAGAGATAGAGAAAATAGTTGATGTATTAGGTAGAGAGGTTCCTTTCCGTAAAAATACTTTACTATTATTTATTTATAAAGACGGAACTATAGAAAGAAGAATTGTTTTTGAGTAAGTTATTTAAACCAACAACTAATTTTTTCTAAATTCTTTTTTTATTTCTCGTGGTAAGTAACACTAATTAATGTCCTACCGTTTGAATCTGTGTGGTGAATAGAAGTAACTGTAGAACCCTCTCTATCTATTTTCTGTCATTTTTTTTTATTCAATTATAATTTCATCTGCAAATAACCAAGTCTTACCTCCTGAACCCAAATGCCATTCGGGACAAAACCCATAGTTTATTGCTTTTATTTTTATATGTTTAGTTTTAAAACCTTTTTCAAAAGTAAAATCCTTTGTAAAAGTACCTTCTTTATCATCTGGAAAAGTATTGCTCAAAGTCACCAAATTACTGTAAGTTTCTCCATCCTCTGAAATGAATATTTTAATTTCTTTAGGAAAGAAAATCCAAGAACGAATTTCTTGTAAAAAACCAATACTAAAAAAAGAAACCTCTTTTATTTTTCCTAAATCAATATCTGCAATAAGGTCACCTCTATAACCTTGCCAATTCCCTGTTCTGTAATTATCCCCTCCTCTCAAATGGTCAATTAAGGTCTTGTCTCCATCTGCAGAATATTGGTTGGCATATTCACTAATTAATTGGATAGTCTTACTATTATCAATCTTAAAATAATCGGCACTTACCATTTTACTCTTAATCCCATTTTTTATACAGATTGCTTTTAAAGTTGTATAATCTGAAATTAAAATAGGGGAGTTATATTCTTCAGAATTTGTATTTGGTTTACTTCCATCAGTTGTAAAATAGATAGTTGTATTTTCTGCAGAACCAATTTCAATTTTCAACTGGTTAGTAAATGTTTGACTTTCAGAAATAAAATAAGGTACAGCCGTAATGATGTTGTCTTTAATTTCTGAGATTGGAATTTCCGTACTTCCCCAATCAGAAGGAGTTTTTCCCATTTCAAAAATAATTTTTCCACCATTTGTTATCTCAGAATGTGTTATATATGGTTTATTGTATTCTTCTCCATTTAAAGTAGCGGATTGTATATAGAAGTTTTTGTCAGAAACATTATTTGCTTTAATTTCAAAAGTATTTCCATTTTCTAAATTGATGATTGATTTTTTAAAAAGTGGAGTTCCAATGCTGTAATAATCTAATCCTGGCGTTACCGAATAAAACCCTAAAGAACTCAAAACATACCAAGCGGACATCTGTCCACAATCCTCATTTCCTGAAAGTCCATCTGGAAGATTTGAATATTGTTCCTCTAATATTTGCTTTACATATTTTTGGGTTTTAGCAGCTTTCCCAATATAGTTGTATAAATAAGCCATGTGGTGTGAAGGCTCGTTTCCATGAGCGTATTGTCCAATTAATCCAGTGATATCAACCTGTTCTCTTCCTGAAGTTTCCATAGAAGCAGTAAACATATTATCCAAATGAGTTTCGTAATTTTTATTCCCTTCCATTAATTGTATATGTCCTGAAATATCTTGCGGAACAAATAAAGAATATTGCCAAGCATTTGCTTCTGTATAATTAAAATTAACTTCTTCTGGCTTGAAAGGTGAAAACCAAGAAAAGGAATTCTTTGCTCGGAAGAAATTTGTTGAAGGATCAAATAAGTTTTTATAATTCTGTGCTCTTTCATAGAAAATAGACGCAACAGAATCATTCCCTATCCTTTTTGCAAACTCTGCAATACACCAATCGTCATAGGCATATTCTAATGTTTTGGAAACTGATTCTGGCTCGTCAGATGCAGAGATAAATCCGTTTTCTTTATACTGTTTTAAACCCAAATGATTCTGATTAGCAGAATGAACCATAGCTTCCAATGCCAATTTCGTGTCAAAATTGCTTATTCCTTTTACATAAGCATCTACAATTACAGGAATAGAATGGTATCCAATCATGCATCCTGTATAGTTAGCGGCAAGTTCCCAAACTGGAAGCTGACCTCCATCTTGGTATTGCCGAATAAAAGTTTTGATAAATTCCAATGTTTTTTCTTGTTGAATAAGCGTAAAAAGTGGGTGAGTAGCTCGGAAGGTATCCCAAAGTGAAAAGATAGTATATTGTTTTTCTGTTGTATTATGTGCCTTTAAATCCATTCCTAAATAATCCCCATTTACATCCGAAAATAAATTTGGGTTTAATAGTGAATGATATAATGAAGTGTAGAAAATTTCTTTTTTAGTTTCATTTTCAGTTTCAATCTGTATTTTTCCTAATTCTTCTTCCCATTGTTTAGTTGTTCCTTCAAGGGTTTTGTGGAAATCCCAGTGAGAAATTTCAGTTTCTAAATTTTCTTTTGCATTTTTGATACTTACTGCCGAAATCCCAACTTTTACTAAAAGAGGATTTTCTATCTCTCCAAATTTAAATCCTGCCACTAAACTATCTTCTCTGTATATAACTTCTGAAATGTCTTCTGAAAGTTGAATATAAAAATATAATCTTTGATCTTCTGCCCAATTAGAGGAGTGTCGCCATCCCTTTATACTATTATTGTTTACTAATTCAATATTAGAGGAAGTTAATCTGTCTCTATGTTCTAAATCTAAAATAAGCTGAGCTTCTTTGTCAGAATTATAGGTGTATTTGTGAAACCCTGATCTTTTACTGACCGTTAGTTCTACATCAATATTATAATCTTCTAAGTTCACAGAATAATATCCTGCTTTAGCAGTTTCGTTATTGTGAGAGAACTTGGATTTATAACCTTTTTTCACATCTGAACCATTTATTAAAAGTAACTCTCCAGTTGTTGGTATCAATAAAATATCTCCATAATCGGAAACGCCCGTGCCACTAAGATGAGTATGAGAAAAACCATAAATTTCATCATCCGAATAATGGTATCCACCACAACCATCCCAACCCTCCAACCTTGTGTCAGGACTGAGTTGCATCATCCCAAATGGGGAAGACACTCCAGGATAAGTATGACCGTGACCTCCCGTTCCAATAAAAGGATTTACATAATCAGTAAGTAATTTTTCTTCTGTACTACAGGACATTAGTAGTCCTAAACTGAATATTAAATATCTCATTTCTTAATAAATGAATTAGAATCTATTAATTTATTTTCTCCATTTTGATGTAAGGCATAATTAAACCCTGCACGAACGGCAAATGCACCATGTTCTCCCTCTTTATTAATGGCCAAATATCCAATTTGCATGTCTTTGTAATTCTGGTTTTTTACTATTCTTGCAATTCCTTCCTCACAAGCTTCTTGTGGTGTAGATCCTTGTCTCATCAGTTCCACAATTAGGAATGAACCTAAGGTTTTTAATACTGCTTCACCAACTCCAGTTGCACAACATCCACCCACTTCATTGTCTACAAACATTCCTGCACCAATAACAGGGGAATCTCCAACTCTACCGTGTAGTTTCCATGCTAATCCTGAGGTAGTACAAGCTCCAGAAATATCTCCTTTTTCATCAAGAGCTAGGAGTCCAATTGTATCATGATTTTCTACGTTTATTATTGGTTTGTATTCAGAAGTTTCCATCCATTTTTTCCACCTTTTTTCAGATTTTTTAGTAAGTAAAATTTCCTTGGTAAATCCTTTTTCTAAAGCAAATTGTAGAGCTCCTTCTCCTGAAAGCATTACATGAGGGGTTTCGTCCATTACTTTTCTTGCAACTGAAATAGGGTGTTTTATATTTTGTAAAAAACTAACTGATCCACAATTTCCTGTTTCATCCATTATGCAGGCATCTAATGTTACATTTCCATCTCTATCAGGCCATCCTCCATATCCTACAGAATTACATTCGGGATCCGCTTCTGGTACTTTTACTCCTATTTCTACGGCATCTATTGCTTTGTCTCCATTCAATAAGGATTCCATAGCGGCAGTGTTTGCTGCTAATCCATGTCTCCAAGTGGAAATTACCATGGGAAATTCTTTTGATGAGTTATCGTTATTGTTTGTATTTATAATAGACTGAACTGATTTAGGTAATAAAAATGCTGCTAGTGCACCAATTGTAGATTTCTTTATGAAATTTCTTCTTTCCGACATAATGTTATTTGTTTTATGAATCGTCTAAAATACAAAAAAATAGAAAGTAAAAAATCTACATAGAAAGAATAGACCCTAACAAGATTAGAGAAATGCTAAACAAGATAGAAGACCCTATTGATTATATCAACGCAATAACAAAGCTATTACCTTACGCTATAGGAAAGAAAAAGACTATTGAAGACACTGAAGAAACAGAGCCAATTAGCATACTTATCAACATTGACGGACAAGAAAAATAGTGAAAAGTGGCCTACATACAGGCCTACCAAGAAATAAACCCCTGCAATCACTAGATTACAAGGGTTTTTTATAGTGGAACTGGTGGGTTTCGAACCCACGTCCTAACAAGGAATCAAAAAGCTTTCTACATGTTTATCTTATTTTAATTTTCGAAATAGAAGTGGAAATTAGCAACCAAATCCTATTCTTATCTTCAAAAAGTTTCGCATCATTACAGAAGAAATAAATCTGCTATTCTGAAATTAATAATGCCTCAGGATTAAAGGAATCAGAAGGTCCTTTAAAAGAGACAAAAGCCAGCTTAATTTATAAAATTAGGCAGCTAAAGCGTAGTTAGACTCGCCAATTAAAAAATATGATTTTTGATTTTTACGAGCCAAAAAACAATGCTCGACATGCTTACAGTCCAATGCATCTTGCAGTCAAATCCAGTCAGTCCCAATAAGTTTATGATCTATTTCGCAAAAATATGAAAATATTTAGTCTATTTGCATCAATTAATTATTTTTGTAATAAATTAAAATAGTATGAAAATTGGAATATTAAGGGAAGAAAAAAGTCCTCCAGATGAAAGGGTCGCTTTTACTCCCAAACAATGCAAGTGGATTCTTGAAAATACTATATTAACATTAGTAGTACAAAAAAGTGATATTCGTTGTTTTTCAGATGAAGAATATAGAAATGAAGGGATAGAGTTAGTTGATTCAGTGGATGATTGTGATGTTCTGATAGGAATAAAAGAGGTCCCAAAATGCTCTCTATTGGAAAATAAAAAATACTTTTATTTTTCTCATACCATAAAAGAACAACCTTATAATAGAGATTTACTGCAGAAAATGTTAGATTTAAACATTGAAATGGTGGATTATGAAGTTTTAAAAGGATCAAATAATAAAAGGTTATTAGGTTTTGGAAGATATGCAGGTATTGTTGGTGCTTATAATGGCTTGTTAACTTACGGATTAAAATCTGCGAAGTATAATTTGAAAGCTGCTTATAAATGTATAGATAGAGAAGAGGTAGAAAGAGAGATAGAGAAAATTAGCCTTACTAACGAAAAAATTATCCTTACAGGAAAAGGTAGAGTTGCTAATGGAGCTTTAGAAGTATTAAGTTCTGCAAAAATAAAAGAAGTGAGTAAAGAGGATTTTATAATAAATACTTATAATGAATCTGTTTTCTGTAGGTTAGACACTATGGATTATAATGTAAGAATAGATGGTTCAGATTCTGAAAAGTACGACTTTTACAACAATCCTGAGAAATATAAATCTTCATTTATGAAATATGCAAAACATGCGAATCTTTTTATTGCTGGACATTTTTATAGTGTAGGTTCTCCTTTTCTTTTCACAAGAGAAGATGCTGATTCTTCAGATTTTAATATAAGAGTTGTTGCTGATATTTCTTGTGATATTGATGGTCCTGTTGCGTCTACAATCAGACCTTCTACAATTAAAAATCCTATTTATGGTTATAATCCTATTACTGAAAAAGAAGATGACTTTACTAATGATGGGGTAGTGGCAGTAATGGCAGTAGATAATTTACCTTGCGAATTACCTAAAGATGCATCTGAAGATTTCGGTGCCGAGTTTATAGATAAAATATTACCTTCATTAATTTCAGATGATACTGAAAAAATTATAAAGAGAGCTACTATTTGTAAGGATGGAAACCTAACTTTTTCTTTTGAATACCTAAGAGATTACTTGAACGGAAATTAGCAGTTTTTTAAATCTTCAATTGTTTGTGTAGGGTTTGTTGATTTGAAAACAAAACTGCCAGCAACTAAAGCGTCTGCTCCTGCCTCAATAAGTTTTGGAGCATTAGTCGAATTTACTCCTCCATCAATTTCAATTATAAAATCTGCTCCTAATGTTTCTCTTAAATGTACTAAAGATTTTATTTTTTGATAGGTGTTATCAATAAATGATTGACCTCCAAATCCAGGGTTAACAGACATGATTAAAACTAAATCTAAATCTAACAATACATCATTTAATAAATTAACTGAAGTGTGAGGGTTTAAAGCTACACCTGCCTTCATTCCATTTGCTTTTATGCTTTGTATAGTTCTGTGCAAATGAGTGCAAGCTTCATAGTGTACCGTAAGTATATCTGCTCCTACTTTCTTAAAAGTTTCAATATATCTATCTGGATCTACAATCATTAAATGAACATCTAAAGTTTTATTAGCAACTTTATTTATAGCATCTATTACCGGCATTCCGTATGAAATATTCGGAACAAATACTCCGTCCATTACATCAATATGAAACCAATCTGCTTTACTGTTATTTACTAATTCGCAATCTCTTTGTAAATTTCCGAAATCAGCAGCTAAGATGGAAGGGGCTATTATTGTACTCATTTAATTTATTTTTGGCAAATCTATATAAAAAAAGAGGAGTAAACTCCTCTTTTAAATATTATCCTAAATATGTTTTCAAGATTTTACTTCTTGATGTGTGTTTCAGTCTTCTGACTGCTTTTTCTTTAATCTGTCTTACCCTTTCTCTAGTCAAATCAAATTTTTCTCCAATTTCTTCCAGAGTCATAGCATGACCTCCGCTTAATCCGAAATAAGAGGATAGTACATCCGCTTCTCTTGGTGAAAGAGTGTCTAATGCTCTTCTGATTTCTTTTCTTAAGGATTCTAACATCAACTCTTGATCAGGAGAAGGACTTTCGTCTGATTTCAATACATCATACATAGTACTATCTTCTCCCTCTACTAATGGGTTGTCCATTGATACATGTCTTCCTGTATTTTTCATTGACTCCTGAACTTCTGTAATAGAAAGTTCAGTTATTTCTGAAATTTCTTCAGCAGTAGGAGGCCTTTCAAATTTCTGTTCTAATTTAGCGTATGCTTTATTAATTTTATTGATAGATCCAATTTTATTTAAAGGAAGTCTAACAATTCTTGATTGTTCTGCAAGTGCTTGTAATATAGATTGACGAATCCACCATACAGCATAAGAGATGAATTTAAATCCTCTTGTTTCATCAAATCTTTGTGCTGCTTTAATTAATCCTAAGTTTCCTTCATTAATTAAATCAGGTAAAGAAAGTCCTTGATTCTGATATTGTTTTGAAACAGAAACCACAAATCTAAGGTTAGCTTGAGTAAGTTTCTCTAAAGCAATTTTATCTCCTGCTTTAATTCTCTGAGCTAATTCAACTTCCTCTTCAGGTGTAATTAAGTCTACTTTTGCAATTTCCTGTAAGTACTTATCCAATGAAGGAGTTTCTCTATTGGTGACCTGTTTTGTGATTTTCAGTTGTCTCATGTAATATAATTTTTTGTTAGTAATTTGTTTTTAACCTCTCCCTTTTACGTGTGTGTAAAGGAAAGGTTACAACAATTTTTAATTAATTAAATTATTTCTTTTCTGGTTTTGGTAAAAGAGCTTTTCTAGATAGTTTTAACTTTCCAGATTTAGGGTCTATAGCAATTAACTTCACCTCAATCTCTTGTCCTTCTTTTAAAACATCTTCAACATTATCTACTCTAGTCCAAGATATTTCAGAAACATGAAGTAGACCATCTGTATTTGGAGCAATACCAACAAATGCACCGTAAGGCATAATTGATTTTACTTTTCCTTTATAAGTTTCTCCTTCTTCTGGTACAAAAGCAATAGATTTTATTTTTGAAACAGCTTCATCAATTCCTGCTTGCTCAGTTCCTAAAATTTCAACTCTTCCTTTTTCATCAATCTCTTCAATAGAAATTGTAGTTTCAGTTTTCGCTTGTAATTCTTGAATCACTTTTCCTCCAGGACCAATAATCCCACCAATTGCAGATTTAGGTACTTCTAAAATAACAATTTTAGGAGTTTGAGGTTTTAACTCTACTCTTGGAGTACTCATAACATCTGTTATTTTTCCTAATATATGTAATCTACCATCTTTAGCTTGCATTAAAGCTTGTTCTAAAATATCGTAAGAAAGTCCT
Organism: uncultured Flavobacteriales bacterium; assembly: GCA_905478555.1. GTDB lineage: Bacteria > Bacteroidota > Bacteroidia > Flavobacteriales > BACL11. The sequence goes on from CAJQIZ010000029.1 coordinate 55,058, forward strand.
TGAACTTTAATATCCATTTGACATGCTGTAATTCCGTCAGCAGTACCACATATTTTAAAGTCCATGTCACCTAAGTGATCTTCATCACCTAAAATATCAGATAATACGGCATAATTACTTGGATCTTTTTCGTTAGAAATTAATCCCATTGCAATACCAGAAACTGGTTTTTCAATTTTTACCCCAGCATCCATAAGTGCTAAAGTACCAGCACAAACTGTTGCCATTGAAGATGAACCGTTAGATTCTAAAATATCAGATACAATTCTTACTGTGTAAGGATTGTCTGCGGGTATCATTTTCTTTAAAGCTCTTTGTGCTAAGTTTCCATGACCAATTTCTCTTCTTGAAGTTCCTCTTAAAGGACGAGCTTCTCCAGTTGAAAAAGGAGGGAAGTTATAGTGTAAGTAGAATTTTTCGTGTCCTTGAAAAGTAACACCATCTAATCTGTTTACATCTTGTAAAGTTCCTAAAGTTACAGTAGTTAAAGATTGAGTTTCACCTCTAGTAAATACTGCAGAACCATGTGGAGAAGCTAAATAGTCTACTTCACTCCAAATATGTCTGATTTCAGAAGTTTTTCTACCATCTAATCTTTTCCCTTCATTTAATACTAATGCTCTTACCGCTTCTTTTTCAACATCATGATAATAAACACCGATTAAATTTCTATCGTATTTTTCTTTTTCTTCATCTGATAAGTTTGCAATCCATTCTTCTTTTACTGCTTTAAACTTGATAGATCTTTCATCTTTACCTAATCCTTCAGATGCAACTGCATAAACTTTATCGTAAGTTTCTTTCTGAATTCTCGCTTTTAACTCATCATCATGAGTTTCATGACAGTATTCTCTTTTTGGAGAAGATTTAGATATTTCTGATGCTAATTCAGTTTGCATAGCACACTGAACTTTAATAGCTTCATGACCAATTTTAATAGCTTCAATCATTTCTGATTCCGATACTTCACTCATTTCTCCTTCTACCATTGCAACACTATCAGCTGAAGCTCCAACCATTAAATCCATATCTGAATCTTCCATTTGTGCTGGAGATGGATTTACAATGAACTCTCCATTTAATCTGATTACTCTAGCTTCAGAAATAGGTCCGTTAAACGGAATATCTGAAATAGTAATTGCAGTAGAAGCCGCAAGTGCCGCTAAACTATCAGGAGATACTTCAGGGTCATGTGAGTTAAGTGAAATCATTACTTGTACTTCCGAATGATAATCACTTGGGAACATTGGTCTTAATATTCTATCTACCAATCTCATAACCAAAATCTCTTGGTCAGTAGGTCTTGCTTCTCTTTTTAAGAATCCACCAGGGAATCTTCCGTCAGCTGCAAATTTCTCTCTATAATCAACAGTTAAAGGTAAAAAATCTACCCCTTCTCTAGCTCCAATGCTAGATACAACTGTTGCTAACATATGGGTTTTACCCATCCTTATTTCTACTGAACCGTCTGCTTGTTTTGCTAATTTTCCTGTTGTGATAGTGATTTCTCTACCATCTTGTAAGGTGATTTTTTTTGTAATTTCTTTAATCATTTTTTTTATTGTTTTCTTTTTTCCTCCATCTGTTAAAATTAAAAAAAGGCAATTATTCAATTGCCTTTTTTCTAAATATTGTATGTACTAATTATCTTCTTAGTTTTAAATCTTTTACTAGTTTTCTGTAGGATACTACATCCTTTCTTTTTAAATAATCTAGTAATTTTCTTCTTCTACCTACCATTAATTGAAGAGATCTTTGTGTTCCAAAGTCTTTTCTGTTTTCTTTTAGGTGTCCAGTAAGATTTGCGATTCTAATTGTGAATAATGCTACTTGACTGTGTACTGAACCAGTATCATTTTTACCAGAACCGTATTTCTCAAATAACTCTTCTTTTTGTTGTGTATCTAAACTCATATTAATTTTCCTTTATTTTTCGGTTTGCAAATTTACGAATAGTTTTTTTAATAAATGAATTTATTTTAAAATAAATTATGATTTATACATTCTTATTAATTGTGCTATTTTTTCTTTCAAATTTTTACGATCTACAATCATGTCAAGAAATCCGTGTTCCTGTACAAATTCAGCTGTTTGAAATCCTTTTGGAAGATCTTTACCAATAGTTTCCTTTACAACTCTAGGTCCTGCAAATCCAATTAATGCATTTGGTTCTCCAATATTCAAATCTCCTAACATTGCGAAAGATGCTGTAATTCCTCCAGTTGTTGGATCTGTTAATATAGAAAAGTAAGGAACACCTTCATTACTTAACTGAGCTAGTTTTGCTGAAGTTTTTGCTAATTGCATTAATGAAAATGAAGCTTCCATCATTCTAGCTCCACCAGATTTTGAGATAATAATAAAAGGTGTTTTTGTTTCTTTTGCATAGTCTATTGCTCTAGCTATTTTTTCACCTACAACTGAACCCATTGATCCTCCAATAAAATTAAAGTTAAAACAAGCGATTACAGCATTTTGTTTATTAATTGTTCCATAAGCAGTGGTTACAGCATCTTTTAATCCTGTTTTTTTCTGAATATCAATTAATCTTTCGGTATATTTTTTTCTGTCTTCAAATTGTAATGGATCTTTTGATGTCATACTTGGATTTAACTCTGTAAATTTATTTTTATCAAATAATATTTCAAAATATTCTTTTGAATTAATTCTATGATGGTGATTGCAGTTGTAACATACATATAATTGATTGTGATGCTCATCAGTTGTAATAACTGTTTTACATTTAGGACATTTGTACCATAATCCTTCTGGAGTTTCTTTTTTCTGATTTGTTTCAGTAGTTACTCCTTTTTTTATTCTTTTAAACCATCCCATAATTTAACTGTTTCTGTTTATATTATTTAAATCTTCAAAAGATCTAGTTAATCTTTCAATAAAAGTTAATTCTCCATCTCTAATCCATTTCCTTGGATCGTAATATTTTTTATTTGGTATTTCTTCTCCATCCGGATTTCCTATTTGTGCTTGAACATAGTTATTATATTTAGCAAAATAATCTCTAGTTCCAACAGTGAACCCCCATTGTAAATCAGTGTCAATATTCATTTTAATTACTCCATATCCAATTGATTCTTCAATTTCCTCTGCAGACGATCCTGACCCTCCATGAAACACAAAGTTTACAGGTTGTTTTTCTGTATTAAATTTTTCTTCAATATATTTTTGAGATTTATCTAAAATTTTAGGTGTTAAAACTACATTTCCAGGTTTGTATACTCCGTGTACATTTCCGAAAGAGGCTGCTACAGTAAATTGATCAGAAATTTTCATTAATTCTTCATAAGCATATGCTACTTCTGAGGGTTGAGTATAAAGTTTACTAACATCTACATCAGAGTTGTCTACACCATCCTCCTCTCCTCCTGTGATTCCTAGTTCTATTTCTAGAGTCATACCTATTTTACTCATTCTTTTTAGGTATTCTTTACATATTTCAATGTTTTCTTCAATTGGCTCTTCTGAAAGATCAATCATGTGTGAACTATAAAGAGGTTTCCCGTGTATTTCAAAAAACTCTTCACCTGCTTCTAAAAGTCCATCTATCCAAGGTAAAAGTTTTTTAGCACAATGGTCTGTATGTAAAATAACTGTTGATCCGTAAAGTTCTGCCATTTGATGTGTATGTATTGCTCCTGATATTCCTCCTGCAATTGCAGCTTGATGGTCATCATTTGAAAGTCCTTTTCCAGCAAAAAACTGACATCCTCCGTTTGAGAATTGAACAATTACAGGTGAGTTTAAGTTAGCTGCTGCTTCAAGTACTGCATTTACTGTTGATGTATTACTCACATTTACTGCTGGTAAAGCGTATTTGTTTTTTTTAGCGTCTGCAAAAACCTTTCCTAATTCCTTTCCTGAAATTACTCCTAATTCGAATTTAGACATTTTTTTATTTTTTATTAAAATTGAAAAACAAAATTAAAAACATTGTTAGTATTTTAGCGGTAAATTTGAATATTTTTTAAAACATCTAAATTATGATAAGTAAAAATCAGATAAAGTTTGTAAAATCATTACATCAAAAGAAAAACAGATTAGAACATAGATGTTTTATTGTAGAGTCTACTAAAAATGTATTAGAAATACTAAGTTCAGATTATGAAATTGTTCAGTTGTTTGCTACCAAAAAATGGATTGAGTTCAATAGTGTTGATGTTAAGGTTTCTGTAAATGAGGTAGTAGAGAAAGAGATGTCTAGAATTTCTGCATTAAAAACATCTTCTGAAGTTTTGGTAGTTATGAGAATGAAAGAACGAATTGAAAAAATGAGTTTTGAAGGAGTAAATATTATGTTGGATGATGTGCGAGATCCTGGTAATTTAGGAACTTTAATTAGAATTTGTGATTGGTTTGCTGTAAAAAATATTTACCTTTCTACTAACTCTGTAGATATGTATAACCCTAAAGTTGTTCAATCTACAATGGGTTCTTTACAAAGGGTAAATGTAGTATATGCAGATTTAGTTAATTTATTGGATAGTGTAGGAGAGGAGGTAGATGTTTTTGCAACAGTAATGAATGGTGAAAATATTAAGAATATTAAAGTTAATAATAATTCGTTATTTGTTTTTGGTAATGAATCGAAAGGTATTTCTGAAGATATACTAAGTAAAATAGAGAATAGAATTACTATAAATAAGTTTGGGAATGCAGAGTCGTTAAATGTTTCTGTTTCTGCAGCTATTATATTAAATCATTTTTGTAATTAAAAATTTCCGGAAAAAGGTTTTCCCCATTTAAGTCCTTCCCAAGCACAATTCATGCACTTATATCGTTTAAAGTCAAACATTTGGAAAGTAAGATAATTAAATAAATAATCTTTTTTTAATCTTTTAATTCTCTCTAGTGCTTCTTCACAATAAGGGCAGCAATTATCACAGTTTTTACAACTTATTTTTTTACCAATATTAAACTTTTTTATGATAATTAGTAAAATAAAATAAGCTATAAACACCAAGGTGATACATAAAAACGGATCTAAGTTATTCATTTCGGTGGTTTTGTAATGATTTGACTTTACAAAACTAATAAAAATAAATTATATTAAGGAATTTTTTTTATTAATTATCTTTAGATGCTTGTTTTTTAGTGTTTTATACTATTCAAAAGTAAAGGATAACATCCATCCGTTTGTATATAAATTTTTAATAGAAGTAGTATACACAGAATTATCTTTATTTAATAGATTTAAAACTCCAGTAGATAATTTTATCTGTGGAGAAAATTTAAAGAATTCTAAATAGAAATCCATTCCAAATCCAATTTCACCCAATAAATCATTTGGGTTAAGTTTTAAAACTACTTGTTCCACATCTACGATATTTTTTTGTGAGGCAATGTCTAAACTATACTTTACTCCAAATAAAACATATGTTCTGAAATTATTATACCTTTCTGACTTATATTTTACATAAAATGGAAAGTCAATTAGTGTAGATTCAATTGTTTTTTTTATTGTTGTTATTTCATTTATAGTATCTGAAAAGTAGTAAATTAAATTTCTTTCTCCGAAAACTAAAGTTGGGATAAAACGAAAGTCAGTGTATTTCCCTATTCTAAAATTAGATACAATACCTAAATTAAACCCTTTTTGGTTGTTTGAGTGCAGTACAAACAAACTATCCTGAAACATAACTTCTTCATTATGTTTAATATTGAAATCCAGAGAGTTGATCCCTAATGTAAATCCAAAATGCATTTTTTTATTATCATAACTTATTAAGTTTTTAGGCATAGGTAGTAATTGTGCCAATACGCCATTGGATAAAATAGTAAAGAACAGAATATTTAAAAATATTTTTATCATTTTTTCAACCTAAAAACGATTGTTTTATTCTTTTATTGCAATATATAAATCTACAATTCCGATAGTTAATGGAATATGTTTACATTCTTTAAATCCTGCTTTGTTTAAATATTTTATAAAATCCTTGCCATTTGGGAATGCTTCTACTGAGTTAGGTAAATAAGTATAAGCACTATTATCTTTCGAAATTAATTTACCGAAAAAGGGTAGTGCATGATGAAAATAGAGATTATAAAATTGTTTTAACGGAAATGATTTTGGTTTTGAAGGTTCTAAAATAGCTACTATTCCTTTTTTATTTAATACCCTATACATTTCAGATAGTCCTTTGTTTAAGTCTTCAAAATTTCTTACTCCAAAACCAGCTGTTATCGCATCAAAAGTGTTGTCTTCAAATATTAGGTTTTCCGAATCACCTAGTTGTAATTGTATAATATTCTCTAATCCTTTATTTTTTATTTTACGTTTACCAACCTCAATCATTCCTCCCGAAATATCTATTCCAGTAATGTTTACATTTTTAAGTTTTGATGCTGAAATTGCAAAATCAGCAGTTCCGGTAGCTACATCTAAAATATTTTTAGGATTATTTGTAATGCATTTTATAGCTTTGTACCTCCAATAAAAATCCATTCCAAAAGATAAAGTATGATTTAATAAATCATAGTTTTTTGCAATGTTGTTAAACATTTTACCTATTTGTTTCTTTTTAGATTCGGTAGAGTTGTATGGTGTTATTTTACTCAATTTTCTTTATTTATTATTTCTTTTTCAGATATACTATTAACAAAAAGTACATTTCCTAAGTTGTCGTATCCATTAAATAGCTCTTCTTTTTGTTTCTTTAAAAGTTCTGCTTTAAATCCTACAATGGTAAGGTCAGCATTAGCAGATTTTTTATTTATAATATTTCTAATTCTACTATTTTCATTATTTTTTAATAAGCTAATATTTGATGGTGAAATTGGTAACCTCCCTTCTTCAATTAAATTATGCAGTTTCTCTCTTTCTATTTTAGAATTATTTCCCTTGTAAACACTAAATATTTTAATTTCTGCTGCATTCCATTCTGGATGTCCTAATAAAATGTAACCAAGTAGAATCATTAAATTAGAATTTTCGTAATCTTGTGGTGAAATCCAAATATGAATAATAGATTTTTTACCAAAACTTTTGAATGATTTTCTTAAAATACAAACATCAAAATCAGTAGCTTTTAAAAGTTGAAAATTATCAATTACATTTAATAATTTTTCAGGATGAATTGATTCATATTCAAATAGAATTAGATTATTTCCTTTTCCTGAAATACCTGAAAGTTGTATTACTTGAGCAAGTGCAGAAGTGTAAGATGGGCTAATGATAGTATCTATATATACTCTACTTTTATTTCCTTCTGCTATTTTTAGTAAGTTATTTTTTACCTCTTTTGATTCTGAATAGGTGCTTTTTGATAAGTATCCTTCCAAGTATTGCATGTAAGTACCAAAACCATATTTGTGAGATATCCATCTTACTAAATTAAATGAGTCTCTCGATTTTAACGAATCATCAGAAACACAAATCACAAACGGTCTCCAACTTTCCGTTCCTTCTTCCATATCTTTCTTCTGAAGGAATATTTGTAGTTGTCTGCTAAGTTGAAATATTACCCCTTTAAATAATTTTTCTAACCCACTTTTACTTTTGTTGTTTATGCTAATATAATAATAGATTATAGCCATTGTGAGTATAGATGCAATAGCATAAGTAGGGTTCATTTTAAACATTAAAAATATAGATAGAATTGCTCCTAATAAGGAGATATACCATCTGGATTTAAAGGATGGACGATAGGAAGGATCAGCTGATAAATGTTCAAGAAATGAAACTAAACAAATAGCACCATAAGTTACAATAAAAAACATAGAAATAATTTGTGCTACCGTATTTATATCTCCTATAAAAATAAAGAAAAATGCAATTATCGTAGTGATTATAGATCCATTTATTGGTTCGTTATCTTTTTTTCTTCCTTTTTTAAACCATTTATTTATTTTATTTATTGGGAATACAGAATCGTTACCTAATGCTTGAAGTGTTCTGGGAGCTATAATTACGGACCCTAATGCAGAAGAGATAGCAGCACATGCCAGTCCAATAGGTATTATAGGACCCCAAATAGCAATATCTGCCATTACCATCTGATTGTTGGCTAGTTGTTCTATATTAGCAGATAACACTAGTTTAATAGCTACTGCAAAATACACTATTATACCCACTGATGTAGCCCAAAGTGTTCCTTTAGGGATAGATTTCTTAGGGTGTTTTAAATCTCCAGATAATCCTAATCCAGATGCAATACCAGTAAAGGCTGGAAAGATAATTGTAAATACATAAAAGAAATCATCTGGGTTGTCGATTGTTGCATTGAGTTTAATGTCACTTAAGTTGTATTTTGTTTCTCCAAAAAAGAAGAATATTAAAGAGACAAAAAGTATAAATGCAACAATATATAAGACTCTCATTCCTACATTGGCTCCTTTTCGTAAAATTATTATTGTAAGTAGAGTCATACTTGCAATTGCTATGTTCTTTTTATTGATTAGGTATTCACCCCACTGATTCATAAATTCAGGGTAAACCTCTCTTAAATGTTCCATAAAAGGCATTACAGATTCTGAAAAGGCGATAATGTAAAAGGCGACACTAATGGCTTGCGATAAAAACAAGGTAATACCAATTGCAGCACCTATGTTCAGTCCGAATGATCTGGATATTATATAATAAGCACCTCCTCCTTCTACTTTCTGATTAGTGGCTATTTCTGCTATTGAAAGTGCAGTAGGAATAGTAATAAGGTGTCCTAAAATTATAATTGCAAAAACTCCTAATAGACCCGTGTGACCCACAGCATATCCAAATCTCAAGAATAGGATAGCTCCTAAAATAGTAGAGATAGCAGTAATAAATACTGGCATAGTGCCGAAATTGGCTTTGCTGGTATTTATAGTTTTGGGCATTTAAAATATTTTAATAGCTTCCGTTAGAAGTTCTTCTTTGTCAATTGGTACAACACCTACTTTTTGGCATACAATTCCACCAGATAAGGAGGATATTTTTGAGATATTATTAAAGCTTACTCCTTCAGCAAGTAACAGAGATGCTACAGAAATAACAGTATCACCAGCTCCGGATACATCAATCACCGAACCTCCGTAAGATGGAGTATGTGTAAATTCTTTTTTAGTGTTAATACAGATACCTCTTTCTGAAAGTGTAAGTAAAACACATTCTGCATTTAGCTTTTCTCTAAGAAGGGTACTTGCTTTTTCTAGTTCTCTATCGTTTTTATCGTCAAACTCAATATTTATCCCTTCTTTTATTTCTTTTAAGTTAGGTTTAAAAATATCGCAATTTTTAAAAAGTAAAAAGTTGTCTTTTTTCGGATCAACAATAGTTGGAATATTTAATTGTTTTGCTTTTTTAATTATGGTAGTAATAATTTTTGGAGTGAGAACTCCTTTGTTATAATCTTGTAAAATAATTACAGATACATCCTTGAAGAGTCGTTCAATATTGTTTAAAAACTGACTTTCTATTGTAATAGGATGTCTATCTTCATCATCTGTTCTCAATTGGTGTTTTTCTTCAGAAATTACTCTTGTTTTTACTGTTGTTTTTCTGTGATTTGAAATGAGTATTCCTTTTGTAGATAGATTAGCCTCATTCATTAACTCTTCAAATTTTTTGCCGTTATTATCGTTTCCGATTACGGAACATAGAATTACTTCTGCCCCTAACGATTTTATGTTTAATGCACAATTTGCAGCACCTCCTAGTCGTGTTTCGTGTCTTTCTATTTCTACCACCGGAACAGGAGCTTCTGGTGACATCCTCTCTATTTTCCCCCACATATAGCAGTCAATCATTGCATCACCAATAATGAGTACTCTTTTATTGTTAAATGAAGAGAAAATTTCTTTTAATTCCTTTTCTGTCATTTTAGTTTTGATAATTGTTTTTTAATTCTTCTAATAGCTTCTAACAGATTTTCTTCTGAAGCTGCATACGAAATTCTCACACATTCAGGATTACCGAAAGGAGTACCAGCAACTAATGCAACATAGCATTTATTTAGTAGATAAATGCATAAATCATCTGAACTATTGATAGTTGTTTCTCCATCAGATTTTCCGAAATAATAACTTATATCTGGGAAAAGGTAAAATGCACCTTCTGGTACATTACATTTTATACCATCAATTTCATTAAATTTTTCTAGTACTAAATCTCTTCTTTCTAAAAAGATATCCTTCATCTTGCTTACCACTTCCGGATTTGCATTTACTGCTGTTTCAGCAGCTTTTTGTGATATAGAACAAGTAGCAGATGTAACTTGACCTTGTATTTTAGTACAAACTTTTGCTATCCAAAGTGGAGCTCCTATAAAGCCAACTCTCCAACCAGTCATAGCGAATCCTTTTGAAACTCCATTTACTGTTATAACTCTCTCTTTTATTGATGGAATACTTCCAATACTAAAGTGCTCTTTTGTAAAGTTAATATGTTCGTATATCTCATCTGCAATAATATATATGTTAGGATATTTCTCTAACATTTCGGCAATATCTGTAAGTTCTTTTTTGGTGTAAACTGTTCCTGAGGGATTACATGGAGAAGAAAACATGAGTAACTTTGTTTTATCTGTTATTTTACTTTCTAATTGGGCAGCAGTAATCTTAAAGTCGTTTTCAATTTTAGATTTAATTTTAACGGAAACTCCTTCAGATAAAGTTACAATATCAGCGTAGCTTACCCAATATGGAGTTGGTAACAACACCTCATCTCCTGGGTTTAATAAACTTAAACACACATTTGCCAGTGATTGTTTTGCTCCTGTAGAAACTACTATTTGCTCTGTAGAATAATCTAAATTATTATCTCTTTTAAATTTGTTAGAAATAGCAGTTCTTAATTCTGGAAGACCAGGAACAGGAGTGTAGTGAGAGAAGTTATCGTCAATTGCTTTTTTTGCTGCAACCTTTATAAAATCAGGCGTGTCAAAATCTGGTTCTCCTAAACTGAGAGGGATTACATTGTACCCTTTTTCTTTTAACTCTCTACTCATTCTGGCCATGGCTAATGTTGCCGACTCAGATAATCTCTTTAATCTTTCTGAAACTTTTGTCATCTTAGTTTTTTGTTTTCAGCTGACAAATATACTTTTTTTTATGAAGTAAAATAGATATTATTTTTGATAAATTTTTATATATTTGATGAATTGAAAAAAAAGAATTTATTATGAAAAAAAACAGTTTTATTTTAATGTTTCTCACTGTATCGTTTTTTGCAAATTCTCAAAAAATTTATTCAGTGGAATATTCTAGTCAAGCAGATGTAAAAGTATTTGTAGTAGATTATGAAAGTCAAGCAGATTTGTGTGTTTATAAGGTAGATTACCAATCTCAATCTGGAAAAAATGATGGTAATTGGTTTTTTGTAGAGTATTCTTCACAAGCAGATAAAAAGATATTCTTTACTGATTATTCCTCACAGGCTGATGTGAAAATTTATTTTGTAGAATATAAAAGTCAAGCAAAATGGAAGAACAAGGAGAACATGCATTTATTTTATTAATTAAAGAAAAGATAGTAAAATGAAAAAATTATTAGTTTTATTATTAGTACATTACTTAATCTTGCTCAAGAAGCATCATCATCATTTAAGCAAGAGAAAGTTTCTCATTTGCAATTAGGATTAGATTTTTATGAGGCAGATTTGTTTGATAAATCTATTATTGAATTTAACACTTCTATTAAAACAGAAACAACTAGTAATAATGTGTATTTTTTAGAGGAAGATCTTATTTTCAAACTGATGATTATATAAAAGCAGAAATTGATTTTACTACTTACGATTTTATCCTGAAGATACTGCTTCCTTTTTTATAGAGGTTATTCCAGATTACAATTGTTGAAATATGAGTAGTCCCCATTCGGATTTTAATCAATATATTGAATATGTAGATGATTATTCCACCGCATATTATGACAGAGCTTTATGTTATTATTATATGAGTGATAATCAGGATACTTTATTACTTGCTGAACAGGATCATACTAAAGCGATTGAATTAGATTCTGATAGGATTTCCTACTATTATTACAGAGGGAAATGCAGATTTGAGTTGTACGACTGTGAAAATGTAATTCCGGATATGGATTTTGAGATTGAAAATAATTCTCAAGATACTTTCTCCTATTATTATTTTGAAAGAGCTTTTTCCTAATACAGAATGGGAAAATACAGATTGTCTATTGAAGATCATAATAAAGTAATTGAAGTTTCAAAAAATTCTTCTACCCCTTTTTATATTAGAGGGTTAGGTTATTATATTGATAATTATCCGTTTGCAATTGTTGATTTTAATAAGGTAATAGCATTAGATTCTACACAGTTAGATTACTACTATTTTTTAGGAGAATCTTATTATTTTTCTGAAAAATATGATTTGGCAAAAGATGCGTTGGCGAAAGTTATTGAATTATAAGAAAGAGATGTTTGGGGACACAGATTTATCTATAAAAAACTTAAATAAAGCAATTGACATAGACCCTAACTTTACTAGAGCTATTTTAATGAGGGCTTATGTATATAAGGAAAGTGCTAATTACAGAAAAGCTTTAGCAGATACTAATAAAGTATTAAAGCTAGATCCGGAACATCCTTATTCCTTTTGGATTAGAGGTATTGCAAAACAATATATTGGTTTTTATGATCCTTGCCCAGATTTAAAGAAAGCATGTGATTTAGGATATGGTTGTGAGGACCATAAATTGTGGTGTACGGAATAAGAGTTTTTATTGTATTTTTAGAAAAACTGAGTATAATTAGTTATACAATATAAAATTAAAGTTCCTCTATAATTTGATGAATAGTTTTTCCTGCAGATAGTTCTTTCTCTAAATTTTCTAGTTTCTCTTCTGAATTAAGAAAATTATATCTTTTATTTCCTAATTCTTCTTTTATAGTATAGTGTAGCCAAAATATGTTTTGTCTTTTTCTGTTTTCGATTTTCCATGCTGAGGATTTCATCTGAGAGTTATGTGTTGTAATTGTTTCCCAAATTTTATTTATCCCTATATTTTCTAAGGAAGAACAAACAGAAACTTTTGGAGTCCAACCATTTTCCATCGCAGGAAAAAGATGTAAAGCCCTTTGGTATTCTAGTTTTGCATTTTCTGATTTTTGTGTATTATCTCCATCTGCTTTACTAATTACTAGCATGTCTGCTATTTCCATTATTCCTCTTTTTATTCCTTGTAGTTCGTCTCCTGCACCTGATAACATTAATAATAAAAAGAAATCGCAAATATTATTTACGGAGGTTTCCGACTGGCCAACTCCAACAGTTTCTATCAGAATAACATCAAATCCGGCTGCTTCACAAAGTACAATACTATCTTTAGTTTTACTGGCAACTCCACCTAAAGTTCCTGAAGATGGAGAAGGCCTAATAAAAGCATTTTCATCTACTGAAAGTTGATGCATTCTACTTTTGTCTCCTAAAATACTACCATGAGTTTTTTCGGAAGTAGGATCAATGGCAAGTACTGCAACTTTGTGTCCTTTTTTGGTTAAAAATTTTCCGAAAGTTTCAATAAAAGTACTTTTTCCAACACCAGGAACACCAGTAATTCCTATTCGAATAGAGTTTCCACTATATTCAGAACATTTTGAAATTAAGTTTTGTGCAGAAATAGAATCCGATTCCAAGGAACTTTCTAAAAGGGTAATTCCTTTTGCTAGAGCTACTTTATTTCCTATTAATATTTCTTCTGATAAATCCATTTATTTTACGGCAATTACCGATATTTCTACATTTACATTTTTGGGTAAAACAGACACTTCTACTGCTTCTCTTGCGGGAGGATGTTCTAAAAAGTAAGAAGCATATACCTCATTAATTTCTGTATATTGATTCATGTCAGTCATAAAGATAGAACACTTTACAACATTTGTAAAATTCATATCAGCAGCTTTTAATACTTCCAAAATATTTTTCATTACTTGATGTGTTTCCTGCGTAATATTATCTGTTAGCAGTTCTCCATTTTTAGGATTTATAGCTATTTGCCCCGAACAATATAAGGTATTATTACTCAAAATAGCTTGGTTGTAAGGGCCAATAGCTGCTGGAGCTTTCTTTGTTGATATTATTTTTTTACTCATAACAATTTAATAGTTTCTGTTACCAAATATAGTGCTTCCTATTCTAACCAATGTACTTCCACACTCTATTGCTATTTTATAATCTCCACTCATCCCCATTGAAAGGATGTTCATCTGCTCGTATTTTTTATAAATTTCATTAAGAAAAGAGAATTCTTCTTTTATCTGTGTTTCATTTTCTGTAAAAGTTGCCATTCCCATAAGTCCGACAATATTTATATTTTTAAAGTCTTCTTTTTGTTTCATTATTCTAAGAACCTCTTCTTCCGAAAAACCAAACTTTGTGCTTTCGGTAGCTATATGTACTTGAAGTAAACAATCAATAGTTCTGTTGTTTTGTTTTGCTCTTTTGTCTATTTCTTTTAGAAGTTTTTCAGAATCTACTCCATGTATTAAACGGACAAAAGGAGCAATAAATTTCACCTTGTTTCTTTGCAAATGACCTATCATTTGCCATTGTATTTCTTTAGAAAGTTTTTCGTATTTTTCTACTAATTCCTGAACTTTGTTTTCTCCGAAAATAAGTTGACCGGAATTATAAGCTTGCTCAATATCTGAAATAGGTTTTGTTTTAGAAACTGCAACTAAGGTGACTTCTTTTGGGAGTTCTTTTTTAAGTTTCAGAATGTTTTCAGAAATAGACATTAGTTAATATTATAAATGGTTAATCCTGACCTAAGTTTTGGTTGAATATAGGTACTTTTTGGTGGCATAATTTCATTATTATCAGCTACTAATTTTAATGATTCGATAGGAATAGATTTTAATATAAAAGCAATGGAAAACTCTCCACTATCTACTTTATTTTTAATTTCTTTCAGAGGGATTGTTCCGTCAAAAAAACTTATATTCTCATCTGTTTTTTCATCTGTAATTCCTAAAATAGAAGATAAGATGTTTTTGGATAAAATAGAGGGATCTAAACTTTCAGATGTTGAATTATACTGTTTGGGATGTGCAATTAAAGAATACCAATCTAATCCTAAATACATTGATATTTCATCCTTAAAAGTAGGGGAGTAAATGTCTTTTCCTTTCTCTGAAACAGTATAATTTTCTTCTATTTTACAGATTAACTCATTTGTGGTTAGTCCGTTAGTATGTTTTATTAATCGGTTAAAATTAATTATTTTAAGTTGGCTTTCAGGAATTAAATAACTCATAAAAAAATTAAAACTATCTTCTGGTTGGTAGTTTGGATTTTCTTTTCTTATGTTTTTACAAAGTAGGGATGAGGAAGCCGATCTGTGATGTCCGTCTGCAATGTAAATATTTTCAATTCCCTTAAATTCTGAAATAATTCTATTTGTATCTTCTTTACTCTCTATTTTCCACAGTTTATGACCTACTTTATTTGTTGTAGTAAATTCGTATTCTGACCTTTTTTTTATGTATTCAGAAATTATATTTTTAATAGTATTATTATCCTTATAGGTAAGCAGAACAGGTTCTGCATTAAATTTTGTAGTTTTCAGATAATTCTTAAACATCTCTTCTCTTTTTGTTATAGTTTGTTCATGTATTTTAATGTTTCCATTTAAATAATCATCTACAGAAGTAGCCGCTATAATTCCAGTAAAAATTGTATTTTGGGTAGTTTGCTGATAAATGTACAAACAATTTTCTTCTTCCTCAAATAAGGTTCCATCTTTAATGAAATTAGAAAATTTATTTTTCACTAAATTAAATTTATCAATCCCTGTTTTTTTGTTTTCACTATTGTATTCAGGATTAATAATATGTAGAAAAGTATAAGGGTTATTATCTAATTTTTCCTTTAAAGATGCGTCAGAGTAACTTAAGTAGGACCTAGATGCTACAAGATTTGCTTTGTCTCTTGTAGGTCTTATTGCGCGAAAAGGTCTTATTTTTGCCATTCTTATTTTTTAAAGAATGTAATAATTTTCTCTGCTAACTCTGCACCAATTCTATCTTGTGCTTCTTCTGTTGCAGCACCAATGTGAGGAGTTAAGGATAAACTATTATGCATCATTAAATGTATACTTGGATTAGGTTCGTTATTAAACACATCTAAAGCAGCATAAGCTAGCTTTCCTTTATCTAAAGAGAACATAAGAGCATCCTCATCAATTACACCTCCTCTAGCAGTATTTACTATACCGGCACCAGTTTTCATTAGTCCAATTTCTTCTGCACCAATTACGGCTTTGTCTCCAGTTTTTGGTACGTGTAAAGTTACAAAATCAGAATTCTCTAAAACATTTTCTAAGGAAGTAGTTTCTACAGTGAATGTTTTTTTATCTCCATTAAAAAAGTTTAACGTTATATTCGCTTCAGTAGTAAATTTATCATGAGCCAATACATTCATACCCAATCCTATAGCTCTTTTTGCAACTTCTTTTCCTATTCTACCAAATCCTATAATACCTAAAGTTTTTCCTGCTAATTCTCTCCCTCTAGCGTATGCTTTTTTTAATTCTTTAAAATTTGAATCTCCTTCTAAAGGCATTTGTCTGTTCGATTCGTATAAGAAACGAACCATTCCAAATAGATGAGCAAACACTAATTCTGCTACTGAAGCAGAAGATGCGGCTGGAGTATTATATACTTCTAATCCTTTATTTCTAGCGTAGCTGACATCAATATTGTCCATACCAACACCACCTCTACCAATTATCTTTAAACTTTTGCAAGAATCAATTAATTCTTCTCTAGCAGTTGTAGCACTTCTCACTAATAAAACTTCAATTTTTTCGGAGTTTATATGAGCAATTAAATTTTCTTGAGCTACTTTTTCTGTTATAACTTCAAACCCTTTTGATTGTAATGCATCAATTCCAGATTGAGATATTCCATCATTTGCTAATACTTTTATCATCTTAATTTTTTTTCTAAATTTTTCATTACATTTACAAGTGCATTTACACTTTCTAATCGAAGTGCATTGTACATGGAAGCTCTGTATCCTCCAACAGATCTATGTCCTTTTAATCCGCTAATACCAGCATTTTCCCATAACTGATTAAATAAATGTTCTTTGGAAGAATCTGTAAGTGTAAAAGTTACATTCATATTCGATCTATCTTCTTTTTCTGCAATACCTTTAAAAAGAGGATTTCTATCAATTTCATTATAAAGAAGTTCTGCTTTCTGATTGTTTAGTTCTTCTATCCATTCTACTCCACCATGATCTTTTAACCATTGTAGAGTAAGCATAGATACATATATAGCAAAAACCGGAGGTGTATTAAACATACTGTTTTTACTTATATGTGTGTTGTAATTTAACATTGTTGGGATGTTTCTTCCTGTATTTCCTAAAATTTCATCTTTTATAATTACAAGAGTCGTTCCTGCTGGTCCCATGTTTTTTTGCGCGCCAGCATAAATTAAATCAAATTTACTAACCTCTATTTTTCTACTGAATATATCCGAACTCATATCACAAACCATTAAAGAAGGTACTTTTGGAAATTTTTTTATTTGAGTACCAAAAATAGTATTGTTAGAAGTGCAGTGAAAATAATCTACATCTTCAGGTATATTATACCCTTTTGGAATATAGTTGTAGTTTTTATCTGAAGAATCTCCAACCACAAAAACTTCTCCTGAATTTTTTGCTTCTGTAATAGATTTTTTCGCCCAAACTCCTGTATTGGTATAAGCTGCTTTTCCTCCTTTTTCTTTCATTAAATTTAACGGAACCATTAAAAACTCTAAACTAGCACCTCCTTGCAGAAATAAAACTGAATATCCCTTAGGAACTTCTAGTAGTTCCTTTACTAATCCGACCGCTTTTTCCATAACCTCAACAAAAGGTTTACTCCTATGAGAAATCTCAATTAAAGAAAGATTATCGTTATTAAAGTTTAAAACTGCTTCTGAAGCTTTTTTTAATACATCTAAAGGTAATATACAGGGACCTGCGCTAAAATTGTGTTTTTTACTCATTTTAAATTTATGTATTGTAATTGTTTATTTAACTCTTTCTAGATATGTACCTTTTTCGGTATCTATCTTAATCTTATCTCCTTCATTAATAAAAAGAGGTACTTGAATATCTGCTCCTGTTTCTGTGTTAGCTGGTTTAAATGTATTAGTTGCAGTATTTCCCTTAACTCCTGGTTCTGTATGTGCAATTTCTAGAGTAACATGAGAAGGGACTTGTGCTGAAAGAGGTAATCCTTCATCTGCATGAAATAATACTTCTACTGTTTCCCCTTCTTTTAAAAATTGTACATTATCAATATTATTTTTTGGCATCAATATTTGCTCATAATCGTCATTATTCATCAAATGATAATCTTCTCCTTCTGCATATAAAAATTGATATTTTCTATTTTCAACTCTTATTACATCAATTTTCACTCCAGAAGTAAAAGTATTTTCAAGTAATCTACCAGTAGTTAAATTTCTGATTTTTGTACGAACAAATGCTGGACCCTTACCTGGTTTTACATGTAAAAATGATTCAATTTTCCAAGGGAAGCCATTATAATTAAAACATAATCCGTTTCTGAAATCTGCTGTAGTTGCCATATTTTTAGTTTTGTTTATATCCTTTCATTATTCCTCTACCAGTGTTTCTAATAAATGAAATAATTTCATCTCTTTCTAGAGTAGATTTTAATTCCGCTTCAATTTTTAGTATTGCTTGGGAATTATTATTTTTCTTTTGAAATAAAATTCTGTATATATCTTGAATCTCATTTATTTTTTCTTCAGTAAATTCTCTTCTTCTTAATCCTATTGAATTAATACCAATATATGATAAAGGTTCTCTGGCTGCTTTTACAAATGGTGGTACATCTTTTCTTACTAACGATCCTCCAGAAATCATAGCATGTCTTCCTATAGTTACAAATTGATGTACTGCAGAATTACCTCCTAATATTGCAAAATCACCAATAGTTACATGTCCTGCTAAAGCAACTCCATTTACAATAACGCAATTATCACCAATATTACAATCATGTGCAACATGTGAATAAGCCATTAGTAGACAGTTTTTTCCAATAATTGTCTTTCCTGTTGCTGTTGTACCTCTATTTACTGTAGCACATTCTCTAATGGTAGTGTTGTCTCCAATCTCAACAATAGAATCTTCTCCATTAAATTTTAAATCTTGAGGGATAGCAGAAATTACTGCACCTGGAAATATTCTACAATTTTCACCAATTCTAGCTCCTTCCATTATGGTTACATTCGATCCAATCCATGTTCCTTTACCTATAAGTACATTACTTTCAATAGTTACAAATGGTTCTATTACAACAGATTTATCAATTTTTGCTCCGGAATGTACAAAAGATAATGGTTGATGCATTATTTATTTTTTAGAGATTAATGCTAGTAAGTCGGCTTCTACAACTACTTTTCCATCTACAAAACCCTTTCCGTGCATATGGCAAAGTCCTCTTCTGATTGGGGATATTAACTCTAGTTTAAATATTATAGTATCTCCTGGAACTACTTTTTGTTTGAATTTTGCATTATCAATTTTCATGAAAAATGTAAGATAGTTTTCAGGGTCTGTTACAGTGCTTAATATTAAAACCCCTCCTGCTTGTGCCATTGTTTCTAGTTGTAATACTCCTGGCATAACAGGTGCTCCCGGAAAATGTCCTTTAAAATATTCTTCATCATCAGTTACAAACTTAACTCCTATAATAAAGTCCTCTCCTAAATCTCTAATTTCATCAATAAACAAAAATGGTTTTCTGTGAGGTATTATTTCTTTAATCTGATCTTTGTTATAGAGTGGTTTTTCATTAAAATTTATTATTGGTACTATATCCTTCATATCTTTCATTATTTTCTCTTTTAATATTTTTGCAAATTTGGTGTTATGTCTGTGTCCTGGTTTAAAAGCTTTTATTTTTCCAATGATAGGAATTCCTATTAAAGAAAAGTCACCAATTATATCTAGTAACTTATGTCTTGCTGCTTCATTTTGGTGTCGTAATTGAATATTATTTAAAATACCTTCCTTACTAACCTGTAAATTCTTTTTATTAAAAACTTTTGCTAAATTACTAAGTTTTTTTCTATCTAATTCATTTTCTACAATAACAATTGCATTGTTTACATCTCCACCTTTTATTAAGTTGTTTTCTAATAAAACTTCTAATTCGTGTAAGAAACAAAAGGTTCTAGAAGAGGCAATTTCATCTTGAAATTTAGTAATAGAATTAAGATATGCATTCTGAATTCCTAGTGTTTCTGAATTAAAGTCAATAGTAACATCTAGTTCTAACTGTTCAGATGGTTCAATAGTTATTTCAGTTCCACTTTCTTTATCAGAATATTTTATTTCTTTTGTTACTTTATATGTATTCCTGTAAGAATTTTGAATTTTAGTTCCAACTGTTTGTATTTTTTCAGAAAACTCTTTAGAACTTCCATCTAAAATCGGAATTTCTTCATTGTCAATTTCAATAATAAGATTATCGATTTGATGTCCTCTGACTGCTGCTAGTATATGTTCTACAGTTTTTACATGTACATCTGTTATACATAGGTTAGTACCTCTCTCTGTAGAAATTACATAATCAACAAGGGCTTTTATATTAAAATTATCTTTATCCGTTCGTACAAAAACAATTCCTTTATTTTCTTTTGCAGGAAGCAATATCATATTAGTAAATACTCCGGTATGAATTCCTTTACCTGAAAAACTAATTTTTTTCTTAATGGTTTTTTGTTTATCCATTATTTAGTGAATTTTTTTTAATAGACTCTATATCTTGATAAATTTCTGGTAGTTTTTTGAAAATAACATAAGACCTTAAAAAATCTTTTTGGTTAAAGGCTAAGCTACCTTGAATCGTTTCTCCATCCTTAATGTTAGAAGCAATTCCAGTTTTTCCAGCTACTTTTACAAAATTACCAATTTTAAGATGTCCCGCTATTGCAGTTTGTCCTCCAATCATACAATTATTACCAATTTTACTACTACCAGCTATTGCCGTAAGTGCAGCAATTACTGTGTTTTCTCCAATTTCAACATTATGTCCTACCTGAATCTGATTGTCTAATTTTACACCTTGATGAATAATTGTAGATCCTAATGTAGCTCTATCAATTGTGGTGTTTGCTCCAATTTCTACAGAATTATGAGTTACTACATTTCCTATTTGTTGTATCTTTTTGTAATTTCCTTTTGAATTTGGAGCAAATCCAAAACCATCTGAACCAATTATACTTCCAGCATGAATTACATTTTCTGAACCAATAATACAATCATGATATATTTTAACTCCCGAAAACAGAGTAGTATTATCTTTTATTTCTACATTATTTCCAATGAAACAATGAGGCTGTATTTCTACATTGTTTCCTATTTTCACATTTTCTCCAATATAAACAAAAGGAGCTATATAACATTCTTTACCTAATTTAGCACTTTTATCAATATCTGATTTTTCTGATATTCCTAATTTAGTGTTGTTGTTTTGCTGATACATTTCTAATATCTTAGAAAATGCTAAATAAGCATCATCTACTTTAATTAGAGTAGTAGTAACATCTTGTTCAAGTTGTATGTTTTTATCTACAATTACTATAGAAGCTTTACAGGAGTATAGGGAGGATTTGTATTTTGGATTAGATAAAAAACATAAATCCCCTTCCTTACCTTCTTCAATTTTCGCAATAGAATGCACTGTTTCGTTATGATCTCCTACTACCGTTCCTTCTAAAATATTTGCAATTTCTTTTGAAGTGTAATTCATTCTGCAAACTTAATAAAATAAAACTAGATAGTTATCTCTGGAAAACAAATGAAATATTTATTTACTGTTTTGCTAAGTGCGTCTACATTAAATTGATCAGAGGCATCTGTAATATCCTTTATTTCACCATTCTTCATTAGTATATTGATATGTGTTTTAGTATGTCGGTAAGTATTATTACTTACTTTCTGAGTAAATACTAGATATTCTACTTCTTCATCCGTAACATTAAAGTGTTGTTTAGTTATTTTTTTCTGATTACTTAGTTCCTCACTACTAAATTTTGTGTTTTGTATTTTTATTTTCAGAGGTTTTCTGTATAATATCCTTTTACAGAGAGAGGATAGTATAAAGTCAGAATGGTTTTCCCATTCTTTTATACAAGAGTAGATATCATGATCATCTAATTTAGCAAAGGTTTCAATTAGTGTTTCATCATTTTTAAAATCAGATAAATTGTAGTTATTCTCTAAAAACATTTTAAGATATTTACTAGAATATACCTCATGTTTATTGTGCATCAGATATTTAGCTCTTTGTAATATTTTAATAAGTGTATTTTCTGCAGATAGTACTGTTTTATGTAGATAAACCTGCCAATACATTAATCGTCTTGCTATCAGAAACTTTTCTATTGAGTAGATTCCTTTTTCTTCAATTACTAGTTCGTCATTTACAATGTCAAGCATATTTATTATTCTTTCAGTTCCAATATTTCCTTCTGTAACTCCAGTAAAAAAACTATCCCTTTTTAGATAGTCTAATCGATCCATATCTAACTGAGAAGAAACGAGTTGATGTAAGAATTTTTTAGGGTGTTGGTTGTTAAATATCTGTATTGCTAAGGTTAATTCTCCATTAAACTCTTTGTTTAGTTTATTCATAAATAAATTAGATAAATCTTCATGAGATATACTATTTACAATACTTTTTTCTAATGCATGTGAAAAAGGACCATGCCCTATGTCATGTAATAAAATAGCGATTTTTAAAGCTTTTGCTTCATCATCTGTTATTTCATGTCCCTTGTTTCTGAATTGAAAAATGGCTTTTTCCATAAGATACATGCAACCTAAAGCGTGATGAAATCTTGTGTGATAAGCTCCCGGATACACTAAATAAGAGAGTCCTAATTGTGTTATTCTTCTTAATCTTTGAAAATAGGGGTGTTCTATAAGGTCAAAAATTATTCCTCTTTCTAAGGTAATAAAACCATAGATAGGGTCGTTAATAATCTTATTCTTTTTTGTTTTATTCATTATAGTGCAAATAACGGATTATTTTTTGATTTTTGTAAACCTAAATAAATAAAAGATGATATCAATACTTTGGATAGATGATGAGATAGAATTATTAAAACCTCACATAATATTTTTGGAAGGAAAAGGGTACTCTGTTACTGCAGTAAACAGTGGTAATGAAGCTTTGGAAATTCTAGAAAATACTAATTTCGCTTTAGTTTTTTTAGATGAAAATATGCCTGGACTTTCTGGCTTAGAAACTTTAAGTTTAATGAAAAGAATGAAACCTAATCTTTCTGTAATAATGATTACAAAAAGTGAGGAAGAGAGCATAATGGAAGAAGCTATTGGTTCAAAAATTTCAGATTACCTAATTAAACCAGTTATGCCTAGTCAAATTCTAATTTCTATTAAAAAAAATATTGATACAAGTAGATTAGTTGAGGAAAAGACTACCCGTGATTATCAAATGGAATTTAGAAATATTAGTATGTCCCTATCTTCTAGTCTGAATAAGCATGAATGGAGAGAGATATATAAGAAATTAACTTATTGGGAGTTGGAATTAGAGAAATCAGGAGATGAAAGTGTAGAAGATATTCTAGTGATGCAAAAAGCAGAAGCTAATTCTCAGTTTTTTAAGTTTATAAAAAACAATTATAAAGATTGGTTAAATGGTGATAATTCCCCTTTACTTTCTCATAATATTGTTCGTAAAAAAGTACTTCCTTTAATGGAGGGTAATAAGCCTACTTATTTAATTGTAATTGATAACTTAAGATACGACCAGTGGAAAATAATTGAGCCTTCTATTGTAAAGGATTTTGAGGTGATAAAAGATGAGATGTATTATAGTATTTTGCCTACTGCTACTCAGTATTCAAGAAACTCTATTTTTGCTGGCCTATTACCTTCTGAAATACAAAAAAGATTTGGAGATAAGTGGAAAAATGATGAAGATGAAGGAGGTAAGAATATGTTTGAAGAAGATTTTTTTGTTGATCAGTTACAAAGATTAGGAAAGAAAGAGAGCAAACATTCTTATACTAAAATTACTAATATTGATTTTGGTAGAAAGGTAGTTGCTAGAATACCGAATATGAGAGCAAACGATATAAATGTTATAGTATATAACTTTGTAGACATGCTCTCTCACGCTCGTACAGACATGAAAGTAATAAAGGAACTTGCTGATGATGATGCAGCTTATCGTTCATTAACTTCTTCTTGGTTTGATCATTCTCCACTCCGTGATATTATGAAACAGATAGCTAAACAAGATGCTAATATTGTAATCACTACCGACCATGGAACAATTAATGTAAATAAACCTTCAAAAGTGGTTGGAGACAAAAGTGTAAACTCCAACTTAAGATACAAACAAGGTAAAAACTTAAATTATAAATCTTCTGAAGTTTTTGAAATTAAAAGACCAGAAGAATACTTCTTACCAAAACAAAATGTAAGTTCAAAATATATTTTTGCGAAAGAAGACATGTATTTTGTTTATCAAAATAATTACAATCAGTTTGTAAATTTGTATAGAAACACTTATCAACATGGAGGTGTTTCTTTAGAAGAAATGCTAATTCCGTTAGTAACCTTAAAAACTAAACAGAAGTAATGAAAATTATTGTAAATTGCATTTCGGAATTGAAATCTGTTGCTCTGCAATTAATTCAATATAAAAAGAATAAAAATATTATTTGTTTTTATGGAGAAATGGGGGTAGGTAAAACCACTTTTATTAAAGAAATTTGTAAAAATTTATTGGTAGACGATAATGTAAGTAGCCCTACTTTTTCCATTGTAAATCAGTATAAAACAAAAGAAAATAAAATAATATATCATTTTGATTTTTATAGATTAGAAACTGAAGAAGAGGCTTACGATATGGGATATGAAGAGTATTTTTTTCAAAACGACTTATGTTTAATAGAGTGGCCAGAAAAAATTGAGGGATTAATTCCGGAAGATATTATTAAAGTGATTTTAACAAAAAAGGGAGAACAAAGATTAATTGAAATTATTTAATTATGAAAAAAGAAAATGTATATGGTAGTTTAGGTATTTTACCAAAAGAAGAAATGCTAGAGGTGAAACAAGATTTTCAGAAATTAAAAATAGGAATACCAAAAGAAAGTTCATTTCAGGAAAATAGAATTGCTTTAACACCTGATGCGGTATCTTTTTTGGTGCATAACGGACATACTATTGTTATAGAACATAATGCTGGGCTTGGTGCAAATTTTACTGATAAAGAATATTCTGATGCAGGAGCTGAAATTGTGTTTTCTATAGAGGAGATATATAATACTGATATTATTGTTAAAATTGAACCTCCAACAAAAACAGAGTTAAAATTACTTAAAAAAGGACAACAATTAATCTCTGCTATACAATTACAAACAAGAAATAAAGAATATTTTCAAGAGCTGCTGAAAAAAGATATTACATCTATTGCAATAGAGCAGATAAAAGATGATGAAGGTAAATTAACTTTGTTAAGAAGCATGAGTGAAATTGCTGGAAACACTTCTTTGTTAATTGCTGCTGAATATTTAAGTAATGTTAATTCTGGTAAGGGTTTAATGTTAGGAAGTATTACAGGTATTCCTCCTACTGATGTTGTAGTAATAGGAGCTGGTACTGTTGGAGAATTTGCTAGTAGAACGGCTTTGGGCTTAGGATGTAATGTTAGGGTGTTTGATTCTTCTCTTTCTAAGTTGAGAAGATTACAGCAACTTACATCTAGGTCACTTAGTACCTCTGTTATTCAGCCAAAAAGTTTAAGTAAAGCACTTAAAAGAGCAGATGTAGTAATTGGATCAATCAGATCTGGTGACGGAAGGACTCCTTGTGTAGTGAGTGAGGGGATGGTAGAGGGAATGAAAGATGGATCTGTAATTATTGATGTTAGTATTGATCATGGTGGTTGTTTTGAAACCTCTGAAGTTACTACTCATAAAAACCCGATATTTGTAAAACATGGTATTATTCATTATTGTGTGCCTAATATAGCTTCAAGAGTGGCTCGTACTTCTTCATTTGCTATTTGTAGTATTATTTCTCCATTACTTATTAAAATAGGGGAAGAAGGAGGGGTAAAAAACCTAATTAAACAAGATGAAGGTGTGAGAAGTGGTGTGTATACATTTAGAAAGATGATGACTAACAAGACACTAAGTGAAATGTTTGATTTTCAGTTTAAAGATTTAAATTTAATAATTACAGCTATATAAATATGTTAAGAAGGTTAAAGTTTTTTGGAGCGGGAGCTCTTATTAGTATTTTATTCCTTTCTATGGGGCCAGAGAATAGAATGAAAGATACATTTTATGCTTATATAGATTATTTTAATCCTGAAAAAAGAGTGGTAGACCAATTATTGATTTCAGATTCTATTATTTATAATGATGTGTCTTCAGTTGAAATTGAAAATATTTTAGAGGGAGCATGGGTTAATCATGATTTAACTAATAAAAGTTCTTATCCTAAGTTTTTTGTAATAGAAAACATTATAGACGAGAAGAATAGGAGGCTCAGTATTAATTTTTATGATAGAGAAGAAAGAAAAGATTCTGTAGGAGATTTAAAAAGCTATACAAAGTCTGAAATAATATCTGTAGAAGAGATTTCTCAGATTTCATCTAGATCTTATAAAAGTTATTTTTCATTGATTGGAATATTTTTAGTGATTATGATTCCTGTTAGTTTGTTGGTCAGAAAATTAATACGAAAAAGAAGTTTAGAAGATGAGTAAAATTAAGTCCACCAAAATGGTGGATTTTTTTATTTTTGCCACATATTAAAGAAACAAATATTTATGTTCGAAAGTTTATCAGAAAAGTTAGGGAAAGCATTTAAAACCCTCAAAGGGAAAGGAAGTATTTCCGAAATAAATGTTGCTCAAACCATGAAAGAAATCCGTAAAGCCTTAATAAAGGCGGATGTGGATTTTAAAACAGCAAAATCATTTACCGAAAATGTAAGGCAGAAAGCTTTAGGTCAACAAGTGCTTATTTCTGTTGATCCAGGTCAGTTGTTAACCAAAATAATGAAGGACGAACTTTCTGTTTTAATGGGGAGTACGCATTCTGAAATTAATTTAAGTGGTAATCCTACTGTTATTTTAGTTGCTGGTTTACAGGGGTCTGGTAAAACAACTTTTACAGGCAAATTGGCTTTGCTTTTAAAAAGTAAACATAATAAACGACCACTATTAGTAGCTTGTGATGTGTATAGACCGGCAGCCATAAATCAGATTGGAGTACTTGCCGAGCAAGTTGGAGTGGAACTTTATAAGGAAGAAGAAAATAAGAATCCCGTAGAAATTGCTAAAAATGCTATAAAACATGCAAAAGCAAACGGACATAATGTAGTTATTGTGGATACTGCTGGTAGATTGGCGGTAGACGAGAAAATGATGAAGGAAATTGCTGAGGTTAAAAATGCTATTAACCCTAATGAAATATTATTTGTTGTAGATTCTATGACTGGGCAAGATGCGGTAAATACTGCAAATTCCTTTAACGATATCCTTAATTTTGATGGAGTGGTACTTACCAAATTAGATGGAGATACTAGAGGTGGTGCGGCTCTTACTATTCGTTCTGTTGTTGATAAGCCAATTAAATTTATTGGTACTTCTGAAAAAATGGATGGACTAGATGTGTTTCATCCCGATAGGATGGCTTCCAGAATTTTAGGTATGGGAGATGTTATTTCTTTAGTAGAAAGAGCACAACAACAATTTGATGAGGAGGAGTCGAGAAAGATGCAAAAGAAAATTGCAAAAAATACTTTTGGTTTTGACGATTTCCTTACGCAAATTCAGCAGATAAAGAAAATGGGTAATATGAAGGATTTGATGGGGATGATTCCTGGAATGGGAAAAGCTATGAAAGGAGTTGATGTTGATGATGATGCTTTTAAAGGGATTGAGTCAATTATCCATTCTATGACTCCACACGAAAGACAAAACCCTGCAGTACTTAACGGAAGCAGGAAAAAGAGAATTGCGGCAGGAAGTGGTACAACGGTTCCGGAAGTAAACCAATTGATAAAACAATTTTATCAAATGGGTAAAATGATGAAGATGATGCAGGGTGGTGGTGCAAAACAAATGATGCAAATGATGAAAGGTGGAGGTGGTGGTATGCCTGGAATGAGATAAATAATATATGATAATTTTAGACGGAAAGAAAACATCACATGATATAAAAGAAGAAATTGCAGTTGAGGTAAATTCAATTGTTTCTTCTGGGGGGAAAACCCCTCACTTATCCGCTATTTTGGTGGGTAGTGATGGTGCAAGCGAAACTTATGTAAATGCTAAGGTTAAGGCTTGTGCAAAGGTGGGATTCCAGTCTACTTTAATTCGTTTGTCTGAAGATGTTTCAGAAGAAGATTTGCTTGCTGAGGTAAAAAAAATTAATGATAATTCGGATATTGATGGATTGATTGTTCAACTTCCTTTACCAAAACATATTAACGAAATGAAGGTGACAGAGGCTATTGATCCTAAAAAAGATGTAGATGGTTTTCATCCCTCAAATATTGGTAGAATGGCATTGAATTTACCTACATATTTACCAGCAACTCCTGCTGGAATTTTAGAATTACTAAAGAGGTATGATGTAGAAACTTCCGGAAAACATTGTGTAGTTATTGGTAGAAGTCATATTGTAGGTTCTCCTATGAGTATATTAATGAGTAGAAACAATATCCCTGGAAATTGCACGGTTACTCTTACACATAGTAGAACCCAAAACTTAAAGGGCATTACTAAAACAGCTGATATTTTAATAGTTGCACTTGGTAAAGCAGAATTTGTTACTTCTGACATGATAAAAGAAGGAGTTTGCATTATTGATGTGGGTATAACGAGGGTAAGGTCTGATAAAAATAAAAGTGGTTGGAAGCTTTTAGGGGATGTTAATTTTGAGGATGTAAAAGAAAAATGTTCTTTTATAACTCCAGTGCCAGGTGGGGTGGGTCCTATGACGATTGCTATGCTATTACAGAACACACTTATTTCCACTAAAAAATAAATTATTTAAAAAATAAGATGAAGTAATATATTTATTGTATATTTGCAGATGAAAAATTGGGGTTGTTCCCAATACATTAACAAATATAAATTTAAAATAAACAATTATGGAAGGTACAGTAAAATGGTTCAACGCTACAAAAGGTTACGGATTCATCACAGGTGAAGACGGAACAGATTATTTCGCACATTTTGGAGAAATCGAAATGGATGGTTTCAAAAAACTTGAAGAAAATCAACAAGTAATTTTTGAAGTTGGTGAAGGTGATAAAGGACCAGTTGCTAAAAATATTAAAGCTGCTTAATTCAGATAAGATATAATTTAACAATGAACAGAAAAAAAAACGGACTCGAGAGTCCGTTTTTTTTTATACTATAATTTTCCCGTTTAGTACTACTTTCTCAATTACATTTTCTCCGAAACTATATGGTAAGTAGGAGTAAGAAGATATCTTTTTTGTGATAAATAAATTCGCTTTCTTTCCTATGCAAATACTTCCTAATTTTTTTTCTAATCCCATTGCATATGCAGTGTTTATGGTAGTAGCGTTTATAACTTGTTCGGGAGTCATTTTCATTTGTATACATCCTAATGAGGCTACAAAATTCATATTTCCACTAGGTGTTGATCCCGGATTGTAGTCTGTAGCAAGTGCTACTGGAAGTCCTTTTTCCATCATTTTTACTGCAGGTCCGTACGGTATTCCTAAAAAGAAAGAACAAGAAGGTAAAATAGTTGGCATGCAGTCCGAATTTTTAAGTGCTTCAAAATCTTGTTCTTCCATTTCCTCCAAATGATCTACAGATAAAGCACCTAATTTTACAGATGCTTCTACTCCTCCAATGGAGTTAAATTGATTTACATGTGTTTTTGCTTGTATTCCTAATTTACTTGCTGCTTCCAATAATCTTATGGTGTCTTCTACTTTAAAGTATCCTTTCTCACAAAAGATATCTACATAGTCGGCTAATTTTTCTTCTGCAACTTGAGGTAACATTTCATCTATCACCAGATTCATGTACCCTTCTTTATTATCTTTATATTCTTTTGGTAGAGCGTGAGCTCCTAAAAATGTTGCTTTTATACTGACTTCTGTATTTTCTTTTAATCTTTTTATTACTCTTAGCATTTTTAGTTCTGCATCAAGGGTTAGTCCGTATCCACTTTTTATTTCAATAGCTCCGGTTCCCATTTGTATCAGATTATTTAGTCTTGAAAATGCACTTTCGTAAAGTTCGTCCTCAGTTGCATTTTGTAATTTCTCTGCAGAGTTTAATATCCCACCACCTCTATTTGCTATCTCCTCATATGAAAGTCCATTTATTCTATCTACAAATTCTCCCTCTCTGCTGGCTGCAAAAACTAGATGTGTGTGGCTGTCACAATAGGATGGAAACACCATTCCTCCTTCTGCATCAATAATTTCTGTATTGTTCCAATCCTCAATTCCGTTCCAGTAGGACATACTCCCAAAAGAGGTGATAATTCCATTTTCGTATTCTACAAAGGCGTCTTTTATGGTAGATAGTTTTGACATGTCCTTACCTGCAACCCATTTTCTTGGAATGTTTTCTGTCTGAATTAATTCAGAAATATTTTTAATTACTGTTTTCATATTGGGCAAAATTACAAAAATTAGGTCAATCTTTATTTATATATTTGCGACTATGGGAAATTCTGTTGGAAAAATATTTAAATTAACTACTTTTGGGGAGTCTCATGGTATTGCAATTGGTGGTATTATTGATGGTTGTCCTGCTGGATTAAAGTTAGATTTAGAGAAAATTCAGTTGCAATTAGATAGGAGGAAACCAGGGCAGTCCAAGATTACTAGTTCTAGAAAAGAAAGTGATATCGTTGAGTTTTTATCTGGTATGTTGGATGGTGTTACAACAGGAACTCCTATAGGATTTATTATAAAAAATGAGGATAATCGTT
>CAJQIZ010000030.1 GCA_905478555.1 uncultured Flavobacteriales bacterium
GTGGAACTTATACTGATGTTAGTACGAATGCTTCAGGATGTATAGAGACTGAGATTTTAGTACTTACCATTAATAACAGCACATCTAATACTACGACAATTACTGATTGTGATTCTTATGCATGGTCAGTAAATGGAACTACATATACTCAGAGTGGAACTTATACTGATGTTAGTACGAATACATCTGGATGTACACACACAGAGATTTTAGTACTTATAATTAACAATTCAACATCATTAACTAATACAGTAAGTATCTGCTTTGGTGATAGTATAAGTGTAGGTAGCAATACATATTCTCAAACAGGAACTTATACAAATGTGTTTAATGCTGTAAACGGATGTGATAGTATTATTACCACTAACTTAAATGTCTCACAGCAGATTGTCGTTATTATATCTCAACTTGGACTGGATATAAAAGCTAATTCAACTGGAGCTAGTATACCTTATGTATATGAGTGGAATACTGGTGAGACAAGTCAAACAATTACACCAAATCAAGATGGAGATTATTGGGTAATAGTAACTGATGCTAATGGATGTTTATCAAATACGTCTTTCTTTGTGGTTGATTGGATACTTACAAGTATTGAACATTTTAATATTGATAGACTTAGTATTTATCCAAATCCAAGTAGAAATATATTTAATATCGAGTTCACAAGTTTATTAAGACAGAATTTAGAGATTAGAATTATTAATTCTATTGGAGAGATAGTTTATTTAGAAAATTTAAAGAATTATACAGGAGAGTATAATAAAGCTATAAATTTAAAAGAGTTTTCTAAAGCACTTTATTTCTTAGAGATTACAACTAATGATGGGATTATAAATAAGAAACTTATTTTGCAATAAATATTAATTAAAAAAATAAATAAATGAAAAAACTACTTTTACCATTATTATTTCTAATAGGATTACAAACACAAGCTCAAATTAATTGGTGTGATTCAATATCATATCAAATATTACCTAATCAAATATTACCTGTAGTTGATGATGCATCCTTATTAGCTCCAGAAGCAATGTTAAATGTAATACCTGGTATTACGAATCAACACGGTCCTTATTTCGAACTTTTTTAGCAAATTATTGCATAATTTTGTCTTATGAAAAAACTACTCTTAATATTTTGCTTTCCTTTAATTAGTTTTAGTCAGAATATATATATACCTGATGATGCTTTTGAGCAGGAATTAATCAATTTAGGAGTTGATAATTTATTAGATGATTCTGTAAGTTTATCTGCTATTGATACAATAACTTACTTAGATATTGCATTTCCTCAAACTACATTAGAATACATTTATGATATTACAGGTATTCAATTTTTTTTCTCATTAGAATACTTTGATGCACAAGCTCAATTTCTTTCGGGAACATTAAATTTAGCTAATAGTCCTAATTTAGAATATATAAATTGTGGATTAAATGATTTGGATACTTTATTATTTGTAGAAAGCAGTTCTATAGAGTATATAAGATGTGATCAAAATAACTTGTCATTTATCCAAGTTTCTAACTGTTTTAATTTAGAAACTTTAATATGTAGTCAAAATCAATTACAAAATCTTGATGTAACAAATTGTACTGCGTTGACACAATTAAGTTGTGTAGCTAATCAGTTAACTTCGTTAGATATTTCAAATAATATTAATTTAGGACTTTTTCAATGTGGTGGTAATAGTTTAACATCATTAGATTTATCGAATAATATAAATCTTCAAAATTTTTCTTGTTATCAAAATCCTATAACATCTTTAGACTTAACATATAATAGTTTATTAAATATTGTAGATGTTTCTGCATGTAATCTTTCGAATATTGATTTGAGAAATGGAAATAACACTAATATTCCAATTTGTGCTATTAGATTTTTTGGCAATCCTAATTTAACATGTATTAATGTTGATGATACTTCTTATTCAAATTTAAACTGGGATAACACATGCTTTTTACTGACTTTAGATCCTCAAATGTACTATAGTAACAATTGTTCTCAAGCTTTTTGTGATTCCTTAATATTTTTGCAATCTTCAATTGATTCTTCAACTATTCCTAATCAAGTTACTTTTGACGTTCAAACACTTAATATTAGTAATAGTAATGATTTTGCATATTGTGGGTTTGTTTTATTAGATAATAATGGAGATACAGTTGCTTATGAAAACATCAATACAGCTGGAAATGTTTATGGACTGGTTTCTTTTAATACTGAAATAAGAGATTTAGAAATTCAACAAATTATTTCATTTCCATTTAATGGTGAACTTCATTTAATAACAGGTTGGTTTGCTGGTACACCTTCAACTTTTTGTATATATCCTTTCTCAATCTCAAATTCTACCTATGTAAGTGAAAGCAATAAAAGGTATAATCTAAAATTTATCATTGATATTATTGGAAGAAATTCTAATTTAAAGAATCAACCTCTTTTTTTCATTTATGATGATGGAACAGTGGAGAAGAAAATGATTATTGAATAAATAAAACCCCACTTATTTGAGTGGGTTTCTTTTGGTGGACCTTACGGTCCTTATTTCGAACTTTTTTAGAAAATTATTGAATCTAAGGTTCTAATCCTGCTACCCCGACATTTTTCTCCACTGTCATGCAGTAGTTATTTATTCATTTCTTTTTCTATTTCTGCCTTTGAGATGTAATTAGGGTTATCGTTGTATTTCTCTAAAGCAAGCCCATAATACATTTTAATATTTTCAGGTGATTCCCCTTTTGCTTCTTTCATCCTGGCAAACCAATAGAAGGTTTCATGAATTTCTGGGAGTCCTTGTTGCATCGTAATCATATTACATGATCCAAATGATTTTTGAGCTTCCTCATAGTTTCTTTCAAGAAATTTAATTCTACCCAACAAATAGAAATATCTAACCAAAAGAGTAGGGTGTTGCCCCTTTGAATTTATCTCTTCTTGAAGTTGATTAATTTCAGGTGTTATTTGGTCAATTGTTGCTGACAATGGAATTCTACCTGTTATTTTATTCTCTGAAAATTCAACAAGTCTCTTTTTCCAAAGCGCACGCATTCTTATTTCACCGTCTCTCATCATTTCAGGGTCAACTAATGCCTGTTTTTTATTTGCTGTGAAGCCAAGCTTTTCTACGACCTTTTCAGAACCAAGGTTGTCTCTATCAATATCTGCTTCAATGCTTTCTACCCCTTCATTTTTAAGTTGGTCAATTATTATTTGAATAGAGGTCGTTGCAATACCATTTCTTCTATATTCCGGCAGAACAGCATAACTAACGCTTGCATTTTTAAGTGTATCTCTAAATTCAAATGCAATAAAGCCAACTTGTTTATCCTTGGAAAAAGACCCACTCCCTTTTTGATAAATGAGCCAACAATTCCCTGCTCTGTTTCTTACATCATTATGCCAATAGTCAATTAGCTTTCGGTAGTCTTGCTGGGCTTCTTTTGGGACAATGTAATATCGTTTTATATCAGGGTCATTGAACATTCCGTTTATAAAAACCCTGTCAGTTTCTGATATTGGTTTGAGAACAAGATTATTACTTTCGATTTTTTGATTTAGTTTGTTAAAGTCCATTTGCAATAATAAGATTATTTTATAAAATATTTCATTAATCAAGAAATCCAATTAATTTTTTAAGTTTGTATTAGTAGATTGATTAGCGGTGCAAAAAGCGGAGCAATTTTTAGTTTGAAAGCTTGCTGTAATCATGTAAATAGAGTGTAGGTTGTAATCCTGCTACCCCGACTTTTTTATATCAATAATCTTTCCAGTAGAATTGACATTTACAATATAACGATATTCTTTAAAATCAATATAAATTGTATTAGATTTATATAAAAACCTTAAATCTTTATATCTCCATCTTCTATCATAATGATATATCTGTTGGAGGAATTCATTGCAAATATTCATATTATTATTATGAATATCATGACTGGTCTCTCTCCATGGATATTCTATAGCTAAATTAACTCCAAATCCTGCTCCATAATCTTTTAGTGAGTCAGCTTTTAAACGTAATATATAGTTTGCAATTGATACTGCTTCTTCAGGTATAAGATCATCCTCAAGACTTACTATATAATCATATATAAGCTTTTCATATTCAGAGAACCTTGTAACATCAGCTGAAACTACATAATTTGGGGTGTACCAGAATTGGTTATTGAATAATAATTTTAAATCTTTCGATTTAAACACATACCCATGTAATGCAAATAAAAGGTTTCTATATGTGCGGCATTGTAAGTTTGTGAAATTCATAGAATATAAATCATTGATTAAAGAAAACTGTTTTGCAAGATCTTTATCTTCAAGTTCATTATATTCTAAATCATAACTATAGCTAATGAAATGATGTAAATCTTCCCATATGTTTATCCAAATATCTTCTTCTGGTTTAAAGTTTTGTTTTTTAAATATTAATTCACCATTCTGAATTCTTATAATTCCTAATTCATTTATTATTTTACCTTCTCTAGAGAATTTCATATCTTGATGATTTAAATTTAACTTACATATTCTCCTTTCCCCTAAGTTCAATTTCATAGTAAAATCTTCAATTTCTTTATTAGCCCATAATAGACCAGTATTTAAAATATAGTCAAAACCTAACAACTCCCCTTCTCCTAAATCAAAGTCATTATGAAATCTTGCATCATAATTATGTTCAATTATTGTGTATCCTGGTTTAAAAACAACATCAAATAGAAAGATGTACTCATTTCCCCGATATCCTAATATTGTATCATCCTCTAATTTCAATCTTTTAATGATGAATTTTTTTGTTTTTCCATCAACCATTACATTAAAGTTTTTAATTGCAGGTATAGTGTCAAAATAATCTCTAACATCTTGTTCAGTATATGACGAATTAGATACAAATCCAACTTTTATTTTCTTACTTGATTGAGAAGGATTAAAGAAGTGAAAAATTACTTTCGTATGATAAGATGTTTTATCTAAGCTAAACTCTAATACTTCTTTCTTTAGCTCAATTAATGTTTCTTGTAATGGCATTAAATTTCCTCCAGAACCTGAATATGAGAATGCTCCAGAATTTGCACTCATTTGTATAAAGATACAGGAAGTTATTAATATACTTAATATTTTATTTAAGCCCATATATACATAATATTATCTGTTGCAAAATAGGAATATTTTTTTAATTTTGCTGTAATAATGTAAAAAGGTGTTAGTTTTTAATCCTGCTACCCCGACTTTTTTATCATATTTTTAAGATTTATTTTGTAAGTTTGCTTTATGGAAAATTTCTTTAAGATTTACGTTATTTTACTTCTTGTTCTAGGTGCTATTGACGCTAAAAACAAAGAAATTAATAATCCTATTGCATTTATAATACATGTTCTTCTTTGGATGCCTCTTAATTTCATTGTAGGATTACAATATCTTTTTGCTTTAGTTGTTGGGTGGGGTTTAATCTATTTTATTTTTTCTTAGATAAATTATAAAAGTTATTTTTAAAAGCATTTTTTTATCAGAGAATCCAAATAATTTTTTAAGTTTGTTTTATTAGATTGATTAGCGGTGCAAAAAGCGGAGCAATTTTTTGTTTTAAAGTTTGCTGTATTCATGTAAATTAGTGTTAGGTTGTAATCCTGCTACCCCGACTTTTTTCTTTTCACATTTTCTATATTTTATTTGTATGTTTGCTTAGATTAATCTAAAACTTTAAATCATGAAGAAAATAATTTATTTATTATTGGTAGTATCATTTGTTTTTACTGCTTGTAAGAAAGAACAAGGTTGTACAGACATAATGGCAACAAACTATAATGGAGATGCAGAAGAAGATGATGGATCCTGTCTATTTACTATATCTGGAGGGACATGGACAACACAATCTATTGAATCTAATGGAACAATGACAGTTTCTATGATGGGAATACCTATTGTAGATAGTATAATAAATTATACCGAAACACATCCAGACTCTTTAGAACCATACAAGTTAACATTTATAGAGACTAGTACAGGAGATTATTATACAGAATATGATCAATCTAATGTATTTGTTGAAGAAGGGACATGGTCGTTATCTGGAGATCAATTAACAGTAAATACTCCTGATACCACTCTGGTATTAACTGTAAATAGTGTTAACAAATCAGATGCTTCTATAACTATGTTGATTGATGAAAGTGGATCAGATGGAGGAGTTAGTTATGAAATTAACATAACTCAAACAATGAATCTAAATAGAGAATACTAAATCTTTTTTTGAATAAAATTATTTTTAAAAGTAATTTCTAATCAGAAATTCCAATAAATTTTTTAAGTTTGTTTTAGTAGATTGATTAGCGGTGCAAAAAGCGGAGCAATTTTTAGTTTGAAAGCTTGCTGTAATCATGTAAATAGAGTGTAGGTTGTAATCCTGCTACCCCGAATATTTTTCTCTTCATTATTTCCCATAAATTTTCTGTAAGTTTGCAATCATGAAGAAATTTCTAATTATTATAATATCTTTTTTAGTTGTTCTACTTTCATTCTTTTTTTATCAAAATTCTGATTCGGTTAAAATAAAAGAAGCGATAAAAACTATAAATACATTTGCTATAACAACAGAGTTAGAATCAGAAAATTTTTTCGAAATATATCCAAGTTTAAATGGAATTGGAAGGTTTAATTATTGGAAATTAATTGATTTAAAAATTGAGAATGAGAAGATATTTTTAAATTCAAATGATGAAATAACTATACCTTGTATTTTTTCTGACTCTAAAAAAGCTATATTTATAATTAGTAAAAAAAATACAGGAGAAATCATGAAATCTAAAGGTTTTCTCTCTAATAATGAGTATTTATGCCAATATCTTGATAATATAAGAGCTATTAATCATTTAGATTATGATGTTTCAATACACAATAGTTGTAAAAGGAATGAAAAAGAATTCGAATCTATTGTTAATGGTGTTTTAAAAAAAACAATAGATAATATTACAATGGAGAAAGGGTCTAAAATGACAAATTCTTATAATATTCATAGCTCTGGAGTTATTGTTATTAAAAATAACAACCCAATAGATTTCACAAATGGTGACATACAGTTATATTGTAATTTTTATAACCGAAAGAAAGAATTGATTTCAAGAGAAGAACTTTTTATTATTAGTACTCCACTTCCTAAATTTTCAACAAGATCTTATGAGATATATTCTGCTCCAGTATCTAAAACATATAATTTAAGCTCTGAAATAAATAGAGATTTTATTAAAAAATATGTTTCAGAAAATGCAAGAGGTTCAAATGGTTATTATTCTTTTAATCTGTAAAATATGGAGAAATATTTAGGGGTTAAACAATTTTTAGGATTTATTATTATTATTTGTGGTTCCATTTGGATCCTTAATACTATTGGTTTGTTAGGATCTTTGTTATTGGGCATTGATTCTTTTACAAGTTATTTTACAGATCCTATTTATATTGATGGTGAAGAGAAATCACCAATTAGTTTTATTGGTTGGAAGTCATTATTTTGGTCTACAATCATCTCTGCTGTATTACTAAAATACTTGGAGGTAGTTTTAGTAAAATAAATGGCAATGGATATAAGAGAGATTAATTTTTTAAGTTTGTTTTAGTAGATTGATTAGCGGTGCAAAAAGCGGAGCAATTTTTAGTTTGATAGCTTGCTGTAATCATGTAAATAGGTGTAAGGTTGTAATCCTGCTACCCCGACTTTTTTTCTTCAAAACTCTCATAAATTTCCGTAGCTTTGCTTTATGAAAAATCTACTTTTTATTTTCATTACTTTAATAACAATTGCAAATGTTAGTTATGCTTCCTTTCCTGTTGTAGAAAGTAATGCTAAAATACTAGCTATAGAATCTGAAGATGATGGACCTTCGCTTCTTGAAGCTATTCTTATGGGAGTTTTAGTGGTTTCAATATTAGGCTTTGCTGCATACTTTTTGTTTAGAGCATGGTGGAGAGCATGGCAAAAAAAAAAATGGTGGGCAAGGAAACTATTACCTTTGTTATTATTAATTTCCTTACCAACATTCCTAATACCCTTTATCGGACCCTTAATTTCAATAATATTATTAATAATATTAGGGATAATAATGCTTATAAGAAAATTGATGGGAAAAACTATTATCTGGTAGTATTCAAATAAAGTTGTTCTACTTTTTTTTCTTGCCCACTCAGTTCTTCTTAAAAAATTTAGGATTGATTTAATAGATGGGTTAGAGGTTATAAAAGAGATGTAGATTGGATTATAAAATTAATAAGATGGAAAAATATTTGGTGGTTACTTTTTTTATTACCACTAATCATGTTTATAATTGGACTTGGGTGGATCAGTAATGGTAGGATAGTTGAGATTATTTTAAAAAATAACTCGTTACTCTAAGAATCAAATTAATTTTTTAAGTTTGTATTAGTAGATTGATTAGCGGTGCAAAAAGTGGTGCAAATTTTAGTTTAAAAGCTTGCTGTATTCATGTAAATAGGTGTTAGGTTGTAATCCTGCTACCACTAGCTATTTTCTATTGATTAAATAATATCCGATGCAAATAGATAAAATTGAAAGGCTAAATAAAAGAAGGTCATGTGGAGTTGTAAAATTGTGAGATAATTTTAAAACTTTTTCAAAGAATTTAACGATTAACACAATAATAATTACTTTGATTATTTTATTTTTTAGTTGATCTAGACTATTAATTTTTAATGTTGAATCTGCAAATTTACCCTTAGCAAAATCAATCTCACTAATAAACAGCTCATAAACTCCAAATCCAAAAATTAATAAAACTATACCTATTAAAAATAAATCAATTGATGAAATAATTTTAAACAACAAGTCATTATTTGTATTGATATTTTGATTAAACAATGGGTTGTTAAAAATGGTTGCTTGTATAATATCCCAA
The DNA here is from genome assembly GCA_905478555.1 of uncultured Flavobacteriales bacterium. Lineage (GTDB taxonomy): Bacteria > Bacteroidota > Bacteroidia > Flavobacteriales > BACL11. The sequence goes on from CAJQIZ010000030.1 coordinate 8,895, forward strand.
CCCCCCAATAGAAATAATGTAATTGATGAAATTATAGATAATATCACTGCTATCAACACAACAAATCTAGTACTCCAAAGCGCTTTTTCAAATTTATTTTCTAACATTGACATTTTTAATTTTTTTTTAATTTTTAGAATTATTTATCTTTATTTAAATATTGTGCAATATTAGTGAGAATATTATAATTATCATTTTAAAATATATATGATTGCTAAGATAATCGAATAAATTTCTTAAGTTTGTTTTAGTAGATTGATTAGCGGTGCAAAAAGCGGAGCAATTTTTAGTTTTGAAACTTGCTGTAATCATGTAAAAAGGTGTTAGGTTGTAATCCTGCCCACTCATTTGAGTGGGTTTCTCTCCAAATATTTCGAATTTTTAAAAGTATACAATAGTAATTTTCCTAATGGTTCTTTATTAAGAGTTTTTTTTTAAATCTCTTATTAAAAATAAACAGTAAACCCACTCAATTGAATGGGTTTGTTATTGGTGTAGGTTATCGAAGATCGTCTCCCTTTTTGTATTTTTTCATCTGTCTTCTATACTTACTTATAAAGTTAAACCCCTGTAATTAATTACAGGGGTTTTGTATTTTAGTAGGCCAGTATGTAGGCCACTTTCACTAATGGGTTTGTTCTTGGTGAAATTCACGGTCCTAATTTTGAACTATTTAGATTATAATTTACACTGAACCTCTTAAATAAATTAATGTTATAACATTATTTAATTAAACTGACACTTCTAGAAATAAATTCAGTAAGATTTTCTCCTTTTAGCATGCCTTGAGACAATAGGGCTAAATCAAGAAGTTGATTAATTAAATTAGTTCTTTTCTTCTTTGTCTTCTCTTCAAGAATTTTACTAATTAAATCGTGATTTGAATTAATGGCTAAATTATATGATTCAGGCATCGAACCAAACATTTGCATTCCTCCACTTCCAGATAATTGTTGCTGTTCTTTCATTCTTCTCATAAATTCACTCTGAGTTATAACTATAGGAGAATCTGAGACTGACATATTTTGAACTTGAACAGTAAATTTTTCTTTATCAACCTCTTCTTCAATCATTTTTGTTAACTTCTCTTGTTCTTTTTCAGACAGCTTTGAAATAGTAGATTCTTCTTTTTCTATTAACCTATCTATTATCTCAGCATCAACTCTAGCAAATTGAATATCAGTATTATCAGCTTCAAGTCTACTAATTAAATGGCTAATTAACTGTCCCCCTAGTTCTAAAACCTCATAACCTTTGTCTGTAGCGGTTTTTACAAAGCTATGTTGTTCCTTTGGGTCATTAGTATATAAAATTACTGTTTTCCCATCTTTGTTCTTCTGAGATGCCTTTACTTTTTCAGTGAACTCACTAAATGTATAGTACTGACTATTAGTATTCTTATAAAGAGAAAAATCTTTAGCCTTATCAAAGAATTTCTGTTCAGTAAGCATACCATACTCTATAAATACCTTAATATCATCCCACTTCTCTTCAAAATCTTTTCTGTCTTTCTTGAACATTCTTGATAGCTTATCTGCGACCTTTTTAGTAATATGACTTGCTATCTTTTTGACATTTCCATCAGCCTGAAGATACGATCTAGAAACATTTAAAGGGATATCTGGGGAATCAATTACTCCATGAAGAAGTGTTAGAAATTCAGGAACAATATTCTCTACATTATCAGTTATAAAAACCTGATTGCTATAAAGATTAATTTTATTTTTTTGAACCTCTAGATTATTTTTTAATTTTGGAAAATATAAGATGCCAGTTAAATTAAAAGGGAAATCTACGTTTAAGTGAATATGAAATAATGGATCAGAAAATTCCATTGGATATAATTCTTTGTAAAAAGATTTATAATGCTCATCTTTTAGATTCGCAGGAAATTTTGTCCAGGCGGGTTTTGTATTATTAATTATATTATCTGATATCTTGTCAACTTTAACAACCTCTCCTTTATCATCCTTCTTTCCTTTAGGGTCATCTATTTTATCAATCTTAGTTCCAAATTTAATTTCAACTGGCAAGAACTTGCAGTACTTATTCAAAATAGTTAAAATCCTACTTTCCTCCAAAAATTCTGTAGAGTCATCTGCAATATGTAAAACAATATCTGTTCCTTTAGTCTTTTTCTTGGCTTCTTCCATTGTAAAATTTGGAGAACCATCACAGATCCATTTCACTGGCTTGCTATTTGCTTTCTGACTTTTTGTAATAATTTCCACTTCTTTAGCAACCATAAATGCAGAGTAGAAGCCAAGGCCGAAATGACCAATTATTGAATTTTTTGTATTAGCATCTTTGTATTTGTTGACAAACTCTTCAGCTCCTGAGAATGCAATTTGATTGATATATTTATCTAATTCTTTATCTGTCATGCCAATCCCATTATCTCTAATAGTAATTGTTTTTTTTTCTTTATTAAGTATCACTTCAACTCTTAAGTCTTTAATATTAGCATCTAATTCCCCAATTGTTTTAAGTGTTTTTATCTTTTGGGTAGCGTCTACTGCATTAGAGACTAATTCTCTTAAGAATATCTCATGATCTGAATATAGGAATTGTTTAATTATTGGGAATATATTCTCAGTTTTAACATTAATATTACCTTTCTTTTTCATTTTATTATTTTTATTTATTATGTTTAAAAGTTATATACACTAAAACTGTGCCAAAGTAAATTTTAGGACAGAATGTCATTCCGAAACTTTATAGTCAGTATAAATTTTAGTTTTGGAACTAGAATGTAATATATGTTGCCCGTATTCAAGAAACAGATCCAATACATGTAGTTATTACCTTAGTAGACACTGAATAGATACGGTTTCTGTACTTCTAACAAAAAGAAGTTCATATCACACATTAAATACGAAAAATATAAGGGGGCTAACTTTTATGTAACTAAATATTTGGATAAAGTAATTGAATATGACTATATTTGGAAAAATTAAAAACTTAAAATTATAAAAAAACTACTACTTATATTAATTTGCTTGCCTTTACTTTTTAATTCTTGTAAGAAAGAGGATGAAGAACCTACAAATAATAATTCAGTATTAGCTATTGGCGATACTCATCAAGGTGGCATTATATTTTACTTGGATGGAAATGGAGGAGGTTTAGTTGCAGCTCCAGATGATTTAGATGGAACGTATGAATGGGGATGTTTTCTTACACAGGTTGAGGATGGAGGTAATTTAACTCAAATTGGTTCAGGATATCAGAACACTTTGGATATAATTAACCAGCAATGTTCAACTGAATTTGGTGGTGTTCCTGCAGCACAGGCCGCAAAAGATGCTCAAATAAATGGTTTTAATGATTGGTATTTACCTTCAAGAGATGAATTGTATCAAATGTATTTAAAAATTGGTCAGGGAGGTTTAGATAGTAACAATAATATTGGAGATTTTGGTAGTTCAGAATATTGGTCATCATCTGAAAGTAATTTTTCTAATACTTGGATTGTAAGTTTTAGTGTAGGTTTAACTGAAAGTATTAGTAAAAATTCTTTTTCAACTAAGGTTAGAGTTATTCGCTCATTTTAAACAAAAGATTAAAATGAAAAAACTACTACCAATATTGCTTTGTTTACCAATGATTGGATTTGGACAGAATGTAAATATACCTGATGCTAACCTCAAAGCATATTTAGTTGGAAATAGTATTATTAATACAAATGGAGATTCTGAAATACAAGTAAGTGAAGCATCTTCCTTTAATGGAGAAATTAATTGTTATAATATGAATATTTCTGATTTAACAGGAGTAGAATCATTTACAGATTTAACTAATCTAACTTGTTCGAACAATCAACTAACAAGCATTGATTTAAGTTATAATACTGCTTTAACTTCTTTGAATTGTGGTAATAATCAACTTACAAGTATTGACGTAAGTGGAGCTACTGCTTTAAGCTTTCTGAGAGTATCTGAAAATCAACTAACAATCCTTGATGTAAGCACTAATACTGCTTTAACTTTTTTATATTGCCTTTACAATCAACTAATAAATTTAGATTTAAGAAATGGAAATAATATAAATATTAATTATATAAGTTTATCAGGTAACCCAAATCTTAATTGTATTAATGTTGATGATGCATCTTTCTCAAGCGCTAATTGGACAAACATTGACCCTCAAAATTATTTTAGTAATAATTGTAGTGGAACAACCGACATAGAAATACACACTATTAACAAAGAACTTATTAAAATAACAGATATATTTGGAAGAGAGGTTAACGAAAAACGGAATAACCTACTATTCTATTTATATGAAGACGGAACAGTAGAAAAGAAGATAATTATTGAATAAACAAAACAAGAGCGCATCTTTTCTATTATATAGTAAAAGACTATGTTATTTAAGAAAGGAGTATTAGATTGATAAAAAATATACTAATAATTCTTAACAAATAATATCATCTGCTGTAATCATGTAAATTGAGTGTATGATGTAATACTGAAAACCCGACTATTTTTTTTCTGCATATTTTTGTATATTTGTTTACATAAAAAACTAAAAATTATGAAAAAATTACTCTTTCTGATATTAATTTCTCCACTATTTTTATTTAGTCAAGAGAAATATCATGTTGATTTAACAGAATGGAATAGTGATTCAACACTTGCATTTCTTATTTCAACAAATGAACCTATATCCGGAATTGTATTTGGAAGTCATCTTAGTAAAAAACTTAAAAATCATGAAGTGACTTTTCTGAATGGCAAACCAATTTCTTGTATTGGATTTTATAAAAATAATAAGATTCACCATCAGGCAATTCCAAATGGTTTATGTAAATGGTATTATAAAAATGGAAATACTTTCGTAGAAATAATATCTAAGAATGGTAAATTTGAAGGATTGTCTAAATCTTATTATAAAACAGGGGAATTAAAAGAAGAAGGTAATTATGTAAATGATGCAGGGGAAGGATTATGGAAAACTTACTATAAAACAGGTGTGTTAGAATCAGAGATTAATTATGTTGAAGGAAAGCCTGAAGGTCTTGTGAAATTCTATTTTAGTGATGGAACATTACAAAGAAAAGGAAATTATAAAGATGGATTAATGCATGAAAAATGGATACTTTTTAAGAGAAATGGGAAATTTAAAAAAGAAATTCGATATAAAAATGGAAAAATCATTAAATAATGGGGATGCTGAAAACCAAATAGAGTAAGCGTAAATAATAATATAATAATATGTTTTGTGAAGAATGTGGTAAAGAAGTACATGATGAAGCAGTTGTTTGTGTTCATTGTGGGTGTGCTTTAAAAAAATCAATTGTTAAAACAAGTCCACAAAAAATGTTTATTGCTCCATTTTCATTTGATGGAAGGATAAGAAGATTTGAATATGGTTTGAGTTTCATAATTATGTATATTTCCGCTTTAAGTATTGGATTTTTTATTGGTTATACTGGAATGGAAGAAGGCGTAATGTACCTATTACTTATTCCGGTTTATTGGTTCATGTGGGCGCAAGGATCTAAAAGATGCCATGATAGAGGTAATAGTGGATGGTTTCAAATAATCCCATTCTATTCATTATGGATGTTCTTTGCTGATGGAGAATTAAGTGATAATGAATATGGATCTAATCCAAAGGGGTTAAACTATAATTAGAAGTAAAAATTAAATAATAGGGATGCTGAAAACTAAATAGAGTAAGCGTAAATTTCTGTTATCCCAGACTTATTTCTTATTAGCCTTTAGATTAAAGACATAAGCGTACTTTTCTTTTTTCTAAAATATATTTTCCTTCTTCTTTTTTAATCATTCATTCTAATAAATATGGACTAAAATCGAACTCTTTAAAATGAGTAAGTTTTAACCCATTAGATTCAAGTGCAGAAAATATATTTGTTAGTAAATGGTTCCAACAACAGGTATTGGTCACTAATTCTGTACCACCATCAGTATAAGTACCATTTTCAATTTCAATGTCAGGTTTAAAACTGTAGAAATAATAGTATCCATTATTTATTAGTACTAAGAATGGATGAAATTCGGTTAATAAAAAAATCCTCCTTTTTTTTAAGTGAGTGGCAATGGTTGCGGCCCATTTGTCTAAATCAGGCAGCCATCCAATTGTACCATAAGAGCTAAAAACTATATCAAACTCTTTGTCAAGTTTTAACTCTAAAACATCACTTTCTATAAATTTAAAATGTACATTAATTTTTACTGATATTTTTTTTGCTTCATTTATTGATACATCTGAGAAATCTACAGCAGTTACTTTCGCACCCATTCTAGCAAAAGATATACTGTCTTGCCCAAAATGACATTGTAGATGAAGCAATGATTTTCCTTTCACATCTCCGATAGCATTAAGTTCAATGGATTTTAATGAATCCTTAACTTTCTTGAATTCTTCATTATTATAAAAATTAGATTGTATATGAATAGAAGTTCTTTTGTTCCAGGCTTTTTTATTAATTTCTATATGTTTCTTAAATTCAGTCAAATTTAGATATTTTTGGATTACATTATTTATATTGTTAAATTATACAAATAATAATACCTGGAAATATTTTAGAAGATAATTATGAATCAGTAATTCAAATTATTTTTTTAAGTTTGTAATAGTAGATTGATCAGCGGTGCAAAAGCGTAGCAATTTTAGTTTGAAAGCTTGCTTTAATCTTGTAAATAGTTGTTAGCTTGTAATCCTGCATCAACTACACTTTTTTCTCTATATATTTTGCGTAAATTTTCTGTAAGTTTGCTTTATGAAAAAAATCATCTTACTTTTTATCTTAATACCTTTAATTTCATTCACTCAAAATAGTATGAATATGAATTTATTAGGTTCGTACGACTACCCAACAACTCAAGGAAATGATATTTGGGGTTGGGTTGATGGAAATGATGAAGAATATGCATTGGTTGGTTTACGTAGTGGATTTTCAGTTGTAAATGTCTCCAATCCCTCTTCTACAATAGAGGAGTTTTTTATACCAGATATTTATTCCATTTGGAGAGACATTAAAACTTGGGGGAATTATGCCTACATTACAACAGAGGCTGATGCTGGGTTGTTAATTGTAGACTTAACTGATATGACAGGTAATACATTCAGTCATGTTTCTCAATTTACAAATAGTAATGGTGATAGTATTTCTTTTACAAGTGCACATGATATTTATATTGATGAGAATGGAATTGCATATATTTTTGGTGCTGGAGGTCCTGGACTACAACCAAATGGAGCTATATTTCTTGATGTAAATGCTAATCCTACAAACCCTGTTTATTTAGGAGAATGGAATGATCAATATATTCATGATGGTATGGTTAGAGGTGATACAATGTGGGCTGGATGTGTTTATGATGGTAAAGTTTTTTGTGTTGATGTTTCAGATAAAACAAATCCGCAAACTTTAGGATCTGTTACCACCCCTAATGCTTTTACTCATAACGCTTGGGTTTCTGATGATGGAAATTATGTTTTTACTACTGATGAACAATCTGACGCATATTTAACAGCTTTTGATGTTAGTAATCTTTCAAATATTTTTGAAGTAGACAGAATACAATCCAATCCTGGTTTAAATTCAATTCCTCATAATACTTTTGTTGATGGAAATTTCTTAATTACTTCTTATTATAGAGATGGAACTACAGTTCATGATATTACTTATCCTAGTAATATGATTCAAGTTGCTTATTATGATTCTTACTCTGGATCAGGTAATGGATTTGATGGTTGTTGGGGAACCTATCCGTATTTACCTTCAGGGAATATTATTTCTTCTGATATAAATAGTGGACCAGGAGGATCAGGGAGATTATTAATATACGGAAGAGATTTTCAGCAAGCCTGTTATTTAAAAGGCAATGTAATAGATGGAATCACTTCCTCTCCTATAAGTAATACCTCCATTGAAATCCTATCAACAACAATAAATGAAAATACCAATCTGATTGGATTTTATCAAACTGCATCTGTGAATTCAGGAACTTTTCAGGTAGTTTTTTCTGATCCTGGATATACGTCAGATACTTTAACTGTAAGTTTGGTAAATGGAGTAATGACAATTTTGGATGCAGTTTTATTTCCTCCTTGTAATACTTTTAATATAGTTACAAATAATAATGTGCAGATTTGTAGTGATTCTTCATATGTAGTAGGAAATTCTATTTATAATATAACAGGAACATATTCTGACACATTAACCAATTATTTTGGGTGTGACAGTGTGGTAAATACAAACTTAATTGTTAACCAACCATACTCTATAAATAATAATGAAACAATTTGTGATGGGCAAGTTCTTATAGTTGGATCTAGTCATTATAGTCAAAGTGGGATATATACTGATATACTTAGTTCTAATTCTGCTTGCGATAGTACTATTACCACAAATCTTTTAGTATTACCAACATCTAATTTTATACAGACTCTTTCATTTTGCTCAGGAAACAGTATTATTGTTGGAAGTAATATTTACACACAAACAGGTGTTTATACAGATATTTTGACTTCTGTAAATGGATGTGATAGCACAATAACTACAGATTTAACAGTTTTTGTTTCTTCATCTATTTCCAATTATCAGGATATTTGTAATGGAGAGACTTATTGGATAGGAAATAGCTATTATACAACTCCCGGATATTATACAGATATATTTACCTCTGTAAATGGATGTGATAGCGTGGTAAACACTAATCTGACAGTATATCCATTATTGGTAATAAATAATAACTACACGATATGTGAGGATGATATTGTAATTGTTGGGAATAGTACTTATTCACAAGAAGGAGATTATACTGATACTCTGCAAACCATTTACGGTTGCGATAGTGTTATTAATTCCTATATTCAATGGTCTGTTCCTGTATCATCTTTAACATTAGCTGGCACTAATATTGACGCATCAGTTAGTGGAGGAACCTCACCATTTCTTTTTGAGATATACGGACCTTCAGGATTATTGAGTTCTACACAAAATAATGGGTCTATTATACAATTTAACCCATTAATTAATGGTCAGTATTATTTTATTGTAACTGATGGTTTGGGTTGTATTTCCGATACAGCTTTTATTACTGTTAATAATATACCGTCTTCTATTTCGGGAATTAATAATTCTAAAGAACTTATAAAGATTGTTGATATATTAGGTAGAGAAGTAGATTCTGAAAGAGTTATTTTTAAATCAACACTTTTCCGTATCTATTCTGATGGAACAGTAGAAAAGAGAATAATAGATTAAATTTTGTTTTGTAATTTTCAGTATAAAATTCGAATACTGCTTCCCCGACTTTTTTTATGTTTCCTATAAATTTTCTTTTTTTAAAACTATTATTACTACGCCTATTGGAGGACATATTAATGGAATGTAAATAGGATTACAACTCATGAAGAATAATTTTAAAGCAATGGACTTGTTAGTATTTTCGAAATATTCATCTAATCAATTTTGAGAGTTGTTATATTTGCAATTAATGAGAAGATTCTTATTAGTACTTTTTCTATTTCCATTAACTATGTATTCACAAATCAATTTACCCTATAAGGTTGGTGAGTATTCGGCTTTTGATATTTCTTTTGGTGGAATAAAAGTGGGTAGTGCAGATTTGGAAATTGTTCGTCAAATCCAGGTCAATGGAATATCTACTTTTCATATTATAGGTAAGGCGAAAACAGCAAGTTTTTTTGATTGGTTTTTTAAAGTTAGAGATGTTTATGAAACATATTTAGATACGTCAAAAGTTCTGCCTGTAAGGTTCTTCAGAGATATAAATGAGGGTGGATATAAAAAGAAACAGTTATATAATTTTAATCATTCTGATGGTTTGGTTTTTTTGGAAAATACTTCACATATCATTTACCCAAATTCACAAGATATGCTTTCCTCATTATTTTTTGCTAGAACTTTTAAAAAGGGAAGTTTGATGCAAAAAAAATCATTTTTCGTTCCTATTTTTATGGATGAAGAAAATTATTTGTTAGAAATATTGTATTTGTATAATGAAAAAGTTACAACAAATTTTGGTGAAGTGAATTGTATGGTTTTCAAACCTAAAATGCAAGAAGGAAGAGTATTTGAAGATGGGGAAAAAATGAAAATTTGGATATCAGATGATAAAAACTGTTTACTAGTAAAGGTTGAAACGCAAATATGGGCAGGAACCATAAATGTTATTCTCGTAAAGTATCAAAATCTTAAGTATCCATTGTCAATAAGTAAGGATTTTTAAATCAGTATAAAAACCTTAAATTATTAAATTAGTGTAATTTCTGTTGAGGAGTTAGATACTCTTACACTAGTTTTTTTATTATTTTTACATTTTAATTTTATTATAATGAATATCACTACTTCACATAAATTTCAACAGAAAATGTTAAATCCATTTTTTTTCAATTTTTTTCTATTGTTAAAACTTCCAATCGCTTTTCTTTCTGGAATGAAGCTGAAGGAACTTTCGGGTTCTCACTCTGTAGTTAAGATGAAATATAAGTATCTTAATAAAAATCCTTTTGGATCTATTTATTTTGCTTGTCTTTCTATGGCTGGAGAATTATCTTCAGGAATATTAGCAGCTTCTTTTACTTATAAGAGTAGTCCCAAAATATCTATGTTAGTTGTAGGTATGGAAGTTGAGTTTACTAAGAAAGCAGTAGGTGTTATTACTTTTACATGTAATCAAGGACAGGAAATCAATGATACAATTAAAAGAAGTATAGAAACAGGGGATGGACAGACTATTGAAGCTATTACAATTGCTGCTGATGAAAGTGGAGAGAAAGTAGCTGAATTTAAAATAAGATGGTCATTTAAATCAAAATCTTAACATGAGTATATTACTATTAACTGATATAAAAAAAAACCAAACTATATCTAGTTTGGTTTTGCGGAGAGATATATATGTAACTAAATATTTGGATAAAGAAATTGAATATGAATATATTTGAAAAAATTAAAAACTAAAACCAATGAAAAAACTATTGCTTGTATTACTATGTGTGCCTTTGATGACTTTGTCACAACAAACATATAATGAGATGCTTACTCATGATATTGAGTGGCAATTAACATCTTGTAATAATGGATGTATAACAGATGTTTATTTTATTGATGGTGATACAATATATAATGGATATAATTATTTTATATTAAATGGATATCATTTTATTTCAAAAACTTTTTGGTTAAGAGAGGACATTCAAAATCAAACAGTATATATGTCGTTTGTATATAATAACATTAGAAAAGAAGTACTGTTATATGATTTTGATTTGGGAATAGGAGATTCAATTAATATTTCTAATCCTATTAGTCCATTTGTTACTAATCCAGGATACTACATAGTAGATTCATTAGTTTCATTAGAGCTACAAAATGGCTTATATTATGAAGTGTTTTATTTGTCATCTTCATCTGTAAATATTAATGAATCAGCTGTATGGATTGAAGGAATAGGTTCATTAAGTTTAATAAACGCTCCAGGTGGAACTCCGAATGTAAACGGTCCTGGAAAATTGAGCTGTTATTTTAATAAAGGAGATTTAGTTTATTCTCAATTAGATTCTATTAATACATGTATTTTAGTCAATCAAGTCACATCAACAGAATTGTTGAACTCTAGAATTAATAATCGTAAATTAATTAATGTTGTTGATATACTTGGAAGAAAAACAACTCCTGTTTCTAATATTCTGCTCTTTTATAACTACAATGACGGAACAGTAGAAAAAAAGATAATTATTGAATAAAGTAAAACAAAAGCTCATACTTTCTATTATATAGTAGAAGACTATGACATTTAAGAAAGGAACAAGCGGAAAGCCTGTAGAAAGACCTAAAGGTTAAGTAAACAAAGAACTATGAAATATAATCAACGAAAGTATAGACCCTGAGAAGATTAGAGATATGCTCAACAAGATAGAAGACTCTATTGAATATATCAAAGCAATAACAAAGCTAACCTTACGCTATAGGTAAAAAGAAGATGATTGAAGATATCCAAGAAACAGATCCAAAGATGTAGTTATTTACTTTGTAGACACAGAATAGAGACGGTTTCTGGACTTTTATCAGACTATCTTACAAGAAGTTCATCTAACACCTATTATTGAGTTTATCAAAAAAAAGAGGCATTACGTTAAAGACAAGAAATAACAATTGAAGACTTACAAAAAATTGAATCAAACGATAAACTTTTTAACATAGATTGACAAGAAATAGAGTAAAAGTGGCCTAAATACAGGTCTACCGAAAAATGAAACCCCAATAATCGCTAGATTAAAAGGGTTTATTTAGTGCGGAGAGAGAGGGATTCGAACCCCCGGTACATTGCTGTACGCTGGTTTTCAAGACCAGTGCATTCGACCACTCTGCCATCTCTCCAAAGGTGTCGCAAAAATATAAATATTTTAAAGATATACTAACTTATTGAAAAATATTTTAAGATAATTTTTTATATTATTTATTGTTAGGAAATTAATGATTTATCTTGTTTTTTTAATTATTGTAAATAGGTAAAACTCCTATGTTTTCTGCAATTTTAAATTCTTATATTTGATGCATGAAAAAACTTTTACTACTTTTTTTACTATCTCCGATAGCCTTGTTATCACAAGTTTGTTTTACAGAAACAAATACAACAGATGCAGACTCTATACAATATTGTATAACTGATGCTTCTTGTCACTCTTCCTGTGATGGGGAAATCACGATTACTGTTTTCGGTCCTAATCAACCTTATTATTTTGAATGGGGAAGTTCTACTCCAATTGCAAATGATAACCAAAGAAATAATTTATGTGCGGGAAATTATAGCGTAACTATTACAGATAATAATGGAAATCTTGTAGATTTTCAGTCTAATTTAATTGAAGAACCTTCCGAATTAGGTATTTTTAGAACAATTACTGATCCATCCTGTTTTAATTATATAGATGGGGATATTGATATTACAACACTTGGTGACTCTCCATTTTCTTGGAGTTGGGACAATGGTTTTAATACAGAAGATCTTCCGAATTTAATTAGCGGACAATACATACTTACAACTACCGATTCAAATAATTGTTACCGAATAGACACTTTTAACCTATCTAATCCAGAAGAGGTGTCTTCTCTATCTGTTTCAGACACCTTGTCTTGTATTGGAATTTGTGATGCAAATGGAATTATTATTCCTCAAAATGGAATATCTCCATTCTCTTATTTATGGGATGATGGACAGACTACAGCAGTGGCTACAAATCTTTGTTTTGGGATAAATAATGTTGTTGTTACGGATGTTAATGGATGTTTTACTACTAACTCTGTAGATATTCAAAATCCGGATTCTTTAAAATTAAGTTCTGTAATTACTGATAGTGCTTGTTACCAGATTTGTGATGGGGAAATTACTGTAAATATTACAGGTGGAACCTCACCTTATAATATATCTTGGATGTTAGGGATTGTAGTTATTGACACTTTAAACACAAATATAAACTCTTTATGCCCTGATATTTATAGTGTTACTTATTCGGATGTAAATAATTGTATAGAAACTGAAAACATAGTTCTTTATGAGAGAGATTCTTTTATTCTTCAAACTACTATTACAAATGATAGTTGTTTCAATAGTTGTTCTGGTCAGATAGAAGTAAATATTCTGAATCCGGAAAATCCATCTTTTATTTATAATTGGAGTAATGGAGTAAATACTTCAAATATTATTTTTAATTTATGTGCAGATACATTTAATTTAGAAATTATTGATGATAGATTATGTAGAGATACATTTGAATTTATTGTTTCAGAACCTTTAGCTATTTCAATAGACTCCTTTTTTGTTGTAGATAACCAATGTTATAATGATGGGAATGGCTCTATCTCTGTCAATTTAACTGGAGGAACAGGTAGTCTCCAAACAAATTGGACTGGATTAAATGGTTTTTCTTCTAACAGTGAGGATATTTCAAATTTAAATAATGGTACTTATTCTATTTATATAGAAGATGATTATGCTTGTACAAAAGACACTATATTTACAGTACTTCACCCAGATTCTTTATTTGCTAATTTTAGTGTTCAGAATGTAAGTTGTTTTTCTTTTTCTGATGGATTAGTAGATGTGAATATTCAGGGAGGTATAACTCCATATACAATTAGTTGGAATTCTGTTTTGTCTGATTCAGTTATTATTGATAGTCTTATTGCTGCAGATTATATCTATATTATCACCGATTCAAATAATTGTATTTTTACAGATACAGCAACTATTTCAGAACCTAATGAATTGATAATTTCTGATTCGATAACTAATGTACTGTGTAAAGGATACTATACAGGGAATATAGATTTAACACTTTCTGGAGGTACCGCTCCTTATAATTACATTTGGAACACTTTAGAAACCAATGAAGATTTACAAAATATTCCGGATGGAATCTATTCAGTAATAGTTTCTGATATTAACTCTTGTACTTCAAATGCAAATTATATTATAACAGAAACACAGTTCCATTTAACTTCAAATATTATCTCTACAGACATTTTATGTTTTGGAGAGAATACTGGAGATGCAAACCTAAATGTTTCTGGAGGAACTACACCTTATCTTTATCAATGGTCGAATTCCGAAACTACTCAAAATATTTCCTCTCTAATAGCGGGGAGCTATACTGTTACTATTGTAGACTCCAATGGCTGTGATACTACAAATACAGTTGATATTTTAGAAAACACTGAGATTATTACAACGTATTCTTCATCTAATGTTTTATGTTATGGAGATTCTACTGGAACTTTAAATCTTTCGAATACAATAGGAGGTACCCCTCCATATAATTATGATTGTAGTAATGGTTTTTCTACTAATACTATTACCACTATATTAGTTAATGCTGGTCAGTATACTGTTGTTGTTTCGGATGCAAATAGCTGTACTGAAACTTTACAATTTAATGTGCAAGATGCTTCAGAATTAATTTCTTATATTTCAAACATTAATGTAGATTGTAATGGAAATAATAATGGTTCAATTGATTTCACTCCTTTTGGAGGAATAGGCTCTTATTTATTCTTATGGAATAATAATGAAACAACTGAGGATATTAATAATCTCACACCAGGAATATATACAGTTTTACTTACAGATGGAAATGGATGTATTACCTATGATACTACTGCTATAACAGAACCTGATGAATTAATAATAAGTTCTTCTTTAGAGAATTCTATCTGTAATAGTGAAGCCTTAGGAAGTATTGATATAACAGCAAGTGGAGGAACGGGAGGATTATCATATAATTGGTCTAACTCTGAAATTACTGAAGATTTAAATAATATTATTGCAGGGGATTATACGTTAGATTTAACAGATGGGAATAACTGCATTCTAACTGAGAGTTTTACACTAACAGAGCCATTAGCTTTTTTAGATGTTTTTAATGTAACTGATGTAATGTGTTATGGAGAATCTACTGCTTCTGTTAACTTTCTTATTAGTGGAAACACTTCACCATATACTTTTAGTTGGAGTAATGGAATGAATACACAAAATATAGATTACTTAAGTGCAGCAGATTATTCTGTATTTGTTCAGGATGCTAATAATTGTTCTGAAACATTTTTCGTTTCTATTACACAACCAGAAGAATTAGTAATTAATTATACTGTTTTTGATGCTAGTTGTGAGGAGAATAATGATGGTTCTATAACAACAAATATTTCTGGAGGTAGTTTGCCTTACGCTTATCAATGGTCTAATGGAGATTATTATGCAGACTTAATAGGTCTATCAAAAGGATTATACACTTTAGAAGTAAGAGATGCAAACTCTTGTGTTTATCCAACTCAAACAATGGAGGTTGGTTTTGAGGGTTATGATGGTTGTATAGAAATCCCTACAGGTTTTACTCCAAATAATGATGGAATACATGATGAGTGGGCTATTTATGGTCTTTATAATTTTCCAGATGTTGTAGTAAGTGTTCATAATAGGTGGGGACAAAAAGTATTTTATTCAGATACTTATAATGTACCTTGGGATGGAAAGAAGAATGGTGTTGATTTACCTATTGCAACTTACTATTATGTAATTGAATTAAAAGATTCAGAAAAAGTATTTAACGGAACTGTAACAATTAAAAGATAATGAAAAAACTAAAATACACCTTAGCTATAATAATGTTCCCAATGTTAGTTTTCTCTCAGCAAATGCCACATTATTCCCTTTACATGCTTAATGATATTGTTATTAATCCTTCCTTAATATCTGCCAAATCTGATAATCAAATAGCTTTAATGGTTAGAGATCAGTGGACTGGTTTTGAAGGTGCTCCAAAAACACAATCTATTTCCTATTATAATTTAGAACATCAAAAATTTGGTAGGGGAATTAGAATTGTAAATGATAATACAGGACCTATTTCTATGTTGAGTGGAACTGTTAGTGGATCTTATCTTATCCCTATTGAAAATAGAAATAAATTTTCTGTTGGTGCGTCTGCAAATATTTTACAATATAAAATAGAGAATTCAAATATTATTTTAGAAAATGATGGTGTTATTGACCCCGCAATGAATGGAGGACTTACAGATAAAGTAATTGGAAATTCGGCTTCTTTAGGTTTTAATTACTTTTCAGATAAATTTAATATTGGAGCTTCCATAATTAATATATTAAATTCAAACTTAAACTTGAGTAATACAGGTCTAGAAAACTCTCTTGTAAATCATTATTATTTTAATGCTACTTATAATTTTAATACTAATGAAGGGATGATTATATCTCCATCTATCCTGTTTAAAAAAGTAGGTGCGTCAAATGTTCAAATGGATATTAATTTAAAAACATCCTTAAATAGTACTATATGGGCTGGACTTTCTTATCGAACAAATGATGCGGTAATAGCTATGTTTGGATTGAATCTATCAGATTATACAATAGGTTATAGTTATGATTTAACTACAACAACAATGAATATCCCTTCGTATGGATCTCACGGTATTGTAATGACTTATAGATTAAAATCAAAGGAGAAAGATTCTGATAATGATGGTGTGTTAGATAAAGATGATGAATGTCCGAAAACCCCAGGTTTATTGGAGTTAAATGGATGTCCTGATAGAGATCAAGATGGAATAAAAGATAAAAATGATGAATGCCCTGATTTTCCTGGATTAACTAAAAATAATGGTTGTCCCGATAGAGATTCTGATGGTATAATTGATAGATACGATAGATGTCCTGAAATTCCTGGAATACAACAATTAAATGGTTGTCCTGATTCTGATGGAGATGGGTTACAGGATGAGTTAGATGATTGTCCGTTTATCAAAGGATCATTAAGAAATCAGGGATGTCCGGATACTATAAAAATAATACAACAAGATACAATTAAAGTATTTGTTAAAATACCTTCCTTTATAGATACTATAACAGAAGTAACTTGGGTCAATATTCCGCTTTGGGCAGATAGAGTTCACTTTGATTTCAATAAAGATAACCTAGATGAGAATTCAAAAATTATCTTAATAAAAATTGCTGAATTTTTAATTTTAAATACAGATAATGATTTACAAATAAACGGACATGCTGATGAAAGAGGAACAGATAAGTATAATTTGAAACTCTCAAAAAGAAGAGCAGAGTCGGTATATAAATATTTAGTAGCACAAGGTGTTAATAAGAAAAGACTTTCTACTAAAGCGCTTGGTGAATCTGAAAAAGTTATTGGTTCTCATGATAAAAATAGAAGAGTAGAGTTTGAAGTTGTGGAGTAGTTTATATAACTTATGAAGATTTACTAAATACTTTTTTTTATCTAATTTTAAAATTTCTTTTTCTACTTTTATTATTTACTAAGCCATTATTGTAAATATCTTTGTATAAAGCGCTATTTTCCATAAATGCAGGACAATCATTATTTCCACCTCTTCCACTTCTTCTTCCTGTTTTTCCTCCAGTCAAGTATATCGCAATACCCATTTCGTGTGTCTGTCCAGTATTTACAAAATTTAAATTATCTATGTTACTATTAATATTAGCGTCATAACTATAATTAATCATCCATGTATTATTTCTGCTAAATCTATATCTAAATACCCAAACAAGAGTTTGACTATAATATTTAGTTTCATAATTATGACAGATTCTCCATAAAAATCCAGTCTCAATTGGTAGATTATTAATAAAAGCAGTGCCTCCAAATTCTGTTTTAGAGATTAGACTTGCTTTAAAGATATTTAAAACATGTTCTTTACTATATCTTTCATGATTAAATAACGTCTTAACATATGGAATAAATACTCTATTAACTTTTGGAAATCCGTAAAACCATTCTGCATGTATATTTTGTTTTAGAGGCATTCTAGTGTCGTCAGATTGATTCCCAAATAAGGATTCATTTGGTTTTGATATATGATTCAATGACATTCCAACTGTCAATCTATTTGTTTGTGTTGATTGATATCTGCCTTGTCTAACTAATGTAAATCCAATCGCACCATCTACTATTAGATCATCATTAATAAATTTATTTATAGGGGATCCACTTATAGGGTTGAAACTTCCAAAAGCAGACCATTGATCAGTAAATATTAGATTATCAGAGTTTAAACTGTATTTTCTTAAGTTTATACTAGCTCCATAACATAAGTATATATTTTTCTGAATTTTCATATTAAATGAAGCGGGATAAATTGAAACTTCATTTCTATTTACAAAGACAGTATTTCCAAAATTTGTAAATCCTAAATCTTCTGAAATTACCCCAATTCCAGGAGTCCATCTTGTTGAATATTTCCTGCTGTTTGGATTTAATCTGATACTACCACTTATTTCAAATATACTATTGTTAAAGTTTTCGTTAACATAATTCCATTGATTTCTTGAGTGAAGTGTAGTTTTTATTGTTCCTTCAAAACCAGATAATGAAGGGTTATTGTACATTAGATTTAAATCAAATTGAGAAAAGGAAGGATCTTGTCCTTTAACTAATAAAGGAGAAATAAAAATACATATTATAATTATTTTTCTCATTATCTAATTAAATAAATTGCTCCTGATCTCTTTCCCTTATTGTTTATATCAACATAAGGGTCATCAGGATTATTACTGTAACCAATTCCAGGCCATGAAGAACCATCTGAGAAAACCGCCTGTATTTTCCATATATAAGTTCCTTGTGGAAGAGGTATTCCATTTCTTGTTCCGTCCCAAGCTTCAAGTGGAGCACCTGTAACGTCTAACTTGTTAGTTCTGAATATAATATTTCCAAATTTATCAAAAATTGATAATTCGTATTCAATTAATGATTTACCTTTTGGTAAAAAATAAGTCCATTCATCATAACTTGCACCAGATCCTGGAGCTAATGAATTAGGAACATATAAACCATTATAATATGCGATAGGGAAGGTATATTTTACTGAATCAACACAAGTAACTCCATTTACTGTAATCTTATCTTCTACAATTAGCCAAGCCGTTACATTAGAGAAACCATCAATTGGGTCAGGGAAACTATTGTATTGAAATAAGATAGTATCTGGTACCCCCTCAATTACTCTTGGATGGTTAGCATTGAAAATTATCGCTTGACCAATCTCTTCATTAAGTTTCCAAGTAAAATCGTATTCTGAAGAAGTTGCTGATGTTATTCCGTCACCAGTAGTTGAACTGCTTTCAAACCAGTAAGTGCCAAATGGGGGAGAGTTACCCTGATTAGGTGGTGTTACAAAACTTGCTATTGGTGCTGATTTTACAAATATATTACAATTTACTGTTTTTGAAACACAACCATTATTAGTTTCTATAGTTAACTGTGGGTAATAACTTATATCTTGAGTATTGTAATATGTATGGATAATATTATCAGTATTATAAACTGGTAATGTTGCGTCTCCAAAGTTCCATTCCCAATATGAGATAGAATCTATTCCACCATGCAGTTTATAACCTTCAGAATATTTATCATCTGTAATATCTCGGAAATTAACTACTAAAGAATCACAACCAGCTGTATCACATGGATTAAATTCAGCTATAGGTTCTGGGTAAACATGAATTTTAAATGAAACAGTATCAATGCAGGTCAAATTACTATTTATTTCGTTCTCTAACAATAGGTTAAAATCAAATACTCCAGCATGTGGGATGGGGTAAGTATAAGCTACTCCAATATTATTACTTGTTTCATTTGCTATAAAGTTACTATGTAGTGAATCCCAAATTGTAAATAAGTAATTATTATAATATAAAGAGTTATTTGTATATGTATAATCAATTGTTTCTCCTGCTAATAAACAAGGTATATTAGGGTAACCATCAATTAAAGTATCGAAATTTATTATAGGTTGTTGTTCATATCTTACTGGTTTTGTCCGGAAATCTGAACAACCGTGATCTGAAATTACATATAAAGTAACATCATAAGTCCCTGCTGGGAAACTTAGGTTATTAATAGGAGATTCATCCAATGGATTAAAATACCATGGACTATTATTCTCTGGAGGAATTGGCTCTAGACTATTAAACCACCAATTTCTTTCAAAAGGATTAAAACTATGATTAAATATGCTTGTATTTAACGTAGAGATATCAGAAAAGGTGAATGGTTCCATTCCCTGACAAATATCAAACAGATCAATATCTGCAATTGGTACAGGCCAGAGTTGAATTTCATACATAGTTGTGTCATTTCTACAACCTTGGTTATCCATTATTGTCAAAGAAACTGAATGATAACTACCAGTTACACTACTAACAAAAGGAAAGTCATAACAGGGGTTTGTGTCTGAAGAATGATTTCCTGAAGCGTCCATCCAATCCCAATCCCATTGAACAATAGGATTTGTTGTTTGTGTACTTAAGTCTGTAAAGCAAATATCTTTTCCAGCACATGTATCAATCCAACTAAAGTCTATATTCGGAAGATAATCAATGTTAATTTGTGTTGTATCCAAATCATAACAACCATATTGATCTTCAATGTAGTAATAGATGTTCCAATCTCCTCCAGTATAATATATTACATTAGGATCTAATATATCAGATATTGTATTTGTTGAGTTACTTGTTACTCCATTTTGGAAAATCCACCAGTTTGTATTAATGTTTCCTCCAATTCCTAATGTTGGAGAAGAACCATCTGATAAAGTGCTATTATCCATAAAGTATATTGTAGAGTCCTCACAATAGTTGGTATTTATTGTGTTCCATGAAGCTATAGGATTTGCTCTAACATAAGAGATATTAAATACTGTATCTGTACAACCATAATTTGTCATTACTACTAACTCTGAAGGGCTCGTAATTCCAGAGTTATTAAATGTAAACATACTAGTAGGGTTATTTAGTGGTGGCATATAGGTGCCAACATAATGAGTCCATGTATAAGACATAATTGAGTCTGTACCTCCAGATGTTGAAGTGCTAGTAAATAGTGTGTTGTCTCCTACACATACTGTATCTGAATAGAATGAGGCAATTGGATTGCAAGCTACTGAGATAGTTTCTTGATAAGTGTTATAACAATTAACAGGAGTTTGATTATCTCCAACAACTAGTGTTACTGTAAATATGTCATTTCCGCAGGTATCATATAGATATGTAGGATCCTGTAATATATCATCTATTCCTGCAGTAATTCCAAAGTTCCATTCCCAAGAAGTTATGTTGAAGTTTTGTGGAGTTGTAGAATTATCGTTAAAAGAAGTTTCTATTCCTTCACAAACACTTACCCATGTAAAATCTGCATTAGGATTACAATTGATAAAGATATTATATGTAGTATCATGAGTACATCCATTAGAGTCAACAACTTGTAACGTAACATAGAATAATCCACATGTATCAATATATGTATAACTTGGGTTTTGAATAGTTGAAGTATTTCCATCACCAAAGTCCCAAATCCATTGATTTATTGAAGTGGAACCATCTATTGAGAATAAAGAATTAAAATCAATTTGAGTTCCTTCACAAACCGTATCTATTGC
Organism: uncultured Flavobacteriales bacterium; assembly: GCA_905478555.1. Taxonomy (GTDB): domain Bacteria; phylum Bacteroidota; class Bacteroidia; order Flavobacteriales; family BACL11. Next base: position 30,871 of record CAJQIZ010000030.1, read on the forward strand.
AGATATTATTGCTGTTGGATTAGTATACACAAAAGCAAATTCCGAAATGGTATCAGAACATCCTAAATAATCTGAAATAATTAATGTAGTTACGTTTTGCCATCCAGAATTTAAGAAAGTAAAGTTAGTAACAGGGGTGTAATTTACACTAAATCCAGGATAATAACCTATGAAATTATACCATTGGTAATTTGTTATTTGGAAAGTTCCAGGTATTGATGTGTTAGAGTCTCTTGTTGGATATCCTAAGCATGCTGTATCCATTACAAAACTAGCTGTTGGAGGACAGGAAATACTTATACTTATTGTTGTATCATCAGAACATGAGTATAAGTCAGTGACACTCATTGTAATGTTATAGAAATTCAAACCACAACTATCAAAAATATTCGTTGGATTTAAAGATGTTGCATCTATAAGAGTATCGCTATTAAAATACCATGACCTTACTGTCTCAAGCAATGTGTCTCCCTGAAGTGATAAATCAATAAAATTTGTAGCATCACCCCAACAAGCTGTGTCTGCAGTAAATATAGCTGTTGGATTTTCACGAACATGAACTGTAAATGTAGTATCATCCATACAATCTGTACTATCTAAATATCCTGTGTCATAAACTGTTAGGTGAACAATATAATCTCCTGCAGAATTATATAAATGAGTTGGGTTTTGTTGAGTTGAACTTCCTCCATCATCAAAGTTCCATAACCAAGCATTCGCATTTGGAGAACTTATAGGATATTCACTATTAAAGTGTGTAGAATCTCCTTCACACGCAATGTCCCAATTAAAGTTTGCTGTCATTGACCCATTAATAATTATAGTATCAGTATGTATGTCTGTACATCCGTATTGATCGGTTACTTCTAAATCAACCAACCAATTTCCATTATTAGTAAATGTAGTCTGACTTAAATGAGAGCAACATGATGTAGGTGGATTTGCTGAACTTACAAAAGTCCAGTCATAATCTTGAATTTGACCTGTACCATTTGTTGATATTGGTATTCCTCCATCAAACTGAGTAATACCATTTCCAAGACAGGATGAATCAGGAAATACATCAAAGTTAGCAGTAGGCAAGCAATATACAAAGATATTACAAGTATCATAATCAATACAGGGAGGATCACTATCAGTAGTAACTTGAAGTACTATTTCATGATTTCCGCATTGAGAAAAAGTATGAGTTAGATTTGTTGTGCTAGTAATATAATTTCCGTCTACAAACCAATCTCTTCCTACAATATTTGAAATATCATTCGGTGTTTGGCTATTGTCAATTGTTGAACCATCATACCATGTTGAACTAATACCCTCACAAATATTATTACAACTATCTATTTTTGCTTCAGGGTTAGGATATACTGTTAGCTGATATACTGTTGTATCCCAAAAACCAGTTAAGGTGTCTTGTATCTTATGATAAACATTATATTCTCCAGGTTCTGTATAGCAATGTGTTATTATATTATCTAATTGGTACGGTATCCATGTTGGGAAATTACTTGAATTACAATTTGGAGATAATGTAGGATCCCAGTCCCAACACCAATACACTTCCGTATTCGGATGTTGGAATGAGGTTTCTCTAAATTGGAAACAATTACCAGCACATCCATTTGAATCTAACATTAAGAATTCAGAAACAAGTGGGTTGTAAACTACTTCAACATAAAGTATTGTATCAGTTTGTCCACAATTATTTAAAGCAGTAATAGCAATAGGATATATTCCAATATTGTTATATGTATGTATCTGATTAGAAAAATATGGTTGTATAGGAGCTTGAGATATTACAGTATCATATGTAGCGTCTCCCCAATCAATAAATACTGTATCTGTATTAATAGTATCAATATATGAATTTAGAAATACAGTTGTTGTATTTCCAGTAGCGATATATACAGGGTTGTTATAGATTCCTTGTCCTATTATTGGTAAAGGTTGAATGATAATAGTATCTGTACATGTCACAGTGTCACAACAATTTCCTACACTAAGTGATATTACATAAGAAGTATCACTAGAAGATTGAAATAATGAAGGGAACGCAGGTATATTTACACCACTATTTATCCAAGGTATCCATCCTGAATTCCAAACTAGTTGTGTTCCAGTTGAGTTAAAGATTTCCCATTGATATGTAAGTATATATCCAGTACTTAAATTTGTATCAACATATAAAGAAGAATCATTTACACAAAGTGTATCTATTACATCAAATCCACAAATAGGAATATCTACTACATCTAAAGTATCTATTTCTGAAGTATCTAAACATCCGTATTCTGTTTCTACTATATATTGTATAGTATGTTGTCCTGCAGGGGTAAATGATGTTGAATATGTATTACTATATGGTATTGTTACCGGAGTTCCTCCATCTAATATCCAATAACTAAAATCTAAACTACCACCTAGTGGCTGTGAAACAGATGAGTTTCCATCTAAATCAAATAACACTCCTGTACATAATGGTTCTTGCGGCCAACATGCGTCAGAAATAGTATAATTAGCAGTAGGTATTGGTCTCACTGCTATGGTGCTATCCCATGTGTCTGAACATCCATTATTATCTGTTACAGTTAGAGAAACAAGGTATGATCCATAATCATCATAGGTGTAAATTGGATCTATAGAAGTATTAGAGTTCGGTAGTTGATAGGTTCCTACTCCATTCATATTCCATAACCAGGACACTATTGTTCCAGAGGTGTTTTGAGAAAGATTTGTAAATATAGTAGGGAAGGAATCACAGACTTCTGTAGCTGTAAATTGAGCAATAGGTATGGTGTCTACTATAATAGTATTGGTATCGTATCCTTGACAACCATTAATATCTGTTACCGTTAGTATTACTTGATATATACCAGCATTATTGTATATAAATTCTGGACTTGGAGATGTGTTACTTGTAGTGTTTACATATTGTCCTATTCCACCCATATCCCAGTTATAATTATCTATAGGTCCTCCAAGTGGTGGTACAGTAGTTGATTGATTTGTAAAGTGAGTTGTATCTGCTTCACATACAGTATCAAATGTAAAGGAGGCTATAGGTCCTGGATTTACATCAATAGGATGGCTGACAGAATCCATACATCCATATTGATCTGTTATAATAAGTTGTACATTAAAAGTATTAAAGTTGTTAAATGCATAAATAGGATTTTGAGAAGTATTATTTGTTGGAGGAACAGTAGAATATGTTCCTGCTCCATTCATGTTCCAATCCCAGTTTGTTATTGTTCCTCCTAGTGGGTTTGTTATAATAGATTGATCTAAGAATTCAGTATTAAATCCTACACATACAGTATCTACTATTGTAAATATTGTAGTAGGTA
>CAJQIZ010000031.1 GCA_905478555.1 uncultured Flavobacteriales bacterium
TAATGACCATCCAGGAGTTACAGATGAGCTATCAGAGAAATTTAAAGTTCCTGACCCTCCATTGTCAGAAATTGGATTTGAATTACACTGCGCTTGTACATTTATAAAAGCTATTGCAGTAAAGAGTATTAGTATTAATTTTTTCATAGTTTTACGATTTAAAATATTTTTTATTATTGTCTTAAGTTATTTAACACTGCAAAAATATATAGTTTTTTGCAGATTACAATTTATTTTAAGTTAAAAAATTATAAGTTCAACAATAATATATAGAAATTTTAACCTAGAAAAACACTTACACATTCAAGTCGCTTAATTTATAAAAAATATTGAAATTAGGATCGAGAGGCCACCAAAATATAAATCCACTCATTTGAGTGGGTTTTAATTTGCTATTAATTATCAAAATATATGTTTGAAAAATCAGAAGAAATCTGATTTAAGATTAGTAATTGTGATGAAGGACAATTCATTTATTTTTTAAAAGGATTTCTTTTTATCCAATTTTTAATCGTAAGTCTATTAAATATCGGTTTAAGTATAAAATTCAAATATTTATTTTTTACCTTAATATATACATAAGATTTAATTGGTATTGCCCCAAAATTACTCTTAAATTCGTTAGCTGTTCTCCCAAAAACAACTTTATTCATTTTATTCTTTATTGCATTATTAATAGTCTCGATTAATATCCTCCCATATATAGGTAAAGTTATATTTAACGACTTATCAAATCCTGCATAGTATGAATATAGAGTTTTATCTTGATGAAATTCAGATGAAAAAGCAACAATATCATTATTGATAAAATAACCGTAAACTTTAAAAATATCTTTTTTAAGCAATAAACAAAAAGAATTCGTATTAAATAAAGGACCACTAAATCTAGATTCATTTATCACCTGAGAAAATAAATCCTGAATATTGTCAGCATAAAATACTAAATCATCAGAATTCAAAGATTTAACTTCCAATTTACTAGTAGAATTAAAAATTTTTTTAACTTTATATCGATATTTCTTTTTTAGATCAGAAATATAATCATCTATCACATTCCACTTATCTCTTATTTCTAGAACCATTTCTTCCTCTACCTCAATTTTAGAGAATTCATCCTTTGCAGCTCTAATATTCTTAAATACGAAATCTGGAATAATTAATAAAGAATAATTATGATTAAGGGCAAAAAGAAATTCTTTAAGATCAATCTGTTTGTTAGATATAAATGCTGGTATATTAGTAAGAAATGAATTTGTAAGATAAAGAACATCTAATTTTATAAATTTTATAAAGAATCCTAATAACTTATTATTGATATAATTTGCAGTTTTATCAAAATTTAGTTCGAAAATATGAGCATATAACCTTATGCGTATATCAATAACAAATAAGTGTTTAATTTTTGGGTGATTAATATAAAAAATCTCTAAGAAAGAACTGTGAAGAAAGTCACTTGATTTAACACTATCCCACTCCTCCTTTGCTTTATTTATATTAGTAATTACTTTCAATAACTTAAACCTTTGACCTAATATTCAACACTGATATGTCTGGCATTATACCCACCCTTCCAGCATATCCTAAATGACCTAAACCCCTATTAACATATATTTGATTACCTGCAATTTTATATAATCCAGCCCATTCTTTATATCTAAACTTTGCTGGACTCCATTTAAATCCTGGAATTTCAATACCAAATTGCATTCCATGAGTATGACCAGATAATTGTAAATCAATATCATAATCACTTTTAAGAACTACTTCTTTCCAATGAGAAGGATCATGTGAGAGCAATATAGTGGGAAGACTATCATCAACAATATTCATTGCAGTATCTAAATCTCCATCTTTATTAAAATTACCAGCACCCCAATTTTCAACACCAACGATATTAAATTTATTTTCAGCTTTAGAAATAACTCTTGATTCATTTAATAATAAATCAAAACCACTCTCCTTTTCAAGTTCTAATAATTTTTTAAAATTAGTTTTCCATTCTTGTGAATCTCTCTTTAGCATTACATAATCACAATAATCATGATTACCTAAAATTGATATTTTACCATCTTTTGATTTTATCTTTTTTAATGAATCAATATAAGGAATTGCTTCTTCATGATAATTATTAACCAAATCTCCTGTAAAAACTACCAAATCAGCATTTTCAGCATTAATCATTTCGACAGCTTCATTAAACTTATCAATATTATTAAAACTCCCTAAATGAAGATCTGATATATGAATAATTTTATAATTATTAAGTGCAACTGGCCAATCTTTAATGAAAATATCCTGATAATTCTTTTTAAAATTATACCTACCCCATTTCATTCCAATTAATAAAGTAGAAAATAAAACTCCTGAAAAAAGCAGCGCAGATTTTTTTAAGAAATCTAACCTCTTCACATCATGAATGTGAGAATCAACATTAAAAAGAGTTATGATAATCTTAAATATTCTTAAAACATCATCAATGATTAATGGAACGGAGCCAATTAATTTAGAAATAAATAAAATTGCAAAGAAACTCGAATAAATAACATTATTATTAAGACGAACAGATGGAGTTGTATTACTATATGTATTTACAACATAAATAATTACAATATATATAGATATAGATAAAAACCAATACAATAGTTTGTAAAAAATAGTGTTATTGAAGAATTTATCTATTATTGATAGAGTGCCTAAATAAAAGTAAATATCTATCAAAAAAAGAAAGAAAATTATAGCAAATAACTTCATTTTGCAAAACTAAGATTTTTATACATAAAATATGATATAATTAGTACAATAGTTTCTTAAAAAGAAATTAAAAATATATAGATTAAGTATATTTAGAATTCTAAATAATTTAAAAAATATTTGACTGACAAATTAAAGGACTCAATATAAAGGTATAAATAAAATACTTAAAGAATTGACGCAATGCCTAATATTCTTATCTGTTAAACCTTCACCCTCAAAAATATGACCTAGATGTCCATTGCAATTTGAGCAACATATTTCAATACGCTTCATTCCTAAACTATAATCCTGTTTTCGAATTAGTGCCTTATCAATTTCATCATCAAATGATGGCCATCCACAATTAGATTTAAATTTTGAATCTGAGTTAAATAAAGGATTATTACAAGCCTTACACACATACATTCCTTTATCAGTATTATCAAGATAATTACCTGACCATGCTCTCTCGGTGCCCTTATTAACAATAATCTCTCTTTCCTCTAATGTTAGATCATCAAAATAATTAGCAGATTTAATCTCTATCTGCTGAGCGATTAAAGCAAATGGTAAACAAAATAATATAAGTAATATGTTTTTAATTAATCTATTTTTTATTTAGTATCAGTTCATATTCTTTAAACCTATTTTCTAGTATTGGACGAGTTATTGGTTCAGTGTTGAAATATAATAGAAGGCAAGGTTTTATTTTTTTATATGACTCAACATATTCATAATCTACTAATTCTCTTTTTAATTTGATTATGATAAGGAGACATAGATTTATTTTATTGCAATAGAATAGAACTATTGCTCTAATGATGTATTATTTTCATTAATAAAATCTATCTTTTCAAGAATATCATTAGCTTCTTTTTCTAACTTATCACTTTCTTTGCGATTTGTTTTAGATAAAACATATGCTTTTTCCTTAATCTTCTTATATAGATCTGTTAATTTCTCTTTCTCTGATTTTTTTTTAAATAATCCAAACATTTTATAGTATTTTTTATAGTGCAAATTTACAGAAAAATTATGAATAAACAGAAAAATGTAAATTAACAGGATTACACCCTAAACTCTATTTACATGATTACAGTAAGTTTCAATACTGAAAGTTGTTCCGCTTTTCACACCGATAATTAAAAATTTGGTAAATCAGAACTAACATCTCTAATAACCATCTGATATCCTAACAAGATATTGTTGTTATTATTTCATATTGTGTTTTGATTTTAGTAATAGGTTTATATGTTTAAAAGAATTGTAATGAATGATTCTGAACCATATTTAATAACGCACCGCATGTTCCTATATTCTACTTTGGTAAGTAAATAAATCAAAATACCGTCCCTTACTTTTTATCAGAGCATCATGATTACCTTGTTCTGCAATTTCACCATGTTCAATAACTAATATTTGATTGGCTTGTCTAATGGTACTCAATCTGTGAGCAATAACAAAAGTAGTTCTCCCTTTCATTAATTCTGCTAAACTTTTTTGAATTAAAGATTCACTTTCTGTATCTAAATTAGATGTTGCTTCATCTAAAATTAGTATTCTAGGATTTGCCAATACCGCTCTTGCAATAGCAATTCTTTGCCTTTGTCCTCCTGAAAGTTTTACTCCCCTTTCTCCAATTAAAGAATCTAATCCATCATCAAATTGATCCGTAAACTCATTTACATAAGCTGCTTTCACCGCTTCTAACACATGCTTTTCACTCGCATTAGGTCTTGGAAAAAGAATATTTTCTCTTATAGTTCCTTCAAACAAAAAATCATCTTGCAATACCACCCCCAACTGACTTCTAAAAGAAGTTAGAGTTACCTTTGAAATATCATTGCCATCTATAGTAATAATACCAGAATCAGGATTAACAAAACTAGCCACCAAACTTGCAAGGGTAGATTTACCTGAACCTGAAGAACCGACCAAAGCAGTAACTGATCCTTTATTCGCTTTAAAACTTACATTATGAACCACCTCTTTTCCTTTTTCATAAGAAAAAGAAACATCCGTAAATTCTACATCACCAATAATTTCTTTGAGATCAATAGTTCTACACCCATTATTTGCTTCCGATTGCATATTCATGATTTCCTCCGTTCTATCTAAACCTGCAAATGCCTCAGTAAGCTGGCTCCCAATATTACTCATCTGAACAATAGGAGCAACCATAAAACCAATTAATAAAGTAAAGGCTAAAAAATCACCAGTAGTTAGCGTTCCCTCAATAATCATAGCGCCTCCCATACCCATAATACCTACAGAAGCTAAGCCCAAAAGCAATGCAGAGGAACTCGTCATAATTGCTGTTGCCGTCAAACTCTTTTTTACATTTTGAAATAAGCGATCTACTCCTTTTTCAAAACTTATGTTTTCTTGTTCTTCAGCATTAAATCCTTTTATGACTCTCACTCCATTCAAAGTTTCTGTTAACCTACCTTTAACCTCAGCATTTATCACTCCTCTTTTCCTAAAAATAGGACGAATATAACCGAAAGCTTTTAAAGCAACAATTGCAAAAACAAAAATTGGAGCAAGTACAAAAAGAGTCATCTTTGGGCTAATATCTATCAATAAAAATAACGAGATAATTGCAGTAATTGTCCCTCCAAATAATTGCACTAATCCTGTACCAACTAAGTTTCTCACTCCCTCTACATCACTCATAATTCTGGAGACCAAAGCACCTGATTTATTATTATCAAAATAAGAAATAGGCAATGAGAGTATTTTTTTTTGCACTTTAGCTCTTAACTTGGAAATTAATAATTGCGCTTCAACACTCAACAATCTTGTTAAAACAAAAGAAGTAATTGCCTGAATAAAGATAGCCCCAGCAACAATCATTACCATATTCATTAATGCATCCATATCTTGGTTTGGAATTATTTCATCTAATAGTTCTTTACTTTTTAAAGGCAATACAAGGCTTGATAATCGGCTAATTACAATAAGGATTAGACCTATAAATAAAATTCCTTTTCTTGGCCAAATAAATTCTTTAAACGCTTGTAGTACAGTTACTTTTTGTTTTTTCATCTTTTAATTTCTAATGCAACAAAATTACACATTCATAAACAAAAAAACCTCTTGAATTCTCAAGAGGTTTTAAAAGTATCAAATATAGTGTTTCTACAACTCCTCTACCATCATCATATTGATTTTAAAAGGTTTCTTTTTCTTTTTTTATTCATCACTGATCCTATAAATGTATATCTCACAAAATACTCATATGTAATCATACTAATTGTAAATGCACCGAGAAATACAATCAGAAATTTTAGTAAGACAGGGATAGATAACGGTAGAATAATAATCTGTAGAATAACCACAATTGGCATGTTTGAAAGATAGACCCAATAAGAAGAATCTGTTATGTATCTCAAGTATTTAGAATCTTTTAAATTAAGACAACTACAATAGCCCCACAAACCTAAAACGAGCAAATAAATAGCACTACACGAAAATAATATTGCTCCCAACCTTATTAATAAATAATATTCTATATCTGTATTTTCAAACCAAATTTGAGGAACAATAGCCCCTATAGAAAAAAGGAACCCTAAAGACAATAAGTATTTAATATTTCTCTTTATATCATCTAATAATTGAGGAGTATTATAAGAAATACATCCAATTAAAAAGAATACAAAAAAATGCACCAAAGAAGGGATTTCTGGAACTAAGGTTAACGGATTTTCTACTATCCACCTTTCCATAAACAACATACATAATGAAGAAATAGACACTCCAACCAACACTAGTTTAAAAATAGAATTCACCTTTATTTTAAGAATTATTCTCTTAAACAAAATAGTAAATATATAAAAGAAAATTAAATAATATAAAAACCATAAATGTGCAATAGGAAAGAAATTTTCAATCCCTAAAGCCCAACCACTAATATAAGATTGTTTTAAAATATCAAAGTGAAGAAAACTAAATCCAACATGATCACTCAAACTAAATAAGGATAATACAATTGGAACTAAAACTATCAAACCTAATAGAAAAGGAAGGACAATTCTTTTAAATCTATTTAATATTATTATTGGAACTGTACTTCTCCTCAGTTCCATAGCAAACATAAATCCTGAAATCATAAAAAATAATTCCATAACAAATAAATGATTCACAAAGATTGTAATATCAAAAAACCAAGAGCTCTTATCATCCACTGGCCACATAGGTGCAGCGGTTATCATATAAGGAACAGAAGCATGAATAAAACATCTTATGATATTTGCAAAGTTTCTTAAGTAATCTATGTAAATTATTCTATTCATTTAATATCGAAATAAAGAGGCTCCTATTGAAAATCCAGCAGAAGTACCTAATAGTAAACATAAATCACCTCTTTTTAATTTTTTATTTTCTATGCACTGATGAATAACCAAAGGAATAGATGCTGCGACACAATTTCCATGATTCTCCAAATTACTCATTACTTTATTATTATCTAAATTATACAGATTTTTAAATAACTCCATACCAACTTTAGAAGTTTGATGAGGAATGACAATATCTACATCCTCCATAGTATAATCTAAATCTTCAAAGAATTCATCAGTAAAAGACTTCATTTCTTTTTTTGCCAACTTTAATAACTTCATACCGTCCATCTTAAACGAATGTAATTCTTCATCATAAGGATTATCTTTAAAGAAATATTTATTACCTCCACCTTCTATTATTGTATGATAAACACCCTCAGTATATGTCTTCATTGCACCTTTCACAAAAAAAGATTCACTATTTTTATCACAACTCAATATAACTGCAACTGCTGCATCACCAAACAAAGTTAAGGTTTCAGGATTATTAGGGTTAAGTCCTTTAGATCCTATTTCTGAAGCAACAATAATTATATTTTTATACTGATAATTATCCATCATCTTAGATGCAATATCAAAGCTGGTAACAAAACTCAAACAGGTAGTGTCAATATCTATAGTTGGAATGTTATATTTTAACCCTTCTTTTAACTCACTTTTTGTAATACTCGATTGATTGGGTAATGGGTAGTCAAAAGTAGCTCCTGCCGCGATAATTAAATCAATATCTGAAAGTTTTAAATTTGAATTCTCCAATGCAGATTCAATGGCTCTTGCTCCCATGTATCCATTAGACTCAAAAGTAGCATGGTATCTACTTCTGACTCCAGAATATCTCTCTGACCAACCTTTTGATAGATTGTGTTTTTCTTCTATTTCAGATGAACTAACAGATTTCGGTAGGTATTTTCCGCTAGCAATTATCTTAATATTTCTATTTGTTTTCATTTTTTATTCTTCTTTTTTTATCTCCAATTTTATGAGGGGAGATATCCATTTTATTAATAGTGAAATCTATAACATTATACACTTCAAATCTTTTAACTAAAGCTGATTTTGCCAGTAAATAAGAACCTTTAAAATCACTTTCTACATATAACATTATGGTTATATTATCTTTCTGAATAACAGCATAATCTTTAATTCTTTCATCTGCAAGAACAATTTCTCTTCTAATAATATCTGGGAAAATAGAAACCATTTTATTCTCATTATCCACCAACTCAATTACATCATCTGACCTACCTTCAATACTCTCAATTGCTAAAAAATTACTTCCACATTTACAATTTTTCTTTTCCGTAATAATATCATTCAATTCATACCTTACAACAGGCTGACACTTTCTTAACAAGTCTGTAATAATAGGGTGAAATCTAGTTCTTTCTTCATCAATATATTTCTTTTCAATTATTAAGAAATCCTCATTAAAATGAAGAACTCCTTCTGAGCAACTGCTCGCTAAAAAACCTTCTGTACATTGATATACTTCATCCAATTTAACTTGAAATATACTCTCAAAATAAGTTCTATCTTCATTAGTTAGTACCTCTGCAACAGAAATAACCTTTCTTGGGTTTATCTTTAATTCTCCATTCACTTTTTTCTTAGATAGTACCATCAATACTGATGGCTGAGCAATTAAGATATCAGGTTGAAGATTATTTAATCTTTCAATATGAGAATCTATGTTTTGGAATATATCAAAAAAATTAAAACTAACTTTTCTGGACTTAGCAGATTCGTATAATTTATTATTTGCCCTAAGAAAAAACGCAATTTCAACCTCTGTAAAAGAAAAACCAATAACCCTATCTATCATATAAGCAACCCAATTTGCTCTTTCAGTTTCGCTTACTAAAAACATTCCTCTATTTCCACTTGTCCCAGTTGAAAGACCAACCGAAACATTATTTATCATTGGAGAAAAATCTCTTGAAAGTTCTGATCTTTCAGCAATTTCAGACGCTTGTTTATAGGTTATTCCGCAAGTATTAATTGCATTAAAATTTTCCATAAATAAAGATTTATTTATGATTGGCAATTCAAAGAAATTTGAACTATAAACATTAAAGAACTCATAGAATTTTGAAGACTTAAGATTTTTAAGAAAGAAAAAAGTATTTATTTTCTTGTACCACTTACTAGAATAAAGTCCTGTTAATTTCTCCAATTTTACTTTAATTAAGAAATATATTATTTTAATTTTAAAGAACATCCATATCTATTTTATTTGAAACTAAATTATCGGTTGTTTTACTGCAATGAGTAGGAATAATTATTACCTCAGGATATTTTTTATGAAAAAAAGTGACCTTATTTAAACTATCCTTATAGTCTTTCCAAGAATCAAAAAACAATCGAACTATAGGATTAGGCAACTTACCCTTTTTGTAAGCTCTCTCATCCCAGCAAGAATCTGCTACTAAAAAATATTTCTTTTTATTAGTTTTCACTACCATTCCAATCTGCCCTGCAGCATGCCCTGGTAAATCATATATCACCACAGAATTATCCTGAAATAGATCATAACTAACTCCAAAAATATCATCTGAATATTGAGCAGCAAAATCTTCAATAAAAACCAATCTATTTTCAATATCATTAGGGATTAAATCCTTTAATATACCTTTGGAAAAAGCAAAGAAATCACTTATTTCTTTTACTTGTTGATACGCTTTTTTAGTGCAGTAAATCGTTGCATTATTAAAATCTTTTAACCCTCCAACATGATCTGCATGAAAATGAGAAATAACAATATGTTTTATCTCAGAGGTTTTTAAACCAATTAATTTTAATTGATTTTTTATTTCATCCGATTCTGAAACTACTACCTTAGTTGCATTTGCATAAATTCTATTAGGATATTTTTCAGTAGCCTCATAAAACCTTCTTGTATATCCAGTGTCAAACAATATCCAACCTTCTTCAGGATGATGTAAAATCCCAAATAAAGCATGAAATTTTATCAATTTATTTTCATCCCCTTTCACCACATGTTGTGCACTTGCAAAACAATGTCCGGCATAGTTTAAATATAGTTTAATTTTTTTCATTTTCTTTATACCAATTAATAAATTCTTCAATCGATTCTTCTGTAGTAATCACAGGATTATAGTTCAATAAATTTTCTGCTTTCGACACATCTAAAGTGAAACTTTTAGACAAAACACCAACACTATATCTGGTAAGAGAAGGTTCTTTCTTAGTAATCCACCTTGACACCCATTCCATAAGAAATGCAGCGAAATAAGCCACTCTGAAATTTACAGTTTTATTTACTTGTTCTTTTCCAATTCCTTTCAGAACAGAATTAATAGAAGTCCACAAACTTACCGGATTTCTATCTGTAATATTATAAGCATTATTCAATGCCTTATCAGCAGCATTCATGGATAAAATAATTGATTCTACTACATTATTAACTGAAGTTAAATCTACTTTATTCTCCCCATTCCCAATAATTTTTAACCTCCCATCAGAATGAGCTTTTATCAATCTAGGCATAATTACAGTATCTCCTCTACCAATAATTGCTCTTGGTCTAAGAATAATATAATTCAGATTTGAATTTTCAAGTAACACCTCTGCCTCTCTTTTAGTTTTGGAATAATTATTTACAAACCTTGTAGGAAGAGGATCCTTTTCTTTCACCATTATTCTGTCCTCACCATTATAATAAATACTTGGAGTGGAGACATAAATAAACCGTTTCACCCCTAAAATTTTAGAAGAACTAATTATATGTTTTTGGGTTAATACATTTGCTAAATAAAAATCATCTTCCGACCCCCAAGGAGAGGATAAGGAAGCGGTATTAATAACAATATCTATATCTTTTAAAATAGTACTTACAAATAACTTATCTTTTAAATCTCCTAAAACATATTCCACTTTAGGATTCAATATTTCACGAGATTTCCGCAAACTCCTACCAGTAGCAACTATCTTCCGCACATTAGATAATTGCACTAATCTCTCAAGAGTTCTAAATCCTAAAAAACCTGTAGCACCTGTTAATAATATATTCATGTTACAAAAATAAAGTGTTAGTATTTATTTGTTATGCTAAGCATAGTATATTTCATTCTACAAATATTTACGGATGATCATTGGTAAATAAATCAAATCAAAAATTAAAGCCAGTATGGCAGATATTATAGTAAGTAGACTCAATTGATAAACAGATTTAAAATCGGAAATTAATAATGGAAGTAGACTAACTATTACTATAATAGTAGTTTTTACCACTGCCCGTGCTGTTGTACTTAACGATTCATTTATAGCTTCTGATTTAGATAAACCTCTTTTCATATTAAACCTAAAGGAACTTAGAATATGAATAGAATCGTCAACAACAAGACCAAATATAATAGCAAATATAAATGCATTGGATAAACTCAAATAAAAACCTGTAAAGGACATTATACCTATACAAACTAATATCGGAAATATATTAGGAATTAAAGCAATGAAAAAATATCGGAAATTAAAATCATTCAATATAAAAAAGAGTAGCCCTATTATTAATATAGCAATAAAAAGTCCATATAGAATTTCATAAGTTAGTATGTTACTAACTTGGTCAAACAGATATCCTCTACCTCCTACTTTCAAATTCAGATTTAGCTCTTTTGCTTTATCCTTTATTCTAATAACCTTTATAAGACTTTTATTTGCCCCAATATCCTGCATTCTAGATCTAATTCTATACCCATCTTTTGTGAGTTTATGATACAAATTTTTACTGATTTTATCTTTATTTTGAAATATCCCATCAATAGAAAAATCTAGAAAGAAACCCTGAGAAATAATATACTTTTCTAATTGAATTATTTTATCTATATCAATATCTTCATTATTTTCTAAATTAAAAACTACAGGTTTATATCCACCAAAATCATCATTAAAAAACTGCATCTCTTTATATACTACTGACTTCTTATTTAACTCGTCCGTAGCATAATTATTCACTTCATAGTTATAAACTCCAAAAGCAGCCAATCCTGTCATAATAATCAACAGCACAGTAAGTTTCCAATTGTATTTTAAATGAATTATTTTATAAAGAAAATCATTTAACTTCTCATCTCGTTTAGAATTCAAAGATCCTATTTTTTCAATTTTATCCACACAAATAGCATAAAAAATAAGAACAATAAATAAGGAAACTAAAACACCTATGGTAGTAGCAATTCCGAATCTTAAAATGGGAAGCACATCTGAAAAACAAAAACTCAGAAACCCTACAGAAGTAGTGAAAGAAGTTAATGCAACTGGAATACCAACTTTACGAATTTGATTAACAAAATATTCTTTTTTATTCTTGGGATTAAATCGGTTATTCAGCAAATGCATCATATCCGAAATACAAACAATAAAGATAATTGCTGGCATTATTATCATTATTAATTCTATCCCTCCAAATAAAAGATGAGAAAAATAAAAACTAATAGTTACACTAAACAGAACGCTCAGCAAGGTCAACACTACAAATCTTAAATTTGAAGTGAAAAACCAAAGCACCAAACAACATAAAATTGCACTTAATAAAATTACAAATAACAACTCCTCCTTCACCTTACTTTGTATATATAATTCATTTCTGGTTTGCCCTGAAACATATACTTTTTTAGAAGAGTCCTCAAAAGAATTTTTTAATATTTCAATAAATTGCTGATTTTGTTGATGGTTAAGACTATCTTTTGTTTCCACTAAAAAAAGTGTTTTTCTAAAATCAGAAGACAAATACGAACTCTTCTTTTCCCTAATTCTTTCCAAATATTTTTCATATCCTATACTGTTTTTAAGATTAAGAATATTATAAGATATCGGCATCAAACCTGTGTTAATAACTCTTTTATCATTGAAAATACTTCTTATTTCCTTCACATATTCATTTTCTTCTAACTGTTCTTGTAAAGTATTAAGAGCTAAAAACTCATCAAATGAAATGGAATCAGGATACTCTAATCCTACTAAAAACAAGTTTTTATCATTGTTTGATTTGGAATAGTCTACCTCAACATCTTCTGCATATTTCAACATCCTTTCTGATTCAGAATAAATATTGGTGTTTTGCAATTGAGTAATAGATAAAATGAACAAGAATACAATAAAACTAAATATAACATATTTATATTTCCAGATAAATGATATCATATTCTATTTTTTATTGTTCATATATTTAAATATTCTAGCAAAATCTGTTCTGTTTTTTGTTGCCATCCAAATAGGGGGATTTACAGAAAGAATAGTAAGTAATGTCTGCATAAAACTCATCTTAAAGCTATCAGATGGACTAAACCATCTAAAACCAACACCTATTGAATTGTTTAGGTTTGTAACATGATGCCACCAAGAAGGAGGATTAAATAAAACATCTCCCGATTTTAGTTCACACTCCCAAGTTTCAAGATATTTTGCATTTGGAAAAGTTTTAAAATCAGGATTATCGGGATTAAACATGCTATGAAAATAAGGTGTTCTCGTAATAGGTGGATCTAAAATAATATCATTTTCTGGAGGATATAAATACCAATGTTTATTGCCGTATACTTGAGTAAATAAATTATGTTCACTTGCAGCATGTAAACTTGTCTTTGTCCCCTTTCCACCTATAAATACTTGAAATGTTTTCCCAGAACTAATTGTGTTTCTCATATTGTACAGCCATTTCCAATCAAAACCCTCTATAAGCTCTGGATGGTCATAAAGTATTCTATTAAACCGACTATATTTTGAAGAATCCCCTTCTTTCATGGCATTTAAAACATCTTTTAAAGTCGTTTCTTCTACATTATAATTCACATCTGTCATGTCCTGTGTAGAAGCATTAAATATAGACACCTTATCATCACAATAATTTTCTAACAACCAATCGGGGGACCACTTTTTCACACACTCCCAATCTTTTGCTTTTCCCTCCATCACAACAGGAATACCTTTAGAGATATAATTCTTTTTAAGATCATAATCTGAAATATTTCTTACTCTATCAACCTTTTTTAAAATACCAATTACTTTTTTTTCTTGAAAGTTAGCAGTAGCTAAAGAGGAAACTCTTTTTCTTTGATTAATAAATCTATTGGATGGAACTTGATTCCCAAATAAATGATCTGCAAATCTCCAAAACTGATATTCAGCAAGATGTTTATGTTTTATTTCAGTCAATGATTTAATTATTTTAACAAAAATAAAAAACATAATTTAATTTGTTATGCTAAGCATAGTATTTAAAAAAATACTCAAAACCTTCTTACAAAAATTCAATATTTTTTTAAGTAAAATTCTACCTAAACACACTCAATTGAGTAGGTTTATTCTATCAAAAATTCACTAATCGAATTCTTTTTGCATTAACAAACTGGAAGTTACCTCTAAAATAAATTTCATTATTAATTTTTTTGATAAAATATTCTTGTAACTTTTTTGGGATTTCAATCTCTACTTTATCCATATAAAGATAAGTACTATCATTTAATTGACTTAAAGTATAATTATCAATATCATTTTCTTCTAATTTAGAATAATACCTCAAGGGATCTATAGACATCATAAATGTTACAGAATCAGGAACCTCTTCTTTAGAAATCACTTTCAATAAATTGTAATCATAGCGTGTCCCATCAGAAAGTGGACTTACTTCAATTTCTTTTACTCTTAAAGTATAATAATATCCCCATTCAAAATCAAACCCATCAATAAACTCTGCTTCAGATTCAGGAGAGTCCATTACTAATCTTTTAAAGTGCTCATAATTCTGAGTATACATAAAAGGTTTAATGGTAATAGTTTTATATAGCACCTTCTGACTAAAAAGGAATAGTGGAGTGAATAATAATATAATACCTATTTTTTTCATAAAACAAACTTATACATTAAGTAATCTATTTATCGAAAGTAAGTATTTAAGAAATCCATACCTTTTTCTAAACCCGCATGATAATCTTGTGTTAAATCTTCTACACTAGTTCCTACTACATTTGATTTTAAAAAATTATCAGGAAATATCTGTAATATCTCTAAATTTTCATGTTTTTCTGTTAAGAAATCTACCGATTCATTATACTCAATATCTTCTTTAAAAAAGACATCTCTTACTTTATGGTTATTCTTCCACCAATATCCAGCAACTAATCCCAGGTAACTTAATCCGCTAACTTTATAACCTAAAGGGTTTGGCCTTATAACAATTATTTTAGTTGCCCCAAAATTAGCAGCCGATTTAGCTGGTATTGAATCAGACCATGCTCCATCCATAAAACTTACACCATCAATTTCGCAAGAGCCTTTAGTAAAGAAAGGTAATGAAGAAGTTGCTTGCAAACATTTATAGAAATTCTTTTTATTAGGTTCTAAATAAACAGCTTCTCCATCTGCTAAATTTGTAGCTACAATATAAAATTGTTTATCTTCTGTAGATGATTTAATGGATTGAAAATCTATAGGATTATTTTTTTTGGCATATTTTGTTAAAAAATTTAAATCCATATATCCATGTTCCGAAAGAGCATGCTTATAACTTAAAAATTTCTCATTTACAGACACATCTTTCGATAATGAAAAATAGGATTTGTATTGACTAGATACATAATAAGACAAACACATTGCTCCACTAGAAACACCGATATAAATATCAAAAGGATTAAATTTATTTATTAGAAATGCATCTAAAACCCCAGCCGAAAAAACTGATTTAAATCCACCTCCCTCAATTACTAATGCTATTTTTTCTATATCTTTCATATTATAATTAAAAAATAAAAGTAAGACTAATAAATAGAATAAACAATTACATTTGTAGAATAATGTATAATAAACTCTTCTATTATTAAGATTCATTGTTATTGTTGTTTCTAGCTAATTAATAATTATGAAGGATTAAAAAATCTGGAATATCAATTTGGAAAAACTAACACCCAATAACAGGAAAGGGATTAAATGCAGAACATTTTAGATGGTCAGCCGCTCACCTAATTCTATTAATATCACAATGAAAAATATAATTCAACTTATGGCAGGAAATGTGGAAATAACAACAACAGAAAAAGATATAAAAAATACACTAACATATTATGATTTAGGGAATTTTATATCCTATGAAAATCTATCGTTTGGTTATTCTAACGAAAACTTTAAGGTGACTACTTCAAAGGGAAATGTTTTATTTCGCTTATACAAACAGCAGTCTGAAGAAAATGTAAAGAAAGAGATGTTATTGATGAGTGCTTTGAAAAAAATTGACTTTCCCACTGCATATCCTTTAGATGATAATGAGGGTAGATATATCCATCCAATTAATAATTACAGCAGTTTATTCTTTCAGTTTATGGAAGGGAAACATCCTGAGTTAAATAGTAACACAGCAGGAGAGGTTGGCAAAGCAATTGGGACACTTTCTATTCTATCAGTAAAAGATATTTACAAAAAAGAAAACTCTATATCAATTGAAAATTGTTTAGACATCATTCAGGAATTTCCAAAAGCAAAATATCAATATCCAGAAATATTTGAATATTTTAAAGAGCAAACCAACTATTTGAAAAATTATATCTCTAACGAATTGCCTAAAGGAATTGTTCATGGAGATTGTTTTGCAGATAACACAATATTTAATGGTGATAAATTAAAAGCAATTATTGACTTTGAGGAGTTTTGTTATGAGACTTTGATTTATGACTTAGGCATGACTATTAACGGATTCTGTTTTAAAGATAACAATCTTCAAAATGATTTAATGCTATCATTGAAACATGAATATGAATGCCTAAGGAAATTAACTGATAAAGAAAACGAATTACTGCCTTATTACATTCAATGGGCAGCTCATGGTATGTTGTATTGGCATTTACGAAACAACATGCTTTATACTTTCAATCCAACTCAAGTAGAGAGAGTAAGAGAACTAATGAATAGAGTTAAAAACCTTAGAAAGATTAATATAAACAAAAATAATAGATAACAAATATTGAATTCCTATTTTAAATTAATGAGATTACTCATTTCTTTCTTCACAATTTTTTAATTTAAATGTTCCTTTATTAATTCTTTTTTATGAACATAATGGACTGATTTAACTTATTCACACATGAAGTCACTAATTAAGGAGTGAAAATGGTGTACCCCTTTTTCCATTGATGGAGAGAACCTACCATGATTATAAAATCTAGAGGCAACTCCTTTTTGTACTTTTTGCACCACTTCTTCATCTTCTAATTCTACCTTGTCTAAATCTGCTCCGGCTCCCAAATCCAATTTACTTTCGTCCCATACATATGATTTAAATATTACTTTTGTTTTATTTGTAGATACTGGATGTATAATATTAACAGAAAGTCCCCAAGGATAGAAATTGAGCATTATATTCGGGAAAATCCAGAAATAATAGGCAGCAATATTTTTTCCATAATCTTTTGAATCTTTTGGTAAATCAAAACAATCCTCCCCTTCTTTACCATAACCAATCTGCAGATTAGAGTAATTAAAAGTTTCTACATCATAATTGTTATAATCCAAAACAGACGTTAAATCTTTATGTATAAATGGAATATGAAAACCCTCCAAATAATTATCGCAATACAAAGCCCAATTTGCATCTACCATATATGTTTTCGATAGATCTTGCTTATATTTAAAATCTGAAATTGGCATCCACCCCACTCTTTCATCAACATCTATTAGTAGTTCTTGAAAATTAAT
Organism: uncultured Flavobacteriales bacterium; assembly: GCA_905478555.1. Taxonomy (GTDB): domain Bacteria; phylum Bacteroidota; class Bacteroidia; order Flavobacteriales; family BACL11. Next base: position 17,778 of record CAJQIZ010000031.1, read on the forward strand.
TTCTGGATGTAGAGAGGTGAAAATAAACTGATTCCATTTGGAAGAAGGAACCTTGGTTAAATGATCCTGCTGAGAAGGGAAATTTTTCATTCCCTCTGATTTTGGCATAAATAGAAACTTTCCACAACTATCAAATTGTTTCCCATGATAAGCACAAACAATATTCTTTTTTACTACACAAGGTTCGTCAATCAGAATATTACCCCTGTGTGTACACACATTAGAATAACAATTTATCAAACCCTCTTTCTTTATTAAGAAAAGTGGCTCTTCAATAAAGTTCTCTATAAAAGAAAATGGAAAAGCACTTCTATCTGTTTTCAAATTGCTTTCATCCGTTATTAGCTGCCAACTTTTTGAAAAAATACCTTCCTTCAATTTCTCAAACATCTCATCAGATGAGTAGAAATCTGCTGTGAGTGTAGATGCTTCTGTTATATCTTTATTTATTTTTTTCATATTTGTAAAGATAGAAATCTTTGAGATTTTAAATCCAATTATTTTTTCTTATTTTTACCAAAATCTTAAATATGAGAAAACTAATTATTTTATTTTTTTGTATTCCGCAATTTATCTTTTCACAGAGCCATAACTGCAGAACACAAGATAGAATCAACTCCGACTTTCCTTCTTGGGAAGAAAGAAAAATGATGCAAATAATAAGAGATAACATCTCCAATATAAGCACTGAAAAACTACAAGACACTTTACTTATCATCCCAACAGTAGTCCATATTATTCATTATAATGGAAATGGGGATATTTCCGATTTGCAAGTAGAAGATGGCATAAGAGTTATTAATGAAGATTTCAGGAGAATGAATGCAGATACTATAAATGGAAATCCTGATTTTTTTCCTTTTACTGCTGATTGTAAAATAGAGTTTCGTTTGGCTCAGATAGACCCAAATGGAAGTCCCACAACAGGAATTACAAGAACCGATACTAATATTATTCCTCATCCTGAACCTACAGATGCAAATTTTAACAATGTAAAATATGCCATTAATTGGCCTTCCCATATGTACTTTAATATTTGGCTAACCAGACATATTTATGCTGGGACAAATGGATATGCTCAATATCCAGGAACTGTTTTTACCTATGGTGGGCCATGGGAAACTTACGGAGCAGTAATCCGGTCTAACCAATGGGGAACAATTGAAGCTGCCGCCTCTGATGGCAGAACTGCTACGCACGAATTGGGACATTGTTTGGGATTGTACCATACCTTTTTGAGCTATTCTGCAACATGCGGATCAGATTGCGATACTACTGGAGATGAAGTTTGCGATACTCCTCCAACACTTCCATCTAACGGATGTACTACAGCAAACCAGTGTTCCAACGACATGATGGGACCTTCTCCGTTTACACAAGATATGACAGATCAATTGGAAAATTACATGAGTTACAATTCATGTCAGAATATGTTTTCGGTGGGACAAAAAAATAGGATGAGAGGATTTCTCACTGCTTTAGACACGCTTAATGGATTGTATTTGAACGACAACCTTATTGCGACTGGACTGAAACAAACCACCGCTATTACTGAATTAGAAAACAATGAAAACAGGAAACTCCTAAAAATAATAGATGTTTTGGGTAGAGAAACAAAACCCAAAACAAATACACGCCTATTTTATATTTACGAAAACGGAATTGTAGAAAAGAAAATTATCATAGAATAATGCAACAATTCGTTCTTCACTACGGGCTTCATTTTTTATTTCCCTCTTTAATTGCTTTGGTTTTCTTCAGAAACGAATGGAAGAAATCCTACCTCATCATGATTGCTACTATGATAGTAGATTTGGACCACCTTTTAGCAAACCCCATCTTTGACCCTAACAGATGTAGTATAAACTTTCACCCCTTACACAGCTATTACGCAATAGGAATTTATTGTATTATGCTTGCATTCCCTAAACTAAGAATAGTTGCAATTGGCCTATTATTACATATGATTACTGATTATCTAGATTGTAATTTTCATTTACTCCATCTTTAATTTATCCATTTAAATTCAGAATAAATATCTAGTATACCACTTTTACATCTATTACTTTCTTTTTAGTATTTTTGTATCTTAAATTTTTATTAAAAATGATAAAATACGAACTTATTGAAGGAGTAGGTAAAATCACCTTAAACCGAGCAGAAAAATACCATTCCTTTGTAAGAGACATGGCCTTTCAATTGCAAGATGTACTAGATAGATGTAAAGAAGATGAAAACGTAAGAGCAATTTTAATTACTGCAGAAGGAAAGGCATTTTGTGCAGGGCAAGACTTAGGAGAAGCTACTGACCCAAATGGTCCAGAATTAACTCAGATTGTACAAGAACACTATAATCCAATAATCAGAAAAATCAGAAATATAAAGAAACCAGTTGTAGCAGCAGTAAATGGAGTTGCTGCAGGTGCAGGTGCTTCCATTGCTATTTGTTGTGACATTGTTGTATCTACCGAAAGTGCGTCTTTCATTCAAGCTTTTAGTAAAATAGGTCTGATTCCAGATAGTGCGGGAACCTTCTTTCTACCAAGACTCGTAGGAATGCAAAAAGCAACTGCACTTATGATGACTGCAGAATCAGTTTCCGCAAAAGATGCAGAGGAGATGGGAATGATTTACAAAGTATTTCCGGACGATAAGTTTGTAGAAGAAAGTTGGAAATTAGTAAGTAAACTGGCTAAGATGCCAACTAAAGGATTAGGTCTTACCAAACAATTATTAAATGCTTCTTACTCTAATAATTTAGAAGAACAACTTGAAATGGAAGATAAATGCCAAACTATTGCAGGAAATTCCTCTGACTTTAAAGAAGGAGTAAACGCATTTTTAGAAAAGAGAAAAGCAAATTTTAAAGGAGAATAAAATGACATATATTATTGATGCAGTACGAACTCCGATAGGGAATTTTGGAGGGACACTAAAAGATGTAAGAACAGATGATTTGGGAGCTATCCCAATTAAAGAATTGGTGAAAAGAACAGGAATTAACTCCAATAAAATTGATGATGTAATATTAGGTTGCGCTAATCAAGCAGGAGAAGACAACAGAAATGTGGCTCGTATGTCCTTACTATTAGCAGGCTTACCATTTACAGTTCCTGGAGAAACAGTAAATAGATTATGTGCTTCTGGGATGTCGGCTGTAATACATGCACATAGAGCTATTTGTGCTGGAGATGGAGATCTATTTATTGCTGGTGGAGTAGAAAACATGACAAGAGGACCATGGGTAATCTCTAAAGTTTCTAAGCCGTTTGGACGAGATGCACAAATGCATGATTCCTCTTTTGGATGGAGATTTGTGAACAAAAAGATGACAGCATTATATGGAGTGGATGGAATGGGAAATACGGCAGAAAACTTAGCAGAAAAATATAATATTTCCCGTGAAGACCAAGATTTATTTGCTTTCAATTCCCAAATGAAAGCTGCAAAAGCACAAAGTACAGGTAGATTTAAAGAAGAAATAGTAGAAGTAGAAATTCTACAAAGAAAGAAAGATCCAATCGTATTTAGTAAAGATGAATTTATCAGATCAAATACTACTACTGAAATATTAGGAAAATTAAGAGCTGCATTTAAAAAAGAAGGAGGAGGAACAGTTACTGCAGGAAATGCTTCAGGATTAAATGATGGAGCAGCCGCTATGTTATTAGCTTCTGAAAAAGGGATGAAAGAAAATAACCTCACTCCTCTTGCTAAAATTGTAAGCTCTGCAGTTGTAGGTGTTGAACCTAGAATAATGGGAATTGGTCCTGTAATGGCATCCAAAAAAGCCCTTGAAAAAGCAGGATTAACAATGAAAGACATGGATATAATTGAATTAAATGAGGCTTTTTCTGCTCAGGCACTAGCTTGTATTCGTGAGTGGGGACTTAAAGATAATGACCCAAGAATAAACCCAAATGGTGGAGCAATTGCCTTAGGACACCCACTAGCAGTAAGCGGTACAAGAATTTTACACACTGCTGCTATCGAATTGAAAAAACAAAATAAAAAGTATGCTTTAATCACTATGTGTATCGGCGTTGGACAAGGATATGCAACTATTATAGAAAAAATTTAAAAATGAAAAATATAATCCTATTCATCCACTTAATATCATTAACTTCTTTATTTTCTCAGAATGTAGAAATGGTATTTTCGAAAGATATATTCATTTCAGAAGACCTATCTGGTACCATAAAATTATTTGATAATGGAGTACCCACATTCACTCCATTTGATAAAGAAATTACAGATAATCACTTTAATGAAATAAAATCGCAATTCATTTCAGATACAATGAAGATTTTTTCAGAATACTGGAGTAATTCAAGAATATATCCATATAAAAACATAGACTTATCCGTTATGAAAGATACTCTAACCTTTCATTTCAACTCAGATAACTTCTACTGCACCCCTACAAGTCATCTTTATTCTGCTTTCGGACCTAGAAGAGGGAGACAACATAAAGGAATTGACACAGACTTAAATACTGGAGATACACTCCGTTCAGTTTTTGATGGAAAAGTAAGATATGCTGAATATGTTTCCGGATTTGGAAATCTTGTTATTGTTAGACATTTTAACGGATTAGAAACTTATTACGCTCACCAAAGTAAAATAATAGTAAAAATAAATGAAATGGTAAAAGCGGGGGACGTTTTAGGATTAGGAGGAGAAACAGGAAATGCATTAGGTCCACATTTACATTTTGAAATACGATACATGGACAATGCTTTTAATCCAGAAAAAGTAATTGACTTAAAAAATAGATGCCTTAAAATCAACGAATTAATATTAACAAAGGAAGATTTTGCATGGAAGAAACAATGGAGAGAAAGTAAGTATCATAAAGTTAAATCTGGAGACACCCTTGGTCATATTTCAACAAAGTATAACACTTCAATAAAGAAAATTCTTAAAATTAATAAATCTCTTAAATCCTCTTCTATACTCCAGATTGGACAAAAAATAAGGGTAAGGTAATTTTATTAATTTTTGATAATCAGCATCTGATTCTGATCAGAAGCATCTCTCCAATGATAACCTAAAGAGAAAGGGAGATCAATAGAACCTTTTCTATATTCTCTTTCCAGATCTTTTTGATATAAGATATCATAATTTTTATCAAAATCAGCAATTGGTTTAACATAGGAACCATAGCATTTCACCGTCCAGTTTTCATTATTAACATGTTTAAATGGTAAACCTGTATCATCTTGAAAAATTGTTAAACTTTTGTTTAGTACAATCTCTCTAATCTTCTGAAAAGATTTATAATGCATTAAATATGAAGCTGACTTTACAAAAGTATTACAACCTCTCATATTATTTAAAAAAATAAGTAATTCTGGGTTCTCCTCTTCAAATCCATCATCAGAGATATCACAACTAAAGTAAGTTAATTTTTTAACTATTTTTTCTCCTTTCTTAACAAAATGAAACCTAACACCATCTAACCCTTTTTCTTTCAGTTTAACTTCTACTTCTCCATCTTTATTAATTGTCACTCTTTCCATTTTCACAATCTGATGTTCTGTTCTAGATAAAAACCAATACAATGAAGTTAAAACACCTGATATTTTTTCTTCTTTCTTGATATCTAACTTCATATGTTTTGTAATGAAATAACTTCTTAAATAAATATCTCTTAAAAAGTTATTTGTATTCTCAAGATACCTTCTTGTTGAACCGGAACTAATCTCCTCCCAATAAGGCATCTTACCAACATCTTCTAAAGCAAGTAATATATACTCATTTGAATTTGGATACAGATAATTTACATGAAGAAAATCTGGACCTGAAAAAGGATAAAAAACTAATGAAGTATCTGTATCGGATCCAATAAAAGAGGATGAACTCCAATTATTCATTTTATCTAATCTTCTATATTTAATTTTATCAAAATCTTCATTAATATCATCACTAAACTCATTCCAAAATTTCTCATCTACAGATAGAATTGTATCAAAATAAGATTTATTTTTTCCTGAAATAAAATCAGCAAGATTTGTTTGATAGATATCAATTTCAACATCTTTTACTTCTTCAATAACTGATACTTGGTAAAAACTAGAATCAATAATTGATGTATCTTTCTCTATTACTTGTGAAGAAATAGATTTATTTATCTTTGATTCTGAAACATTACAAGATGGAAAAGAAAATGTTGAATGAAATAAAACTACTGCAATTAACTTATAATTCATGATTTTTTAATAAATTTACACAAACATACAAAAAAAAATGATTAGAAACATATTCAAGGTCTTGATACTAACCATACTATTGTTTTCATGCAAGACTTCATATGACGAAGGATACTCTTTACAATGTAATAAGAATCAAATACAAGAAGAAACAGAAGAAATTCTAAGAAAAAAACAAGAATATATAGATTCATGCTATCAATCTGTAATTTCACTAAACACAATAGATAATTACACATCATTTCTTAAAGTATTCCCAATAGATATTTATTCAGAAGAAATAAAGAATAAAAGGAGGAAATTATTTTTACAAAAAGAACAAGTTGAAGAATCTCAATTTAATATTGAGAAAATAATAAAAGAAAATCCTTGTTATATTCCTATCTACAAAAATATTGACTACTTAAGAAATAAGAATATAGAATTAGAGAATCTCTACAATTCAGTTCTTGACTCCATGAATCCATATAGAAATAGATTTATAGTTGGAGATTTAAATACTTTAAACAAAGATGGAGAATCTAAAGGAATAAAGGAAAAATTCTTTAACATTAATGAAGGATGGGAATTTAAAGAATTATTCGAATTTGCAATAACAAATAATATACCAACAGATTCCATTTCAATTATTGATCCAACAAAAATAAAAACTATTATTCCTAATTTAAAGGAGCAAAAGAAAATAAAAAAACAACTATTACTTTACAATAACTATGTAAATAAGGTAGGAAGATACCTTGAAGATGAAATAGAAAAAGAATATAGCTCTTATGGAGGTTATAGATATACAGGTCAGAAGTTATGCTTCTGTGAAATCTCAGAGGATACTATTTTGTTAATTGCAGAACATATCACTTCCGCAAGGGGGAAAACTAGACATAGGACTAGTACAGATAGTATTACAGGGATATCTACATATGAATATTCAGAAGCATTCCCAATTGGAGAACAAAGGAAGTATTATGCTGCACACAACAGAATCACAATTAGAAATTGGGAAACTAGCAGGAAATATAATAAATCAGACATCTACAGAGATAGTTTATTAGGGGGAGGGAATTCAAGAGTAACATTTTTTGATGAAAAATCACAACTACCAAATTTTATGTTAATTGACCCAGATCCAACTTATCCAGGAGCTATGAAAATGAATGGAATTCATGAGGGAAGTCTATCGAACATGAGTAGGTGCATGTTAGGAACTCCACAAAGTTTAGGTTGTTTTCGTACCACAGACTATGGTTCAAAATTTTGCAGATGGTGGATACCTAGATTTGCAAATCTATTTATTTATTTTGATGAGGAGAGATACACAAATAGAGAATTACCTGAAAATGAAATGAATGGAATTAAACTTCCATTTGGAAATAGGAAAGAAGGCAACCTATTTAGGGTATGGGTTAACAAAAACTATCCAAATTACGCAAAAAAAATAGACTTAGAAGAGGATGGATCATGTAGTAATTGTTTTGTACAAGCTGCATGGGAGGAATTCTATAGAGAATATCTTAAGACTAAAGAAGGAAAAAAGTTAGACTTTACACCACCACCAAAAACCATTTCTGAAAATGATGAGAAAGAAGAAATAATAGAGATATTAGAGCGAGAGATTGTTACAAAACATGATAAAATAGATCTTACTCAATTTGACATAATAGAAGAGTATTATATTATTATTGGTTGCTTTAATGAAGTGAAAAATGCAACATCATATGGGGAAAAATTTAGAAATAAAGGACACAATATTTCTGTGTTTTATAACATTAGTGCACAATGTCATTTTGTATCAATTGGACCCTACCAAAACAAACAAAAATCTCTTTCTGAATTACCTTCAATCCAAAAAAATATTGATAGAGAAGCTTGGATTTACACAAAGATAGTTAAGTAAATAATGTGCAGTTTATAAAATAGATGTTGGAAAATTATCTTTTTTAACATACTTTTATAGAACATTATAAGAAAAGAAATAATCAAAATTGCAGTAATGATTAATATAACATTCTTATTCTTTTATCCTTAAAATCCTGTACAATACGTATCCTGAGAATAAAGTAATTGAAACTCCAGCAAGAATCCAAATATCTGAAGAAACAAGATGATAAATCATCCATAGATTTATTATAGAAAATAAATATGAAATTATATTTCCGAATGGAACTTTATATATATTTAAATTCACTCCATCTTGCTCACGCCATCTTAAAATAGGCACTGCTAAGACTACTAATATAGAAAATAGTGATAAACAAACACCTATATATTTAACAATCCACTCAAAGGAAGCTGTATGTAACATGATTACTGGTAAAATCATTAATCCAATTATTGCAATATAAGGGGACTGATATCTATTACTTTTACTTAATATCTTAAGAGTATTATAATCCTTGCCTATTCTCTCTAAAACAGAAGGTCCAGCAATCATCATTGAACTTAATGAAGCCACTAAAGCAACTCCAAATAAAAGAGAAAGTATAGGGGCATATTTTGGAAACACCGATTCTAGTAAGATATTACCTATATCTACTTTTCCTTCTAATTCAGTTAGTTCAACAGAATATAAGAATGCCGTATTTAATAACAAGTATACAACACTAACAACTAACGTTCCCACTATAAGTGAATAAGGAATGTTTCGTACTGGATCTTCAATTTTAGACGCAAAATATACTGAAGCATTCCAACCAGAAAAAGAGAAACATACATAAACTAAAGAAATTGCGAACTCTGAACTGAAAATTAGATCCCAATCGTTATATCCATTCTTCAATGGGTTAAACACAATAGTTGATGGATTGAAGTCAGAAAAAAACACCATTAAAAACGGAGAAAGAATCAAAGCAGAAATTAATACTATCTTAAGCCTTGTTATTGCATTTTGGAATAAAGAACCACTTTTAATTCCTAAAAGATGAATACAACCTACTATAATAATAATTAGCGTAGCTATCCATGATTCTGATAATTGGATGAATTTTGTTGTATATGATCCTATAGCTAATGCAACAGCTGCAATTGGAGCAGAGAAACCAACTATAAAACTTACCCATCCAGCTGTAAAGCCTAAACCATTAGAATATATCTTTGAAAGATAGTTATACTCTCCTCCTGAACCAGGGATTCTAGTTGAAATCTCCGCATATGCAATAGCTCCAAATAGTGAAATAAGAGCACCTACAGCCCATAACACCATTATACTAAACCATGAGGGAATACTACCAACTTGAAATCCTAGAGAAGTGAATACTCCTGTTCCAATCATATTTGCTATTACAACATTAATAGCAACATTTCTATTATATTTCATTAAAAAAAATAAAACAGTAATTATATATACTGTTGATTAAAATTTTAGTAAGGTTTTTTCTTTTCGTTTTAAGATTTTACAATTTTACAAAAAAATATTTTCTTTATATACAGTGTTACCAAAAACTTTCTCAACCGCTTCTCTTCCTTCGAATCCAAGAGAAATGGAAAATTTATTTACATATAAATTAATGTGTGCGTCTACAACTTCTTTTTCCAATTCTTGTGAATGAAGTTGCACATATTCTGCAGAAGCATCTCTATTTTCAAAAGCATATTCAACAGATTTTCGGAGAACTCTCTGTATCTTCTTTTGCAAATCAATATCTAAATTTCTTTTTACTACAATTCCTCCCAAAGGGATAGGTAATTTAGTTTTTCCCTCCCAAAACTCCCCTAAATCACTCACCTTTTCCAATCCTTTATCCTTATAGGTAAATCTATTTTCATGTATAATAAGTCCAGCATCCACCTGTTCATTTAACACATCACTTTCAATATCCGAAAAAAGTGATTCCACCTTATTTTTATATTCAGGGAAAGCAATTTCCAATAACATATTTGCTGTAGTGTACTTTCCAGGAATCGCAATCTTGCTTTTTCTAGTCAGAATAGTATTTGGTTTCTTAATTAAAAGTGGCCCACAATTTGTTCCTAATGCAGAACCGCTATCTAATAAAATATAATTCTCTACACAATGTGTAAATGCATTATAACTCAATTTTGTAACATCTAACTTGCCTTTAAATGCCCATTTATTAAGTTGTGATACATCTGCAAAAACAACTTCAAATTCTAATCCTTCAGTGTCAATTTTATGATGAACTAAAGCGTCAAAAATAAAGGTATCGTTCGGACAAGGAGAAAATCCTAAAGTTAAGTTCATATATCTAAAATTATTTTTTTTACTGCAGTATTCAAATTTTTTATTGCCAATGACAAGTCCCAATTCTCCTTATTTCTTTTTTCTACTTTATTAGAAATAGACCTTATTTGTATACAGGAAATTTCAAATTTATTACAGACCATAAAGCATGCCGCACCTTCCATAGTTTCTACATCCGGATTTAATCGACCAACAACTTCAGAGATAGATTTTACATTTCCATGAACAGTATTTACCGTAATTCCTTTTACCTTTTTAAGATCAGTTTTTCCTATTACCTTAAATGTATTGTCCATTTCAAAGTCAGAAAATTCTAAAAAACTATCCCCATATTCAAATCCTATTTCAGAGAAAACATCTTCTACAATCTCTACTATATCACCTACTTCAATATCCGAATTAAAGGAGCCTGCCACCCCCATATTCACTACTAAATCATAATTATTTTGCAATAATTCCTCAGTAAGAGAAAAGGTAGTATTTATCATTCCAACCCCCGTAATTAATACTTCCTGACTACTAAAAAAATCAATGTTTACTTCTTGTTTAGTAGCGGCAACTAATAGTATCTTCATTTGGCAAATATACTACCTTTTCTTTTGGTATATTTGCATCCTATTTTATAAAAAAATGAGTGATACCTATAATAAAAATTTAGCAGAAAAAATTAAATCTGTTTTATCCGAAATTGGAGAAAATCCAAATAGAGAAGGATTATTAAAAACTCCGGAAAGAGTTGCAAAATCAATGGAGTTTCTAACAAATGGATACAACTTAAATCCTTCTGAAATTCTTAAATCAGCAATGTTTAAGGAGGAATACAGTCAAATGGTTTTGGTGAAAGATATTGAATTATATTCCATGTGTGAGCACCATATGTTACCTTTTTTCGGAAAGGCTCACATTGCCTATATTCCAAACGGGCAGATTGTTGGATTGAGTAAAATACCAAGAATTGTAGATGTGTTTTCTAGAAGACTACAAGTTCAAGAACGGCTAACAGATGAGATAAAAGATTGTTTACAAGAAACACTAAACCCGAAAGGAGTAGCAATAGTAATTGAAGCTCAACACCTTTGCATGCAAATGAGAGGAGTACAGAAACAACATTCCTCTACTACAACATCTGCATTTTCTGGCATATTTATGTCAGATGAGAAAACAAGATCAGAGTTTATGAATTTAATAAAATAACACAATGAAAGCATATGTATTTCCTGGACAAGGTACCCAATTCGCTGGAATGGGGAAAGATCTTTATGACAACTCATCTTATGCAAAACAAATGTTTGATACAGCAAACGATATTTTAGGATTTTCTATTACCGATATTATGTTTGGTGAAGACGCAGAAGCCTTAAAACAAACAAAAGTAACCCAACCAGCAATCTTTTTACACTCCGTAATCTTAGCCAAAGTTTTAAGTACTAACTTTAAACCTGAAATGGTTGCAGGGCATTCTTTAGGAGAATTTTCAGCATTAGTGTCAGCAGGTTATTTATCTTATGAAGATGGTCTTTCACTTGTTTCTAAAAGAGCATTAGCCATGCAAAAAGCATGCGAACAAAATCCATCAACAATGGCAGCTGTTTTAGGATTAGAAAATGAAGTAGTAGAGAAAATCTGCAATGAGATTGAAGAAGTAGTTGTCCCTGCAAACTACAACTGCCCTGGTCAGTTAGTAATTTCTGGAAGTAACGAAGGAATAGATATTGCTTGTAAAAAACTCACCCAAGCAGGAGCTAGAAGAGCTTTGAAACTTCCTGTTGGAGGAGCATTCCACTCCCCACTTATGGAACCTGCAAGAGCAATATTAGAACAAGCTATTGATGAAACTAATTTTTCAAATGGAATTTGCCCCATTTACCAAAATGTAACTGCATTAGCAATTACTAATCCGGAAGAAATTAAAAGAAACTTAAAAAAACAACTTACATCATCTGTTCTTTGGACCCAAACAATGCAACAAATGATGGAAGACGGATTATTATCTGTAACAGAAGTTGGTCCTGGTAAAGTATTGCAAGGTTTGTTTAAAAAAGTAGATAGAAAAATACAAACTGAGAGTGCTTCTCTATAAGGAAGAGTTTAATAATTTTCCTGAATCAAGAAGTTGATGCCATAAAGGGTTTGTAAAACACCTCTTTAATTCTTCAGCTTGCCTCATATTATGGCAGTCTGTACCAACAAAAGAAATCAAATTTTCTTTTATTAATGTTGCGGATTGCTTTTTAACTTCAGGAGAATAAAATCCTGTTATTGAAAGTAAATTTAATTGTAAAAAAACTCCTTTACTAACAAGCTTCTTATAGTCTTTAATGGTGTAGTACAAATATCGTTCAGGATGAGCAAGTACTACATTGTAGCCTTGTAGTTGTAATTTAAAAATGATATCTTCCATATTTTTTGGAGCCTCAATAAATGGGAATTCAATCAGAATATAATTAGATCCAAAAACTAAGAACTCTTTTTTACCTATCTCATTCTGAAATTCGAAATCTACATAATATTCGGAAGCAGCCTCAAGCAGAATTTTATTATTTAACTCTTGTAATTTTTGTTGTACTTTTTCTTTCCCACTATTAATGATTTCATTAGTGTTTTTATATACATCACTCATGGTATGAGGAGTTGTAATTAGTTTAGAAAACCCTAAATCCTGCAAAGCAGAAATTAATTTTAAGGATTCTTCTAAGGTTTGCGCACCATCATCAATTGCGGGAATTAAGTGAGAATGAACATCTGTTTTTAGAACAGAAAAATCAATTGGAAGAAGTTTATTTTTCCCGAATTTTGAAAACCATTTTATCATAATCCGTATTGCTCTGAATAATATTTCTGATAATCTCCAGATGTAATGTTATCCATCCAGTCTTCATTTTCTAAATACCATTTTATTGTTTTATGTAAACCTTCTTCAAACTGAAGTGAAGGTTCCCATCCTAATTCGTTTTTCAGTTTGGTAGCGTCAATAGCATACCTTTTATCATGACCTGGTCTATCTGTTACATATGTAATAAGCCCTTCTGCTGTTCCTTCTGGATTATCTAAGAATTCATCCATCTGCTTGCACATAACTTTAATTAAATCAATATTAGTCCACTCATTAAAACCACCAATATTATAAGTTTCTGCATTTCTAGCTTTATGATAAATAACATCAATAGCCTTAGCATGATCTACCACATATAACCAATCCCTTGTAAATAATCCATCTCCATAAACTGGTAAAGATTTAGAATGTTTTATATTATTGATAAAAAGTGGAAGTAATTTTTCTGGAAACTGATTTGGTCCATAATTGTTAGAACAATTAGATATAACATAGGGCATACCATAAGTATTTCCGTAAGCTCTTACAAAATGATCGGAACTTGCTTTTGAAGAGGAGTAAGGTGATTGAGGATCGTAAGAAGTAGTTTCTAAAAATAAATCAGTATCCCCTAAACTTCCATACACCTCATCAGTAGATACATGATAAAATAATTTTCCTTCTTCATTTCCTTTCCAAAGGTTTTTTGCTGCATTTAATAAGTTTACGGTTCCTACAACATTGGTCATAATAAATTCCATAGGCTTTGTAATAGACCTATCTACATGAGATTCTGCTGCCAAATGTATCACTCCATCAAAATTATATTTTTCGAATAAGCCCTCTACAAAATCTTTATCTACAATATCTCCTTTCTCAAAGAGATAATTATCAGAATCGGCAATATCAATTAAATTCTCTAAATTACCTGCATAGGTCAATTTATCTAGGTTTACAATTCTATAATCAGAATATTTATTTACAAATAATCTGATTACATGAGAACCTATAAATCCTGCTCCACCGGTAATTAATATTGTTTTTTTCATTTTTTGTTTATATTTCTGGCAAATATAAATAATTATCAGTTAACTAAATCGTTAGTTAAAAATAAAGAAACTGTAAATTAGCCAAAAATTAACTCCATGAAAAAATACCTTGTTCTAATATTATCATTTTATGTTCTTAATTTACACTCTCAAGAGATAGACATAAGTAGTAAAACAATTCAATTTGACTTTACTTACCAATCCCCTATTACGGGAATGTCAATAGATTATGGAAACAATTCGGCTATCGGTTTATCTTATTTAACTAACAAAAATGATTTATTATTTGGTTTAGATGCCAACTTCATGTTTGGAAACAATGTGAAAAATGACAGTATTTTACAATTAATAGGTGTTGATAACCTACTTTTAATAAATGCAAATGGAGAATTAGATGAAGTATTATTATACGAAAGAGGGGCAAATACTCATCTTCTTTTTGGAAAGTCTTTCCGTTTTGAAGAAAAACATTTATCAGGAATTTATGCTTACGGAGGTCTTGGTTACTTACAGTACAAAACACGATTAGAAACTAATAAAACTTATTTACCTCAGATTGATGAGGAGTACATAAAAGGGTATGACAACTTTACTAACGGAATCAGTACAAAAATATGTGTTGATTTTATGCATTTTGATAAAAAAACATCAGTAAACTATCATATAGGATTAGAGTTTTTAAACGCATTTACAAAAAACAGACGAGCGTATAATTTTTCTGAAGGAGCTGTAATTGACAATAGCTTAAAAATAGATCAATTAATTGGCTTCAAATTTGGAATCATTATCCCAATACAAAGAAACAATGAAGAAAAATTTCATTACAACTAAATGAGATTTACTTATAATACATTAATAGCAATATATCAGATGGGAATTTGGGTCTATTCCTTTTTTGATAATAAAGCAAATGATATTATAAAAGGGCAAAGAGATTTAATAAAAAAAATTAAAAAAGAAACAAAAAATCAGAATAATATTGTTCACTTTCATGCATCATCATTAGGTGAATTTGAACAAGGAAAATCAGTAATAAAAGAATATAAAAAGAAGTATCCCAATCATAAAATACTACTTACCTTTTATTCTCCATCTGGATATAATATTATTAAAAATAGTCCTATAGCTGACTGGGTATTTTACCTTCCACACGACAAAAAAAAGAATGCTATCTTCTTTTCTGAAGTTATAAAACCAATAAAAGTTATTTTTATAAAATACGAATTTTGGTTCAACTATATAATTGAATATAATAAACAAAATATTCCTATTTATTTTATCTCTACTACATTCCGAAAGAATCAATATTTTTTTAAATGGTACGGAAAATGGTTTGCTAAACAATTACGAAAAGTAAATCAGTTCTATGTTCAAAACACTACAACTATAGAATTATTGAAGTCCATTAAAATAACACAAGCTACAGTATGCGGAGATAGTCGATTTGATACCGTTATTGAAAATTCAAATCAGGAATATAAAAATGAAATTATTGAAAAATTCTGCAATAAAAAGAAGGTTCTTGTTGCTGGATCTACATGGGAGAAAGATGAAGAGATTTTGAATAATATATGCGAATTATTAAACTATAAACTAATAATCGCACCACACGAAATGAATTCTATTTCTGAACTTAAAAAACTACCCAATTCTATATTATTATCTGAGTCATCTTGTAGTAATATATCTACAAAAAACATCCTTATTATTGACCAAATAGGGATTCTATCAAAGATATATAAATATGCAAATATTACATATGTAGGAGGAGGTTTTGGAAAAGGAATACACAATACTTTAGAAGCTGCCGTTTACAACAAAGGGGTAATAATCGGACCAAACTTTCATAAATTTGAAGAAGCAAAAGAAATGATATCATTGGGTATTATTAAATCTATTTCAACAAATAAAGAACTAATAACAAGTATACAATATTTTGAAAAACAGGATATTGAAGAAAAAACTACACCTTATTTCAAATCTAAATCTGGTGCTGCAATCAAAATATGTAATAGTATATAAATCTAAATTGTATATTTGCTAAAATTAATAATCATGAAAATAAAAATTTACATCACCACAATAGTCTTATCTATCCTTACTCTATCCTCTTGTCAGGAAGACAATATTATTGAAACAGGAACAGTAAGTTCTCAAGACTATTTATTTGCAGAAAATATATTTAATGATGTAGGGAGAATTGTAGAAGATGCTTTTATAGATAATGGAGAAAGCAAATCTTGTCCTAGTTACTCTATTTTTAATTCTGACTCATCAGATACAGATACTATTATTTTAGATTTTGGAGATGGAATCCCAGATGATTGCTTAAGTTATGGTAAAGAAAGAAGAGGGAAAATAATCATTACTTACACAGGCAAATACAGAGATTCTTTATCTGTAATCACTACCACTTTTGATCATTATTATGTAAATAACAATTGGATACATGGAGAAAGAATTGTAACCAATAATGGAAGAAATACAGAAGGAAATGTAAACATTACTATTCAAGTAATAGAAGCTAGTATTACAGGAAATGGAACTATCAACTGGGAGTCAACTAGAAACAGAGAATGGATTACAGGTTATAGCACTTTTAATAACCCCTATGATGACAGTTATATTATTTCAGGGAATGCAAATGGAAACAGTAGTAATGGTCAGAAATTTGAAATTACTATAACTAAAGATTTATATGTTGATCTGTCTTGTTTAATACAAAATAGTTGCATTATTACTAGTGGTGAAGTAGAGTTAATTCCTAATGGATTTAGTAAAAGAATAATCAATTATGGAGATAGTATTTGTGATTGCAACTATACTGTAACTCTAAATGGAACAGACTATTTTGTAGTAAGTAATTAAGCTGCTCTTAGTTTTACTAAAGTAGAATTATCTAATTTACTTTTCGCATAAGAGAGTGTGAGTTTAAATGATTTTTTCTGTTTTTCTGATGGCAAATCAAACATTGCATCTAACATTATCGCTTCACAAATAGATCTCAATCCTCTAGCTCCTAACTTATATTCAATTGCTTTTTCTACAATTAAATCTAAAGCTTTCTTATCAACAGTAAACTCAACATCATCCATTTTAAACAATTTAGTATATTGTTTGATAATAGAGTTTTTAGGTTCAGTAAGTATCATTTTTAAAGTATCTGCATCTAACGGATTTAGATAAGATAAAACTGGCATTCTACCAATAAGTTCTGGTATTAATCCGAAACTCTTTAAGTCTTGTGGAAGAATATACTGCATTAAATTATCCTTTTCTACTTTATCCTTCTTATTAGAAGAATAACCTATTGATTGTGTGTTTAATCTCTTTGAAATATGTTGTTGAATTCCATCAAATGCTCCTCCACTAATAAATAAAATATCTTTAGTGTCTACAGCAATCATTTTCTGATCAGGATGTTTTCTACCACCTTGAGGAGGAACATTTACAATTGTACCTTCTAGTAATTTTAACATTGCTTGTTGTACTCCTTCTCCACTTACATCTCTTGTTATAGAAGGATTATCACTTTTTCTTGCAATTTTATCTACCTCATCAATAAACACAATACCTCTTTGCGCATGTTCTAAATTATAATCTGCCGATTGAAGTAACCTTGTTAAAATACTTTCAACATCTTCTCCAACATAACCTGCTTCTGTTAAAACAGTAGCATCTGCAATACAAAAAGGAACTTTTAATAATTTTGCAATTGATTTAGCAAGTAAAGTTTTACCAGTTCCTGTTTCTCCCACTAACATGATATTTGATTTTTCAATCTCTACCTCATCTTTAGTAGTGTCTGGTTGTAAAATTCTTTTATAATGATTATAAACCGCTACAGATAAAACTTTTTTAGCTTGTTCTTGTCCTATAACATACTCATCCAGATGAACTTTTATTTCCTGTGGTTTTAAAATTCTTGCAGATGCATCTAATGTATCTTCTGTAGGAGATTCAACTTCTAAGATATCATAAGCTTGTTCAATACATCTATCACAAATATGAGCAGTAATTCCTGCAATTAATATATCTGTATCTTGTTTATTCTTTCCGCAAAAAGAACATTTTACACCCTCCTTATTATTCATTATTTTCTAACTAAAACCTCATCAATCATACCATAATCTTTTGCTTCCTGAGCGGTCATCCAGTAATCTCTATCCCCATCTGCCCAAACTTTATCAAAGTCTGTACCAGAATGATTAGAGATAATCTCGTAAAGTTCCTTTTTCAATTTCTGAATTTCTCTAGCAGTAATTTCAATATCAGAAGCTTGACCACTTGCACCACCTAAAGGTTGATGAATCATTACTCTAGAATGTTTTAATGCTGTTCTTTTGCCTGTAGCACCTGCAGTAAGTAAAACTGCACCCATTGAAGCTGCCATACCTGTACAAATTGTAGAAACATCAGGATTAATATACTGCATTGTATCGTAGATACCTAAACCAGCATATACACCACCACCTGGAGTATTCAAGTAAATTCTAATCTCTCTCTCTGCATCTGCAGATTCTAAAAATAGAAGTTGTGCTTGTATAATATTTGCAACATAATCGTTAATAGGAAGTCCTAAAAAGATAATTCTATCCATCATTAATCTGGAAAAAACATCCATAGAAGCAACATTCATCTGTCTTTCTTCAATAATAGTAGGTGAAATATAATTCCCTTGTATAGAACTGAATTCATCTAGGTGAAGACTACTAATCCCCATATGTTTTGTTGCGTATTTTCTAAACTCGTTTGAATAATCCATAATATTTTATTTTTCTGACGCTAATTTAACAAAATCATCATAAGAAATAGCTTTTTCTGTAAGTTTGAAGTTCTCTTTATATAAAGCTAAAGTTTTTACATCATATAATTGGTCGTAAACTTTCTTTCTTTCGTCTTCTTTCATCAGAACATTTGCAACAATTTCATTCATTTTATCTTCATCAGGAACTGGTTGACCATATTGACCCATTTGCATAGCTATTAAAGATCTTGTATGATCTTCTACTTCTTCTGCAGATACCTTTACATCAAAGTTTTCTAAAATATTATTTTCAATTAATTGCCATCTCAAAGATTTAGAATACATATCGTATTCCTTTTCAATTTGTTCTAATGTCACTTCTTCCTTAGAAGTATGTACTAACCATCTTTTAAGAAACTCATCTGGCATGTCGAACTTTGTATTGTCTAATAAATAAGTAACAATATCATTCTTTAACATTCTATCACTTTCCCCTACATACGATTTTTCAGCATCTTCTTTTATCTTAGCTTTAAATTCCTTTTCTGTTTTTACAGTACCTTTTTCAAATACCTTATCAAAAAGTTCCTCATTAAAATCAGCCGCTAACATTGTAGTTATTGTATTTACTGTAAATTGAAATTCTTCTGAAGTTAAATTATGTAATTCTTCATGAGAAATATTTAACATAGCTCCTAAATCAGAATGATTTGTGAACGCCTTCATTACATTAATCTTAAAACTATCTCCAACTTTCTTTCCGAAAAATTCTTTCTTAATTTTCTTATCTGAAATATAATCGGAAGCAACAGTTGCACTGTTTTTAATTCCGTTTTCCATTAAGTTTCCATCAACATCTAACTGTACAATCTCACACATCATTAAATCTCCTGCTGAAGTAGTTTCAGGGTTAGACATTTTACCATATCTTTTAGCAATATCATTAGAATACTTATCTACTAATGTAGAGTCTGCTTCAATTTTATAACTATTTACTTTATCCTTTTTAGTTATTTTTATATCTAAATCTGGAGAAATACCTATTTCAAATTCAAAATTAAAAGTAGTGTCATTTTCCCAATCTACTTCCTGACCTTCTTTTGGCATTGGAGAACCTAAAACTTTCACTTTTTCATCTGAGATGTATTTATACAACTCATTTTGAAGTAATTTATTTACTTCATCCACTAAAACAGGAGTAGCATATTGTTTTTTAATCATTCCTGCAGGAACTTTCCCTTTTCTGAAACCAGGAATCTCGGCATTTTTTCGGTAATCAGATAAAACCTGAGCTACTTTTTCTTGATAATCTTCAGGGTTTACCACTACTTTTAAAACCGCTTGTAAACTATTAATTTTTTCTTGTGTAATTTTCATAATTAAATTATTGTTAAAATGGTCGGCAAAAGTACAATATTTAACTGATTATAAAGTGAAAATGATTATTTTATTCAGAAGATAAATACATGAAAATAAAAAAAGCCCACTTTTCAGTGAGCTTTTTTGTGCGGATGAAGGGACTCGAACCCACACGCCTTGCGGCACTAGATCCTAAGTCTAGCGCGTCTACCAATTCCGCCACATCCGCTAAAAATCGGTTCGCAAAGATATTATTTTTTATTAGTTGAAATAAAAAATTCAATTATATTTGCATTATAATATTTAATAAATAAAATACACAATAATGAGCTTATCAGTAAAAGGATCTATCAAACAAAAACTAGAATTAGAACAAGGAACAAGCAAAGCAGGGAAAGAATGGAAATCACAATCATTTGTAGTAAATACAGGAGCACAATACAACCCAGACGTTTGTTTTAAACTATTTGGAGAAGAGAAAATACAAATGTTAGAGAGTGTAAATGATGGAGATGAGGTAGAAGTTGCATTTAATTTATCCTCAAGAGAATGGAATGGAAAATGGTTTACATCTGCAGATGCTTGGAAAATTGACAAAGTACAATCAGGAAACTCTGCACAAACTGTAGATGATTCTGAAGTACCTGTTTTTGAAAACAACCAAACAGAAGAGGACGACTTACCTTTCTAAAAAAACTATAAAAAAAGGAGAACTATGGTTCTCCTTTTTTCATTTCTTTTCCAAAACAAGGAAAGAATAATCGTATTTATTCTTCTCATCCGAAAAGTGATCTTCCCTGTTTATTTCTTTCCAATCAGAATCTAATTCCGGAAAAAAAGTATCTCCATCAAAGGTGTGGTGTATTTTAGTAAGGAAAATTCTATCTACTAAGTTTTGTTCTAAAGCAATTTTATAAATCTGACCACCACCAATAATAAAAGGTTCTGTATCTCCATTTATTTTGGAGATCTCTAAAGATGCCTCTAAAGAATTCACTACCAAACATCCCTCTGCTTTATAGTCAGACTGTCTGGTGATGACTACATTTGTTCGCTTAGGTAAAGGCCTGTATTTATGAGGAATAGATTCAAAGTTTTTACGACCCATTATCACATGATGACCTAGAGTAGTTTCTTTGAAAAACTTCATATCCTTTGGTAAATGCCAAATCAGATCATTATCTTTTCCAATCACTCCATTTTCGGACACCGCTACTATTAAAGAGACTCTCATTAGATTTTAATTACTTTATATTCCACTCCTCTTTCTGAAAGGTAATTCCTGACAAATTCAAAATGTCCTCCCAAGTATTCTGGAGGTGAAATTCCAACTTTCTCATACTCTCCATTTACAACTAGGTTAGCAACTGCAGTACAAGTAAATCCTGTTGTCCTAGCCATAGAGATGGTGTCATTATCAAAGCGATCTAATAAGTTGTATTGATAACTTACTTCCTGTCCATTTTCTACTCCCTTCATAATAATACGCATGACAGTAAAGTCTTTATCTCCTTTTTTCATTTCCCATTTCGGGAATAATAATTTGGCAGTCATATCTACAGGTCGAACCATAGTCCCGTTTATTTCTAGTTCCTCATAGGAGAAAAAACCACTTGCACGCAAGACTTTCAAATACTCAACACAACCTGGGTAGCGCAAAGTTTTCTCAATCATATTTGGCACATGTGCCATGGTTTTAATCAAACTTCTTAGTCCATCAGAATTCCAACTTTCTAAAGTTCCAATCTCATCAAACTCTATAAGTTCAGTATCTGACAGTGCTTCTTTGGTAATCATTTGGCTATTCTGTACATAACGAGCTGGACGAATGTATTCTTCAATCACATCAATAGGTGAAAATACCGCTTGGTACTCGTAAGGCCATTCTCTTTTTTCAGGTAATCCACCAACCAAACATTCGTAATCCGTAATTTCCATTTTTGAATCATGATGACCAAAGATGATATTTCCCATCCCTGGAGCTACACCACAGTCCATCACTGCAACAACTCCTTTTTCTTTTGCTAATTCATCTAACCCAAAAGGATCTTCAGAGTAAAAAGAAATATCTACAATATTTTTGCCAGCCTCTATGACATCCTTCATCATTTTATAACCCATAAAACCTGGTACTGCACCTACCACTAAATCAAAATCTTTTATCAGGTTTTGTAAAGTTTCTGTGTTGGCAACATCAGTACAAATAGTGTTGATACCTTCTAACTTATCTAAGTTTTTTTGTGAAATATCTACTGAGGTGACATTGTGTTGTTTTGCTAAATCTTTAGCCATTACACCTCCAACTAATCCTGCTCCTAATACTATTATATTTGCCATTATATTGCCACTTTTCCTTTAATGTGTGGGTGAAATTCATAATCGACTAACTCAAAATCATCAATAGTGAAATCAAAAATACTTTTCACCTTTGGATTAATTTTCATTTTTGGTAATGCTTTTGTATCTCTACTTAATTGCAATTCTGTTTGCTCAAAATGATTGGTGTAAATATGTGCATCTCCTAAAGTGTGTACAAAATCACCTACTGCCAGATTGCAGACTTGTGCCATCATCATAGTAAGTAAAGCGTAAGAAGCAATATTGAATGGTACACCCAAAAAGATATCGGCACTTCTTTGATACAATTGACAAGAGAGTTTTCCATCCGCTACATAAAATTGAAAAAACGCATGACAAGGAGGTAAGGCCATTTGCTCAATCTCCCCAACATTCCAAGCACTTACAATAATTCTTCTGCTATCAGGGTTGTTTTTTAACGCCTCTACTACTTGACTTATTTGGTCAATATGTTTTCCGTCAGGTGATGGCCAACTTCTCCATTGATATCCGTATACATGACCTAAATCGCCATTTTCATCTGCCCATTCATCCCATATACGGACTCCATTTTCTTTTAGGTATTTTATATTAGTATCTCCTTTTAAAAACCAAAGCAATTCATGAATGATAGATTTTAAATGCACCTTTTTAGTAGTAATACACGGAAATCCTTCCGACAAATCGAAACGCATTTGATGACCAAAAACACTTTTAGTTCCTGTTCCTGTTCTATCTGATTTTAGAGCGCCTTCCTTCATCACGCGTGTCATTAAATCTAAGTATTGTTTCATTTATTCAATAATTATTTTAAATTAACATCCCAACAATTACAGCTGTAAATAAGGAAGCCAATGTTCCTCCAATTAGAGCTAAAAAACCTAGATTTGCAAGATCTCCTTTTCTTTTTGGAGCTAGTGCTCCTATTCCTCCAATTTGTATTCCTATAGAAGCAAAGTTGGCAAAACCACACAATATATATGTTGCTATAATTATTGATTTTTCTTCTTTAAATAAGCCGTTATTTTTCATTTCTCCTAAAGACATATATCCAAAGAATTCATTTAATACTGTTTTTTCTCCTAACAACTGACCTACTAAAAACATATCTTCCTTACATACTCCCATCAGCCATGCAATAGGAGCTCCAATATAGCCTAAAATCATATTAAAAGATAGTTCAGAATATCTAGTATTTTCTGCAATCCAAAAATTTAAATCAGTCCAAACACCAACTTTAAACAAAATATAATTTGCCATATACATAAGTGCAGTAAACACTAAAAGCATGGCCCCTACATTTATCGCTAACTTCAAACCATCTGTTGTACCTTGAGATATCGCTTCTAATTCGTTAGACACTTCCCCTCCCACATTCACTTCTAAAGTAGAATTAAACTTTTCTTTTTCTGGCAACAACATTTTTGCTGCAACCACAGCTGCAGGTGCCGACATAACAGATGCCATTATTAAATGTATTGCAAATTCCTCCCCTAACATACCAATAAATGCAGCTAAAACTCCTCCGGCAATTGTAGCCATACCCCCACTCATTAAGCATAACATTTCCGACTTTGTCATCTTATCTAGATAAGGTTTGACTAGTAAAGGAGCTTCCGTTTGTCCTAGAAAAATATTTCCTGCAGCAGCAACACTTTCTGGACCCGATAGTTTTAAAGTCTTTTTCATAACCCAAGCAAAACCATAAACAATTCTTGGTAAAATCCGCCAATAATAAAATAAGGAAGTAAGTGCAGAGAAAAATATTACCGTAGGCAAAACCTGAACAGCAAATATATATCCCCAAGATTCAGAGTAATCCATTAAATTTCCAAATAAAAACTCAGAACCTTTATTTGTAAAGTCTATGATTTTAGTAAACCCCTTAGATATAAAACTAAATATAGAATAAACAAAAGGTACTTTTAAAATAAGGATTGCGAAAAGTAACTGAATCCCCAAGCCCTTTACTACTAATTTCCAATCAATTCCTTTTCGGTCTCGGCTAAATAAAAAAGCAATTACTAATAGAGAGAAAATTCCTAAAACTCCTCTTAAAAGGGATTCCAAAGAAAAACCTGAAGTCTGAATTATATTCATCTATTTTCTTTTATTTATTTCATCTCTCAACTTAGAAGCCAACTCATAATCTTCCTCCTCAATAGCAGATTTCATTTGCTTATTCAATTCTCCTAAAGATAAAGTGTCTAAAATATTTTTTGTTACTTCTAAGTCTTCAGAATTATCGTCTTTATATCCTGCAAAATCATCTGTAAGTACAAATCCTGCTTCTTTCAAAATATCTTCATAAGTAAAGATAGGACAACCCATTCTTATTGCAATTGCAATTGCATCTGAAGTACGAGCATCTAATTCAATCTCTTCTTCTCCATCCATAAAACAGAAAAAGGAAGCGTGAAAAACACCTTCCTTTAAAGTATGAATAACTACCCTACTTACCGTTATATGAAAATTATTAGTTATTGATTTTATTATATCATGAGTTAATGGACGTTCTGGCTTTCTATTACTTTCTAAAAATATAGCAATAGAACCAGCATTACAAGGGCCAATAACAATAGGTAATTTCCTTTCTCCCGCAATCTCCCTCAGTAATAAAACATAAGAGTTTTTATTGGAACTACTTGGTTCTAACCTATCAATATCTAATTGTACTAAATTCAAAACTTAATTTTTAATTTTTTTAATTTCTTCTATCAATTTAGGAATTACTTCAAAAGCATCTCCAACTATTCCGTAATCTGCAGCTTTAAAGAAAGGAGCTTCCGGATCTGTATTAATTGCAACCATTACCTTAGAGGAATTAACCCCCGCCAAGTGTTGAATTGCTCCTGAAATACCAATAGCAATATACAAATCAGCTGCTACCGCCTTTCCAGTTTGACCAACGTGTTCTGAATGAGGCCTCCAACCAATATCGGAAACTGGTTTAGAACATGCTGTTGCTGCTCCTAGCAAATCTGCTAATTCTTCTATCATACCCCAATTTTCAGGATCTTTTAACCCTCTACCTGCAGAAACAACAATCTCAGCTTCAGAAATAGAAATTTTTCCACTTGCAGTTTCTTGTCCTTTAAATGAAATGGATCCTTTTTCAGAAAAATCGGAAATCTCAATATTACAATCTACGGCATGTTCTATTACACCAAATGAATTTGGAGCAATACAAATAATAGTTTTTTCTGTATTTGATTCTGTAACTTCAATCGCTTTTGAAGAAAATGATTTTCTACTCACACAAATAGAATCACTTTCTGTGATAGAGATAACATTTGTAATACAAGCGGCATTTAACTTAATTGATAATCTTGGAGCAATCATTTTAGAAGTAAGTGTATTGGAAAAGACTAACACATTTGCAGAATCAGATAAGTCAGCAATAACTTTAGAAGCAGCTTGATTATCTCCTTTATTAACATTAGGAATACTAATAATATTAGAAGCTCCATAAGCAGATAATTTATTTAACTCCTCATCTAAAACTTCTTCTAATGAAACTGCAATCACATCCGTTTCTAAAATTTCAGATGTTCTGTAAGCGTAAGAAACTGCTTCAAAAGTACTTTTTCTAAAACGACCATTCCAACTCTCTGCATAAACTAAAACTGACATTTTTTTATTCTTTAAATTACTTTAGCTTCATTTTGAAGCAAATTTACTAATTCCGATACATTATCTGCATCTACTAACTTACAAATTCCTTTCTCTTCAGGTTTATCAAAACTAATTGTATTAGTATGTAACATTGTAGAAATAGGTTCAATAACAGTTAAAGGTTTTGATCTAGATTGCATAATACCTCTCATATTTGGTATTCTTAGTTCACTTTCTTCTACCAAACCTTTTTGACTTCCGATAATTATGGGCAAATTAACAGAAATCATCTCCTTTCCTCCATCAATCTCTCTAATTAATTTCACATCATCACCATCAATTTCCATATCTATACAAGCATTAACAAATGGTAATCCTAATATTTCCGCAATCATTCCAGGAACTACTCCTCCATTATAATCACTTGACTCTCTGCCAGCAATTATTAAATCAAAATTATTTTCTTGAATATAATTTGCAATTTCTGTTGCAGTAGAAAAACTATCTATTGCAGACATATTTACCCTAACTGCATAATCAGCACCAATCGCTAAAGTCTTTCTCATTACGGGTTCAACAGTAGCATTTCCAACAGTTATTATTGTCACCTTTCCTCCTGTTGATTCTTTGATCATCATAGCTTTTGTAAGCCCAAACTCATCATAAGGATTAATTACAAACTGAATACCATTTGAATCAAATTTAGTATTATTATCTGTAAAATTAATTTTAGATGTTGTATCGGGAACACTACTAATACAAACTAATATATTCATCTCTATTACTTTTATTTAATTTAGATTGCAAATCTAATAAAAATGATGTTTTAATAGGTATAAAAAACAATAAAAACAAATTGATATTCGCACTCTCAATAAAAATACTATTTTTGCAAACATTTTAAAAACAAATTAATTAAAAAAAAAATATGGAATCAATGATGATTTACATGCCGATAGTAATGGCAATTTTAGGACTGATATACATGACAGTCAAAAAATCTTGGGTAATGAAACAAGATGCAGGAGATGGAAAGATGAAAGAAATTTCAGATCACATTTATGAAGGAGCTTTAGCATTTTTAAAAGCAGAATACAGACTATTAACAATATTTGTTATCGGAGTTAGTATTTTACTATTTATAGTATCAACAATCGTTCCATCTACACATTGGCTTATTGTTATAGCATTTGTAGTTGGTGCCTTCTTTTCTGCATTAGCAGGAAATATGGGAATGAAAATTGCTACTAAAACAAATGTAAGAACAACACAAGCTGCTAGAACAAGTTTACCACAAGCATTAAAAGTTTCTTTTGGAGGTGGAACAGTTATGGGACTTGGTGTTGCAGGTTTATCTGTTTTAGGATTAACATTGTTCTTTATTTGTTTCTACCATTATTTTATGGGAGGAGAATGGACAAATACTGATGACATGACTGTTGTATTAGAAACTTTAGCTGGGTTCTCATTAGGGGCTGAGTCTATCGCTTTATTCGCAAGAGTTGGTGGAGGTATTTATACAAAGGCTGCTGATGTTGGAGCTGATTTAGTTGGAAAGGTTGAAGCTGGAATACCTGAAGATGACCCAAGAAACCCTGCTACTATTGCAGATAATGTTGGAGATAATGTTGGAGATGTAGCAGGAATGGGAGCCGATTTATTCGGATCGTATGTTGCAACAATTTTAGCAGCTATGGTATTAGGAAATTATATAATTGCATCGAACGACATCTCTATATTTGATGAGTTTGGTTCTATGGGACCTATCTTATTACCAATGTCAATTGCTGGTATCGGAATTGTTATTTCATTATTAGGAACTATGATTGTTTCTATTAAAAATAATGACGCTAAAGAAACAGAAGTAATGGGAGCTTTAAATAAAGGAAATTGGATTTCAATTGCTTTAGTTGCTGTTTCTTGTTATGTTTTAGTTACATGGATGTTACCAGAAACTATGAAAATGAATTTCTTTGAAACTGGTGGTAATGTATCAAAAGATATTACTGCTATGAGAGTATTCTATGCAACCATAGTAGGTTTAATTGTTGGTGCTGTTATTTCTTCAGTTACAGAATACTATACTGGATTAGGTAAAAAACCAATCTTAAATATTGTAGAAAAATCTGCTACTGGAGCAGGAACAAATATTATTGCAGGATTAGCAACAGGGATGATTTCTACTTTCCCAACTGTTATTTTATTTGCAATGGCAATCTGGTCTTCTTATGCGTTTGCAGGATTTTATGGAGTTGCAATGGCTGCTTCAGCAATGATGGCAACAACTGCAATGCAATTAGCTATTGATGCTTTTGGTCCTATTGCTGATAATGCAGGTGGTATTGCAGAAATGAGTGAGCAAGATCCTATTGTTAGAGAAAGAACAGATATTTTAGATTCAGTAGGAAACACAACGGCTGCAACTGGTAAAGGATTTGCTATTGCTTCAGCTGCATTAACTTCATTAGCTTTATTTGCTGCCTATGTTACCTTTACAGGTATTGATGGTATTAACATCTTTAAAGCACCTGTTTTAGCTATGTTATTTATTGGAGCTATGGTTCCTGTTGTGTTCTCTGCATTAGCTATGAATGCTGTTGGAAAAGCGGCTATGGAAATGGTATATGAAGTAAGAAGACAATTTAGAGAAATCCCTGGAATTATGGAGGGAACAGGAAAACCTGAATATGATAAATGTGTTGCAATTTCTACAGAGGCTTCTTTAAGAGAGATGATGCTTCCTGGAATTTTAACTATTGGACTTCCTTTAGTTATAACCTTCTTTCCAATGTTATTTGGAATGGATAGATTAATGATTGCTGAAATGTTAGGAGGATATATGGCTGGAGTTACTGTTTCTGGTGTATTATGGGCCATCTTTCAAAACAATGCTGGTGGAGCTTGGGATAATGCTAAGAAATCATTTGAAGCTGGAGTGATGATTAACGGAGAAATGACTCATAAAGGTTCTGCCGCTCATGAAGCTGCAATTACTGGAGATACTGTTGGTGATCCTTTTAAGGACACTTCAGGTCCTTCAATGAACATCTTAATTAAACTTACTTGTTTAATTGGTTTAGTAATCGCTCCTATCTTAGGAGATGGACACGAAAACACTAATGATGTAAGTACAACTACAAATACAGAAAACACTATTTCTGCAGAAGGAACTGAAGATACTGATGTAAAAGAAACAAAGGAAATCAATACGGATACAAATAACACTTCAATAACTGAAGAAAATAACGAAAACTATTCTGATAATGAAGAATTAAATATCAATTTAAACTAATTATTAAAATTACATATTATGAAAAATTTATTAAACATTTTAGGATCTCTTTTACTTTCTATTACTATCACTTCATGTGTTAGTGAAAAAGAAGAATCAGTTGAAACTAAAACAGAAAATCAAGTAGTTAACTTTGATCCATTAGAAATGAAAATTCAATCAAA
The DNA here is from genome assembly GCA_905478555.1 of uncultured Flavobacteriales bacterium. Classification (GTDB taxonomy): domain Bacteria; phylum Bacteroidota; class Bacteroidia; order Flavobacteriales; family BACL11. The sequence goes on from CAJQIZ010000031.1 coordinate 47,560, forward strand.
ATTGAAAGATTTTTTAGTAGAAGGAGATGGTATAATTCATAGTTTAATTTTTGATTCAGAATCTATCAGACTATCTGGAGAGCCAATAGACAGTGAAACAATTATTAATGAATTTGTATTAAACATACAAGAAACTTCTTGCTCAGTTAAAGGAAACGGAAATGCTCCAACTTTAAATGCTGGGAAAAGCGGTTACAAACTTTCATCTGATGTAGATTTTGTAGTTGGGGAGAACAACTACCCAACTAACGTACATTACAATGCTGAAGAAAATGAGATAAATGGAGTATTAGAAATCAATTTAGAAGGGACGGTCATACAGATGACCTTTAAAGGAAGAAAGTAAAAACAACACAAATATTTATAAAAAAACCATTCAAGAAATTGAATGGTTTTTTTATGACTTATAACGATATATTAAAACAGACCATTAATTTCTGCATCAATCTTTTCTATAATAGAACCTAAATCTTCTTCATTCTCTGAAAAATTAATATTATCTACATCAATAATAAGCAATTTTCCACTATCATAACTCTCAATCCAAGCTTCATATCTATCATTTAACTGAGTTAAATAATCTAAACGAATACTATTTTCATAATCTCTACCTCTTTTCTGAATTTGTTCTACTAAAGTAGGAACAGAAGCTCTTAAATAAATAAGTAAATCTGGACCATCTACTAATGAATCCATTAAACTAAATAATTCCTTGTAATTATCAAAATCTCTAGATGACATTAAACCCATAGAATGCAAGTTAGGAGCAAAAATAAAAGCATCTTCATATATTGTACGATCCTGAATAAAGTCTTTGTCTGATTTCTTAATATCAATAATCTGACGAAATCTACTATTTAAGAAGAAGACCTGAAGATTAAAACTCCATCTCTGCATCTCTTTATAAAAATCATTAAGATAAGGATTATTCTCTACATCTTCAAAATGAGGACTCCACTTATAGTGCTTTGCTAATTTTGTAGTAAGAGTTGTTTTACCACTTCCAATATTCCCAGCTATAGCTACATGCATGTTTTTAAAATTTTTGATAAAAATAAGAAACTTTATTGTTTTTTCCCAAATTACTTTATCAGATAGAAATAATGTTAATAAGTTGTATCCATCAACAATATTTCATTAAAAATACTTGAGGAATCATCTAACCTAGGAACCTTATACTGACCTCCTAATCTATCAGAATTCTTTAACCAATTGTAAAATAAATACTTTTTAGCTACATATACTTCTAAAGGCAGCAATACAAAACTACCAGTTCTCTTTGCATCATAATCAGAATTTAAATTTCTCAAAATGTCATCTAAATCTGTTTGAAAATTAAGAATAGAGATGGGAGGGATGTTAAACTCAATAATCCACTTATGAAATGCTACTCCTTTTTCAATAAAAATAGCAGTAGCTATAAAATCAGAAACAGAACAATTATATTTCTTACAACATAAATCTATTCCAAGTTCAGCATTTTCAATTACAAGTTCTTCTCCTACTGCATTCAAAAAACTTTTAGTCCTCCCTACTATTTTTATTCTATATGGATATAAAGAAGTAAACCGAATAGTATCCCCAACAATATACCTCCATAAACCTGCATTAGTTGAAATCACTATTACATAAACCTCATCTATTTTAACTTCTGACAAAGGTATCGCTATTCTCTCTCCATTATTATAATTAGAAAGTGGAATAAATTCATAAAATATGCCATAATCTAACATGAGTAATAAGTCCTTCTTATCTTTCTGATCCTGAATAGCAAAAAATCCTTCAGAAGCATTATAAGCTTCTAAATAATTCATATTATTAGTAGGAATTAATTTTTCAAACTGAGATTTATAAGGACTAAAATTAACACCACCATGCATGTATAATTCTAGATTAGGCCAAATTTCTAAGATATTATTAGAACCCGACTTCTCTAACATCTTATTCATTAGCACTAAAACCCAAGAAGGAACACCAGTAATATTAGTAACATCTTCCTCTAAAGCCTGATTACATATCAACTCCAGTTTAGTTTCCCAATCTTTTAACAATGCAGTTTTTAAATCAGGAACTCGGTGCATATTTACCCAAAATGGGAAATTATTAATTAAAATTGCAGATAAATCTCCATCAGTAAAACTATGTAAACTATCTTTTTCTTGAGAACCACCCAGCATGAGCCCTTTTCCATTATATACATTTGTATTAGGGAAACTATTACAATATAGCGATAACATATCTTTCCCTCCTTTAAAATGGCAATCTTCTAAAGAATCAATACTAATAGGAATATACTTACTTTTATTATTTGTAGTTCCAGAGGACTTAGCAAACCATTTTACTTCTCCTGGCCATAAAACATCTTTCTCTCCAATTCTTATTTTTTCAATATATGGAAACAATTCTTCATAGGTTCTGATAGGTATATTTTTACAGAACTCTAAATAATTATAAATGGACTTAAAACCATGTTCCTCACCAAACTGAGAATATCTACCTTTTTCCACTAAACTCCTAAATACTTCACCCTGCATCTGAACGGGATGTTTTCTAAACAAATCTATTTGATGAATTCTTTTTTTGATAACCCAGGAAAGAATTGAATTTTTAAAAGGGAGATTCATTATAAATGTGTAATTTTAATGCTATAAAAATACAAAAAATTATGAGGATAGATACCCTAAAAAAGATGGATACTGATTTACAAGATGTTGTACAATATACTCTTGACATTCATGGTGAAACTCATAATATGAACAATTATATTGGTAAAAATATAAAGATTGAATGGAGTGGAGATGTAATTTGTAGTTGCAAAAAAGTAATGAAAAAATTCTATCGTTCAGGTTTCTGTTACCAATGTTACTGGGACTCTCCAATGGCATCTCAAAGTATTTTTAAACCAGAATTATGTACGGCTCATTTAGGAATTGAAGAAAGAGATTTGGAATGGGAAAAAGAATTTCAAATCGCTCCTCATTATGTATACTTAGCAAACTCTAGTGGAATTAAAGTAGGAATTACAAGAGGTAGCCAAGGGGTGATAAGATGGATGGACCAAGGAGCAAGCCAAGCAATATTACTTGCAGAAGTACCAAACAGAAGGTTTTCAGGAGATATTGAAGTTTCCTTAAAGCGTTTTGTCGCGGATGTAACCAATTGGAGAAAGATGCTATCTGGCACTCCTGATTTTGTAGATTTAGTACAATTAAAAGAGGAACTCTCCCTACATGTACCAGAAGAATTGAAACAATATATTTTACCAAACAATACGGTAACCGAAATAAAATATCCTGTAAGAAAATATCCCACCAAAATTAAAAGTGTGAAATTAGAGCGTACTCCAATTATTGAAGGGGAACTAATGGGAATAAAAGGACAATACCTACTATTAGATGAGGATAGAGTATTTAATATTCGTTCTCATGAAGGATTTATCTCTAAATTCTCTCATCAAGAAATAGCAAAACAAGGGTTATTATTTTAATTCCATTATAAAAGGTAATCGTGCCTGAATTTTATCTTTTGAATTTAAAAAATCTAACTGATTAATAGTTTCTTCAGATATATTTAAGAATTCCGGAAGTATAATTTTATGTTCCATAGAGAATCCTTTTAGTAATTCCTTTATGTGATCTGTTTTCTTTGGAAGTGTAATAATTCTGTAATCCTCTAATTCTGCTAACTCAGCAGCGCTTACAATTGCAGCTTCCAATCCTCCTAGTTCATCAATAAGTCCGATAGAAAGAGCGTCTACTCCACTCCAAATTCTACCCTGTCCTATTTCATCAACTTGTTGCTTTGTAATTCCTCTCCCTTCCGAAACATGAGTGATAAATGTTTCATAAATATCTTCTACTGAATTCTGAATGACACTAACCTCTTCATCACTTAATCTTCTGTATCCCATACCTATATCAGAATGTTTATGAGTCTTTACCGTTTCAATATAAATACCTAATTTCTCATTCAAAAACTTCTTGGTATTCGGGACTATTCCAAATACACCAATAGATCCTGTAAGTGTACTATTATTTGCAAAAATTCTATCAGCATTACAAGCAATATAATAACCTCCACTTGCTGCATAGTCACCCATAGAAACTACAATCTTTTTCTTCTGTTTTGCCAAGTTTATCTCCCTCCAAATGATTTCTGAAGCTAAAGCGCTTCCTCCTGGAGAATTTACTCTTAAAACTATCGCTTTTACATTCTCGTCTTCAGATGCTTCTTTAATTGCTTCTACAGTAGTTTCGGAACCAATAGTATTATAACTTCCTTTCCCAGTATTAATAGCTCCTGTTGCATAAATAATAGCGATTTTATTATTGCTAACAGAAGTTTTAGGGTTCTTGACTTTCATATAATCTGTTAGAGTGATTTCATTGTCCGATAAATCTTCTAATTCTGACAAAAATTCATCTTCATAAAAAATCTCATCAATAATTTTTCTATCTAAACATTTTATTGATGAACTCAAATCCATATTATTTATCATTATATGAATCTCTTCTGAAGAAATTCCTTCTCTTGCAGTTGCAATACCATCAATCATATAATCAGAAAGAGAATTTACGAATTTCTCCAATTGATCTCTATTTTCCTTGCTCATTTGATTGTACATGAATGGTTCTACAGCTCCTTTGAATTTTCCATGTCGGATAATTTGAGCTTCAATACCTAATTTGTCCATCAATCCTTTATAAAACATAACTCCAATACTCAATCCTTTTAACTCAATGATTCCCTCAGGGTTTAATGCTATTTTTTCTGAAACAGATGCTAAATAATAAGCAGCCTGATTATAACTATCTGCATAAGAATAAATAAATTTTCCGCTTTCTTTAAATTCCAATAACTTATTTCTAATTTCTTCAATCTGAGAAAAACCAGCGTTCACTGATGAAAAATTCAAATAGATTCCTTTGATCTTATCATCATTTTTTGCTTTTTCAATGTTATCTAAAATATCTTTAAACTCTACACTTTCTTGCGGTGAAAAATCCATAATATTTATAGCATCAAATGGATTCCCTGAAGTTTGATCTAAAATCTGATCGTTAAATTCAATCTTCAAAACTGAATTATCTTTTACAATAATTTCCTGTTCTGCTTTCGGAATAAGTATTGCGACTAATATTAAAAATAAAACTACTAACAGAATTAAAGAAAGTAGTCTGGAAAATGTGCTTTTTAGGAAGTTTTTCATAATTAAAATTTAAGAGTATAAAATTACAAAAAAAAATCTAATCATTTGTTTGCTATTCATATATTTGAAATTCAATTTTTATGAATATAATTTACATACAGATAGGTAGTAATATGGGAAATAGGATTTCCTATATCGAGAGAAGTATGCAAGAAATTGAACAAGAAATAGGAGAAGTTATTTGCAGTTCTAAAATATATGAAAGTAGTCCTTGGGGAGTAACAAATCAAAATAATTTCTTGAATAGCGTAATAAAAGTTCAAACTAAATATTCTGCAGAAATTGTTTTAAAAAAATTACAAGCAATAGAAAAGAAACTAGGAAGAGTGAGAAAAGAAAAATGGGGTGAAAGAAAGATAGATATAGATATTTTATTCTTCAATTCTGAGATAATAAATACAGAAAATTTAAAAGTTCCACACCCCTACATTCAAGATAGAAGATTTGTTTTAGTACCTCTATCTGAAATTGCTATAAATTATAATCATCCTGTTTTACAAAAAGACATATTTACATTATTTAAAGAATGCACTGATACAGAAAAAGTTTATGAATATGCAATTTAATTTTATTGTAATAGAAGGGAATATTGGTAGTGGAAAAACGAGCCTTAGCAAAAAAATTGCAAACAATTTTAACGGAAAGTTAATTTTAGAAGAATTTGCAGATAACCCATTCTTACCAAAATTTTATAAAGAAGCAGAAAGAAATGCCTTTCCGTTAGAGCTATCGTTTATGGCAGAAAGATTTCAGCAATTAAGTGGAGAGAAAAGTAAAGCTGATTTATTTACAGAATTTCGAATTTCAGATTATTCATTTTTTAAGTCCACCCTTTTTGCACAAAACAATCTCAAAGAAGATGAACTCAACCTCTTTAAGCAACTGTATCATATTATGTTCTCTTCTGTAAGGAAACCAGATCTATTAGTTTATCTACACTCGAAAGTAGAAAGATTACAAGAAAATATAAAGAAAAGAGGAAGAGATTACGAACAAAACATAAAAGATGAATATCTGAAAAATATTGAAGAAAAATATTTTGATTATCTAAAAAAACAAAATGATTTTCCAGTATTAATATTAGATGTTTCTGAAGCAGACTTTATAGAAGATGAGAAAATATACCAACAAATAATTTGGGAAATACAACACTTTGATAAGAGTGAAAAAATAAAGAAATTAATTTTAAGATAACCAATTACTCAAATCCTTATCTATTAGTTTTTCTAATTTTAGTATTTCTTCTCTATAGTATTTATCTGTTAATTCTTTTCTCAAAACAGAATCTAACTTTTTAGTATCCTTATATACCGATTTAAAAAGTAAATTCACAATAAAAGTTGGGAGATAATCAGAAATTGCAAATTTTGGCATCAAATTATAATACCTCATCTTTTTCAGAATAAAACCTAAAATTCCCTTTGGATTTCCAGAAACATTTGATTTTTTTGAAACATCAATTTCAATATTCTCATCTACATTCAGAAATTTAAAAATATCTTTTAGAGTTTCTTTGGGATTTTTCACTAAATCTTCAAACAAATAAACCTTTATATTTTCTTTAGGAAAAAGATTATAATACCGTTTTAACTGAACAGAATAAAACCCTTTCTGAATGTAATGATACAAAGGACTCCAATTATCGCTTATTCTTTCCTTTTCTATTTTAATTGCATGTTCAAATGAATTTACATTTTCTCTATCCGCTCTTTTAGTATGCAAAAAATTAGAATAAGCCCTATCAGTAGGTTGTCGTAAAATGGCTATAATTTTTACATCCGGAAGATGTTCTTTTATTAAATAAGGAGCCTTTTCATTGTAGATATAAGCAGGAGAAGCTTCACCAATTGAAGATTCATTTTCAACCGAACTAAACATAGAAAAATAATCCAATAAAGAATTTACTTTTTTACTCTTACTACCTAGCACTTTAAAATCTGTATTCTGATTAAAGTTATTAAAGAACATTGGTTCTTTAACTTTAGTCATGAAAATATCAGGGTGTTGTTTTAGATAGGTACATATAGATGTTGTAGCCGCTTTCATGGCACCGATTATAATAAAATTTGGTTTCTTTTCTTCCATTTGACTTTATACAAAAGAACCCCAAATAAATGGGGTTCTTAAAGTTGTTTCAATATGATGTTTTATTTTGTAAGAGAGATAAATTTCTCATGTTCTCTGTAGTTCACAAATTCTAAATCATTTATAGCTTCTATTTTATACAACTCAGAATTCTGAAGAGCTTTTTCTAAATTTGCAAATAACATAGTTTCGTTTCCTGCTCTTGCACCTGCAATTGCATTTAAGTAATAACAAGCATCAGTAATTTCGTTACAACTAGAATTACTATTTCCATTTAGGATACTTGCAAGTGCCGCATTATAAGAGTTACCTCTTAATGCAGCTGTAGCAGATCTGTAATCACCTTGTCTGATATCTAAAATAGCTTGGTTAGTAGCATTTGTATTTGCTTTATCAAATAATTTTTGAGCTTTATTTAATTCTCCATTCCAAGAAGCAATAATTCCTAAATTAGTAAGAACTGATGATGTATTCGCTCCACCATTTTCTTTTGATTTATTTAAGTAAATTAGTGCATTTTTAGAATCTCCATTATTTAAATACGAAACAGCAATATTGTTATACGCTCTCCAGTCGTTATGTAAACTAATAGCAGAATTTAAAATATTCAAACTATAAGAAGAGTTCTCTTCTAGAGTAGCAGAGTACAACAATTCTTCCACAGATAATTCTGAAGGGTTTGTGGTTGAAAGTAATACAATTTCTTCTCTTGTTCTTTTTGGTTCGTAAGAATTTATTGTTATCTCTGATTTTCTTAAGTATTGTAAAACATCTCCTTCTAAAGCATCATACACCTGAGACATATCTTCTAACAACTCTCCTCTTTCCTTCAATGTTTTTTCTTTATTTCTGTTTGACAAACTTAATATAGTACTCTTTTCAGCAATTACAGAATTCTGAACTAAATCATTAAATCCATCCCAATCTGCACCAGCAGAAGAGATAATATATTTCGAATCATCAGAAGAACCATCTGCTTTCCATCTTTTTAATAAAGATTTAGTATAATTAAGAGTAATGATGTTTCTGTCATCAGAAAGATCTGTATTTACTTTTTCTGTGCCTTCAGGTGAGGCAGAAGATTTAACAACAAATGACTCCGTTTTATAACCTGATTTTATAAATTCTTGTAATTTCTTCACATCAGCATCACTCTTTTCAGTAGTACGGATATTACTTTTATTTACTAAGAAATAGATAGTAGCTGTTTCTGATAAAATTGTTTCTTCATCATAACCATGATTCGCAATTGCCACAATTTCATCATTAGCAACTCTCTGTGAAGTAGAGATAACTCCACTAGCAATAGTTACAGGTCCTAAAACCTTACTATCATCTTCCAAACTAGCAACTGCTCTTAATTCCAAAGTAGAATTATTCATATCTTGATTATACACAATTCTATCTGAGTAAGTAAAATCACCACCCGATTCAAAGAAGATAGTAGTTTCACCACCAGTAGCTTGCTCCCCTTGTAGAATGACTGATTTTAATTTTGATTCTACCAAATTATTATCAATTATAACAGGAGTGATTTCTACTATAGCTTTTTTAGCAAAGTATTTTTCCGGAAAATTTCCAGTTAACTCAACCGTCACTTCTCCCCCATGAACCTCTAATACTTTTGGTGTTTGCTCATAGATAACTTTATCATAATCAGAAGACATCTTTTCAAGTCCGCATCCAAAAAATGACATTATAATCGAAGCGGATAAAAATATTTTAATATTATTCATTTTATTAATTTTATTATTTCATGCAAATATATAATTAATGATATTAAAAATAAGAGACTGTAACTTAATATTTATTAGGATATTAACATATTTATTAATACAAAAAAAGTTAAATTTGAAGAATTTTTTAAAAACATGACCAGAAATTTACTTACAATGTATCTATTTTACAAGAGGAAGTTACTTTATCAACTCTTCCAATTTAAGAAGAATAGCGACTATTGCTATGATTATGGACAACAATCCTTAGAAAAGATTAAATGTAATTGGGAATACGGACAAAACGGATCAACAAATAGCAATCAAAATCTGTCCCTAAAAAGATTTCAAGAGTTAATAAAAATTTATCAGAAAATTTTGGTGTTGAAAAAAATAGATTTGAAAGCATTAGTAAAGGAGAAGAATATAATCTTGCTACAGAAATAACTTCTCAGCATTCCCAAACAACAATACATTATCAGAGATCAACAGAAGAGTTGATTTTAAAATTATTGATTAACTTTATAAAATAAGTCCCACAATACTACCCCAATACTAACTGATATATTTAAGGAATGTTTAGTTCCGATTTGAGGTATTTCTATACATACATCACATAAATCAACAACAGACTGTTGTACCCCATTTACTTCATTACCAAACACAACAACTAAAGGTTTTTCTGTTGATTTAAAATTATTTAGCATTACTGAATTCGATACTTGTTCTATAGCACAAACTAAATAACCTTCCTTCCTTAACTTCAATACTACCTCATCTGTTTTCTCCGCATGTTCCCATTCCACAGAGTTAGTAGATCCTAATGCCGATTTACGAATTTCTTTATTTGGAGGAGTAGAGGTAATGCCACACAAATATATTTTCTCAATACGAAATGCATCTGAAGTACGAAATGCAGAACCTACATTTAAAGCGGACCTTACATTATCAAGAACTACAATAATTGGAGTTTTTTTTGAATTTTTAAAGTTATCAACACTTATTCTTTCTAATTCGCTATTTTTTAACTTACGCATATATTATATTTGTAATTGCAAAATTACAACAATTAAATTGGCAAAAAAGAAAAATAAAGAAAGAAAGGAAACTCCATTAATGACACAGTTTAATGGAATAAAAGCGAAACACCCAGATGCGCTTTTACTTTTCCGGGTAGGAGATTTCTACGAAACATTCGGAGCAGACGCCATTAAAGCATCAAAAATATTAGGGATAACACTTACTAGCCGAGCAAATGGATCGTCAAAAATTGAACTAGCCGGATTTCCACATCACTCTATTGACACTTATCTACCAAGATTAGTTAGATCGGGACAAAGAGTCGCTATTTGCGATCAGTTAGAAGACCCTAAAGCAACAAAAAATATTGTAAAAAGAGGAGTAACAGAATTAGTAACTCCTGGAGTATCTTACAGAGACACGATAAGCGATCAGAATAGTAATAACTTTTTAGCAGCCGTTTCTTTAGGAGAAAATAATATAGGTGTTTCTTTTTTAGACAATTCAACCGGAGAATTCCTTGTTACAGAAGGAAAAGTAGATTACATTGACAAACTTCTACAATCTTTCTCTCCATCTGAAATTATTTTTGAAAAGAGTAAGAGAAGAGAATTTGAAGATAAATTTGGAGATGGCTTCTTCACTCAAATGATTGATGATTGGGTATTTACTGAAGATTATAGTGAAGAATTATTATTGAATCAATTTAGCACTAAATCTTTAAAAGGATTTGGAATAGAGAAACTAGAGGCTGGAACTATTTCTGCAGGTGCGGTTTTACATTACTTAAAAGAAACCCATCATCATTTAACAAAACATATTTCAACTATAAGCAGAATAGAACAAGAAAAATATGTTTGGATGGATAGGTTTACCATCCGAAACCTAGAGTTATTTTATTCCTCTAATGAAAATGCAAAAACACTAATTGATATTTTAGATTTTACACTTTCTGCAATGGGAAGTAGAATGATAAAAAGATGGGTAGCATTACCACTAAAAGAAAAAAAACAAATAGATAGAAGGTTAGAAATTGTTCAATTCATATTGAATAATAAAGATTTTAAAGATGTTTTAGAAGAACACATAAAGAGTATTGGAGATTTAGAACGACTTATTTCAAAAGTATCTACATCTAGAGTTTCTCCTAGAGAATGTAATCAGTTAAAAATTGCTTTACACAGCATACATCCTATAAAAGAATCTTGTAAAAACAGCAATAATAACAATATAAAAATAATTGGAGAACAGTTAAATGCATGTAAAACTATATCTAAAAGAATAGAAAATACTATTACAGATAATCCTCCAGCATTAGTGAATAAGGGTAATATAATAAAAAAAGGAGTAAATACTGGATTAGATGAGTTAAGACAACTATCTAAATCTGGAAAAGATTATTTACAACAAATACTCGAAAGAGAAACAGAAAGAACAGGAATACCATCTTTAAAAATATCTTTCAATAATGTTTTCGGATATTATTTGGAAGTTAGAAACATACACAAAGAAAAGGTACCTGAAGAATGGATTAGAAAACAAACCTTAGTTAGTGCGGAAAGGTATATAACGGAAGAACTAAAGGAATATGAAAGTAAAATACTTTCTTCAGAAGGGAAAATATTAGAATTAGAAACAAGACTATACCAAGATTTAGTGAATAGCTTGTCGGAATATGTAGTAGCAATACAAATCAATTCTCAACTTATTTCACAATTAGATTGTTTTTATTCTTTCGCTACTATTGCAAAAAACAATAAGTACCACAAGGCTACTATTTCAGAAAATACTAATATTCTGATAAAAAAAGGAAGACATCCGGTGATTGAACAACAATTAAAATCAGGGGAAATCTACATACCTAATGATGTTCAATTAGACAGGGAGAATCAGCAAATAATGATGATTACAGGACCTAATATGTCTGGAAAATCAGCATTATTAAGACAAACAGCATTAATTGTACTAATGGCACAAATAGGAAGTTTTGTTCCAGCAGAAGCTGCTGAAATTGGAATTGTAGATAAAATTTTTACTCGAGTAGGAGCTTCCGACAATATATCTATGGGAGAATCTACTTTTATGGTAGAGATGAATGAAACAGCAAGTATTCTTAATAATTTATCAGAAAGAAGTTTAATACTATTAGATGAAATTGGAAGGGGTACTTCTACCTATGATGGAGTTTCTATAGCATGGGCAATTGCTGAATATTTACACGAACACAATTGCAAAGCAAAAACCTTATTCGCTACGCATTATCATGAGTTAAATGATATGACAGGACAATTTAAAAGAATAAAAAACTTTAATGTATCAGTAAAAGAGATCGGAAAAAAAATTATATTTATCCGTACCTTAATGGAAGGAGGATCAGAACATAGCTTTGGTATACATGTAGCTAAAATGGCAGGAATGCCAAAACAAATTATTGAAAAGAGTGAACAGATACTAAAAAAGTTAGAGAATAGTAGGACAAAAGAAGATAATAAGAACACTATTAGCAATAAAAATGAGATGCAATTGAGCTTTTTTCAACTAGACGACCCTACTTTAATACAGATAAGAGATGAGATAATTGATATAGATATTAACACTTTAACACCAGTAGAAGCTCTCATGAAACTAAATGAAATAAAAAAACTAATAGGAAAATAAAAAAAAAGTTGGCAGAAACGAATATTTAATTAAATTTGCCGACCTAATGCGAGTGTAGCTCAGGGGTAGAGCATCACCTTGCCAAGGTGAGGGTCGTGGGTCCGAATCCCATCACTCGCTCTTAGTTTTTAAAACACACATCCGCCCGGGTGGTGGAATTGGTAGACACGTTGGACTTAAAATCCAATGAACGTAAGTTCGTACGGGTTCAAGTCCCGTCCCGGGTACATAGCGGGAGATAGTCGAAAGATTGTCTCTCGTTTTTGTTTTTATACCCTCCTAAATCACTGATATTCTGATATATAAAATCAAACCCTTTATTTAAAATTGGTGTTCGATACTTCTTATTTTCAAAAATTAGTTTTGAACCAAATATCGAACACAGTATCTTTTGTTTAGTAAAAACATCTGCTTTTGAATAGAAATCTCCCAAGTTTTCTAAAGCGTAAACCCCAAAGTTTATAAAGTCAGCAGTATTGTCTGTTCCTTTAGTTTCTAATTTCTGCTTCTCTGCTTCCAAATGCAATAAATTTTCATTCAATTCTTTCTTTGCACTCTTATAAGTTTCATTATCTATTATATCCTCAATTAGTTTGTTTAAAAGCAATTTATCTTTTGCTTTTAAGTTATTGATGTTATCATTTTTTCTTTTGATAATTGCCTTTTTGCTTGACTCTGAATCACTAAACCTTTCAACTAAAATGCTTTTAAATAATCTACTTACATCTTTATTAGGTTTCAACTTGTTAAAGTATTTATACAGTGCCAAATGAGCATCCTTTATTGTGAATCTTGTTTTACAACCTGACCTTGTTTCACAATGATAATAATAATAAATATTACCATTCTTGCTTCTTGAACCGCTCCCTGTTAGATTTCGACTACATTTAGGACATTCTAAATGACCTCTAAGTGGAAGGTTTTCATTTACTGTTGATGGTTTCCTTTTGTATCTACTTCTTATTCCTAACTGTTCTTGCATCATTTCATATGTATCAAGTGTGATTAGAGGAGTATGTAAAGCATCAACTATCTGTTCTGCCTCATCCTTATATGATGGTACAATTATTTTTCCTGCATAAACAATTTGTTTTAGCATTCTACTTAATGTACTTCTTGTAAGTGCAAGAGGTTTATACTTTTCAGATTTTAGTAATTCATTTTGTGAAATTATACCAAGTGAAAAATCAGTAAACATTTCTTTAACCAATGGAGATAGTTCAGGGCAGGGTTGCATAAGAACTTTCCCAAACGGATCTCTTCCTTTTACATAGCCTTTAGGTTGCATATTTATCCATCTTCCTTCTAATAATGCTCTTCTGTTTCCTTCTTTTACTCTTTCGCTTCTAATCCTATTATCTATTTCGGGCATACCTAAATTTATAAGCAACATAAGAAGTTGCGTACTTTGTTCGTGCTCAATCCAATTTTCAATACTATTTATTTCAATACCCATACTCTTAAACAATTCTATTTGCTGAAGAGCCTCTAATGTGTTTCTTGAAAACCTATCCCATCTATGAACTAACAAATAGTCAGTCTTTTTTTTATTTTTAATGGTATATTCAAGTAACTTCACATATTCGGGTCTATTAAAATTCTTTGCTGAAAAATCCTCAACAAAGATACAATCTACATCTACATTATTTTTAATACAGAAACCCTCCAACCGTGCTTTCTGGTCAGACAAACTGTGTCCGTGGTCTTTTTGTTCAGTAGTACTAACTCTTGTATATAGAATTGCTCGTTTCCCTTTTAAATTTTTCATCTTGTCTTTGTTTTGTTTCGTAAATAATATCAGCAAACTGATATAATGACTTTCTAATTTCTTTTGTTTCTTCTATTGTATATTTTTTTTCGTTATTATTTAATAGTTCATAACACTTTTCTATTGACAACATCTATTTGTTTAATGTTGTATTCCGCCTTTTTTGAGGTTTAAGAATCCTTTGTTTTTATTATCGGTTTATTCTCCCGTTAGAGTTTATTATGTTTTGTTATAATTATCTTCCTTTTTTCTCCGTTTTCAGGGCTAAATTTAATTTCATCTTTTTTATGTTTTAGATATAAATCAACCATACTGAGTTTATCATCTACTAAATATTCAACTTGAGTTGATTTAAGTTTTTGTTGCTTTAAGATTACTTTAACAGAAACCACTTTTTCTTCTCTAATTTGGTTGATTATTTCTTGCTCTTGTTCCGTGTAAATATTTTCATTTTTTAATTGTTGATTTAATCCAAGTTCTGCAAGGATTTTATTAAATGAAATATAAATATGAGTACCATTAACGCACTGGCGGAACCTTGGAATAAACTCCTGCAAGTTCTCCATCCAAAGTATAACCTCTTCTTTATCTGTTATTAATAAGCCTGTGCTGCTTCTTATTAGTAACGCATAAAGCAAAAGGATGTCAAATGTGGAAATGGAGTTTATGTCTTCAAATATACTTTTAAAACCTCTTTTTTGTATTCTATTTATATATCCCTCTATTGCCTCTCTCTCTTTCGGTTTTTGCTTTTTCAATATTTCAGATAGTTCTTCTAAGTTATTTTCTACCTCATTAAAAGCCTTCTCTTTTTTAATGGATTGTTTTAATGATAAAATTGTTGCAATTGAGACTCCAAACTTTCTTAATTTTTCAATTGTCTTCAACCAAAATATTTCAGAAAGCGTAAACCTTGCCATTATATTTTTGGAAGATTTCTCTTCTTCCTCAAATAATAGGTTACTTTTTCTCCAATGACTTACAACTCTTGTTGAGATTCCAATATCACTTAGTTTATATTTTTTCTTAGTTATCTCGTTAAACACTAAATGGACATCCTCACATTTTAGTATAATTTCAATGCTTTTATTGAGTAATATTTGAGAATCTGTCTTTTTCATAGCATATAATATGTATTAATACACAAATGTAACAATTAAATTTAAATATAACATAAATGTAATAGAATTAATGTATATTTGTGTGAATATATTATTAAGAAAAACATATAAAATGCAAGTAATTTGTCCATTTACCAATCAGAAATTCACTCCAAGAAGAACTAATCAGAAGTTTTTAAACTCTGAGTCAAGAATCGATTATCATAATGCAGTGGCTAAAAAGGATAGGAGAAATAAACTACCTATTTTAAATGCCCTTAAAAATAACTATAACATACTTTCATCAAATTTGGATTCAAACAAAGAGGTTGTTAGAAGTAAAGAATTTTTAAGAGGAGCGGGATTTGATTTTAAACAAATGACATCTTTTCAGAATATTGAAGAAATAAATACGGCTGTATTATTTGATTTAGGATATCAATTAACTGTGAAAGGGAATTATAGGATAATTAGATGTGGATAAAGCACTTGAGATTTTAAATAGAAGTGAGTTACAATGCATCCCTAATGAAATTACGATTACCGATAAGACGAACGGGTCGTACTCTTCTTTTATTAGTATTGGCTTTATTGTTGTATTGACTTGTGTATTACTAAAAATAATGAAAGATGCAGACGAAAGAAGATTTCCAGAAACAAGCAGTTAAAGAAATACTCTCGAGTGATTATGTGAGATTTACTCTTTATGGAGTAGGTGCTATTGCACTTGTTTATGTTAGTGGCATTATAATGAAGGTCGTAGGTAATACTGCTAATTCATATAATTTTATGTCTAATGCATTAAAGCAATGAAAGTAGCCTTGTATAATAGGGTTTCTACTGCAAAGCAGACAACCGAAAACCAAAAGATAAGATTAGTCGAATTTGCTAATTCTAAAGAATGGGAATACGACATCTTTGAAGAAGTAGAGAGCAGTAGAAAAACAAGACCTATTAAACAGAAGTTATTATCACTTCTGCGTCAAGGAGATTATGATGCTGTAGTAGTTTTTAAATTGGATCGATGGGCAAGAAGTTCTACTGAATTAATATTAGAAACTAAAGAATTAATTGATAAGGGTATTGGCTTTATCTCCTATTCTGATAACTTGGATTTTTCTACTGCAAGTGGAAAACTACATTTTCATATCCTTTCGGCTTTTGCTGAATTTGAACGAGCCTTAATAAGCGAACGAACAAAAGAAGGTTTGAGAAGAGTTAAAATGAAGGGAAAACAACTTGGAAGACCCAAGGGAAGTAAGGATAAGGTGAAAAGAAGCAATAAACCTTATATTGTGCGTGAACTCAAAAAACGCATACAAGCAGATGAAGAAAAGGGAATTATATCCCCTTTAACTAATTACATCAAATAAACCCCCACCAAACAATTATTTTTCAATTTTCAGTCTTTTTTATACTGAAACCCCCATTGTAAAAAACTGACCAAACAAACGAACCATTTTTTGCATCCAATTTTCTACTTTTGGGGCTCTATGTTAAATGAAGCAAATACACGAAAACAACTTATTGATAGGGCACTTGAATCAATAGGATGGAAAGATGAATATCTAAATTGTGAGTACACTTTTACTGATGGTAAAAAGACTCCTGGTGGAGGTAAGGGTCAACAATGTTCTATTGATTATTTACTTCAGTATAATAATACGAATGTTGGACTAATTGAGGCTAAAAGAGAAGGATTGCCAATAACGGAAGGCTTACAACAAGCACAAGATTATGGCAATAAGTTAGGAGTAAGATTTGTTTATTCTACAAATGGACACGGAATTTTTGAGTATGATATGGAGTCAGACACAGGAAAAGAAATAGACTCTTACCCTACACCTGAAGAATTATATCAAAGAGTACAAGGGAATAGCCCTCAAAAGGAAAAGATGTTAAAAGAACCTCTTATTCAAGAGGGCTCTATGATTCCGAGATATTATCAGAAATTAGCCGTACAAAGAGCAATTGGTGCCATTGCAGATGGTAGTAAACGAGTGCTACTTACTTTAGCAACAGGAACAGGAAAGACATTTATTGCTTATCAAATTGTAAGGAAATTATTGAATTTGAAGTGGAGAGTAGATGGGAAAGAACAACAGCCAAAAGTGTTATTTCTTGCGGATAGAAACATATTGGTTGACCAAGCCATCAATACATTTAATAACATTGAAAGACAGATTGTAAAAGTTGATGGAAAAGAAATTAGAAAAAGAAATGGAGTTGTGCCATCTGCTGCCAATGTGTATTTTGCTATATACCAAGCCATCACGGGTGGAGCAAATAATGATGAGATATTAGAATATTACAAGCAATATCCTAAAGACTTTTTTGACATTGTCATAATTGATGAGTGTCATAGAGGTAGTGCAAATGATGAAGGAAGTTGGAGGCGAGTACTTGACCATTTTGAAGATGCAGTACACTTAGGGTTAACAGCAACTCCAAAGAGAGAAGATAATGTTGATACTTACAATTACTTTGGTAAACCTGTGTATGAGTACTCATTAAAAGAAGGGATTAATGATGGGTTCTTAACGCCTTATAAGGTAAAAAGAGTTCGTACCAACTTGGATGAGTATATCTTTAAATCAGGAGATAGTGTAAAACAAGGAGAACTTGAGAAACAACAATACGACCAAAACGAGTTTAATAGAACAATCATTATACCTGAAAGAATAGATAAGATTGCACAAAACCTTCTTGATTTAATGAACCCTATGGATAAAACTATTGTGTTTTGTGTTGACCAAGAACACGCACTTAGGATGAGAGATGCCATAAACAGACACAAAACCATTAAAGATATGGATTACTGTGTAAGGGTAACCTCTGACGAAGGGCAAAGAGGAAAAGATAAGTTAGAGCAGTTTCAAGATAACGACAAGGATATTCCTGTTATCCTTACTTCATCACAGATGCTAACTACAGGAGTAGATGCGAGAAATGTAAGAAACATTGTATTGGCTCGGAACATTAACTCTATGGTAGAGTTTAAACAAATTATAGGTAGAGGAACACGAATTTTTGAAGGCAAGGACTACTTTACAATCATAGATTATACAGGAGCAACCAATAACTTCTATGATGAAGAATGGGATGGAGAAGCAGAAGAACAAGAACAAATTACTGATTCCGTAAAAAGGACTACTACAAGTACTAAAAAAATGAGTGAACCAAATCCTGATTACAAAAAGAAGGAGAAGGTAATTGTAAAATTGGCACACGGTAGAAAGGTGGAGATTATAGATATAGACACAAGATATGTTGGTGCAGATGGTACGCCACTTAACGCAGAAGAGTTTTTGAAGCAATTAGTGGGCAGTTTACCAAGTCTTTACAAAGATGTAGAACAATTAAGAACAATTTGGAAAAACCCATCTGAAAGAGCCATACTGTTTACTGAATTAGAGAATGCAGGTTTTGGATCTAATAACCTCAAAGATTTAAAATCAATGATGAATGCAGAAGATTCAGACATCTTTGATGTATTGGCATATCTTTCTTTCAATACTCCTATGAAAACACGAAAAGAAAGGGTTTCAAGAGTAAATGATAACGAGCAAGTATTTGCAGTATATTCTGATTACAAAGCCATTGACTTTTTGAAGTTTGTATTAGTACGATATGAAGTAGATGGAGTTGAGGAGTTAGGAGAAGATAAAATAGGTGACCTTATAAAACTAAGTGATTTAGGTTCAATACAAGATGCAAAGAATGTGTTTGGTGGATTACCTCAACTTAAAAGAGCCTATTATCAACTACAAGAAAATATATATAAAGCATCATAAAAAATATGAGTGAATTAAGCAATAAGATAGACCAAGTAAGAGACATACTAAGAACGGATGATGGAATTAGTGGAGCAATGGATTACACTCAAGCAATATCTTGGGTATTGTTTTTGAAATTCCTTGATGACTATGAGAGTTCCTTGAATGATGAAGCCTTTTTAGAAAACAGAACTTACAATTATGTAATTGACAAAGAATATAGATGGAGTTCTTGGGCTTGTCCAAAGGATGAAAAAGGAAATTTAGATATTAGAAATGCCGTTACTTCTGATGATTTAACCGATTATGTAAATCAGAATTTATTTCCGTACCTAAAGAGTTTTAATGATGATGTGAAAGATGTGAAATCGGTGCGTTATATGGTAGGGAATATCTTTGGTTATATCAGAAACAACATTGCAAACGGAAGTACCTTGCGAGAAGTGTTGAATGTAATTGATACGCTTAATTTTCAGAGTAATGATGAGATGTTTGAACTCTCATTGATTTACGAAACACTACTTAAAAATATGGGTGGTTCTTCTGATGCAGGAGAGTTTTACACGCCAAGAGCCGTAATTAAGACAATGGTAGAGTCGGTAAACCCAACAGTAGGACAAACAGTATATGATGGTGCTGTGGGTTCAGGAGGGTTTTTGATACAAGCCTATGACCATATGTCAAAAGGAAACCTTAGTACTCAGGAACAAGAATTCTTAAAAAGAGATACTTTCTTTGGTAATGAGAAAACTCCTTTGGGCTATGTAATGGGAGTTATGAATATGATATTGCACGGTATTGATAGCCCTAATGTATATAAGCAAAACACTCTTACTGAGAACATAAGAGATATACAAGAAAAAGAAAGACACAATGTGATATTGGCTAATCCACCTTTTGGAGGAAAAGAAAAGAGTCAAGTACAACAGAATTTCCCTGTACAAAGCGGAGCAACCGAAATACTGTTTATGCAACATTTTATGAAGATGTTGAAGTTAGATGGTAAAGCATCCATTGTAGTGCCTGAGGGAGTGTTATTTCAAGGGAATAACGCCTTTAAACAAGTAAAGCAGGAACTTTTAGAAAACTTTAATGTTCATACGATATTGAGTTTACCTCAAGGAGTATTTTTGCCGTATAGTGGTGTAAAAACAAACATTATTTATTTTGATAGAAAAGGTGCAACTTCAGATATTTGGTATTACGAATTGGTGCCACCCTATAAACTGACTAAAAACAAACCTATACAGTTTGACCACTTTAAGGAGTTTTTGGAATTGTATAAAAGCAAAAAAGAAAGCGATAACTCTTGGCTTGTTAAAGTTGAGGACATAAAAGACTATGATATTTCTGCAAAGAACCCTAATGCAGAACAAGAAGAAGAATTATTGCCACCAAAGGAGATATTACAATCCATTAGAACTAACGATAAGGAGTTAGGCGAGTTGATAAACCATATAGAAAGTTTGTTGAATGAGTAGTGTTGAGGGAAATACTTTGCCTGATGGTTGGGATTTGAAACCTTTAGGAGAAATTGTCAAATTACAAAATGGATTTGCATTTAAAAGGTCACTATACAAGGATAAAGGCTATCCCATTGTTAGAATAAAGAATATCAAAAATGAGAGGGTTAAATTAGATGATGTTGTTTGTTTTAATCCAACTGATTATAATAAGGACTTAGACCAATATAAGATTGAAGAAAATGATATTTTAATTGCAATGAGTGGTGCTACTACAGGCAAAATTGGATTGTATAAGAGAAAAGATGTTTCATATTTAAATCAAAGGGTTGGCTTATTTAGAATAAAGAATGGTGATTTAAGAAGATATTTGCTTTATTTTTTATCTACTCAAGTTGAAGAGAATCTGTTAAAATCATTGGGTGCTGCACAACCAAACCTTAGTTCATCTCAGATAAATGAAATGGAAACTCCCATTCCACCCCTTGAAGAACAAAAACGAATAGTTGCCAAAATAGACACCTTATTTGCTAAAATAGATAAAGCCATAACACTTACAGAAGAAAGTTTAAAACAGGCTAAGAATTTGTTGCCCTCTGTACTTAAAGAGGTTTTTGAAAAAGGTAAAGCAGATGGTTGGGAAGAGAAGAAATTAGGAGAGGTTTTTAAACTTACAAGTGGGAAGTTTTTACCAAAAAGGAAACTTATAAATGGGAAACATAAGGTTTATGGAGGGAATGGGATAACTGCCCTTCATAATGATTACTTTATTGAAGATGAAACAATTGTTATTGGAAGAGTTGGGGAATATTGTGGTGCGACTCATATTGTAGATAAAAAGTCGTGGGTAACGGATAATGGTTTGTATTGTAAAGAGTTCTTTTTGGATGTTAATTTGGGGTTTTTAAAGTCAATTTTGACAAATATGAATCTTAATCAATACGCAAAAACAAGTGGACAGCCATCAATATCACAAACCACAGTTCATAACTTATCTGTTCCAATCCCTTCAATTAAAAGGCAAAAAGAGATAGAGAATTATTTTGCCTCAATGGATAAACTTAACGAACAATCAAAATCAAAATTAAAGGAGCAGTTGAGGTACTTAAAGCAGTTAAAGTCCTCTATACTTAGTAAAGCATTTAAAGGAGAGTTGTAAAAGAGTGTTTAATACCTTAGAGGTAATCCCCTAATCAGATAACTTAAGTTTTAACTATGCATTTATTGTTATATAATCCTTTAGAGATTAATAGTGATTTTAAAGAGAAAAGTGATTCTAAATCCACTTTGACTTTTTGAATTTCCTGTTCGTCAAGAGTACATAGCGGGAGGTTATCGAAAGGTAGTCTCCCGTTTTTGTTTTTAAATCCTTCTAACTATCTGATAATTTGGCAAATAAGTTCAACCCCTTTATTTAAAATTGGAGTTCGATACTTCTCATTATCAAAAACCAATCTTTCTTTAAATATCGAACTAATTAATTTTTGTTTAGTATTTTACGAAACAATTCTTTAAACATTACATTGATGTAACGTTTGTTTATAACTTTTAATTAAATTAGGATATGACTTTTATTATCTTAGCCCTATATTATTTTAGACTTATATGAACATAACTCAAATAGAAGATAGTTTAAAAACTATTGTTAAAAGCCTTAATAAAGTATCATTCATTTATGAGTTTTTATTGGCTTATGGTTTGCCAAAGGCATCCATTACACGTTTGAAGAAAGGAAATTTAAACCTCTCTAAAGTTGATGGTGATATTTTGTGGAAAAAGAAACTTTTATTTAAGGAAATATACAATGAGGACCTACACATTAGTGTAACTGAGTTGGCGAGTAATATTAAGCAAAACCAAAGGTTTGTAATTGTTACTGATTATAAAACACTTCTTGCAATTGACACTAAGACAACTGATAAATTAGAGGTTGAGTTAAAAGATTTACCAAAACATTATGATTTTTTCTTGCCTTGGGCGGGTATGGAAAAGCACCAACATCAAGATGAAAACCCTGCTGATGTAAAAGCGGCTGAACGTTTGGCAAAACTATTTGATGAAATAAAGAAAGACAACCCTGATGATTCAGAAGATGCAATACATTCATTAAATGTTTTCCTTTCTCGTTTGTTATTTTGCTACTTTGCTGAAGATACTCACATTTTTGAAGAAGGACAATTTACCAACGCTATTGGTTCACACACCCAGGCAGACGGTTCAGACTTAAATACTTATTTGGATAAACTCTTTAATACTTTAGATACATCTGATAAGAGTAGAAGCAGCCTGCCTGCTTATTTGGAAGCATTTCCTTATGTAAATGGGGGGTTGTTTAATCAAAAACTAAAAGCACCTAAATTTACAAGGCGTTCTCGCCAAGCACTTATTGATAGTGGTGAATTAGATTGGTCTGCTATTAACCCAGACATATTTGGTTCTATGATACAGGCAGTAATTACTCCTGAACATAGAGGGGGTTTAGGTATGCATTATACTTCTGTCCCAAATATTATGAAGGTTATTGAGCCACTCTTTTTAAATGAACTAAAAGAAGAATTTGAACAGGCTAATGGAAACAAAAAGAAGTATAGCCAACTATTAAATCGTTTACATAATATTAAGATTTTTGACCCTGCTTGTGGTAGTGGTAACTTTTTGATTATTGCTTATAAGGAATTGAGGAGATTGGAGATGGAGATATTTAAGAAGAATCAAACTTTGGCGCTTTCTGGTATTAAACTCTCACAGTTTTATGGCATTGAGTTAGATGATTTTGCCCATGAGATAGCAAAACTCTCTTTATGGCTGGCGGAACACCAAATGAATGTGCAGTTTTTTAAGGAATTTGGAAGAACAAACCCTCCATTACCTTTAAAAGATGCAGGAAATATTACGCATGGTAATGCGGTTAGAGTGGATTGGGAAACTGTTTGCCCTAAAAATGAAAATGATGAGATTTACATTTTAGGAAACCCTCCTTATTTAGGGTCAAGAAACCAAGACAAAGATCAAAAAGAGGATATGAAATTTGTTTTTAAAAGAGACTATAAGAGTTTGGATTATATAGCATCTTGGTTTTATTTGGGAGCAAATTTTATTAGAGGAATAAATGCAAAATGCGCCTTTGTATCAACTAACTCAATCTCACAAGGATTACAAGTGTCGCTAACTTGGCCAAGGGTCTTGGGTAATGATTTAGAGATAGGTTTTGCTTACCAATCATTTAAATGGGCAAATAATGCAAGAAATAAAGCAGGTGTTACTGTTGTAATTATTGGATTATCAAAAAAATCAAAGAAAGGTAAATATTTATTTAATAATAATTTAAAATCAACAGTAACTAACATTAACCCTTATTTAGTGGATGCTTCAAATGTTTATATTTATTCAAGGACAACACCATTATCTTTATTTCCAGTTATGAATTTTGGAAATATGCCTGCTGATGGAGGTCAATTATTGTTTAATCCAAAAGAGAAATCAGTTTTTATAAGAAATGAACCATCTTCTGAGAAATATTTTAAACGATTAGTTTCAGCACATGAATTTATTAATGGTCAAGATAGATGGTGTTTATGGCTTGAAGATGCTAAAAATTATGATATTGACTCATTACCATTAGTAAAGGAGCGTGTTGACGCATTAAGAGAAATTAGGTTAAATTCTTCAAGGCCGCAATTAGGAGATATTCCACATTTGTTTGCACAAATTACACAACCAAAAAATAAAGATTTTATACTTATCCCAAGCACTTCTTCTGAAAATAGAGAATATGTTCCAATAGGCTTTTTCGATTCATCATATATTTCTACAAACTCATGTTTAATTGTATCACATGAAAATCCATATTTGTTTAGTGTATTGACATCTAAAATACATATGAATTGGTTGAAAGCGGTTGGTGGTAAATTAGAGACAAGGTATAGATATTCTAAAAACATTGTCTACAACACCTTCCCCTTTCCACCCATTTCTACTCAAAGAAAAAATGAATTAACTCAAACTGCCTTTCGTATTTTGGAGGAGCGTGAGAAACATCCAGAAAAAACATTAGCACAACTTTATGACCCCAACAAAATGCCAGAGGGTTTGAAAGAGGCGCACAAGCAAAATGATTTAGCAGTAGAAAGGTGTTATCGTTCTACACCGTTTAATTCAGATGATGAGCGTTTAGAATATCTATTTAAACTCTATGAAAAAATGATAGCAGAGGAACAAGCAGCAGGAACCTTATTTCCAATTGAGAAAAAATCAAGAAAAAAGAAAAAATAATATTATGCCAGATATAGTAAAAGTAGATTACAAACAAACAATTATAAGTATGACTAACTGTTTCCACCTTAGTTAAAACAAAGGGTAATAATTTAATTACTAATTCTATCCTTTGCTTTGAATCTAAACTATCCATTAGTTCTTCAATATTTTCTAATTCAGTAAACAGGATATTCTTTAATACTGTTCTCATATCTTTTGTTAGTCTATTTGGAGTCCCTTTCTTTCTTCCTCCATACTTTATACCCGTTGTATTTGTCATTGTTTCTATTTTAATCTATTATAGTTTAATTCCTTTACTGTAGTAATGTATTAGTCCGTTTATCTCTAAGAAAATTGGGGCTTACTGAGTAATTACTTAATCCTTGTTGCTTAAGGGGTATTCTTAGGTCGTAGAGTAGAACAAGGTCTTTATAAAAGGGTTCGAGAACTGAGTTGTCTTGGGTACACAACGGGAGGTTATCGTAAGATAGCCTCCTTTTTTGTTTAATCCTACATTTAATTAATTGACAATCTGATATATAAAATCAATACCCTTGTTAAAAATAGAAGTTCGGTATTTTTTCCCATCAAAAACTAATTTTCCTTTAAATATCGAACTAATTAGACTTTACTTTGTATTAATAGAGGATTTCTTGAAAAAGAAACCTCATATTAATCTAAATTTTATTAATAAATATTTTATGTAAGTTTGCTTTATGAAAAAGTTTTTTTTATTAATTTTCTTTATTCCTATATTTACATATTCTCAAACTGAATTTATACATGATTTAAGAATAGGTGATATAATTCAGTTCAATTTAAAATAGACTCAATTGAATTTAAAATAGATGATATAAAACAAAAA
>CAJQIZ010000032.1 GCA_905478555.1 uncultured Flavobacteriales bacterium
TAATGTTCTGCTGGATTTGTACAGTTTGTTTAAATAGTGATCCGTAGTTACCATCACTATCTTTAACACGTATATTAAATATATGATTTCCATCAGAAGGAATAGCTTGATTATCTGCAAAAAGCTGTTCAATAGCTTCATTAAAATTACCATCTAAGGCTAATAATGTCGTTGCACTTCCAACGCCAGGATCTGTATCCCAAAAGTATTCTGCCTCAGTAATTGACTGAGAATATGAAAGTGTACTAAGACAAAGTACAACTATTAGAAATAGGTTTTTTTTCAACATCTTAATAAGATACTATTGATTAGTATTTACTGATTTCGCTTTAATATCTAAGGAACCGTTTGTAATTGAATTAATAGTTGAATTAATATCAATATCAATTACTTTAGCTGAACCTAGGGAGTTTAGATGATAATTTTCCCAAGAGTGAGGGCTACCCCATGGACCAATATCATTTTGGGTATCATCAATATCACGGCACTCCATAATATCTTTACCAGCATTTTCAGTAATAGATAATATTGCAGAAGCAGTTGGAATACCAGATGTATCATTTAAAGCAAAAGTTGCTAAACTCGTAGTTGAATTAGTATTAATGTTATCATTTATAACTATCGAATAGGGAGTATAATTAAAATAATAACCTATTATATTAGGAATCGCGCCTGAACCAATATTTAATGGAGTCGTAAGGTTAAAAAAGTTATTTTCTAATTTCAAAATAGTGCCTCTCCCATTTGGATTAAAACTAAAAGCATAAGCACCTGAACTAGTACTCCCACTATAATTTAAAATTAAATTATTTCTAATCTCAAGTAACACTAAACCGTTTCCAGATTTCAATATATTACCATATGAGTTAACAGCAGTTCCTATTGAAGATAAAGTGTTATTTTCAATTAAACAATTAGTAGTTGGGCCATTTAAATCTAATAGAGTAGCTGTAAAACTTATTGTTTGATTCATATAATTATTTGCTATATGTAATTTAGAAAGTATACTACTTGAAGTGAAATTACATCTTAACTGAACGTTTTTAAATTTATTAGCAAAAACTTTGAGTGTACTACTTGCTAAACTACTTCCTACATTCCAATTTGCATCCTCAACAAACAAAGTATCAATTGAGCTAGAACTAGACTCAAAAGTATTTCCCACAATCTCCAATGAAGCATTTAAATAAATAGATTTATAAAAAGTAGAATAATAAATATTGGTCAAAATATTATCCGCTTTTAAGTTAATTGTACCAAATGAGTTACAATTAATAATATTTATCTCATAAGGGAAAGCAACATTACCTTGATATTCAAAATCACCAAGAATCTCAGCTGAAGAGATTGTAACTAACTTAGCTGTACCCCCACTTGTATTTCTTTTTAATATAATATTTCCTTGAATTGTATAAGAATTAGTAGAAGTTATTGGAAAAATTGAAATAGACTTTTCGTCAATTGTCACATCTCCAAAATAACTTCCATTGGAAACTAATATCCTATCTCCATCGCTAGCAGAATCAACTGCCATAGCAATACTATTGAAATCAGGTGATGTTCCTCCAGGATATACAAATAAATCAGTCGCATTTATGTTTAAGCAACTAATTGCTAGAGAAAGTGAGAAAATTATTTTTTTCATAATACTTATTTTAAGTTAATAAATTATTGTTTGTTTAATTGTTTGTTTAATTGTTTGACTAATTATTCAAAGAGTTTTTTGTTTAATATTTCCAAGTCTGAGGATACCTTTTTTTGTAATACTTTGGTTTGTAAGTTCATCTCCATTTGCATCTGTTACAACACCTTGATAATTAATACCATCTTGAGCAATAGCAAAAGTGAATGTTAGTAAAGTGAGTATTGTGAATATTAGTTTTTTCATAATTTTAGTTTATTGAAGAATTAGTTTCTTATTAATAATTCCATCATTTGTTTCTATTTCTAAGAAGTAGATTCCTTTAGCATTATTGGTTAAATCAATCTGCTTAGTATACTCTCCTATAAATTGCTCTAAGTTCTCATTTATTAACTCCTCTCCTATTACATTTAGAATTCTAACTTTTAAGTCTTGAGCATCTTCTGATGTGAAACTCACATTAAAAATATCTCTTGATGGATTAGGAAAAATACTCAGATCTAAAATAGTTGAGTTCTCCTCTAATCTGATAGTAGTTGGTTGAGTCCAGAATACTAATGGAGTCCAAGCTGCAGATCTGTAAAGACCAGCATTAGGATTACACCATGTTCTGGCTTGACCTCTATAAGTTTCCCCTGGAACAACTCCCCACTTATTAACTGAAAGTGCAGGATAGTTAACTCCAAATCCTCCTGCAGAGAACCAATCAGACCCTGTAGGAGCAGAGATACTATCTACTCTCATCTTAATACGAACAAAACTATAAGATGATGTAGTATCCCATGAGAATACAACCTTATTTGTTTGTGGACCTGGAGTAGCAGTAAAGTTAGTTACATTAGGACAATCATCTGCTGTAGTAAACGTATATAAAGCAGTCCATGATGAAGTACCAGTA
>CAJQIZ010000033.1 GCA_905478555.1 uncultured Flavobacteriales bacterium
GATTCAACAACCTACCTAAATTTAATTATTAATCCATCTACAAGTTCTACAACAACAACAATAACAGCATGTGATAGTTACACTTGGAATGGGAACACTTACACGCAATCAGGTAATTACTCATTCAACACAACTAACTCTAATAATTGTGATTCAGCAGCTTACCTAGATTTAAGTATTAATCCATCTACAAGTTCTACAACAACAATAACAGCATGTGATAGCCTAATTTGGAATGGGAATACTTACACGCAATCAGGTAATTACTCATTCAACACAACTAACTCTAATAATTGTGATTCAACAGCCTTCCTAAATTTAAGTATTAACCCATCTACAAGTTCTACAACAACAATAACAGCATGTGATAGCCTAATTTGGAATGGGAATACTTACACGCAATCAGGAAATTATTCATTCAACACAACAAACTCTAGTAATTGTGATTCAACAGCATACCTAAATTTAAATATTAACCCGTCTACAAGTTCTACAACAACAATAACAGCATGTGATAGCTTAATTTGGAATGGAACTACTTTTTATAATGGTGGTATATACGAATTTACACTAACTAACTCAATTGCATGCGATAGTATTGTAACTCTAATTCTAAACGTAAACAACTCAACTTCAAGTTATACAACTATAACTGAATGTGATTCATACACTTGGCCTGTAAATGGACAAACATACACAACAAGTGGTACTTATATCGATATTAGCACAAATACTGATGGATGTACTCTTTCTGATACTTTAGAACTTATAATAACAAATAGTACTTCAAATAATTCAACTATAACTGAATGTGATTCATACACTTGGCCTGTAAATAATCAAACTTACACTGCAAGTGGAACCTATATCGATATTAGCATAAATACTGATGGATGTACTCTTACTGAGACTTTAGAACTTATAATAACAAATAGTACTTCCACTTTATCTACAAGTAATTACTGTGATTCATACACTTGGCCTGTAAATAATCAAACTTACACTGTAAGTGGCATTTATATCAATGTTAGCACAAATGCCAGTGGATGTATACACACTGATTCTTTGATTCTATCAATTGTACCACAAATTAGTATCACATCGCAACCACTAGCAAATGACACTATATGTATAAGCGGTACAATTTCTCAAGACTTGACAATTAGCCATAGTATTGGAATTGGAAATGTAAGTTACCAATGGATACAGTCCCCAAATATACCTGTAGGAACAAATTCACCGACCTTTAATCCCGGAGTATTAGGCTTAGGTGTCTATCAGTTCTTTGTAATAGTAGATTATGATGGAAACGGATGTTCGCTAGACACTTCAAATATTGCTCAAATAGTAATTATTCCAGATCCTATCGTTACAAGTCCTTGTAATATACCAGATACTGTATGTGAAACATCACCTGGAACTCCTTCTACATTCTTACCTTTAACTACAATAGCTACTGGTGGCATAGGAACATTCAATTATCAATGGTGGGTAAATGATGGGTCTGGATTTGTAATAGCAACAGGACCTGACGCAACAACAGCTTCTTATACTCCTCCAAGTAATGTAGTAGGTACTTTTGATTACTTCTGTGTAGTATCTCAAAACCCTAATTCTGCTAATTGTAGTGTAAATACAGACACCTGTACACTAGTAGTAAATCCTGCTCCAGAAGTAGTTACTCCACCACAAAATGATAGCTTATGTGTGGATGGAATAATTACTGACTTATATGTAAACCCTACTGGACCTGGAACTATAACTTACGAATGGTTTCTTATAAATATTGGTGGAGATATATCTGTAGCAACAACCCCAACATATTCTCCACCCACTAATGTTAATGGCGTGTTTGAATATTACTGTGTAGTTTCTTTCTCTTCTGGAGGGTGTTCAACGGTAACATCAAGTACAATTACAATAGTAATAATGCTTGATCCAACTATAGATACACAACCTTTAACTAACGATACAATATGTGAGGGAGGAACAATAGCGACACCTCTAACTGTAAGTTATACTACAGGAACAGGTGTTGGAAATGTAAGCTACCAGTGGTATGACTCTACTGGTGCTATAACAGGAGCAAATAACAATACATTCACGCCTTTAACTTCAACTCTAAATACAGGAAATTACTACTACTGGGCTATCATTAGTTTTGATGGAAATGATTGTCAAGATGCTATATCTGACTCTGCTCAAATAGTAATTATTCCAGATCCTATCGTTACAAGTCCTTGTAATATACCAGATACTGTATGTGAAACATCACCTGGAACTCCTTCTACATTCTTACCTTTAACTACAATAGCTACTGGTGGCATAGGAACATTCAATTATCAATGGTGGGTAAATGATGGGTCTGGATTTGTAATAGCAACAGGACCTGACGCAACAACAGCTTCTTATACTCCTCCAAGTAATGTAGTAGGTACTTTTGATTACTTCTGTGTAGTATCTCAAAACCCTAATTCTGCTAATTGTAGTGTAAATACAGACACCTGTACACTAGTAGTAAATCCTGCTCCAGAAGTAGTTACTCCACCACAAAATGATAGCTTATGTGTGGATGGAATAATTACTGACTTATATGTAAACCCTACTGGACCTGGAACTATAACTTACGAATGGTTTCTTATAAATATTGGTGGAGATATATCTGTAGCAACAACCCCAACATATTCTCCACCCACTAATGTTAATGGCGTGTTTGAATATTACTGTGTAGTTTCTTTCTCTTCTGGAGGGTGTTCAACGGTAACATCAAGTACAATTACAATAGTAATAATGCTTGATCCAACTATAGATACACAACCTTTAACTAACGATACAATATGTGAGGGAGGAACAATAGCGACACCTCTAACTGTAAGTTATACTACAGGAACAGGTGTTGGAAATGTAAGCTACCAGTGGTATGA
>CAJQIZ010000034.1 GCA_905478555.1 uncultured Flavobacteriales bacterium
TTTCTGGTGGAGTTTTTCCTGTATCAGCTGTATTAGCTGATAACGA
The DNA here is from genome assembly GCA_905478555.1 of uncultured Flavobacteriales bacterium. Lineage (GTDB taxonomy): Bacteria > Bacteroidota > Bacteroidia > Flavobacteriales > BACL11. Next base: position 47 of record CAJQIZ010000034.1, read on the forward strand.
AATTATGCTTTGTATTCAGCCTGGAGAACATGGTTCTACTTTTGGTGGTAATCCTCTTGCTTGTAAAGTAGCACAAGCTGCGCTTGAAGTAGTAATAGATGAAAATCTTGCTGAAAATGCATTTCGATTAGGGAAAATATTTAGAAGTGAAATCCGATCTTTCGATAACGATATGATTACTCTTGTTAGAGGAAAAGGACTTTTAAATGCAATTGTAATAAAACCTAAAAATGGTAAACAGGCTTGGGATGTTTGTTTGAAGTTGAGAGATAACGGATTATTAGCCAAACCAACACATGGGGATATCATTCGTTTTGCACCTCCTTTAGTAATTACGGAAGAGCAATTAATGGAATGTATATCTATCATAAAAAAGACTATTCTTTCTTTTTAAAATTTTAGAAAAAGTTCAGATTTACTACAGATTTCAAACTTATTTTTGCATAAAATTTGTAGTGAAAAAAATCATAATTATATTTTATATGCTTTCTAGTTTTTTTTCTTTTTCTCAGAATCAGGAGGACTCTATTATTATTATTAATAGTAAATTAAAAGAAATAACAATTTCTGCAACAAAATCGTCAATTTCTTTAGATAATTTACCTATTCCTACTTCAGTAATAACTGAGAAAGAGATATCTGTAACGTCTGCAAGTAAATTAGATGAAGTAATTACAAAAGAAACTGGAATTATAAGTGTGCCTACTAGAACAGGAACAGAAGGTTTGCAAATACAAGGTTTGGACGCTTCTTACATTACTATTTTGATAGATGGATCCCCACTTATTGGAAGATCATTTGGTTCTCTAGATTTAAATAGGATCTCGGTTGAAAATATTGAAAGAATTGAAATAATTAAAGGAGCTTCTTCTAGTTTGTATGGGTCTAATGCTTTGGGAGGAGTTATTAATCTTATTACTAAAAAACAGATTGAAGATGGTTATAAAATTAATTTAGCATTAAAATATAGTTCTCATAACACTGTCAATCCAAATATTCTATATCAATATAAGAGAGGAAAGTTAAATCTTTCTAATTCATTTGATTTTTATAAAACTGATGGTTATGATTTAATCAATTCAGATTTATTAAAAACAGTTAACCCTTTTAATAATTATACATTTAGTACAAAATTACAATATGGATTTTCAGAAAAATTTATTCTAAATTCAAATGCAAGATATTTTAATCAAAACCAATTATATACCAATGAAAAGTTGAGTACATTATATGAAGGAGAAAGTCTTATTAATGAATGGAATTTCAGAACATCTTTACAGTATTTTTTAAATTCAAAGTTTTCTCAAGAATTAGAAATTTATGTTACAAATTATAATACAGATGAATTCTTGTTAGATTCCAATGATATGGTATTTGATGATAATTTTTATAATCATACACTTATTCAATCAGAATTTAAAATGAATATTTCTTTGAATTCAGCAAAAGGTATAATAGGAGTAGGTGGAATAAAAGAACAATTGGATAGAAAAGATTTCTATGATATGGCAATCCAAGATTTGAAGTTTATTTATGCACAATTGGAGGTAACTACTTTTGATAATATAAATATAATAGCTGGTACTAGATTTGATCATTATTCTAATTATTCTCCTGAAATATCTAATAAGTTGGCTTTAGGAATTTCATTATCTGATGATATAATAATTAACTCCTCAATTGGTAGTGGATATAAAGTTCCAGATTTCAGACAAAGATATTTTGATTTTACAAATTCTACAATTGGGTATACTGTTTTAGGTAGAGATGTAGCCTTTGATAGATTAATTTCTATGGAATATGATGGAATTATACAAGAGATATTTATTCCTTTTTCAGAAATTAATTCTAATTTAAAGTCTGAAACTTCTGTAAATTTAAATATTGGTGCAAGATACAATCTATCAAAGAAGTTAAATTTTAATGTAAACTTTTTTAATAATAAAGTAAATAATCTGATTGAATGGCAGTTAGTAGCTCTTTCAGAGAATAATACTAATATTTATAGCTATTTTAATATTAATGAGGTAGAAACTAAAGGAATAGAATTTAATACTCAATATAAAATTGATTGTTGGGAAATTAAATTAGGTTACCAATTACTTTATGCTTTAGATGCTAAGGTATTGAATAATATTGATCAAGATACATCATATTTTGCTAGAGACCCTCAGACACAAATTAGTTTTAAACTTAATAAAGATGATTACTTTGGGTTATTTAATAGATCGAGGCATACTGCTAACGTTAAAATCAATTATCAATTAAATGATAAACTAAATATTAATACAATCATTAATTACAGAAGTAAATATGGTCTTAATGATTCTAATGGAAATAACATTCTAGATTCTTATGATAGATTTGTAGATGGTTACTGTTTATGGGATATCGGTATAACACAAAATATAAACTCATTTCAATCATTCCAAGTTGGAATAAAGAATGTTCTTGGATTTACTAATCCAGAGTATATTAGTAATATTTCTGGAAGATTATACTATATTAATCTTAAAATAAATTTAACATAATAATAAAATTAAAACAAAAATGAAAACAAAAATGAAAACAAAATTAGTATTATCATTGAGTGCATTAACAATGATATTCACAGCTTGTGAAACAGCTGAGCCATTACCTTTAGATTGTATGAGTATTGAAAATGGTACTGCAATTACTGACGATTGTGGAGATTGTCATAAATTTACTGCATATAATTACGTTACACATGCTGTAAGAGAAGTAAATGATACTACTTCTGAGGCTTTAGGAGATAATGAGATGTTTGCTAGTCCTAATAATCCTATGAATAATTTATGGAATGCGAATTGTACAGATTGTGATGGTATTTTGAATGGAGTTGCAGTTGTTGATTCTTGTGGAGATTGTCAAGGAGCGTATATATATAACATGGTTACTCATGATCCTAATGAGATTGTAATGTTAGGTGGAGACACAACAGGAGCAAGTGCAATTTTAACTAATGGACAAGTAATCATTTTACCAGAAGATAATGGTAACCCATATTGGAATTCTAGTTGTAAATAGGAATATGAAATATATCTTTTTATTTTTTATATTAAACCTTTTTATATTCACTTCTTGTGAAGAGATTCTTAATGAAGATGTTATGAGTGAGAATGTACTTTTTGTTGAGTTAAATGCTAGTCAATATATTGTGAATCCATTAGATTCTTCATTAACTGGAAAATATGAAAGATTTAGTTTCTCTGAAGGAGATACTGTCAATCATGATGATTGGGATGTTGCATTTAGAGGTTCTACTATTATTGTAAATGGAGGAGTTAATTCAAGTGCAGATCAACCTAATAGATCAGGAAGTGCAGCAGTTTATATTGCTAATGGAATTATGTCAGATATTAAAATAGTTGACGTAAATAAATTAATTGAAGATGGTGCGACTAGACCCGCTATTATTGATGATCTTGGTATTTCAGGTCAAGGTTGGGCTTCATATAACCAGGAATCTCATGTATTATCTCCAATTGCCGGGAAAATTTTAGTTTTTAGAACTCATGATAATAAATATGCTAAGATGGAGATTTTGTACTATTATGATTCTGAAGATCCACAACCTTCTCAAGGAGACTTTGGTGGTTTTTATACTTTTAATTATGTGTACCAATCAAATGGAACAATAAACTTCTAAATTAACAATCTAATAAAATAATTTATAATGATTCTTCTTATAATTCTTCCTTTATTTCTTTTGTGTCTATATCAAGATTTTGGTAAGCGTTTTAGTTTTATACCAGATTTCATGAAGGTGTACACTGCAATTTACAAAAAAGATGGATTCAAAGGTGTTGTAAAAAAAGGTGGATGGAAAATATTTTTTTACTTCTTTATGTTTTATTTAATAAGAGATACAATTATATATATATTATTGCCTTATTTAGTTGTAAAAGGTATTATTTTCTAGTAATATGAATGTAAAGTTAGTATGGAATTTTAGTGGAGAAGGATCATTGAAAACTGCCGAACATCATTTAATACACTTAAAGGAGTATTGTGAGAAAGAAGAGGTAGAAGTTGTTAAATTCGGTACAGAATTAGTAAATAAATTTTCTGCTATTTCTTACATAATAGTAAGTCAGAGTTTAGTAACGGAATTAAGAGAAAATTTGAATCCTAATCAAGGTTTTTTGGTGAATTAAATTAGTTTATAGATCTTTATCTATCATTACTTTATTGTGTTGTAATCATTTTCTTTAGTATTTTTGTAAAATGTATTCGTATATACTTATACCACATATTATTATCAGTATTCTACTTTTATTAGTAGTCCTATTTGTTTTAATAAGATCTTTTTTAGGATTTTTTTCTAAAGTTAATTTTTCTAAATTTATAGATATTAACGTTCCTATATTTGCAGTATCACTCCTATATTTAGAACTTATTTTAGGTATGATGTTATATGCTATACATATTAATGAATTATCTACTTTAGTAAGTCAAGAAAATGCCAATTCTTATTTTTCCGCTCGTTTTTGGGCGGTGGAACACACCATACTTATGATGTTTGCTATTGTTTTTGGTCATTTAGGATTGGTGTATGCTAAAAACTTAGAGGAGGATAAATCTAAGTTCCAAAAGAATTTTTTATATTTTGGTCTCTCCTTTTTATTGATAATATTTTCTGTAGGAATGAACATGATAAGAAATGGATAAAAAAATAAATGTATTATTAGTAGAAGATGAAATGGAATTGGCTGTTTCTACCATTCGTTTTTTAAAAGAAAATAATTTCAATTGCACTCATAAATCTACTATAAAGTTAGCTTTAAAGGAAATAAAAAATAATTCTTTTCATGCTGCTTTATTGGATTTGGGTCTGCCAGATGGAGATGGACTGTCTCTGATAAAGGAAATTAAAAATAAAAATCAGGAAACAGGAGTAATTATTGTTTCTGCAAAAGATGCGTTAAATAAAAAAGTAGAGGCTTTGGAACTTGGTGCAGACGATTATTTAACAAAACCCTTCTTCTTTCCAGAGTTAAATGCCCGTATAAAATCTTTAGTAAGAAGATTAAATATGGAAGAAAATAAAAAAATTGTATTAAATGAATTAACTCTTTTTCCAGAGGAAATGAAGGTTTTAGTGCACAATAAAGTAGTAGATTTAACTTCCAAAGAATTTTCTTTGTTATTGTATTTTATATCTAACCAAAATAGAGTGCTTAGTAAAACTATATTAGGAGAATTTATGTCCTCTAATTATGACGATTATGGTTTCTCAGATGATTTGGTGTATACTCATATTAAAAATCTGAAAAAGAAATTGGCAAGTTCGGATTGTACAGAGTACATTAAAAATGTATACGGAATAGGATATAAATTTTTAGTAGATTAAAAGATGAAGTTAATTACAAAATCGAGTTTAACATTTATTTCTGCTTCCGTTCTCTTTTTTCTGGTAGGTAGTATTATTATGTACTTTTCAGTTCGAACTATTTTTTCTTCTAATTTAAATGATATTTTATTAGAGAAAAAAACAAATCTGGAAAAACAGATAGAACCGGATAATGTAGAACGGTTTTATTCTAATGATGTATTTGTAATTAAAATAAATTCACATATTCCTTCTTCTTTTTCGGATACCGTAATTATAGAAAACAGAAAATATGTTTTGTACAGAAAAATAGATTTCTCATATTTTATTTCTGATCAGTACTATAAAATAAGCGTTCTTGAACCCCAAAAAAAAACAGATATTTTAGTTTCAAAAATTGTGATAATGAATGTAGGTTTGGCTTTTATATTTTTTCTTATCCTATTTTTTGTAAATCGACATTCTGTAAATAATACTCTGAAAATATTTTATAGAACCATTAGTAAGTTAGAGCAGTTTAATCTCAATAATAATGATGAATTACATTTGGATTCGGCACAACTTTTCGAGATAAAAAAGATGAATAGCGTAATACAGAAAATGGCAGATACCATCCGAAAGGATTTTGAACTACAAAAAGAATATACCGAAAATGTATCACACGAATTGCAAACTCCACTAGCTGTCATCAACTCTAAAGTAGATGAATTGATGCAATCGGACAACTTAACAAAACCGCAAATGGAACAATTGGCTATCTTAATGGAAACTACCAATCGTCTTTCTAAAATAAATCAAGCACTTATCTTCCTTACTAAAATTGACAATCGTTTTTATACCAAAGGATCTACCTTTTCTGTAAATCAGTTATTGAAAGAACAATTAGATTTGTTTGAAGAAAGTATACAACAAAAAAATATAAAGGTGACATTAAATCTGTTAGATACAACACATATTTATATGGATAAATATTTGGCAGAAACAATGATAAATAACTTAGTGAGAAACGCTATTTCACACAATAATGGTATTAAGGAAATAAATATATCAATTGAAAATAATTGTTTTATAATTTCTAATAGTGGGGACGAGTTAACTTTTCCTTCCGATAAAATATTAGACCGATTTAGTAAATCTACAACAAATAAGAAAAGTTTAGGAATAGGACTTTCAGTAGTGAAAAGTATTTGCGATTTATACCATTTTGAATTGTCTTATTCTCAGGATAATTTCCATACTTTTATCATAAAATTTAAATAATTATGGATACTAAAGAAATAATTACTGATAATTTCTCTTTTCTATTTGAAAAAAGTTTACTTGATGAGTTGAGTGAAATAGCTAAGTTTAAAAAAGTTGAAAAGGACGAGTATTTAATGGATATTGGACAAGAAATGGTATTTATCCCTTTGATAATCTCTGGTTCGATTAAAATATTCAGAACAGATGATGATGGTGATGATTACATTTTGTATTTTATTGAAGGTGGAGATACTTGTGCTATGACGCTTAATTGTTGTATGAAGGGTGCTAAAAGTGAAATTAAAGCTGTTGCAGAGAGTGACACGGAATTAATTCTTATTCCTATAAATAAGTTAGAAGATTGGTTGCATTATAAAAGTTGGAGAGCTTTTGTTTTTGGTTCATATAACAACAAATTTACAGAAATGTTAGAGGCGATAGATTCTTTAGCTTTTATGAATATGAATGAAAGGATTCTAAAATATCTTAAAGATAAAGTGGTTGCGAATAAAGATATAGCTCTTTCAATAACTCATAATATTATTTCAATGGAGTTGAATACGTCTAGGGTTGTTGTTAGTAGAGTGCTGAAAAAATTAGAAATGGATGGTGACATTAAATTGTTAAGAAAACAGATAATTGTTTTAAATTTTTAAGAAATAAATCCTTTGTAACATTTGTTACATTATGTGTAGTTTTTTATTTTTTAATTTGTACTTTCAAAATAAAGTAAATTATGATAACATTAATTAAGAAAATACTTGGAATTAAAACAATTGATTATAATCAGTTGATGATGGATGGCGCAATTGTAATTGATGTAAGAACTACAGGAGAATTTAATTCTGGGTATATAAAAGGGTCCACTAATGTTCCTTTAGATAAGATTAAAACCAAGATTAAAAAAATTGAGAATTTAAAGAAACCAGTAATTTTTTGTTGTGTTTCAGGTTTGAGAAGTGGTCAGGCAACTTCCATTGCAAAATCAATAGGTATTAATGCGTATAACGGTGGTGCTTGGAATAATTTAAAGAGAAAATTAAATAAATAAAAATGAAACAAACAAATCAACTATTTACAATTATAGCTTTAGTATTTATGCTTATTTCATCTTGCACTTTTGCACAGAATAAAAATGATATAGAGATTACTGAATTTAAAACCAAAATAGTATCTCAAAAGTATATTTTAGTAGATGTGCGTACAGAATCAGAATTTGATGATGGACACATTAATGGTGCTATTAATATTGATTATTTTAGTTCGACTTTTTCTGAAGAAATTAGCGAACTAGGTCTGGAAACACCAGTTCTCGTTTATTGTAAATCAGGAAATAGAAGTGGGAAGGCAATGAAGATAATGAACGATTTAAGATTTAAAGAAGTTTATAACTTAACAGGTGGATTTAAAGGATGGCTTTCAGGAAAAAATACAATATCAAAAGAATAATGATCATTACACTTGGTGTAATAGTAGGAGGGATTGCTGGATATTCCTATTGGAAATATGTTGGTTGTAATTCAGGAAATTGTTCAATTACATCTGTATGGTATAAAAGTACTTTATATGGAATGCTATTGGGGAGTATGGTTTTTGACTTAGTACAAGATAATTTAAAATAAAAAAATGAATATACAAGAATTGATAAACGATAAAAGTACAACGATTGTTGATGTAAGAACAGAGGGCGAATTTGCAGAAGGAAATGTGAGTGGGTCCGTTAATATTCCATTGCATGAAGTGGTGGATAGAATAGAAGAATTAAAGGAAATGCAGCCTTTGGTGTTGTGTTGTCTTTCTGGTGGTAGAAGCGGACAAGCAACTAATTTTTTACAAACTCAAGGTTGTGATAAAGTATATAATGGTGGAGGTTGGGAAATGGTGAAAGCACAGAAAAAATAAAATGAAAGTAAAACAATTATATACAGAATGTTTATCTCAAGGGTCTTATTATATTGAAAGTAATGGGGAGGCTGTTGTAATTGACCCTTTACGTGAAGTTGGAACTTACATGAGTATGGCTGCTGAAAGAGGTGTAAAAATTAAATATATTTTTGAAACTCACTTTCATGCTGATTTTGTGAGCGGACATCTTACATTAGCCAATCAAACAGGTGCAACTATTGTTTTCGGACCAACTGCAAATACTTATTTTGAGTGTTTGGTAGCGGAAGATAATCAAGAGTTTATTGTAGGGAATGTTACAGTAAAATTATTGCACACTCCTGGGCATACTTTGGAAAGCTCTTCCTATTTATTGATAGGTGAAAATAAAAAAGAAATTGCTTTATTTTCCGGAGATACCTTGTTTTTAGGGGATGTTGGTAGGCCAGATTTATCACAGAAATCAACAATGACACAAGAGGATTTAGCAGGAATCCTATTTGATAGTTTAAGAACTAAAATAATGACTTTGCCTGATGATGTAATTGTATACCCTGGGCATGGTGCAGGTTCGGCTTGTGGTAAAAACATGAGCAAGGAAACAATTGGTTCTATTGGGCATGAAAAAGCAACTAATTATGCTTTGCGTACGGATATGACTAAGCAAGACTTTGTAAAAGAAGTAACAGAGGGTATTTTACCTCCACCGGATTATTTCCCTGAAAATGTACGCTTAAACAAGCAAGGGTATAATCCTGAAAATGATAATATTGCTAAGGCCAATATTTCCCTTTCGGTTGAGGAATTTAAAGCAAAGTCAGTGCTAGAAAGGGTTATTGTTTTAGATGTAAGGAATGCCGCTGATTTTGTAAAAGGATTTATCCCAAACTCTATTTTTATTGGTATTGATGGGGGTTTTGCTCCTTGGGTAGGTACGGTTATTAAGAAGGTAGAAACTCCAATTTTATTGGTATGCGATAAACACAGGTTGGAAGAAGTTGCCATCCGTTTATCCCGTGTTGGATTTGATAATGTTTTAGGGCATTTAAGTGGTGGAATTGAATCTTGGGTACAAGAAGATTTGATAACTATATCCTCTATTTCAGCTGATGCGTTTAATGCAATTTATCAAGCAGATAATTCCATTAATATTGTAGATGTAAGAAAAGAAACAGAACATAACACTAGACGTATTTTATCTTCAAAATTGGTGCCTTTAAGTGCTATTAAAAATCATCAAGAGAAATTCGTAAACGATAAAGAAAATTATGTGCACTGTGCGGGCGGGTATCGTTCGGTTATTGCCTGCTCATTATTGAAAAGAGAAGGCATACATAATGTTACTAATATTGAAGGTGGCTTTGGTGCAATAAAAAATACGACTATCAATTTATCTGATGAGGCGTGTCTCTCAACCTTATAAAATAGGATGAAAGTAAATAAAAAACATTGGGAAAATATTTATGCTACTAAAGGGATGCAAGAAGTTAGTTGGTATCAAAAATCACCTCAAACTTCATTAAACTTAATATCACAATTACAACTTAGTAAACACGCTTCTATAATTGATATTGGGGCAGGAGATAGCTTTTTAGTTGATGAATTATTGAAACTAGGGTACACTAATATTTCAGTTTTAGATATATCGGTTAATGCAATTAAAAGAGCTAAAAAAAGACTAGGAGAGTTAGCTAAAAATGTAAAATGGATTGTAACTGATATTACCGAATTTAATCCTACTGAAAAATATGATTTATGGCACGATAGAGCAGTGTTTCATTTTTTAACACAGGAAAAGGATATAAATATCTATAAAAAATTGGTAGATTCTACTATTTCTGGCTATTTCCTATTGGCTACTTTTTCGGATGAAGGTCCAGATAAATGCAGTGGATTGGAAATTTGCAAATATTCTGAATTGGGCTTAAAAAATCAATTTGAAGAGCATTTTACTCTAATAGATTCTTTTAAGAAAGATCATAATACCCCTTTTGAAACTATCCAAAATTTTACTTTTTCACTTTTCAAGAAATTGAATGAATAAGATTTTTGATATTAATGATTTTTATTATAATAATTTAATATGTATGTTTGCTATATAAAATGAATAATCATACAATTTAAATTTGTAAAAAATTAAAATGAAGTTTAAAGAAATATTATATACAATTCCTTTTATATTTATGGTAGTATTTATACTTACTGTATCTATGGGATTAAATATCTCTAAAATGAAATGTGATACAGAATCCTCTTTATATTTAGGTACAGAAGTTCCTTCTTGTAGCGAAAATATAAAAGTTACTTGTACAGAGCAACAAGAAAAAATAAGTTGCTGTCTGAAAGAAGTTATGAAGACTTGTTGTCCAGAAAGAGAAGATAAGGGTTGTGATAGTGAAACAGAACACTTTAAATTTATTTTCGAAACCTTGATTTCTTCTTTTGAAACTAATTTTATTCCTAAGGAAATTAGTTTGTTTTACATTTATATCTTTTCAGAACAAAACTTCTGTGCTGCTCATATATTAGATTTTAATAATTCAGAATCTGTAATATTAACTAAACCTATACTTTCAGAAATACAATCCTTTTTATTGTAATATTTATTCTGCTTTTAACAGAATAATAATATAAAACAATAAAAAATGAATTATATAAAAAATATAATAATTGCAATGGTGCTAATTGCAAATTTGGAAATTACAGCACAACAAATAAAAGGTAGGGTAGTAGAATTAGAAAATGGAAAAGAAGTTCCTCTTGCAGCTGCAAATATTGTCTGGGAAGGAACAAGAATTGGAACTACAGCAAACTCTGACGGATTTTACCTTATTGATCCACCTGACAATTATCCATCTACTTTAGTAGTTACCTTTGTTGGGTATTCTACATATAAAAAAGAAATTACTGAATTTAATCATTATCATATTGTAATGAAAAAGTCAGTTGATATTGAAGAGGTAAATGTAAAGGGAAAAGTAAATACAACTAAGGTTTCTGTATTAGATCCTATAAATATTCAAACTATTTCAACAGGAGAATTAGAAAAAGCAGCTTGTTGTAATCTTTCAGAAAGTTTTAGTACTAATGCTACGGTTGATGTTACTTTTACGGATGCTGTTTCTGGAGCAAAGAAAATTCAAATGTTAGGTTTGGATGGTACTTATACCCAGATAACACAAGAAAACATGCCTTTAATAAGAGGAATTTCTTCTGCTTATGG
>CAJQIZ010000035.1 GCA_905478555.1 uncultured Flavobacteriales bacterium
ATCTGCACCCTTTGTAATTGCCAAATCATGATAATAATCAAGTACAACAAGTACAGAGTCAGGAGAAACGAGAGAGTATAACTCGTCATATTCTTCTAATGCATTAAATCTTAGAGAATCTGACAGTCCTTCATTTTCCCAAGTTAATCTTAATGAATCTACTTGAGAAGAGTAAAGAGATTTACTCGATAAACAAAGAAATATTAATCCTAAAAAATATAGATTCTTCAATTATTTTGAAATATATTTCCTTGCTGCTGTTCCATCACTATAAATATAAAACAATATGTGATTATTTTTAAAAGATGTTTCTCTGCCAAGAATATCAACAATTTTTACAAGTTCTTTCTTTTGATAAGAGAAATCATCAACAGCTAAAACAACATTTTGATCAACACCAGGGTTATTATGAATAAATGTCCAGCTTCCCCATGGTGTAGGAGCTCCTGTTTCCCAATATATCTGGTCTTCAAATAAACAATTAATTGAATTACCATTAGTCGGCAAACCTTGAGAAATATACCAGTTACCCAAATTAGCCGAATCATTTACAAAATGTACTGTAACATTTATTGTATCAGAAAGAGACCAACTATGACTAAAAGATATCGTTGACTCATCAACTAAAGTGTCTTGATGTACTATGTTTCCTTGTTGGTCTGTAAACTCCCACATAAAGATATTTTCTGATTGGGGGTGAGTCATATATTGACCTGAATGGTAAATATTGATCATGGTTTCTTGAGAACCAACATTTACAGACATACCTAACATATCACAAGGAACGGCTGTGATTACTTGTGCATTAGTTGTTAGTAATACTAACCCTAATACTAGTGTTGATAATATTTTTTTCATATTTTTTGTTTTTCTAATTAATAATATGCAATTATGCGGCAAATATCTAAAATTCAATTCACGTCTAAGGGTGAAGTTTCTAATTATTTTAATTTTCTAAAAAAGTTCGAACTAAGGTCTATAAGGTCCACCAAAAATAAATCCACTTATTTGAGTGGGTTTATGTTTATTCAATAATTATTCTTTTCTCTAATGTGCCATCATTATAGATGTAGAATAAAGCAGTATTTCTTCTATATGTAGTTTCTTGACCTAATACATCAGTTATCTTAATAAGAGTTTTACTAGTATTCCTAATATTTATAACACCAGTAGTAAAATAAGGATTCACAGAGGTTGAATCTGTGATTTCACATCCATTTGCATCTGTCACATCAACAGTATATAAGCCAGGGGCTAAATTAACTTGGGGATTAGTTGTTCCTCCATTAATCCAAATATAAGTATAAGCAGGAGTACCACCAAAAACAGAAGCATTAACTGAACCATCATTCAATGCAGAAGTCTCATCAGTAGAGGTTACTGAAATACTTAATGCACTTGGTTCCACAATCACTACTGTTTCAATATTTACACAATTATTAGCATCTATTATATTAACTGTATTTACACCTTCACATAGTCCTGATATATTATCTGTTATATTTCCATTAGACCATAAATATGTATAAGGAGGTGTTCCTCCACTAGGCATAGAAAAGGCTGACCCATCACAATAACCAAAACAACTTATGTCAGTTAAAAAAGCATTTACAAACAATGGATTCGGCTCATTAATTACAACTGTCTGAAATATCATGCAGCCATTTGCATCTGTAACATCAACTGGATATGTTCCTGCAGTTAACCCTGTAAATGTTCCGCTACCTTGAGATAATCCGCCACCCAATGAATATTGAAAAGGAGGTGTACCACCAGAAACAGTTACAATAAAACTTCCATCATTATATCCATTACAACTTACATTAGTTGTAGAAAAAATTACTGTATGATTACAGTAAACACAACTACTATCATCAATTGTAGCGAGTGGGTTGTAATTTGAAGCCAATGTGTCCGTACAACCTAAAACAGGAGTATAAAAGAACCAATCAAACTTTTGTGCACGATATAAATTTCCCCCATTATCATACTCTAACTGAAATACTATTTGATTATTTGTATCAACTTCTGTAACAATTGATCCAATATTTTGCCATTGAAGATTTCCAAAATCAATAAGTGTATTTCCATTTGGTAATCTTTGCACTCCACCTATTGACAGTGTATACAAAGAATCAGGATGAACAAATTCCCATACTTTTGTTGCTTCCATTAAGTTGGTATCTAACTCATATTCAACAGCTCTTGAGATATTAATTGTTCCTGTATACTGAGCACTATAATTACCATTATCATATAAAAGATATCTATTATTTCCTAAGCTTCTTATTGAGTGTTGGTGAGTGAAAGGATAGTCGTTTACAAATGTAAATTCATTTTGAGTACCTCCCCATCTCCAGATCACTTCTCCTGTTGTTCTGTGTATTTTAGTTATCTCATCCAAACCCCTACAGGAAACTAAAAAATGTCCATCAAAATCAATATCAATAGCATTTGCATGTATAAACGGAATATTTGAAGCAGTTAAGTTTAAGTACATATTATCTGTTACATGAAAATGATTCCAACTTTTCCACTCAAAAACAAGATTATGATTTGCATCCAACTCCTGAATTATTAAGCCTTCTACCATAGCATTCGGATCACCTCCTGCAACAACAGTATCCATTGCATAAGGCTGATCATCATATGCAAAAAGAACATAATTACCATTTGTTAAAGCCAAAAAATCATGATTATCTGCAATATATCCATTCAAACAATAAACAGAGTCAACTTCATTTTGGAGAGAATCCATAATAAACCACCCCTTTGATAATCTATCAAAATAGGAAAGTTTATTGTTGTAGTTCACTTTAAAATCCCAACCTTTCATTCCCATATTTTGAGAATATATTTCAGTAATAGAAGGGTCTATAATTTTAACAGGTTTTTGAGGGGTTCCTCCTCTCTGAAAAAATAAATTAGCTTGCCATGCATCTGGTGTGTTGACCGTAATATTGTAATTTACTTGAGATGAACCAATCAAAGGCACACATAGTAACAATAGTAATAGTTTTTTCATTTCGTTATTCGTTTTGTTCCTTTCTTAAATGGCATAGTCTTTTACTAAATAATAGAAAAGATACACTTTTGTTTTAGTTTATTCAATAATTATCTTTTTTTCTAATGTTCCATCATCATAGATGTAAAATAAAAGACTGTTCTTTATTTCTTTTGTTTCTCTGCCTAAGATATCTATCACTCTAAGTAATTTTTTTGTTATTGGAAGTTCACTCACAGAAGTATTTTGATAAGTTTTTTTATAAATCCAAGCCATATTTGTAGAAATATTACCATTTGGATCAAAGCCTGCAAAATAGATTGATTCATCACTATCGAAAGGAGATTTTACATAACATCTTATAGCCACAAGAGCAGTATCATTCGTACCAATAGCACCATTTACTTCCTCAAGAGTGTACTGCATGTTATTATCTCGTTTAGCAAATAACGCACCTGAATAATATCCATTCCAGGTTGGATGCGATCCTGATGAAATAGATGATTCAAATCCAATAATATGATAAGTCTCATTCGTTAATGGATCCGTATACTCATAAAATTCATTATATGCTCCTAGAAGATAACTAACACTGCTTCCAACTAAATAATTTTCAACTAATAATGAAATTTTAGTTTCATAGTAACGGTCAAACCCTAAATTACTATTTGGTTCAAGTCGATAGATTGTTCCTTTTGATTGACTATTAGGACACCACATCAACAGGAATGCTTCATCAGATCCATTTGCATTATCGATAGTTGTTAAACCTCTAATTCCACCAACATCTTCATTAATTATAGATCCAAGATCGCTAAAATCATGATCAATGATATAACTTGGTGAAAATCCGTCTATTCTTCTATAAAGTTTACTTCCGGATGAGAAATAAAGTTTTCCATTTGCTATCTCAATTCCTAAAGGTCTAATGCTTAAGGGACCAAATTCTGCTGTTGAAATCCAATCAATTTTTCCTGGATTTGCAGGATTATATTTACCTTTATATATTCCTTGCGTTCCAACAGTAGCGAAAACATATTCAAAACCAGTTAGTTTATCAACATACATTTCAATATCTCTAATAGAGTAGTTCCCACCAGCAGGAAAACTCCCTTGTACTATTTGACTTTCTCCCCAAGTACCATTCAAATCATTTCGTACGAAACTCTTTACTGTTACCTGGCTAGTAATATAGTTTGGTGAGTATCCAGCACAAATCAAAACTGTATCTGGAGATGATAGTGCATTACCAAACTGGTCTTTTGTAAAAATTATTTGTTTAAGAATTTCAGGACGTAGGTAACTTCCTCCAAGAAACAAATCTTCTTTCCAATTTGCAGAAGGATTATCTAAACTATTTATTTGACCCCAGCCAATGCTGTTATTAGACCCCCCATACCATATGTTATTTTCATCTTGCCAGTATCCAACAGATGCAAATAGTATTTTTTTATGACTAATGAGCTGTAACACCTCAGACCCTCCTAAGTATTGCCCATTAAGATCATAATTACCAGAGCTAAAAGATTTTTTCCATGTTTGAGCATTGGAAATATCACATGCTAAAAATATTGAAAATGCGAGTAGTAGTTTTTTCATAAAACAAACTTAAATTTAATTAGATTTTCTGAATAGAAATTAAGGTTTCAATTGTATATTCTGTGCGTTTAAAGAAATTAACACTCCCAAGCCGTTCTCAACATTTGAATAAACAGGAATTACCTCTCCTCCAAAAAGTCCTAATTCTCCTTTCTCAGAATGATCACCTAATGAATTATAATAGCTATAGGTGTCATCACTAAAAGTAGAAAATTGTATTGTTATTGTATCACAATCTGAATATCTAAAACCCTCTGATTCTACATCTATTGAAATGTTTTTTTCTTGACCATTAAATAAATCATCTGTAAATACAACTTGACTACCTTCAAAAGTATATCCTTCAAAGGGGATACCTCCAGGAAAAGAAGGGTCATTAGACATCATCATCATCCATCCAGAAGGCAATGGATACTCAATAGTATCACCGTCATCAATCCAGGTCTTTATACAAGAGGAGAATAATTTTAATCGATAAGAATTCTGCTGAATGCCATCATCATTAAAACTAAAACTAAAACCAATCTTTTCATCATCAGTAACTGTATCAATTTGTATATTATATATTATTACATCCTCTGGAACATATGTAGAGGCTGTAATACTTTCATAATTTGGATGATTAACTTCAACACTATAAGTGGATCCACTATTTGGAATAATATCTGAGGTATAATAATTCATTAAAATTTGGCTGTCACCAAAAGAAGAATTAAAGTAATAAACTGAATCAGTATTAATTAGATCAATCATTAAAGTATCAACAAATTGATTATTCTCAAAAAGCAAGACCTCAGCATCTGTAATGCATGAGGGTATGATTTGTTCAAACGCTCCTACTGAATGAGAAACAAGAACCCTAACCTCCGAGTCAGTATCAATAATACTATTTAACACTAAAACAGGTGTGTGAGGAGGAATATCTAGATTTACAACTGTTTCCATGTCCTCACAAGAGAACAATAAAAAACTAAATAGAAGAGAAAGTGTTATTTTTTTCATAATTAAAATTGTATTCGATAAGAAATAGATGGAATAATAGGAAATAATGATACTTGTTTAGCTACTCTTTGATTATCTTCTTCAGATAAGTAAACAAAAAAAGGATTTTTTCTGTTGTAAACATTGTACGCACCTACGGAAAGTGTTCTTGACCAACTCTTTATTTCTTTATGAAAATTAACTCCAAGGTCTAGTCTATGAAAAGGATTCATTCGTGTTGAGTTTCTTTCTCCATATGATTCTACTAAGTCAACCGTGCTCATTCCATCCCAATTATTTGTCATTCCTAAATAAACCGCTTGAGGAAATGTCATTGCATTACCCGTTCCATAAACCCATGTTCCACCAACATCAATACGATCATTAAATTTATGAGATAGCACTAAAGAGAAATCATGTCTTCTATCGTATTTATATGGATACCACTCTCCAAAACTAATATTATCAAACCTACGATTTGTCCAAGAAAGTGTATATCCTATCCACCCAGTTGTCTTTCCTTTCTTTTTTTGTAAAAATAACTCTCCACCATAAGATTCTCCTTCCCCTCCTGTCACAACAGAGTTCTCCCAACTTTCAGTACTACTAAGATTTGAGTAACCTTCTTTATATGTAATAAGATTATTCATGGTCTTATAATATCCTTCAACACTCAACTCATAAGTTCCACCATAAAGTTCAGTTGAAATGTTAGCTGCCCATTGTTTTGAAGATTGAGAAGGGACACTATCAATAGCTGGAACCCATAAGTCACTTGGTAATCCTACTGATGAATTAGAAAGTAAATGGATATTTTGCTTCATTTGAGAATAAGACGCTTTTACAGACCAATCATCATTAAGTAAGTATCGAGCGGATATCCTTGGTTGTACGCTATAATACTCCTTGTCAGTAAAATAATCAAATAAATTAGAATATTTTGTGGAGTAAGCAGATAAAGAATAAAACCCTACATGAAGTCCAATATTAGCTTTTAATCTATCTGTTATTTTCACATTATCTTCTAAATATAAAAATGATTCATGAACATTTGTCCTTTCAGAAAAATTAATTATGGTATCTAAACTAAAGTTCTGACTACTATCTGGAGAATTAATTGTTAGATTAAGATTAGTTTCACCTGGGTAAAACTGATGATGTGTATAAGAGGCTCCAAACTTAATATCATGATTTGGATTTGGAATATAATCAAAATCTATTCTTGCTCCTAAATCCTGAATTCCTGAAATATAACCATAAGATATATTTTCAGAACTTTGCCCAGAAAATAATGAATTTGTAGATGAATTGTATACGGTATCGTTAGAGTTACTATTTGAAAGTCCGAAATTAGTATTGAATTGATACTTACTATATGTAAGTGTTGTATTACTAAATAATTTATTGTTAAATAAATGATTCCATCTTAAAGTAGAAGTGATGTTACCATATCCTAAACCAAAATTCATACTTTCCTGTTCTGTACTCTCAATAGATTTAGGACCTCCTGAACTTCCAGTCTTATCATCAGATTCAGTAAAATCAACATTAAATATATCATCACCCATATATGAACTTAAGTATATTCTGTCCTTATTTGATATTTTATAATTAATCTTTGCATTTAAATCATAAAAATAAAGATTAATATTATTATTATTGGGTAAAAAAGGTTTAATAATTAAATCAGCATAAGTTCTTCTTGCAGATATTATAAAAGATGATTTATTCTTAATAATAGGCCCTTGTAATGTTAACTTAGACGAGATTAAACCTAGAGTAAGATCCGTTTTAAATTCTTTTATATTTCCCTCTTTCATATCAATTTGTAACACTGAAGAAAGTCTACCACCAAATCTAGCTGGGAAACCTCCCTTAGTAAGTCTCACTGTTTTAATAGCATCAGCATTAAAAACTGAAAATAAACCTCCAAGGTGAGAAGCATTATATACTGGAACTCCATCTAGTAAAATAAGATTTTGATCAGGTCCTCCTCCTCTAACATAGAACCCTGAGGTTCCTTCACTTGACTGTACGCCAGGTAGTAATTGTATTGCTTTTAGCACATCTACTTCTCCAAATAAAGCTGGGATTGTCTTAATCTGTTGAATTGGAATATCAATAACTGAAGTTTGTGTTTTTTCTACTATGTTTGCTTCACTACTCACTTCTACTTCTTGAACATTAACAGATGAAAGAGTAAACTCAAAATCATAATTAACATCTTTAATTAAAGAAAAAGATTTCTTTATAGTTTTATATCCAATAAAAGAATAAACTATATCTTGATTTCCCTCTTCAAGTGTTAGACTATAAAATCCGTAAGTATTAGAAGTTACTCCTTTACCTGTTAGCCCACTATATATATTTGCTCCTATTATATACTCACCATTATTCTTATCGGTAATATAACCACTTATAGTGTGTGTGTTTTGTGAGTAGCAAATCTTTAGAATACAAAGTAAGATTAAGGTAATAGATATTTTTTTCATGTTTTATATAACGGAATATATATTAAAAATTGCACAAACATAAGCTTTGTGAAAATTCTTTTTAAATAATTTATTTAATAATTAAATTCATTAAGTAGCGTCATTATAATTTAATTTTCTCCAATTAGTATCCGGTTCGTATGTGTCTTCCAAATATTTCCAAATATCATTATCAAATACAGCAGTTTCCCAATGATTAATAGTTTGAGAAAAAATACATAAAGGAAAAAAAGTGAAAAACAAAAATTAGTTATCTGATTCAAAAATAATTGTTTTTTCTACTGTTCCATCATCATAAATGTAAAAGAGTGGTTCGTACTTAACTCCGTTTTTATTTTTGCCTAATACATCTATTATTTTTATAAGTTTTTTACTTTCATTCATGTCATCAATTGCCGACACACTACAATTTATACTAAAAGAAGTCCAAGAATCAAAATTCCAGAAATTCATATTTGACAAAGATACATTGTCAACATCTATACAATAAAGATTAGTGTTGTTTGTAGTATTAAAACCTCCAAATGGTGATATATTTATATTATTTCCATTTCTTAAATCTAAATTTGTAAGTTGATTACTAGAACACGTTAGATAAGTTAAAGAGGTGTTTTGGCTTAAATCAAGGGTAGTTAGTAAATTGCCATCACAAGTTAAATCAGTTAAATTAGTATTTATACTAACATCAAGGGATGTTAGTTGATTACTAGAAAAGGATAGATAAGTTAAAGAAGTGTTTTGGCTTAAATCAAGACTAGTGAGTTGATTATTACTACAACTTAAATTCGTTAAAATAGTATTAGTACTTATATCAAGGTTAGGTAGATTGTTTGAGCCACAACCCAAACTAGATAACAAAGGATTTGAATTTAAATCAAGACTTGTGAGTTGATTATCACCACACTGCAACTGAGATAATGCAGTATTATTACTTACATTAAGGCTTGTGAGTAGATTATCATAAAAAAACAAAGTAGTTAGAGAAGTATTATTACTTACATCAAGGTTTGATAGTAAATTTCCACTACAATACAAATAAGTTAAAGCAGTATTATTACTTATATCAATGCTTGTGAGTTGATTATTACTGCAATTCAAATAAGTTAAAGCAGTATTATCACTTACATCAAGACTTGTAAGTTGATTAACATAACACTCCAAAGTATCTAAATTAATAAAATCTGCTATACCTGTTAAATCAACAATATTTAGTCCAGAGAAATTATTTGTCAGATCCAAACTAGTTACTGTATAAATATTTGCAGTAAATACAGAATCATTTAAAGCAATACCATCCCCCATTCCATTAGCTTCTAAATAATTCTCAAAATTATCATCAGGCACATAAGTAAGTGGTTGTACTATGGGGCCAAAACAACTTGTAGAAGTTTGCCATTGTATTCCTCCCGTCAAAGTTCCATTATTTCCATTAGCCGATTGATCATCTGCTATTGTCCCTTGTCCATCATTCAACCTCCAATAACCCATCAAATTATTATAATTAGGATGAAACAAATAAATTGGAGAGCATATCCAACCAATTATTTCAGATGGCGATAGTGCTACATCCCATAATCTAATTTCATCTAAGCTTCCATTCAAATGAAATGCAGATCCTTGATAATCTAACATGCCTAAATTAAATGACTGTGTAGTTTGTGTAATAGTTCCATTAGCAGCTGTGCTATCAATAATTATTCCGTTTTTATACAAACGAATATAACTACCGTCATAAGTAAAAGCTAAATGTTGCCATTGATCTATATCTAAAATACTATTTGCTAAAACATCAAAATTTATTCCTGCAGAATTTCTGAACCTTGCTTCTACATTTGTAGAGTTTTGTAATTGAAGTAAAAAGAAATCTGCATCAGAATTATTACGAAAACCAAAGAAACCACTATGGGAAGCATCCATCTGAGGATTTACCCATCCACTAATGGTAAATTCAGTTTTATTTGCAATTACTGAAGAAGCGTTTGGTATTTCCACATAATCCAAAGTAGCAGAATTAAAATCTAGTTGATAGTCTTGGGATATTCCTATTAAGGGAATTAAAAATAAGATAGTAAATATTCGTTTCATAGTATTAATTTTTAATTACCACATTTGTATTTTTATCTTCATCCATCCATCACACTTTTTAGAAAAAGAACAAGAAATTATAAAGAAAAAGAAAATAATTGTTAGTAAAATAAGTCTTTTAATTTCTTTAATTATTTTATTGTTTAACAAATTGTTTAGTCATCAAATTTCCATCAATATTCAAACTTACAAAATAAACTCCTATTTTTAATTCATTTACATTAAAAGTTAATTTATTTATTCCCGTATTAATATTCACAAAATTACTTTTAACCTCCTTTCCTACCTCATTGTAAAATACACATCTTACTCTTTCCGATTTCTTGGCATCAAACTCTACATTTATAATATCTGAGGATGGGTTTGGATAAATACTTAATTGCTTTCTTTCTACATTATCTAAAGAAAGTACATCATCTACAGAAGTAATTGTAGTTTGAAAAATACCCCGACCATAAGTAGCTACTGTAAATCTACCATCCGAATGTCGGTAATCAATTTGTTCAATAATTACATTTCCTATTTCATCTTTTCCTATCATTTCCCAAACGGTATTTTGTCCGTCTAAACTTTCGGTAGCAAACAAGCCAATAGAAGTACCCACTACGTACAAAGTAGAGTTACCAAAGTCAATAATTTGTGCTGTACGACAAGAAGGACCATTGCCAGAACCAGAAGCATTTTCTTCTAAATTACCAGCTACTTTATCCCAATTTGCTCCCGCATCATCTGAATAGAACAAACTATAAGTATTGTAATTAGAAAATACTACCATTATTTTATCTGGGTTGTTAGGGTGAATTGCAATAGCGGCACAATGAACTCCGGAACCAGTAGGTATATTAGTAATTGCTACATGAGCAGGGTCCCCAACATTTGCATTGTCTACCCTATGTATGTATTTACTATCTGTACCATAATACAAAATATTAGGAGGATTTACAGAAGTAGAAATTGCGGTAATATTCATAGAGGAATTAAAAGCTCCGTCTGTGTAAGTACTCCATCCAATATCATTTCTTGTATGATCATCATTGTAAGGGATAGAAGATAAATTATCGTTTCTCCATAATTTACTTCCAGCAGCCATATAACAAAGGTTGTCATCATTCTCATCCATTACAAAAGGGTTAATAAACTGATAAGTAGTAGAATCTGCAGAAAGAGGGTCTAATCTGTTAAATGCCAATCTGTTTGCATTATTGTCTAATTTCATTTTATACGCTACACCTCTTTGTATGGTAAGGTAAAAATCTTCTTCATTATCTGCAATTCCGGAATAAGCACCATCTCCATTAAATGGCATACTCCATGGGTCAATTTCATTTCCTGAAAAAGTTACAAAATTTCCGTTATCCTGAAAACCTCCGTGTAGAACTTCCGAATTGGCATTTTTACTTGTAGTAGCTGTATATAATTGAGTAGTAAGATATCCATTGTTTAACGAACCCCATACTACTGTATCTTTAAAACAATCTTCCGAACGGAAAATACCTCCATCTGTCGCAGAAAGCATTACATTATAATCAGAGGGTAAAAATAGTAAATCATGCTGATCGGGGTGATGATTAGGATACACTCCCCAGTTACCATCTCCTTCATAAGAGGCTATTAAATATCCTCCACAAATTATAGTATTATTGGGAGTTGTAAATCCATCTGTAGAACGCCATAAATTAGTACCACCAATAAAAACTGTATTTTGGTCGGTAGGATGTACTTTTATCATTAAATCGTAGGAACTTTGGCAGTTAAAATTATCAAATGATGTAGCCTGATTTGCAGGTAGATTTGAGGATAAATCTGTCCATTGCGCTCCCATTCCACTTCCGTCACCACTTAAGTAATTATATTTCCAAAGAGAATTCCAAGTACTACCACCAAAAAATACATTTGTAAACTGACCAAAACCTGTTGTACTAGCGGCTATACAATATACCTCATCTTCATTATTAGGATTTATTCCTAGTTCAATTCTATCGTATACTGTTGGGAAGTTCCCATCAATTATCTTAGTCCAATTTTCCCCATCAGGAGAACGCCAAATACCTTTATTAACACAATTAGAACTGATAGCAGCATACACAACTCCAGTAGAAGTTATTTCTACAGAAGTATATTGGTAGTATCCACTGTTATTTCCACCTAATTTTTTATCCCAAGTCATACCTCCATCCGTACTTTTATAAATATCACCATGTACTGCAGCATATACGACATCCAAACTATCGTTGGAAGGATCAGTTACAATATTCCATACAAAATCAAAATCATTATCCCAACTTTGTGGAGTATTGGAGGTAGTAATAGAAAGGGAATCCCAACTTAATCCTCCATCTGTACTTTTATATATTCCATTCCCTAAAAAAGAAACATCACCCAGCCATCCTCCTCTATTTTCTCCACTTCCAAAATACCAAGTATCTTCATTACCAACTCTTGTATCTTGCGCTACGCAAGTTACATTATGTAATTGTGCTGGGTCGGTGGTCATAGTCCAACTTTGCCCGGCATCTGTAGAACGGAACATACCACCAGAAGTACCTCCTGCCAATATTACATTTTCATCTTTTACATCTAAAGCCAAAGCTCTGGTACGCCCCCCAACATTATACGGACCTCTGTGTACCCAATCGGACTTAGTAAGTTTTGTACTTATAGGAAATGTTTTTGCAAACATCATTTCCTTTCTTCTCATATCGTTAGGTACTTTTCCTGTTGCAGGATCTTTAAACCTAATATGTTCCCAAACTACTCTTTCTGACGGATTGTCGGACGGATAAACTACCTTTTTTAAGGTTTTTTCTGTAGTTTCGTTTGATTTATCGGAAGTATTACAACTTACAAAAATAGACACAGCAAAGAGGAAAAGTAAATATTTTTTCATGATAATTTGATTTTTAATTGAATTGTAAAAATATCAAATTATATTACATTTCTCAAATCCATACAGAAAATGTAAATTTGCAATCTCAATAAGAAATTATAAATGGAAATAGAAGAAAGATATATCCCCAAACATAAAGTTAGAATTGTAACAGCTGCCAGTTTATTTGATGGGCATGATGCTGCTATAAATATAATGCGTAGAATTATACAAGCAACCGGATGTGAGGTGATTCATTTAGGACACGATAGAAGTGTGGTGGAAGTAGTAAATTGTGCTATTGAAGAAGATGCAAATGCTATTGCAATGACCTCCTACCAAGGAGGACATACTGAATACTTAAAGTATATGTATGATTTATTGAAAGAGAAAAACGCAACACATATAAAGGTATTTGCCGGAGGAGGAGGAACTATTTTACCAGAAGAAATAAAAGAATTAGAAGCATACGGTATTACAAGAATATATCACCCAGATGATGGTAGAGCAATGGGACTACAAGGAATGATAAACGACCTAATAAAGCGTTCGGACTTTTTGGTAGGAGAACACTTAGTTGGAGGAATTACTGAAGTAAAAAACAAAAATGTAAATGCAATTGCTAGATTGATTTCGGCATCAGAAAACTGCCCAGAAAAACATGTTACCTCCCTATCCGAAATTAAAGAACATGCTGTAAAATCATCAACTCCAGTATTAGGAGTTACAGGAACAGGGGGAGCAGGAAAATCATCATTAGTAGATGAATTGGTAAGAAGATTTATTACAGACTTTCCAGATAAAAATATCGCTATTGTTTCTGTTGATCCTTCTAAACGAAAAACAGGAGGCGCATTATTAGGAGATAGAATAAGAATGAATGCCATAAAATCAGATAATGTGTACATGCGTTCTTTAGCAACTCGTCAAGCTAATTTGGCTTTATCGGCACATGTAAATGATGCACTAGATATACTTAAGGTTGCCAATTATGATTTAATAATTCTGGAAACTTCTGGTATTGGTCAATCCGATACTGAAATTATTGAACATTCGGATGTATCGCTTTATGTAATGACTCCCGAATATGGAGCTGCAACACAATTGGAAAAGATTGATATGCTGGACTTTGCAGACCTTATCTCTATCAATAAATTTGATAAAAAAGGAGGATTGGATGCCATAAGAGATGTAAAAAAACAATACCAAAGAAACAATACTCTTTTTGATAAAGATGTAAACTCTATGCCAGTTTATGGAACTATCGCTTCCCAGTTTAACGATCCGGGAGCAAACTCTTTATACAAAGCAATAATTGATAAATTCTCCGAAAAAGGATTAGGAAACTTCACTTCCTCTTTTGAGATAACAGATGAAATGAGTGAGAAGATTTTTGTAATTCCACCAAACAGAGTACGTTATTTATCTGAAATATCAGAAAATAATAGAGCTTATGACAAATGGGCGAACGTCCAAAAAGAAATTGCTCAGCAACTATATGCCCTTCAAAAATCCTTAAGCATTTTATCCAATGCATCAGTAGATGTAATTACTCAGATTAAAGCAGAATACGAAACAATTCTGTTAGATTTGCACCCAAAAAATAAAATACTAATAGAAAGTTGGGAAGAGGTACAGAAAAAATACCAAGAAAAGATTTTTAAATTTAAAGTAAGAGATAGAGAACTTTCTATTGAAACTAGTTCCACTTCACTATCCGGATCATCTATTCCTAAAATATCTTTACCAAAATATGAAGCTTGGGGAGACCTTTTGATATGGCAACTACAGGAAAATATTCCTGGAGAATTCCCTTATACAGCAGGTTTGTTTCCTTTTAAAAGAGAGGGAGAAGACCCAACCAGAATGTTTGCTGGAGAAGGAGGACCAGAAAGAACTAATAAGCGTTTTCACCTCGTAAGTTTGGGTATGCCTGCAAAACGACTTTCTACCGCATTCGATTCTGTAACCCTTTATGGAAACGACCCGGCAAGAAGACCAGATATTTACGGTAAAATTGGTAATGCTGGAGTTTCTATTTGTTGTCTGGATGATTTGAAAAAATTATATTCTGGTTTCGAATTGGCCAACCCATTGACTTCCGTAAGTATGACCATAAACGGACCTGCACCAATGCTACTCGCCTACTTTATGAATGCTGCTATTGACCAAGAATGTGAGAAATACATCATGGAAAATGGACTAGAAAAACAAGTAGAAAACAAAATAACTTCTATCTACAAAAACAAAGGAACAATACGACCAAAATATCAAGGGAAATTACCAGAAGGAAACAATGGTTTAGGACTCTTTCTATTAGGAGTTACAGGAAATGAAGTATTAGAAAACAACATTTACAAAAAAATAAAAGAGGAAACTTTAACCAAAGTTAGAGGAACGGTTCAAGCAGATATTTTAAAGGAAGACCAAGCACAAAATACTTGTATTTTTTCTACTGAGTTCGCCCTAAGAATGATGGGTGATGTACAAGAATATTTTATTGATAATGGAGTAAGAAACTTCTATTCTGTTTCTATTTCGGGTTATCATATTGCAGAGGCAGGTGCAAATCCTATTTCTCAATTGGCATTTACCCTTTCTAACGGATTTACTTATGTGGAATACTACCTAAGCAGAGGAATGGACATCAATAAATTCGGACCTAACTTATCGTTCTTCTTCAGTAATGGTGTAGATCCGGAATATGCTGTAATTGGCCGTGTTGCCAGAAGGATTTGGGCCAAAGCAATGAAAAATAAATATGGGGCCAACAAAAGATCACAAATGTTGAAATACCATATCCAAACTTCTGGGCGATCATTACACGCACAAGAAATTGATTTTAACGATATCCGAACTACCTTACAAGCATTGTATGCCATATACGATAACTGTAATTCCTTACATACTAACGCTTATGATGAAGCCATCACCACTCCTACTGAGGAATCGGTAAGAAGAGCAATGGCAATACAACTTATAATAAATAAGGAATTAGGATTGGCTAGAAATGAAAATCCTATACAAGGATCATTTATTATTGAAGAGTTAACCGATTTGGTAGAAGAAGCAGTCCTTAATGAATTCGACAGAATTACAGAAAGAGGCGGTGTACTTGGCGCAATGGAAACCATGTATCAAAGAAGTAAAATACAAGAGGAAAGTCTGCATTATGAAACCTTAAAACACACAGGAGAATACCCAATTATTGGGGTGAATACTTTCCTGAATAAAAATGGTTCTCCTACTATTATCCCTGAAGAAGTTATCCGTGCTACTGAA
>CAJQIZ010000036.1 GCA_905478555.1 uncultured Flavobacteriales bacterium
TATACTCATAAGTAGTATTAGAAGCAAGTTGTGTAAACATTTTAGATGTAGTAGGTAAACCAAAGTTACATAAACCTGCATCTGAAGCTAATTTATTAGTCCAAGAAGTAGTTCCTACCTCTCTAACTTGAATGAAATACTTAAGAGCCATACAAAGAGGATCACTCATATTATCCCAATGAACTTGAGCTTGACTATGAATAATGTTATCAACATACAAGCCTGTTGGAACTGGTTTTGTACATACTGTTGGGTAAGTACATGAACCGTCATCTAAAGTAGCTAATGAATTATAGTTAGTTGCTGTTGGATCTGTACAACCTGAAATTGAAGAAGCACTAAGAGTTACAGAAGCTGTAGCAGAATTATTATTAGCATCAAATACATAAACCGTATACGTTCCTACACCTAAGTTAAGGTTATATGAAGTTAATGCCCCATTCGTCCAAACATAAGTATATGGAGGAATTCCACCAGAAGCATTGGCAATAGCGAAACCATCAGAGCTTGTAGGTGTTGTAGGATCAGTAGACTGTATTATTACATTCATTGTTACTGGCTGATTATTATGATCAATAACATTAGATTCCAATGTATCAGGAAGTGTAAATGCATTTGGAATAGAGGCGCAATTCTGAGCAAAAGCACGTATCTGATATTTAAGCACACCAGTGGGTGGAGCAAGATCTGTATAAGAACTATTATTTCCTGCTGTAGTTCCAATCATATTCATATTTGAAGCACTATTACCTCTATAAATTAGATAATCGGTTACTTGGTAGCCTTCATAAGAATTCCAAATAAGATTAACCTCTCCATTAACCCCTAAACTCATGGTTAGATGTACTGTTTTATGATGAGCAGAGGTATCTGTCCCATTTCCACAAGCATCAATAGCGGATACTTTATACCGTTCTGCTTGTACAGCAGGATTAGAAGTAGAATCTAAATATTCTAAAGTATTAGCATCTATAGTGTCAAGTGGAAGATATTGATTAGCACTTGCTTGTCTTAATATCACATAACTTGCCGTAAGCGGATTAGCCAGAGGTTTTAACACTACTCTATTAAAGCCAGTATTATCAACCGAAACGTAACAAATCTCTGGATGCATACTATCAGCTGCTGCTACATTTAGCTGCACTGAAATAGAATCAGTAAGACTACAAATACCATCACTGACTGTCAGGCTATATATAGCTTGAGTAAGATTATCTATCTGTGCTGTAGTATCACCATTGCTCCAAGTGTAGGTATAAGAAGCGGTACCTCCACTTACAATAACGGATACTGTTCCATCATTCCATCCAATACAACTAACAGGATTTTGTGATAATGTCATACTTAAGAAATTACAATAAGTACAACTTCCATCATCAGTATTAGCTGTAATATCATAGTTAGCAGATAAAGAATCCATACATCCATAAACAAATGCAATACATGAACCATCATCCGTATTTGCTAACGGATTATAATTAAACTGAGTAGAATCCATGCAGCCATAACTATAAGCAATACAACTTCCATTATCTGTATTTGAAGTAGCATCATAATTCATTGCAGTAGAATCCATACATCCAAGAATAACAGCTATACAGCTTCCATCATCACATATCGCATTTGGATCATAGTTATAAGCTGTAGCATCTGTACAACCAGCCGCTTGAATTATTAAATCTAAGGTAACGACACTATCGCAACCAGTTATACTAGTTGAATAGACAACAGAATCAGTATTATTTGAAGCAGTATAAGTTTGCCCATTTAACGGCCAAATAAAAGGACTACATGCAGCATAAGAATCAACACTGTGTAATGCAGCTGTAACCTCTAAAGATGCAAAATTAATCCAAGATTCCCATCCGCTCCAAGTTGGACAATTGATTTCCACAGTAATATAATAACCTGCTTGCATACTTATATTTAGATTTAATACATCAGTATAAGTATGATAAGTAGCTGCATTAGCTGAGTTATTCTCAAAAATAGTTACTAAGGTCTGAATAAGATTACTATTAGCATCATAAAGATTAATCTTTGCATTACTTGCAGCACTACTAGAACCTCCCCATCCATGGTTACGCCAACTTATATTGTATTCTAATTGACTTAATGTACCTCCTCCAGCTAAAAAAGGAAGAGTAAGGTAAGTAAGTGATTGAATAGTGTTGTATGTAACAATTTGCTGACCACTATTACTAGCAGAAAGAAAACAAGGAGAAATACAAGAGCTATCATCTATTGTTGCTGATGAATTATAATTAAGTGCTGTTGAATCTGTACAGCCTGGAATTATATAAATACAAGAACTATCATCAATTGTAGCAAGTGGATTGTAGTTAAAGGCTAAAGAATCTGTACAGCCAGAAATAGGATTACAATTTAAACTAAATGAAGCCCAAGGATCAATATTTGTCCAATTAGCAGTTGAATAAGTAGGGTCATCTACATCAATACAATAAAGGTTAGGATTGTTTGTAGAATTACATTGATTCATATTTATATTATTCCCATTTCTTACATCAAGGCTTGTGAGTTGATTATTATTACAATACAATTGATTTATAGCAGTATTATTACTTAAATCAAGAGTTGTAAGTTGATTACTACTACAATCCAAAACTAATAAAGCAGTATTTTGACTTACATCAAGGATTGTGAGTTGATTAGTATGAAAAGTCAAATTAGTTAAAGCAGTATTATTACTTACATCTAAAGAAGTTAATTGATTAATTACACAATTCAAAAAAGTTAACGCAGTATTTTGACTTACATCAAGGTTTGTTAATTGATTATTTTGACAGTTAAATTCAATTAAAGCAATATTTTGACTTACATCAAGGCTGGTGAGTTGATTATAATTACAATCCAAATAACTTAAAGCAGTAAAATCTTCTATTCCTGTTAAATCAAAAATAGAATCATTACTCACATCTAAATTAGTTACTGTATTAATACTTGCAGTAAGTACAGAATCATCTAAAACATTATCATATCCTAAAATAATAAGTGCCTGCTCAAAATTATCATCAGGAACATAAGTCATTGGGTAAGTACAAGAACCATCATCCGTATTGACAAGTGGGTTGTAATTAAGTGCAGAGCTATCTGTACAACCCAACACAACAGTACCAATCTCTATTATGGTATCAATAACACAACCAATCGTATCAGATAAAGTAAGAGTATAATAGCCTGTACATAAATTAGCATTGTACTGAGATGTGTTCCCATTACTCCAATTATAAGTCAACGGACCATAAGTAGAAAAAGCAGTAATTAATGTATAAGCACTACAATTCATAGCATTTCCTGATATATTTATATTTGTAACACTTAAATCACAATAGATACAGCTGCTATCATCAATATTTGCAGATGTAAAATAGTTGTTTGCTGTAGAATCTGTACATCCATAAATAAATGGAATACAACTTCCATCATCAATATTAACTGTGGAATCATAATTAAATGCTGCTGGATCAGTACAACCTCCATAATTTGTAAGTATAATAGTATCCGAAAAACCACAACCATTTGCATCAAAAGCTAAATAGCTATAAACACCATTACAAAGAGAAGTATTAAAAGCTGTGGTATTACCATTACTCCAATTAAAAGTAAAAGGTGACGTACCGCTTGTTGGAGTTAAAATAATAGAGCCATCACAAGCAGTTGGACTAGATGGATATATAATTGGAAAATTATCAATATTTATACTACAATAATAACATGTACTATCATCAACATTTGCCATGTTATTATAATTTAATGCAATAGTATCCATGCAACCATTAAATAAACATGAACTATCATCAATAATAGAAGTAGAATCATAATTAAATGCAACAGGATCAGTACATCCTTGATCCATATCTATTGCTATAGTTTTTTTAGCCACAGATCCCCAATTCCCATCACTGTCTTTTAATCGGATGTTAAAAATGTGATTTCCTCTAGTTGGATAAGTTTGATTATCTGCAAAAAGCTGTTCAATAGCTTCATTAAAATTACCATCTAAGGCTAATAATGTCGTTGCACTTCCAACGCCAGGATCTGTATCCCAAAAGTATTCTGCCTCCATAACAAATAAACCAACAGAATTAATGTTCTGCTGGATTTGTACAGTTTGTTTAAATAGTGATCCGTAGTTACCATCACTATCTTTAACACGTATATTAAATATATGATTTCCATCAGAAGGAATAGCTTGATTATCTGCAAAAAGCTGCTCAATAGCTTCATTAAAATTACCATCTAAGGCTAATAAGGTCGTTGCACTTCCAACACCAGGATCTGTATCCCAAAAGTATTCTGCCTCCATAACAAATAAACCAACAGAATTAATGTTCTGCTGGATTTGTACAGTTTGTTTAAATAGTGATCCGTAGTTACCATCACTATCTTTAACACGTATATTAAATATATGATTTCCATCAGAAGGAATAGCTTGATTATCTGCAAAAAGCTG
>CAJQIZ010000037.1 GCA_905478555.1 uncultured Flavobacteriales bacterium
GAAACTTTAGGTGTGAATATAACCGCTTATGTAAGTGCGGTTGGTAGTGTGAAGTTAAATAAGTGTTATAAAGATTTAGATTTAACAGCTATTGATGATAATATGGTAAGGTGTCCGGAAGTAGATATTGCTGATAAAATGATTTCCGAGATAGAACTAGTGAAGAAAAATGGAGACACTATTGGAGGGGAAATTACTTGTATCGCTTCTGCTGTTCCTTCTGGTTGGGGAGAACCAGTTTTTGATAAACTACATGCCGATTTAGGAAAAGGAATGCTTTCTATTAATGCAGTACACGGATTTAAATATGGTTTTGATGGAGAAGATATTTCTTCTTGTAAAGGAAGTGAGGTAAATGATAGTATAATTGACTCAAGTGGAATTACGAAAACTAACTTTTCTGGGGGAATACAAGGAGGAATAAGTAACGGAAACGATATTTATGCGGAAGTGTTTTTTAAACCAGTTGCAACTATTATGCAAAAACAAAATACGATTGATGTAGATGGAAATGAAATTGAGATACAAGTAAAAGGAAGGCATGATGCTTGTGTAGTTCCAAGGGCAGTTCCTATTGTAGAAAGTATGATGGCACTTACTTTAGTAGACCATTATTTAAGGAGTAAAAGCAATAAAATTTAAGATTATGAAGAAACTACTATTACTATTAATGATTGTGCCTTTGATTGGGTTTGGACAATGTATATCAGCAGACTGTGAAAATGAGTTTGGAACTTATAAGTATTCAGGAGACTGGTAAGTAGATAAATAAGTAGGAGAATGGAGGGATGATAAGAAAGACGGACAAGGAACTTTGACTTATTGGGAAGGAGATAAATACGTAGAAGAATTAAAGAATGGTTTATATGATGGTATAGGAAAATTAACTTATTCTGATGGTAGAGTTGAAGAAGGGAGATTTATGATTGGTGTTTACATTGGAAAAGAATAAATACTCTTTAGAAACAAAACAAAAAAAAATGAAACACAAAGTGTTCACGAATACAAATAAAAATCTTTAAAGATGATTAAAAAACTAGCACTACACTGGAAAATAATAATTGGAATGGTATTAGGGGTAGTTTACGGCCTTATTGCCTCAAAATATGGATGGATAGATTTTACAGATGATTGGATAAAACCATGGGGAGGTATATTTGTAAATTTACTTAAATTAATTGCTGTTCCATTAGTGTTTGCTTCTCTTATAAAGGGGGTTGCTTCCCTTTCGGATATTTCAAAATTGAGTAGGATAGGAGGTAAAACCATTGCTATTTATTTAACTTCTACCGTAATATCGGTTACTATAGGTTTGTTATTGGTGAATACGGTAAATCCAGGCATGGGTTTTGATAAGGATTCTATTATTCAAACCGAGAGTGTACAAGAAGGAACAAATAAAAAAATAGAAGCAGCTAAAGATGTAAAAGGTTCTGGCCCACTTCAGTTTTTAATAGATGTAGTTCCTACCAATATTTTTGATGCGGCATCCAATAACCGAAATATGTTACAGGTTATCTTTTTTGCCATCTTTTTTGGTATTGCTATGGTTATGTTGCCAGATGGAAAAACTACTTATGTAAAAGGATTCTTTGATGGAATAAACGATATTATTCTCCAGATTGTAGATATTATAATGATGGCGGCTCCTTATGGTGTATTTGCACTTTTAGGAGGATTGGTGGTCGATTTTGGAGCTTCTGCAGATTTATTTATTGCTCTTGCAAAATATTCCGCTACGGTTATCGTTGGTTTATTACTTATGATTTTTGTGGTGTACCCAATTATACCTAAAATATTTACCAAGATGAAATACAAGGATTTCTTTAAAGGGATTATGCCAGCACAAATGTTGGCTTTCTCTACTTCATCTTCTGCTGCAACTCTTCCTGTAACTATGGAGAGATGTGAGGATCATTTGGGAGTTTCAGAGGAGGTCTCTTCTTTTGTATTGCCTCTCGGTGCTACTATTAATATGGATGGAACTTCTTTGTATCAGGCGGTAGCGGCAGTGTTTATTGCACAGGCCTATAGTATGGATTTGGATATGGGTCAGCAACTTACTATTGTGCTTACAGCTACTTTGGCTTCTATTGGAGCTGCAGCTGTTCCTGGTGCAGGAATGGTAATGTTAGTTATTGTGTTAGGTGCTATTGGCGTACCAACAGAAGGTTTGGCTCTTATTTTTGGAGTAGATAGAATATTAGACATGATGAGAACAGTTGTAAATGTTACTGGAGATGCTACAGTTGCAACGGTAGTTGCTGCTACTGAAGGTCAGTTAAGAGTAGTTTCGGAAGAAGAATTAATGAGTTAATGAGAAAAATGCTTTTCATATTTCTGAGTTTTATTATTTTTTCTATTTCTGCACAGGAGGTTGATAGATGTTATGTGCAAAAAAAGAAATCTGTGAAAATGATGAGTAAATTGAATCAGAATTTACCACATTATTCTTTTCATGATGTGAAAAATGTATTAAAATCTATTCAAGAGAAAGAAGGTAATTCTGCACAGCTTTATGATATGTACGCTTTAATTAACTGGTTAAAGGAGGATAAATTTCAGGCAGAATTCTATGCTTCTAAAACCTTGAATCTGTGTTCTGATGATTTTTCTACCTCTAATTATATTTTATCAGTATTAAATTATGAATTAAGAAATTATCAACTTTCAGTAGATTACATGAAGAAAGCAATGTCTATTGGATTAAAAATCAGATTTAAAGAAAAGGCATCCATTACTTTAGATAATGCAAAAGTTCTTGCTAAAATAATGAACGATACGGTTCCGTATAACCCTGAAATTGTAGAGGGTATTTCTACAGAGGCAGACGAGTATCTCCCTTTAATTTCTCCAGATCAGGAGTTGGCTTTGTATACCAGAAGAGGGGTGAGGGATGAGTATGGTGTAGTAGATAAAAAATCAGAAGATTTTGTTTTTTCGGAAGGTAGTTTAGAGGAGTTTAATCAGGGGGAGGAAATGAGTTATCCTTTTAATCAGAATAACAATGAGGGAGGAGCGACTATTACTATTGATAATAATGTATTGTATTTTACTATTTGCAGTAAGTTTTCATCATCATACAATAATTGTGATATATATTATGTGGAAAAGAATAAAAAGGGAGAGTGGTCTGATTTAAGACCTTTAAAGTCGATTAATAACCCTAAAAGTTGGGAGTCTCAGCCTTCTGTTTCTGCAGATGGAAATGAATTAATTTTCGCTTCTGACCGAAAGGGAGGTTTTGGTGGTATAGATTTATATCTTGTTAAAAAAGATGAATTCGGTTATTGGGGAGTTCCTCAAAATATGGGAGAGATTATTAATTCTGAATCAAATGAAAAATCACCTTTCTTTCATTTAGATGGAGAAACTATGTATTTTGCTTCTCAGCAATTCCCTTCTTTAGGGGGTTACGATATTTTTATATCTAAAAGAGGGGAGAATGGAAAATGGAAGAGTCCTGTAAATTTAGGTTTTCCTATAAATACTACAAATGATGAGTTGGGAATGTTTGTAACTACAGATGGAAAAACGGCTTACTTCTGTTCTAACAAGTTAGATGGAGTTGGGGGTTGGGATTTGTATTCTTTTGATTTGTACGAGCAAGTAAAACCTAAAAGAGTACTATTTTTAAAGGGGGGGATTACCGATAAAGATGGTACTGTGGTAGATAGTGTTTCTTTAGAGCTCCGAAATGTAACTACTAATGAGGTAACTCAAATCTCGGTAAATGGTGGTAAATATGTAAGTGCTTTAACTTTAGGTGATTCTGATGATGTCTTAATTACTTTTAATAAAGATGGATATGCTTTTAATTCTCATTACATATCTTCTACTGACGAGAATTTTTCTGTTCCTTCTACTATGGATATAAATATTGATAAACTAGAAAATGGACAAACTTTTGAGTTAAACAACATATATTTTGCTACCGATTCTTTTGCAATTAATAAGGTGTCCAAAGTTATTCTTACTGAGTTTGCTGCATATTTAATAAAGAATATAGATATGGAGTTACTTATTTCCGGACATACTGATAATGTAGGTAGTGAGGAAGATAATTTAGAGCTTTCTACTAACAGAGCTCGCTCTGTTTACACTTTCCTTATAGAGAAGGGAGTAGATCAGAACCGGTTAACCTATAGAGGTTTTGGGGAGACTAAAGCGGTGTATGATAATCTTACTGTTCAGGGAAGGTCTAAAAACAGAAGAACCGAATGTACTATCATTAACTAAAAAAAATCCCAACATTTCGGATGGGATTTTTGATATGTGTAAAATAATATTAATTATCTTCTTTCTTTGATTCTTGCAGATTTACCTGTTAAGTTTCTTAAGTAGAATATTCTAGCTCTTCTCACTTTACCTTTCTTGTTCACTGTAATGTTCGCAATTAATGGAGAGTTTAAAGGAAAGATTCTTTCTACACCTATACTAGAAGAAATTTTTCTGATTGTAAAAGTTTCAGTTGCTCCTACTCCTCTTCTTTGTATTACTACTCCTTTAAAATCTTGAATTCTTTCCTTCTCTCCTTCAATAATTTTATAAGATACTGTAATTGTATCTCCTGATCCGAATTTAGGTAGTTCGGATGTTTGGTTTAATTCTTTCGAAATTTGTTCTGTTAAGTTCATTTTCTTCTTTATTTGTAATTTTCAAAATGGTTTGCAATATTACTAATTATTTATTTAATACTACAGAAAAAATAACTAGAAAAATAAATATTTTATTGAAGTAGGTCAGGTCGTGTGTTTTTAGTTTTCTCTATTGCCTTTTCTTCCCTCCATTTCTCTATTAATATTGGATTTCCGCTCAGTAGTACTTCAGGCACTTTCCATCCTTTGTAGTCGGATGGACGAGTGTATATAGGGTGAGATAGTAGTTCGTCCTGAAAGGAATCAGACAGTGCGGAGGTTTCATCTGAGATAGCTCCAGGAATTAGTCGTACAATAGAGTCAGTAAGCACAGCAGATGCTAATTCTCCTCCTGTTAACACATAATCTCCAATAGATACCTCCATTGTTATAAACTGATCTCTTATGCGTTGGTCGATACCCTTGTAGTGTCCACAAAGCATTATTAAGTTTTTACTAATTGATAAGTTGTTGCATGTATTTTGATTTAGGGTAGGGGAATCAGGAGTTAAATAGATGATTTCATCATATTCTCTCTCTTCTTTTAGTTTACTAATGCAGTCGTCAATGGGTTGTATGTTCATCACCATTCCTGAACCTCCTCCATATTGGTAATCGTCCACACTTTTTTGTTTGTTGGTGGAGTAGGGACGGAGGTCGTGAATATGTATTTCTACTAACTTTTTTTCTTGTGCTCTTTTTAAAATAGAGTGGGAAAAAGGACCTTCAAAAAAATCTGGAAATATGCTAATTATATCTATTCTCATTTGGCAAAAGTACAAAACAATTTTAACACTATTTTATATTTAGTTTATTTAAAAACAGATACTGACAAATTGTCAAAATAAAAACATAAAATACTAAAAATCTGATATTTACATTGTTTGTATAAATAATAAAAACAGTATTAATATTTACTGTTGTTGAAAATTTGAAAATGAGTAGATTTGTTTTTTTTTGTTTCCTTTTCAGGAATTATGTACGCTGTTTTTTCTAATAATTTTTTGTAAAACCTAACTTTATATTCTGTTTTGAGTTTCTAACTAAAACAATGAAATGAAAAATAAAAACCAAAATAAATAATTACCTTTTTTAGTTTTTCCTGTCAAAAACAAGAGGATGTATTTGATTGTATATATTGAAACTCACTTTTCTTTTATAAAAACTTGTCTGTTAGTAATTTTATTTGTTATTTTAAGAATCTGAAAAATCAATTGTTATTATTATGAAAAAATTACTTTTATTACTAGCTGTATTTACTTTTAGTTTTGGAAATGCGCAAACAGGAATGTTAAACGGAACAGGATACGCTCCTGATATTACGGTTACAGATCTGAATGGAAATTCTCATAATTTATATTCCTACCTTAATAGTGGGAAAATTGTTGTTCTCGAACTTTTTAGTACCACTTGCGGACATTGTCAGCAATATGCTGCTGGTACCGAAAATGCCTATCAAATTTATGGTCCCTCAGGATTGGATGTAGCAGAATTTATTGGTTTGGAGGTTAATTCTTCTACTACTAATGCAAATGTCGCTAGTTTTGCAACTACTTATGGAGTAGGTTTTCCTCTTTGTAATAATATTTCTGCAACTGCTATTAATTATCAGTTGTATTATACTCCTTCTTATTATGTTATTTTTCCGGATAGTACTTACGAAACTTTTTGTCCTGCTTATTGTCAACAGACATCCTCTAGTACTACTATAGAAGGACTGATAGGAACTGCTATACAATCTTGGGTTCCTGCAGTTAGTGGTTGTACCGATCCATCAGCAACAAATTACGACCCAACAGCTACTGTAGAAGATGGAAGTTGTAGTTTTACTTCTTATACAATTACTGTTGTTGGTTATACTTTTTCTCCGGATACTTTACTAGTAAATGTAGGGGATACTGTTAATTTTGCTCCAATAGGTGGTTATCATAATGCTGCTGAGGTAACTCAATCTACTTGGCTTTCTAATGGTATGACTCCAAATGGAGGTTTTTATTCTTACTTAGGTAGTGGGTTTCAAGTTATTATTGATACTGCCCAAACTTATTATTATGTGTGTCAACCCCATGTTAGTATGGGGATGAAGGGAGTTATAATTGCTAATGCCGCTTCAATAAATGGTTGTACAGATCCTTTAGCAACTAACTATAATTCATTAGCTACTTTAGATGATGGTTCATGTACTTACTCAACAGTATGTACAAAACCAATTCCAACAGGTTTATACATTGATAACATTATTCATAGTCAAGCTCAAGTTTATTGGGATAATATGAGTGATTCTCTTTGTATTGCTCTTAAGTATTTTATTCAGCTTAGAGAGGTAGGAACTACTTCTTGGACTAATAAATTAGCTTCAGATGCAGGTTTATGTAACTTTGGTTTACCTACTACATCAAAAATGTTTACACAACTTGCTTCTAATACTACTTATGAGTATAGAATGAAAGCAGCTTACTGTAATACTACTGGTATTTCAGGATGGACTGCTTTACATACGTTTACTACAGCATCTGATTGTCCTAATGTAACTAACTTTACTGCTACTCCAGGTCCACAAACAAATAAGGTTGTATTCTCATGGGATACTACAGCATCTTATAGTTTTGTTCGTGTTAAGTTGAGAGTAGATAGTATCTCTGTTCCTACAGGATCTGATTGGTTCTCTGCAGGAGGGTTTGGAGTTAACTTCCCAGCACTTTCAGTTAATAAGTGGGGTGTTGTTCCAGGGGAAACTTATAGAGGTCAAGCTAGAACATGGTGTAATCCTAATGCTGGTCTTTACAGATCTGCATCTTGGACTCCATTAGTATTCTGGACTCAACCATCTTCAGTAAGAATTGCAATTACTGATACGAAAGAAAGACAATTAGTAAAAATTACAGATCTTTTAGGTAGAGAAGTACATCCTGAAAAAGTAATAGATAATACTACACTTTACTATATTTACTCTGATGGTACAGTGGAAAAGAGGATAGTAATAGAATAATTTCCTATCTTGAAAAATAATTTCTCTTTTCTGTTTTTAAAGAGAATCCTATTTTGTATTTTTTTTAAATACATTATTTGTATTAGCTGATAAAATTTTTCAAAAATACTCTGTATAGCTGTAGTAATTTCCTAAATTCGCAAGCTGAAAAATAAAATTAAAAATAGATTATGAGGGAAGTAGTAATAGTATCAGCAGTCCGAACTCCTATGGGGAGTTTCGGTGGAGTTTTATCTTCTGTTTCTGCCACACAATTAGGTGCCACTGCTATTAAAGGGGCAATTAATAAATCAGGAATAGATGCAAACTTGGTGGAAGAGGTATTTATGGGTAATGTATTACAAGCTAATATTGGTCAGGCACCTGCTCGTCAAGCAGCAATTTTTGCTGGCTTATCTAAAGATGTTCCTTGTACTACCATAAATAAAGTTTGTTCTTCTGGTATGAAATCGGTAATGCTAGCAGCACAAAGTATTAAATCTGGGGATAACGATATTGTAATTGCTGGAGGTATGGAAAACATGTCTTCTGTTCCTCATTATTTTGCAAAAGGTAG
This sequence comes from uncultured Flavobacteriales bacterium, assembly GCA_905478555.1. GTDB lineage: Bacteria > Bacteroidota > Bacteroidia > Flavobacteriales > BACL11. The sequence continues at coordinate 8,183 of CAJQIZ010000037.1, forward strand.
AAACGGACAAAAATTAGGAGATATGAAACTAATTGATGGTTTAGTGAAAGATGGACTAACGGATGTATATAATAAAGTACATATGGGTAATTGTGCAGAGATCTGTGCAAAAGATATGAATTTTACTAGAGAACAACAAGATGAATTTGCTATTGAATCGTACAACAGATCGGCAAAATCGTGGGAAGATGGAAAATTTGCAGATGAAATTGTTCCTGTTGTAGTTCCTCAAAGAAGAGGAGAGGATATTGTAGTTACTCAAGATGAAGAGTACAAAAATGTTCGATTAGATAAAATACCAACACTTAGAGCAGTATTTGATAAAGAAGGAACTATTACAGCTGCCAATGCTTCTACCTTAAATGATGGTGCTTCTGCATTACTTTTAATGTCTGTAGAAAAAGCTAAAGAATTAGGACTTAATCCATTAGCAAAAATTACAGGATATGCAGATGCAGCACAAGATGCAGAATGGTTTACTACTGCACCAGCAAAAGCATTACCTATTGCACTTAACAAAGCAAATACATCTATTACTGATGTAGATTACTTTGAACTAAATGAAGCTTTCTCGGTAGTTGGTTTAGCAAATATGGAGATACTTAATTTATCTTCCGATAAAGTAAATGTAAATGGTGGAGCGGTATCTTTAGGTCACCCACTAGGTAGTTCAGGGTCTAGAATTATAGTTACTTTAATTAATGTGTTGAAACAGAACAATGCTAAAATTGGTGCTGCTGCTATCTGTAATGGTGGGGGTGGTGCTTCTGCAATTGTTATAGAAAGTATCTAAAAATGAAATACGGTATTTCTAAATTATCTATTGTTCCTTTAAGATCCGAACCTACTGATGTATCAGAAATGGTAAATCAGATGCTGTTTGGCGAACAATATAAAATAGTAGAAAGCCGAAAAAAATTTAGTAAAATCAGACTTTCTCATGATAAATATGAGGGATGGGTTTGTAATAAACAAATTAATGAAGTAGATAAGGAGGATTACGACTTATTACTAAACTCTATTAAAAACTATACTACTGATGTATTAGATATTATAAAGTCAGATAGTTATCAGACTATAGTTATGGGAAGTATGTTACCAGAAATTAAGGATTCGAACTTTATAATTGACGGTACTGATTATTCCTTTGAGGGTTTAACTAGTTCTGATAAACTAGAAAAATCAATGTTGGTGGAAAATGCTATGATGTATTTAAACGCTCCTTATTTATGGGGTGGTAGAACTCCATTTGGTATTGATTGTTCTGGATTTTCTCAAATTATCTATCGTTTAAACGGAATTGACATTCCTAGAGATGCAGGTCCTCAGTCGGAGGTAGGTACTACCTTAAGTTTTGTAGAAGAAAGTGAGCCTGGAGATTTAGCATTTTTTGATAATACGGAAGGTGAAATTGTACATGTAGGTATTGTTCTAGAAAACAATCATATTATACACGCTTCCGGTAAAATAAGAATTGATAGGATAGACCAACAAGGTATTTTTAATACCGAACTAGGAATTCATACTCATAAATTAAGATTAATCAAACAGATTATTTAATACTCTTTTAATATATTGTAAAGGGTATCTCTCTCTACTGCTTTTCTACCTACCGAACTAATTAAACTAACAATCTCCTCACAATTCATAGTTGGGTTTTGGTCCTCTGCACCTGCCATGGAATATATTTTGGTAGTATCGTGTATGGTTCCATCAATATCATTTACCCCAAATGCAAGTAAGTTGATAGAGGTTTTTTTACCAATCATAGGCCAATATGCTTTTAGATGTGGGAAATTGTCTAAATAAATTCTACTAAAGGCAAACATTTTCAGGTCGTTTATTACCGAACCCTCTTTTATGTCTGACATTTGATTGTTTCCATTTCGGTACTTTAATGGTATAAATGCATTAAATCCATTTGTTTTGTCCTGTAAGTCTCTTAATCTACTTAAATGATCTATAATATTCTCCGGACTTTCAATGTGTCCGTAAAGTATCGTTGCGTTGGATGGCATTCCGATAGAGTGTGCTGTTTCGTGCATTTCTAACCATTGCTCAGAAGTACATTTATCTTCACAAATCTGTTTTCTTACCACCTTATCAAAAATTTCCGCTCCTCCACCTGGTAAACTTCCTTGTCCTGCATCTTTTAATATTTGCAATCCTTCTTTGTAGGATACTTTTGCTTTTCTGCACATGTATTCTAGCTCTACTGCTGTAAATGCTTTTACATGTATGTTAGGTCTTACTTTTTTCACTTCCGATATTAAGGAAACAAAATAATCTAATCCCATTTTAGGATGAACACCACCTACAATATGTACTTCTGTTATTTCCTGGTCTTCATGATCTAATAAAATCTGAATCATTTCATCTACAGAATATTCCCAAGCTTCTTCTTTTTTACTTAATTTTCTGGAGTAAGCGCAAAATTTGCAATCAAATACACAGATATTGGTAGGTTCAATGTGTATGTTTTTATTGAAATAAGTTTTATCAGCATGTAGTCTTTCTCTTATGTCGTTTGCTAGAGTACCTAACAAAGATAAGGAAGCGGTGTTGTATAGTGTTAAGGCTTCTTGATTAGTAATTCTTTCTTGCTTTTGTATTTTAGTTACAATAGGGGATAGTGAAGAAGAAACAGATGGAGATATAGTATTGAACTCTATCATTATTTTGAAAGAATAATTTTCTCAATTCGCATTCCATTTTCAGTATATATTTCTACAAAATAGATTCCGTTTTCTAAATTAGAGATATTTAAAGTAGTTAAATTGCTATTTGATTTTTGTATATATACCAATTTTCCTAAAATATTCCTTACAATAATTTCTTCCGATTTTGAAGGTGTTAAATTTTGTATCATTATTCTACCTTCAGTTGGGTTGGGATATATTCTTATCTGGTTATTGTCTAATAAGTTGTTAAATCCGTTTATTATTCCCGAGCAATTTACTGCTGCTGGAGAGTTTTTTAATGAACTTCTGTAACCATTCATAGTTCCATTCATTACTGCAGATTGTTCTGTTGTAAACATCCAAGTGTCAGAAGCGTAGGACATAAAGTTTTCGTCCATATCCAATACATTAGTGGAGAAGTTATTACTGTAACTGATGTCGTTACAAGTGTTGTTATTAGTAGAAGAGTTAACATTTCCAAAGTAAATATCTTTAGTTGCTGGAGTGTCGTCTACATATCCTCCCCAGTTTGTATCGTCATTATCACAACAGATAGGGTTTCCTTGTGAATCTGTTTCTTCACAAAAAGTATGCATTAATCCAAGATAATGCCCAATTTCATGTGTTGTTGTTTTACCGTCATTTCCTGGAGCTGAAAGTCCAATAGTACCGAAATATCTGTAATCTACAACTAAACCATCTTTCCACATACTCCAAGCTACACTTCCAGGTAAATAAGCATAACCTAAAGTCATACCAGAACCTTGGTTAGTTAAATCGCAAACCCAAATATTTAAGTATTCTTCTGGATCCCAACCGTCTTTACCTCCAGTATTATTTTTTTTCATGTCGTTACTTTCTGTACCGGCATCAAAATTAGTTTTTGTAGAAGATGTTCTGGTAACACCTGAAGTAGTATTTCCATTTTCGTCTGTAGCGGCCAAACAAAATTGTAATTGTACATCTGCTGCTAAGTTAATAAATGTATTTCTTGGTGGATTAGGGAATTCTGAATTTGTTTTACTAAAATCTTCATTTAGTATTCTGATTGCGTCTTCTATCTGTTCGTTAGAAATGTTAGTACCCGAACCAATATTTGCATGTGTTTGTCTGTGCACAATATGAACTACAATAGGTATAGTAATAACAGATTTACTACTCTGTTCATTTTCAGTTACCCATTGGTTATTTTTGTTAACTACCTCTTCCATTGCTTGGTAGTTTCTACTATCTTCTGTTATTGACTGGTTTACTAAAAATGAGGTGTTACATTTTACAATATTTTGCGATATTGCAATTTGAGAAATGAGAAGTAGTGCTATTCCTAATATCTTGTTCAACATTATTTTATTTATTTATTATTAATTTACTTTTTTTAAGTACTTTATTTTGTTTTAATTCTAAGATGTAAATTCCGTTTTGTAGTTCTGAAAAATTAAAAGATTTTCTGGTAGAATTACACTCTGTTATTTTTCTTCCTTTTAAGTCAAAAACTTTTGCAATTATAGGTATATCTAGCGTAAAATCATCTGATTTTAAATGTATTATTCCACTAGTTGGGTTAGGGTGTATTTGTAGATAACTACTCTTGTTTTCTGATAATGATAACTCGGTTACACAAAAATATATTGTATCGGTATAATTAAAGTATGAAAGATTTGCAATTTCTTGGTTATTGATTTCCTTATTTATTGAAATATTTCCATTTCCATAATTGCAACAAAATCCATCTCCTTCTGTATCGTTTATTACAAATTTATAACAGTTGTTTTCTAAACAATAATTATAGGAATAATGTTTATTATTTGTTAGGGCATTACTACTATCAATTATGTTGTTGTTTTCATCTAGAAAAAACCAAGAGGTTTCATTTGCATAATTATCTGTAATCAGATGGATTGTAGTATTTGTACCTCCGCTAGTGTTAAATAATTTTGTATCGGTATTATCCGAACTATTTAAATCAGTACTGTTGTTTGGTAAGAGTAATTCAACTTCTATAATATGGTTGTTTCCTGCTATGGATATAGCTGACAATAATACAGTGTCAGATTGGTTGTTTTGTAAGTTTCCGTTCCAATATTGATAATGATAGGCGGAAGAGTTTATTTTGTATTTTATAATTGAGGTATTTAAGTTAGTGCTAGATTTATTACTTACCACAACTTTTGGGTAGATAGGATTGTTACATCCATCTAAGTTTCCTACAGGAGAAAATATTTGAATACTAGCATCAGAAACAGAAGGGGGTATAGGGTTGCAACCATCTGAAGTAAGTAAAGATAATCGGTATAGATTGATACTTTGCCAAACTCTATCTCTTTGTCCTATTGTAAAGGAATTCATACAAGCGTCATTGGTGTAGTCCATAAAATTCATAAACATATCTCCACTATTATTACAACTGATAGAGGGGTGTGTTTTACATCCGAAATTTGCTTCTTCCTGAATAGGAGTGTCGTTTACCCAGTCGTTACCACAATAGTTATCTCCCCAAGTATGAAACAGATTGAAATAATGACCTAGTTCGTGAGTAGCAGTTCTACCAAGGTTGTATGGAGACACTGCCGTTCCTGTAGTTCCGAAATGTTGGTAGTCAATAACCACACCATCTGTGTTTAAGTTTCCTGTTGCAGGAAATTGTGCCCATCCTAAAATACCTCCACTAACATTGCATACCCAGATATTTAAATATTTTTCCGTATCCCAAGGGTCATTTCCTCCTAAGCTAGTATAATTTATACTTGTATCGTATAATTGAAATGAATTAATATTGGTGTAGGTCCTGGTAATACCATTTGTAGAATTACCTTGTGGAGTTCTTTTTGCAAGACAGAAATTAATTTGCATACTTGCTACAATTGAAGAAAAATCTGTTGGAGTAGAAAATGCGTCAGGATTTGTTCTATTAAAATCTTCATTTAGTACATCTAGTTGGCTGATGATTTGTGCATCTGAAATGTTTTGTGAATTAGTATTGTACAAAACATGAAATACTACAGGAATAGTAATACTTTGTTTGTTATAACTATTATTGGTAGATAAGATTTTGTTTTCTATATGATTTCTTTTGTTTTTTAAGCTAGGGTTTTCAGATAAAAAAGTTTCCATTTTTTGGTAGCTACCACAAGTTCTTTGTGAAAAGGAATAACTAGCAACAGTTAAAGAAAATAAAAGTGTGAAAAATAATTTCAAAATAGTATTTAAATTTAGAGATTGCAAATTTACTAAAAAAATAAAGTTATTTTTCTGAAATATACTCCTTATCTGAAAGAGTTTTAAGAAAGTTGACTAAATCAGCTAAATCCTGATTAGTTAATTGAAGTCCTATCCCTAGTTTTTTCATTAAAGGATCTACTGTAGAAGAATAATGTCCTCCTTCATTATAATGTGTCACTACTTCTTCTAGCGTTGCAAATCTACCATCATGCATATAAGGAGCAGAATACTCAATATTTCTTAGCGTTGGAGTTTTAAATTTACCATTATCTAGAGGGTTATTGCTAACTTCTGCTAATCCAATATCAGCAAAAGGCTCTTCAGAATCTAATCCATTATTATGAAATAAATTATCAGTAAAAAGTAAGGTTCCGTGACAATGAAAGCAATCTCCTTGTTCAGAGTTGTATATTGCATATCCATTTAATTCAGAAAGAGTTAAGGATTCTTCACCTCTATAAAATTTATCAAACTTACTATTAGCTGAAACTAGACTTCTTTCGTACTGAGCAATTGCTTTTACTATATGTACAGAATCAATATAGTTGATGTTAAATGATTGCTTAAAAAGAGAGAGATATTCTGAGTTGCTATTAAGTGTATTCTCTACATTTTCCCATGTATTATGCATTTCTAGCGTATTTGTAACTGGCTCAAAGGCTTGTTCTTCTAAAGTTTTAGCACTACCATCCCAATTAAAACTAGAATTCCATCCTAAATTTATTAATGTTGATGCATTTCTATTTCCTAAGAAACCATCAATGCCTATACTTAATTGATTTGGATCAGAAAATGAAGAATTTTTTATGTGACAATCTACACATGATAACGTATTATTTGAACTTAGTATAGGGTCATTAAATAGTTTTTCTCCTAATGCAATTCCCTCTAAGGTTGTTGGGTTGTTTTCAGGAATTATCATATCTGGAAATCCTGAAGGAGTAATAATAGTGTATGGAGTTACATCATAATATTGGCAACTTCCATTATTTACTTCTGCCTCCGGATTATAATTTAAAGCATTGTCATCAGTACATCCTTCTTTTTTACAAGATAACAATAGAATTGTAGCTAACAGATAACAGATTAGCTGCTTCATATATCTTATTTAGTGCAGATTATATCAACAGAAAACACATCTGTTATTCCATTCATTTTAATGTCCATTTGCATCATCATATTCATCATTATCCCCATTCCGTAGCTAGAGAAATCTATTTGGTTTGGTGAGTTATACCAATTGTTTATCTCCATATTTATATTTATAGAAACATCACCTAAATCATCATCTATTGTTAATGAAATATTATCTACATTATTAAATGAATAATCACCACCCATTGTGCCTCCTGTGTGTGTGTTGTAGAATGTAGAGTCATTATTGTAAGCCCCTTCAAGTTTCATATAATGATATCCTCCTCCGTTTGTTTCTGGCCATACCATTGCTGAATGATAACTCTCATTAATATGTAAATTGTTTGTATTTTTAATAGTATCTAATCCCATTTTATATGAAATAGAAGTGTAATTATTATTAGGAAAATCTTCAACAGTGAAACTAAAAGTTGATTCTTCAGATATGTCAATAAAATGAATGTCACTTAAGATAATTTCGTTTCCATTTTCTGCATGTAAAGTAATGTCTGATATAAGATATTTTAATGTTCTAACATCATAGTTTTCTCCAGCGGAATTAGAGTATATCATACTGTTAGTTGTTAACTCCTCTGCATCAACTGTATGAGTGAAATTTATAGTTAAGTCTGTTTGATTTGGTTTTTCACAAGAAGAGAAAGTCATGATTATTAAAGATGTGATAAATAGTGTCTGTATTGTTTCTTTCATAATATAGTTTTATATATTTTTACAAAAATAGTATTTTTATTTTATAGAATTATAATATAAATTAAATATTTATCTTATCTTATTATCTATAACAAACGATAAGAAAATCAATTTATTTTAAGCATCTTTGCTTTTGTATGAATTCCCTGAAAAAATATATTGAAGTTATTCTTCCTCTTCCTGTACAAGGGAGTTTTACATATAGTATAAATAATTCGGATGAGGTTAGTATTGGGCAAAGGGTAGTAGTTCCCTTTGGAAAACGAAAATTATATACTGCAATTGTAATAGATATTCATACTACAAAACCAACTTTGTATGATGCAAAAGATATACTTGCTGTGTTAGATGAAAGTAATTTAGTGCATCCTATTCAGATTCAATTTTGGAAATGGATATCGGAGTATTACATGAGCAGGTTGGGAGATGTAATGAATGTTGCTCTTCCGTCTTCATTAAAGCTTACTTCTGAAAGTAAGATAATTGTTCATCCTAATTTTGATGGAGATTTTGGAGATTTGAACGATAATGAAAACACTATAATTACTAGTTTAACTCTTAAGGAGGACCTTACTATTAGTGAAGTAAGTGTATTGGTAGATAAGGTTGCAGTTTTCCCTATAATAAACGAACTAATACGAAAAGAGGTAGTACAAATAAAGGAAGAATTACACGATAGTTTTAAAAAGAAAACTCTACAGTTTATCGAGTTAGTAGGAGATGATTTTGAAAATTATTTTGAAAAGGTGAAGTCAGCAAAAAAACAAGAGGAATTACTTCAGCTTATTATACACTATAAAGCTCAATACCCTAAAAAGAAATGGACGGTTACAGAAATAGTAAAGAAAAGTGGAATTAGTAGAGGGATATTAAATGCTCTGGTTACAAAAGAGATTATTAAGATAGAAGTGGATCAAGTAAGTAGGTTGCTTTCTGTTCCTGAAAAACTAGAGAAAATAAAAATTCTTTCAGAAAAACAAGAAATAGCGTATAATAAGATAAAAAATAGTTTTAAAGAAAAGGATGTTTGTTTATTACATGGGGTAACGTCAAGTGGGAAGACAGAAATTTACATAAAATTAATAGAAGAACAACTGAAAAAAGGGAAACAAGTTTTGTATTTATTACCTGAAATTGCTCTTACTACACAAATAATAAACCGACTCAGAAAACATTATGGGAATAAAGTTGGGGTTTCTCATTCCAGGATGAGTAATAATGAAAGGGTAGAAATATGGAATGCTGTAAAGGAAAAAGATGGGGATAAAGCTCAGTATCCAATTATGCTGGGTGCTCGTTCTTCTTTGTTTTTACCTTTCGATAATTTAGGGCTTATTATTGTAGATGAAGAACACGAATCCAGTTTTAAACAGTTTCAGCCTTCCCCAAGATATCATGCCAGAGATGCTGCTATTTACCTTTCACATTTACATAAATCAAAAGTATTATTAGGGTCTGCAACTCCCTCTTTAGAAAGCTATTATAATTGTATTATTGGTAAATTTTCTTTGGTAGAATTGAATTCCAGATATGGAGATATGCAACTTCCAGAAATACATATTGTAGATATAAAAAGAGCGCACTTAAAAAAACAAATGGAGTACCATTTCTCTCCTTTTTTATTGAAACATATTGGAGCAGCTTTAAAGAAAGGAAAACAAATAATCCTTTTTCAGAATAGGAGGGGATATGCACCACTATTGGAATGTAATTTATGTAGTTTTACTCCTTCTTGTAATAATTGTGATGTTAGTTTAACCTATCATAAGCATACCAATTCGTTGAGATGCCATTATTGCGGATATAGTACCGATAAGCAACTAAGTTGTAAAAGTTGCGGACATAACGAAATGATAGATAAGGGCTTTGGAACTGAGCAAATAGAGGAGGAGTTAAAAGTATTGTTCCCGGATGCAAAAACACAAAGAATGGACCATGATACTACCCGAAAAAAACATTCTTACTCTCAGATAATTGATGATTTTGAAAGAGGAAATACGGATATACTAATCGGTACGCAAATGGTAACTAAAGGACTGGATTTTGATAATGTAGAAGTGGTAGGAATACTAAATGCCGATAGCATGCTGAAGTTCCCCAATTTTAGGGCTTTGGAAAGGGCCTATCAGCTAATGAGCCAAGTAGCGGGAAGGGCAGGTAGAAAAGGAGAAAGAGGGAAAGTAATTATACAGACTTATGATGAGAAACATGAAATAATAAACCAAGTTAAAAACCATGATTATTTGCAAATGTGCAAAAAACAACTAGAAGAACGGAAGATTTTTAAGTACCCTCCTTATTGTAGGATTATATCTGTAAACATGCAACATAAAAACAAAAATAAACTAGATAAGCTATCCAAACAATTTACTGATTCTCTAAGGAAAAGTTTCAGGAATAGAGTGTTGGGTCCGGAATCCCCGGGCGTAAGTAAAATAAGGAATTACTACCATAAAAATATATTACTAAAAATAGAAACAGAAGCGTCAGTAAAAGAAGCTAAAATAATATTGAACAATTTAATCCTAAAATATAGGGACTTAAAAGATTTTAGGGCCGTTCGTATTAACATGGATGTGGATCCTTATTAATTGTTTATTTACAAGAATCCCAAATACTTTCTTTAGGAGCTGGGGCATTAATAATAATATTTTCTTTTGTTACTGGGTGTATAAACTCTAGTTTTTGTGCCAGTAAATGTATGGAAGCATCTTTGTTAGATCGTTTTGCTCCATATTTTAAATCTCCCTTTATAATACATCCAATATGTGCTAATTGCACTCTAATCTGGTGGTGTCGACCCGTTTTTGGTCGTATCTCCAAATGAAAAAAGTTGTCTAACTTTTTTAGGAGTTTATAGTCCAAAACAGCATGTTTTCCCCCCTCATTTTTGGTAATGTAAGATTTATTTTGCTTTTGATTTTTCTGTAAATAGTTTTCTAAAGTCCCATTCGTATTTGGAGGGTTATTATCAACCACTGCCCAATATGTTTTTTGCACTTGTTTTTCTCGGAACTGCTCGTTCATTCTACTTAATGCCTTTGATGTTCGGGCATATAAGACAACCCCAGAAGTAGGACGGTCTAATCTATGTATAGTGCCTAAAAATACTTCACCAGGCTTATTGTATTTTTTCTTTATATATGCTTTTACAAAATCAGATAGGGGAGCATCTCCTGTTTTATCTCCTTGTACTATATCTCCCGATTTTTTGTTTATCGCAATTATGTGGTTGTCCTCATACAATACTTCTAACATATTAGTATTGCTCTTTTTCGTTAGGAAAATCTTCAGATTTTACATCTGAAACATAGTTTTGTACCGCTCCTGTAATATCCTTATATAAGTTAAGGTATCTCCTCAAAAATCTAGGGTTGAATTCGTGTGTCATTCCTATCATATCGTGCAATACTAAAACTTGCCCATCTACATCTGCTCCTGCTCCAATTCCAATAATAGGGACAGAAACACTTTCAGACACTCTTTTAGCAAGTTTTGCAGGTACTTTTTCCAGTACAATAGCAAAACAACCTGTTTCTTCTAATAGTTTTGCATCTTCAATAAGTTTTTCTGCTTCCTCCTCCTCTTTGGCCCTTACGGTATAAGTACCAAATTTGTAGATAGATTGTGGAGTTAATCCTAAATGTCCCATAACAGGAATTCCAGCGGTAAGTATTCTCTGTATCGATTCAATAATTTCAGCACCCCCTTCCAGTTTTACAGAATGTCCACCACTTTCTTTCATAATTCTGATGGCAGAAGAAAGGGCTTCTAAAGAGTTTCCTTGGTACGATCCAAATGGCATGTCTACTACTACCAAACATCTATCCACTGCACGAACTACAGATGCAGCATGATAAATCATTTCATTAAGTGTTATTGGTAGAGTAGTTTCGTGTCCGGCCATTACATTTGATGCCGAATCTCCAACCAATATAATGTCAATTCCTCCATCATCTACAATTTTTGCTAGAGTGTAATCGTAAGCAGTAAGCATGGAGATTTTCTCTCCATTATTCTTCATTTCCTGAAGTGTATTAGTAGTTATCTTTTTATAATTTCCTTTTGCAACTGACATTTTATTTATTATTTAATTTTACAATAAATGCATTGTTATACCCTTGTTTTACTAATTTGTTTCGATGTTCAATAGCTTCATTCGAATCTTCAAACTTTCCTGACATATAAAGGAAAGTTTCATTTTCAGAATCTATGTAAAATACATCATTCAATCCTCTAAACTGATTTATGGTTACTTTTACACCATAGGAAGCAATCTGAACTGTATAAGTGACATTTTCGTTTGTAGTAATCTTTTTATTTATATTTCCTGATTTTTTCTTTTTATTAGTAGTAGTTGTAGTGTTTTTCTTATTCTCTACTTTAGTTGTAGTTACTGTTTCCGAGTCAATACCTGCTTGATCAAAACCTTTGTATATTAATACTTTTTTCATGTTCTCTACTTTTGTGTATAGTTCATCAACAGTAGAATTTAAAAGTAATATTTCTTCTGATTTTTTAGTTTCAGATAAATTTAGTTTTTCGTTAGTAGATGACAATTCCTCTGTTCTTGTTTTTAAGTTTTTTAATTTATCAATTAAAGTAGTGATACTTGCTTCTTTATCAGATAAACTACTCTTTAACTCGGTATTGCTGTTTTCTAGTGTAGAGTACGATTGGTATTTATTTGTAAGATGAGATAACTCCTTTTTTGTAACAGATAATTGAGTGTTTAAAGAAGTGATTTCTTTTTCTTTTTCAGAGATATCCTCCTTTAATTTTTTGGATTTTTTTGTAGAATAAGATCTTTGTTTGTTTAGTTTTGCTTCTAAATCACTAAGTTCTGTTTTTAAATTATTTATCTTAGTGTTTAAAGAATATTCTGTTTTTTCAGTAGTGTTTAATTGACTTTTTAATAGTTCAACCTTTGTATTTACCTTCTTAATTTCATTAGATAAAGAGGTGTTTTTAGTTTTTAAGCTACTAAGTTGGGTTCCTTTATTATTCAGAATAGTTGTTGTGGTCTTAAGCTGATTGTTCAGAACTAACTTCTCTTCTGTAATTTTCTTATTTGTATTATTTAAATCTTTATTTAATTCTTTCTGACTTTCTAATCTGTTTGTTGTAGAAGTAATTTCAGTATTTAAGTTATCTATCTTTTCAGATTGTGTTGCTATTTCAGTTGTTAAAACCGAAATTTTAGTAGTTAATTCTTTTTTAGTGGATCTAAGCTCTGAAATCATTTTATTCCCTTCCCTAAGTTCAGATTTCAATTTAGTTAAATTACTTTTATCTTCTTTCCAGTCATCAATAGTATTTTTTAAATAAATTGAATTATCAAGAATGATAACATTTAAACTATCTACAGATTTCTCCGATTTTTGTAATTTAGTATTAGTTATTTTTAATGTATTGTCATTTTTTAAAGATTTATTTTCTCTTTCTAATCTTTCGTTAGAATTTTGCAGATTTGTATTTTCTGATTCTAGTTGTTTTAGTTTATTACTCTGGTTAATAACAGTAAAATCATCCATATGTTCTTCAATCAGATTGTTATTTGTTTTAGCGGCTACATCTAAATAGTAATAAGCAATTCTTGCTTTTGCATCTCTACCAATAATAATTCCCATTTTACCACTGTATAAAGAAGGTGTAAATAAGGTAGTGATAAATTTATTATTTACATAAATATCATATACATTATCTTTACACTTTATTTCTATTGCATTAAATTCATCTTGTCCCTTCACTTGCCTGTTTTTCACCCATCCTTCGTTAGATGTTTTTCCAGATAAGTACTTATAAGTTTTATTTATTAAAAGCTCTTTTATTCTGTATTCTCCTTTTCTGTTTAATTCAAACACAAGTGATCCTGTTCCGTTTGTTTGTGCTTTAATTAAAACTCCGGCAGAGGATCTTTTATTAGAAGAAGGTCCTAACTTTATGGCAGTTTTCAGAGAAAAATCAGAAATATTTTGTTCTATATTAGCTAAAATAGCATATTCACTTTCTGTATTGTTCCTACTTAATAAGTAGTCTCCGTTATCAATTATAAAATAATTATCAACTGTAGTTAAAATAGGGAAATTGGTTTGGTTATCTGAAAAATCTTCTTTTAGTAGATTTTTCACACTTTCTAAATCTTCTATGTTTTGTGCAATAATGTTATTTGAGAACACAAATGATACTAATGCAATGGTGAGATATTTTTTCATTTTTTAAATATTTAATAGATGCAAATCTACAAATATGTTATTAAAATAAGTAAGTTTGCACCCATGAAAAATTTTACACTCTTATTTCTATTGTTTTCAGTAGCTTTTTCTTCTTGTGAAACAGATTTTAATGTTAATGCAGATTGGGAAGAAGTAACAGTGGTATTTGGTCTTTTAGATCAAAGTCAGGACAGACAATACATCAGAATAAATAAAGCTTTTTTAGGTAACGAAAGTGCATATGTAATGGCTTCTGTATCCGATTCGTTAAACTATAATCCTGATTCTTTAGAAGTTAAAATTGAAAAACTTTCCACTTCTGGTGTTGTGTTAAAAAGTATAATACTTACAGATACGATTATGGAAAAAGAAGATGGCTATTTTGCTACTGATAATAATATTATTTATGTATTTGATACAGATAATTTTTTGAATGAAGAAAAAGAATATTTACTTACTGTTACAAATAAGCTTAGCGGGAAAGTGATTACTTCAAAAACAAAATTAATACACGATATAAATTTGATGTCTTCTTTTGATAACCCTGTATATAAAATGGGTTTTTATAATCAAACAGGTAGTTTTTCCAACACTACTGTTGAGTGGAATCATTCTCAAAATGCATCTATTTATCAGATGACTTTATATGTTAATTATACAGAATACGGACAAGATACTGTAGAGAAAACGATTCAGAAATTGTACCCTATTATTGATTTTGATGGCAATACAAATTTGAAACAAAATATTTCAGGAGAAGAGTTTTTCAATTTAATCGCTTTTAATGTACCTAAAGACAATACTGTAAATAGAAGAATTAATAATATTGATTTATTGTTTTCTGCAGCTTCACAAGATTTAAAAACATATATTAGTTTAAATGAACCACCTACTGGAATAGTTCAGGAAAGAGAGTTATTTACTAATATTAATGGAGGGATAGGTCTTTTCTCTAGTAGATATAATAAATTACAAGAAAATATTGATTTGACTATATCTACCAATCAAGCGGTAGCTGAACTTTTAGATTCTTTAAACTTTATTTATCCATAATCTGACTCCTTGTCAGTTTTAATTCTTTTGTTACTTCCTAAACATGTCATATCTGTCAGGTTTTTTTATTTATTTTAATTTGGCATCATATTTCCTTTTATAGTATTGTAGAAACTAATTATTAAATTTAAAATAAATAAAATGAGTAAAATTATTGGAATTGATTTAGGAACAACAAACTCTTGTGTATCCGTAATGGAAGGTAATGAGCCTGTTGTAATCCCAAATGCAGAGGGAAACAGAACTACCCCTTCTATTGTAGCTTTTATTGAAGGTGGAGAAAGAAAAGTAGGAGATGCAGCAAAGCGTCAAGCAATTACAAACCCAACAAAAACAATTTATTCTATAAAGAGATTTATGGGAGAGTCATTTAGTAAAATGGCTAAAGAAATTAAAAATGTACCTTACAAAGTAGTAAAAGGAGATAATGATACACCTAGGGTAAAAATAGATGGAAAATTATATACTCCACAAGAAATTTCGGCAATGGTACTTCAGAAAATGAAGAAAACAGCTGAAGACTATTTAGGTACATCAGTAACAGAAGCGGTAGTAACTGTACCAGCATATTTTAATGATGCACAACGACAAGCTACTAAAGAAGCAGGTGAAATTGCAGGATTAAAAGTAAGTAGAATTATTAACGAACCAACAGCTGCTGCACTTGCTTATGGTATTGATAAAGGAGATGTAGATAAAACTATTGCTGTGTTCGATTTAGGTGGTGGTACTTTTGATGTTTCTATTTTAGAACTTGGAGATGGTGTGTTTGAGGTAAAATCAACAAATGGAGATACACATTTAGGTGGAGATAATTTTGACCAAGTAATTATTGATTGGTTAGCAGAAGATTTTAAAACATCAGAAGGGATTGACTTAAGAGAAGATCCGGCAGCATTACAAAGATTAAAAGAAGCTGCTGAAAAGGCGAAAGTAGAACTTTCTGCTTCTTCACAAACAGAAATAAACTTACCTTATATAACAGCAACTGCATCTGGTCCAAAACACTTAGTTAAATCTTTAACTAAAACACAATTTGAAAAATTGGCCGATAGTTTAATTCAGGCTACTATTGTACCATGTAAAAAAGCAATGAAAGATGCAGGGATGTCTCCTTCTGACATTGATGAAGTTATTTTAGTAGGTGGTTCTACTAGAATACCAGCTATACAAGAAGTAGTAGAAAAATACTTTGGTAAATCTCCTTCAAAAGGAGTAAATCCGGATGAAGTAGTTGCAGTAGGAGCTGCTATTCAGGGTGGTGTGCTTTCAGGAGATGTAACAGATGTATTACTTTTAGATGTTACTCCACTTTCGTTAGGAATTGAAACTATGGGTGGTGTAATGACAAAATTAATAGAGTCTAACACTACTATCCCTACAAAGAAATCGGAGACTTTTTCTACAGCTGCTGATAACCAACCTGCGGTAGATATTAGAGTAGGACAAGGAGAAAGACCAATGTTTGAAGGAAATAAAGAAATTGGAAGATTTCAATTAGCTGATATTCCTCCAGCACCAAGAGGTGTTCCTCAAATTGAAGTAACTTTTGATATTGATGCAAACGGAATTTTAAATGTAACTGCAAAAGACAAAGCAACTGGAAAAGAGCAAAATATAAAAATTGAAGCTTCTTCTGGTCTTTCGGATGAGGAAATTGAAAAAATGAAACAAGAAGCAGAAGCAAATGCAGATGCAGATAACAAAGCCAAAGAAACAGCAGATAAAATTAATGCTGCTGATGGGATGATTTTCCAAACTGAAAAACAACTTAAAGAATTTGGTGAAAAACTTTCTGATGATAAAAAAGCTCCTATTGAAGAAGCTTTAGTTTTATTAAAATCGGCTCACGAAAGTAAAGATTTAGAGGCTATTGATTCAGCAATGGAAACAATAAATACTGCTTGGACTGCTGCTTCTGAAGAAATGTACAAATCTTCAGAAGAAGGTGCTGATTCTGCAGAAGGAGAATCTACTGAAAATACTTCTGAAGATGTAACAGATGTAGAGTTTGAGGAAGTAAAGGAAGAGGAAGTTAAATAAAAATCAGTTCTCATAATACTTAAAGAAGCCTGCTCAATGAGTGGGCTTTTTTATTTACTTTTGTTTTTAATATGAAAAAATTTCTTTACATTTTACTTTTTAATCCTGTTATGTCTTTTTCTCAATCGGCATTTATAAGCGGAAATGAACTACTTTGTACTAATTCTGGAACGGCAGATATTTCTGTTTCTTTTAATGGTACTGCTCCTTTCACTTTTGTTTATTCTATTAATGGTGTAAATAAAGCAGCTATTGTTACTTCTACAAATCCTTTTACTATAAGTTCAGATATTGCTGGGAATTATGATTTAATTTCCTTTTCGGATGCAATTTCTGTAGGAACTATTAGTGGAGGTGCTATTATTACTATTTTGCAAGCTCCTACTGCAGTAATTAGTAATATTACAGATACGATACATGCTATTGACCCTTCGTTACAATTTACCTCTATTTCTGTAGGGAATATAATAAACCAAACTTGGAATTATGGAGATAATAGTGGGGATGAGATAATTGATGATCCAATTCATAACTTTCCTTTAAATGCTGATGGCTTAGGAGTAGCCTCTACTTACCAAATTTCTTTAATAGTAGAAGATGTAAATTCTTGTACTGATACTAGCTATAAAAATATATTTGTAGTAAATGATTATTGGATATATATTCCAAATTCTTTTTCTCCAGATAATGATAATTTAAACGATAAGTTCTGCATTGAATATAGTGGAATTAGAGAGAATACTTTTTCTTTTTATGTGATAAATAGAGAGGGGGAAATTGTATTTGAATCAGAAAACTCTTCTTCTTTATTATGTAGTAATAATTCTGGTTGGGATGGGAAAAATAAAAATGGTACAGATTTAATAGTTGGAACCTATGTTTATGAAATGTACTATCAGGAATGGGATGGATGGAAAAACACCAAACATGGAACCATTAATTTAGTACGCTAAAACCTCTCTAATCTTTTCACTTACCTTTTCTGTATTTGGTAACATTCTTGCTTCCAAAGTTGAGTTTAACGGAATAGCAGGTAAATTCTCTGATCCCATAACATAAACAGGTGAGTCTAATTTTTCAAAACAATGTTCTTGTATTCTTCCTACTAAACTTTGTGCAAAGGAATTACTATAAGGTTCTTCAGTGAGCACTAAACATTTTCCGTGCTTATTTACTCTCTCAAAGACTAATTCTTCATCAATAGGATTGATAGTTCTTAAATCAATAATTTCTACTTTTCCTTTATGGTTTTCTGCTGCATTTAGTCCCCAATGAACTCCCATTCCGTAAGTAACAATACAGATAGTATTATCTGAATTATCACTTTCTAAAGCAATTCTACCTTTCCCAAAAGGAATAACATAATCTTCTGATGGTTCAATAGTTTTTGCTGCAAGTGTTCCTTTTATCTTACTCCAATACAGTCCTTTATGTTCTAAAATAACTACAGGGTTTGGGTCGTAATAAGCCGATTTC
>CAJQIZ010000038.1 GCA_905478555.1 uncultured Flavobacteriales bacterium
CAATCATGATAATAGCAAGGTCTGGATTAACCTTTTTGAAGTACATCAGATGTCTATAAAATACCTCCTGCAACATTGACACTTCATCAACAATAATGTACTGTAACTTTTTGATGCAATTAATAACATTTTTTCTGATACCTGCAATGTATGAATGAATAGTTATACCATCAATTAGTAACGCCGATTTATTTGTTGGTGTAACTGATACAAAGTTATCAATTTTCTTCTGTATCATCTTACACAAGTGAGATTTACCGCATCCTGGGTTACCGGTAATGAACACTCCCTGTTTACTATCAATAATTTTTTGGGCCATTGATTCAAAGTCATCATTATCTTCAGTCACTTGAAAAGTCCTATCATAGAATGTATATTTTTTGTCTCTTGCATAATGGCCTTTCCTTGTCACTGTTGGCATCTCTAACTTCTCTTCAAAGTGGTATTTTGGAATAGTGCAAGCATCATCCCAGTAATACTCATTAATGTTAATGGGATTGTTTGATGTATAAACGACTGCATCAGTATTTACATAATGTGCAACTCCACCCTGTGCTGCTACAATGCTGGTTAGTTTGTGTAGTTCAATAGCTTCTATATCCAATATTTGAGCATATATAGGATAAGAGTTTTCATTTTTGGAGAATGTCTTTTTGGTGTACAGCTCAAAAAGATCATCCTTAATACTCATGTGCGTGTAAACACCGTCATCTGTATCTTTCCCATCCGATTCAATGTAAAAATATGAAGCTTCTTTAAATGATGATGTGTAATTGAGAGAACATTTGTCAAACTTAATTTTACCCATGTAACCCGGTAGAATATTAATAGCAAGTTTTGCTACATCATTAGGAAGGACTTTGAGCAAGTATTTAATGAAACCATTAAAAAAGTCTGACTTTAAGGTAATGGATGGTGCAACCTCTTTAATGATGTTGTCATATGTCAATATATTTTGTTCAATGCAATATGAAACAATAGGATATGAATAGATACCGTTACCCCTTAGTGGGAATGTTTTATCGCACTCAACATAATAGAAAGAACCGTTTTCTAATTTGCCAGAGAATGGTTTAATGTCATCCAGTGTAGAAAACACAGGCCATTTATGTTCCTTGTTGTTCAGTATAATATTTCTTCTGCACTTGGTGATATCCAAGCACTGCACTTTATCCCCTTCCTTGTAAAGGTTGTTTAATTCTTCAATAAATGCCCATCTCTTATTAAAGTCTGAGTCAAACAATTTCAAAACCCTACCATTATATGAAGATTCAATAGGGTTAAATTTGTCATATATTCCTGCTTCTTTCTCCTGCTGTGTTTTATCATTGTGACAGCTTTTACATAACAATTGAAGATTATTTAGACTGTTGTCACCTCCTGCAGCAATAGGTATAATGTGGTCAACTTCTGATTTCTTACACTCCTGTCTGCAAGATGAACATGTTTTTCTTTTTCTGATAATGTTCTTGGTTTCATCTGTTAGTTCATCTCTTTGACCTGTATAGTATTTGTGCATTTCATTTATAATAACAGATGTGAATGAATCGTTTTTGTACTCTGTTCCCAGTTTCTCACAAATCTCTTTCATTTGCTCAACGGATATGTCAAACATTTTGGAGCTGTTAAAGTTTGGGTTCTTGAATAAGTGCACATCATTGGGTCCCTTTATGTATGACATTTTGTTTCCGGACATTTTAAACTTAAACAGTGTCCTGTGTTGCTTGTACATATCCTTAAACATGGGTTTTAAACAATTGGTATCTACTATTAGGATACATGAATTGTATTTTGATATTTGTACATCTGATTTGACATGATGAACCTCAAAACCTTCATCAATGAGTTTTTGATATTTGTTTTTTGTTTCAGTCTCATCATTGCTAATACTGCTAACTAAATTGTTTTTGATAGTCTTGTTTCTTGCACTAACCTTATCAATGAATGCTTTGTCATTGATCATATACATGTGATCATTGGTTGCATAAAAGCATAGTGTGGGGTAATTTTTACTTCTTGAAGTATTCTTGAGCATGAGGTTATGAGTCATATCAAAACAATACATGGAAATGTCCCAAGTATTACAAAATCTCTCAATCCAAATCGATTTAACACCATCTTTTTTATCAATGGGAGCAAAAGGTTTGTTTTTGTTCTCACAATCATCTTTATGACAGTTGTTAAAAAATCTTACCAAGTATTCTTTAGTTACTGTCTTGATTTTTGAACCGTACATTTTCAACAGGGTATCATAAACACATTCATCATCTTGTTCTTCATAACTCATGTGATTCACAGGAAGATTGAGTTTAATTGGTTTGGACCTCTTCAGGGGTACCTCTGTAGGTTTTGTTGCCATTGTGTAAATATCATCAACACTCACAACCGAATAATTGTTATACTCAAATGGATGATGAACCTCATATGTAACAGTACCCCATGATTCGGAGATAACCATTGTTACTATATGTCCTTTAACTGCATCATAAACATTTTGGTCATTTGGTGAAGGTTGTTTCTCAGCTTCAACATCTAACTGAATATGCATAAACTCAGTATCTCTGTAAAATCTTTCTTTATCTTTATCATCTTTATACTTAGTAATGGTTGTCAATTTCGGAGATATGGAAATTTTGTACATCTTTTTGTTTGTTTTGTTTGCTGCTTTGAACTCTTGTAGCTTTTGGTTGAAAATAATTTTTTGCTTCTTGCCCTTAAAAGCTGCCTGAAGCTTAGCAATTCCTTTATCTCTCTTCTTGCCCTTGTTTAGATAAATATCAAGGAAAGCAGAGTTCATGTTTAACATAGAACTCTTTTCAATTAAACCTTTTTTTCTCAGGTCTGAAGCTTCTTTTTGTGCTATTTTGTAGGCTTGAAGC
>CAJQIZ010000039.1 GCA_905478555.1 uncultured Flavobacteriales bacterium
AGTATTACCAATACCACATGCCCAAATAGAATCTGGTTGTGAAATAGTGACTATAGTATCAAGAGATAAACATCCGATACTATCTTGTAAATGGAATATATAATTTCCAGCAGCTAATCCAAAAGTGGTGTCAGATGTTGGAATATAAATTGAACTAGAAACAGTATCTATAATAGGTGTACTATAATTATAGGTTGGGAAACCAGAAGAATTACTTGCTCCTACATTTATACTTCCAGTTGAATTACCATAACATGGTACAACATGAGTTAAATTAATATAATCAAAGTCTAAGATGTATAAATTCCAGGAGACATTTACATCATCTGATACAGAACACCCATTTATATCTTCAACATCAACAACATAAGTTGTACCCAAAACAGATGTACCTGGATAAGCATAAGCAGTATCTGCTGTACTCAACACACCAGAAGGTGGAATAGTAGTCCAAGAATAATTATATATATTTATTGAAGTATCTATTTGATATAAAGAAAAGTTTAAATTTCCGTTATATAAAGAAGAAGGTACTGCCCAAGTATGAATACCCATACCTGGTACTGATCCAGCATTACCAGCAACAAAAGTATAATTATAAGTATGAGAATTATTATAAGAGTTTGGTGTTGGAGTTTGAGATGTATTTCCATCCATAGTCCAAAGAACAGTTGGCGTTACAGTAGGTGCGGCAGTGTAATCATAAGCAGCATCAAAACTATTACCAAAACCATCTGTTATGCTACCACTAACAACTAGTAAATAATTCTTTCCAGTAATTAAAGTATCTCCTAATCCTGAAGGATTATTAAAATCTAAACTAAAAGTGTTAACTAAAGTAGTATCATTTGTAAGATTCCCACCATTAGGAAAAGCAGTTAAAACTGTATCTTCCCCACAGTCAATTGTAAAATCAGGTCCTAAATTAACAGACATAGAATCAGGAGTCTCTACAACAAATTCGATAGGTGGAATATAGTTACCATAAAAATCAAATACTTCTAAAGTATATACACCAGCACATCTATTTACATAAGTAGCGACATGAGAAGGATTATACCATGGAGAACCTAAAGAATCTATCTTTAAAATTGTTCCTGTAATATCTTTCCAAATATATGTAAACGGTGGTACTGAAAGAGTACCTAATGTTGTAGTTTTCATGAATAATTTACCATCACAATCTCCATAACAAGTTACTGCCGTAACACTAGTAGAATCAAGATCAAACCCTATACCAGAGTTTTGAGGATGTAAAAATACTGTAACTTGATTGGTACATCCATTAGTATCTGTAACGACTAAAGTATAACCACCATTAAATTGATTAGAATATCCTAAACCTGTAACAGAAGTAGAAGAAGTAGAAAAAGGTATTCCTACTGAATCTAACCATTGATATGTATATGGTGCAGTTCCCCCAACAACAGAATCAATTGTTATGGAACCATCTAAAATTGCAGGTGAAGTAGTACTATCAACCGTTACAAAAATATTTATCTGATTAGGTTGAATTAAAGTAATAGAATCAGAAGTACAAAAAGTTCCGTATGAATTATCTACTACATCAACTAAATAAGATCCAGCAAATAATCCTGTCCATACGTTAGATGTGGCATCACTTAAAATTGGCAATCCAATCTGAGTAGTTGGGTTTAATGAATATAAAGTATATGTATATCTTTCTCCAGGCAACGTTATTATTGGACCAACACCACCATCAATTGTATCTAAGTTTGCTGTAATTTCTCCAAAACCATTATAACAATCAATACTATCTGTAATAGTAAGTATTGTATTACATGAAGCAAATACTATATCATAACATTCTGTAACTGTACAAGGATTAGCATCCGTAACTTCCACACAATAAGTATCCTCACAAAGAAGAGGCAAACTAGAAGTATTAAACGGAGCTGTTGGACCACTAATCACTGTTCCACTTCCATCTATCCAACTAATAGAATACGGGAAAGTTCCTCCAGAAACATCAACAGAAACAAATCCATCACAAGCTCCTTGAACAGAAATATTGTTTTGAGCTAGTAAATTAATATCCATTGTATTTAAATTCAAGACCACTGCAGATGTAGAAATACATCCTGTTGAATCGTTTATTACTTGAAGAGTATAATTCCCTGAATCACTAACTAATGTAGTAAAAACAATAGAATCTAAAGAAGAATTAATTATCTCAACAGAAGTTCCCTCGAATAATAATTCGTACGTATAAGTGTAATTTCCAGAAAGAAGATTAGAAGCTATAGCACTAAACGCAATAGAAGGATCACATCCAATAGGTTGAATTAATACAGAAGAACAACTATTGTATACTATTTCAATTGTATCTTGATAATTACATCCTGCAGAAATAACCCAAATATTATATATTCCTTCGGACAAAGATGAAATGGTATCTCCATTTTGCCATCCTGTTTGCAGGGATCCATTTAAATAAAAGAAAGAGGAAGGAAAAATACCATTTAAATTCACAGTTATGGAAGCGTCAGTAGCTCCTGAAGCAGAAACATTAGTAACTACATTAGTAGCAGGAAGAATATTTGGTGTAATTGTAAATG
Source organism: uncultured Flavobacteriales bacterium (assembly GCA_905478555.1). GTDB lineage: Bacteria > Bacteroidota > Bacteroidia > Flavobacteriales > BACL11. Next base: position 2,580 of record CAJQIZ010000039.1, read on the forward strand.
TATCTATTGAAACACAATTATTGTCCAAATTTGTAATTTGTAATATATAAGTACCTCCTGTTAATGTTGGTAAAGCAGCAGAATCTAACATAGAAAGTGTGTCCCATATATACCCTCCTAAATCATCAGTTAAGAAAAACTCGTTACCTAAAATAGTTGGAGAAGAACAGTTATTAGAATAAGCAACAATATCTGTTCCTGTTCCACAATAAGTTAAATCTCCTACTAAAACAGCAGGACCACCAGTAGTATTAATAGAAATATTTAAGATATTTTGCCCTCCTGTACCTGCAGGACATCCTAAATCTTCAACATAAATAAAGTAATTCCCTGAAGATACAGATGAGAATGTAAAACTAGGAGAAGGTTCATTGTTAAATTGTTGAATTACACTAGAATTATTATCAAATAAAGTGTAATTAAATGGACCAATTGCTGAGGTCTGGAAATTAACACTAACTGACCCATCATTTGACACTATTGAAGTAGCATTAACGCTATTAAAAGTAGCAGATGGAGGGCATAAAGGATTGTTCACTATAACTATTCCACTCATTCCCGGCGCATGTGGATCACATTGATAATTATATGTTCCAGGAAGTGTAAATATCCATTGAAAAGACCATCCAGGTCCAGCAACAGCATTACCAAAACCTTCAGGATTACTAGGAAAATCTACTAGATTAGCATTTATATTATGATTTCCAGCTGTATTATTCCATATTACAGTATCCCCAATATTTATTGTTAGAGCTGAAGGATTATAGTAAAAATTTCCGACATCAATAGTATAGGAATTCTGTGATTTCAATTGTACAGAAGTCAATACCCCTAAAAATACAAATAGTACTACCTTAAAAAAAGTAGTACCGCTAAACAATTCTTTATTTATTGTTCTCATAATATATTTATATATCTTTTATTCAAATTTATTCTCTTATTCTGCAAATATAACCTTAAATCATCAATTTTTATTACTAAAGTTTGTTTTTAGTAGCATCTATTTGTTAATATCGTTATTGCAAAGTAATTTTCTTAAATATCTTGTTATTATTTATTATTATCTCTACAAAGTAAATACCTGTACTTTTTGTAGTTCTTTCTATCACTAATTCTCTTTGATTGTCTAACTCATAGATCTCAACTATATTC
>CAJQIZ010000040.1 GCA_905478555.1 uncultured Flavobacteriales bacterium
ATTGTATTCCATACATAGTTATATCCTGGTGTTGCTCCACTTACATTAACAGTAGCAGTACCGTCAGAATCTCCAAAACAGAGTAGGTTTGTTTGACTTTTTGTTATAGTAAAATCTGTAGGTTCAGAGATGTTAAATAATATTATTGTATCACAAAGATTAATATCTGTAACTGTACAAGTGTATGTTCCAACAGACAATCCTGTTGCGGTTGCGGTTGTTTGTATAGGGATTGTATTCCATACATAGTTATATCCTGGTGTTGCTCCACTTACATTAACAGTAGCAGTACCGTCAGAATCTCCAAAACAGAGTAGGTTTGTTTGACTTTTTGTTATAGTAAAATCTGTAGGTTCAGTAAGTTCAATTATATCATATACTGTACATCCTTTAGAATCTGTTATTTCTAAGTAATATATTCCAGCAAACAATGAGTTTATATCTGAATCGTTTGAAGTAAATGAATTTAGTCCTGTCCAATTAAATATATATGGTTGCGTTCCTCCAGTAACATTAATATCTATAGATCCTGTATTATCTTCATAACATAAAATATTTGTATCAATATGTGAAATAATTGGATTATCCCAAACAGAAACTTGATGAATTATAGTATCATTACAATTAGGTCCTATTAATATTAGTGTGACATTATATGTTCCTACACTATCATAAGTGTATGTTGGATTCAGGGAAGTGCTATCATCTCCAATTGAATATGAACCGTTACCACCCATATCCCAACTCCAAACCATTCCACTTTGTGGTACAGAGGTATTATTAAAATATTTTGTTGCCCCATATGGAGTGTCAAAACAAACTCCGCTACTATCAAAATCAGCTATTGTCTTACAATATACGGTTGTTGTCTCAGATAATGTATCAACACAACCATATGTATCCGTTAAAATTAAGGTAATTTCATAATCAAAAGAAACAATATTAGGGTCACATGGAGGTGTAAGTGTATCACAAAAATCAATGGAAAAATTATCAGTATTAGTGTAAACATTATCACCATTATCATCTATAATATCCCATTGCCATGATGACAAAGGATGTCCGTAACAATTATTAACAGTATTAAAATCTGAAAGATCATCAATACAAGTCGGATTTCCTTCACAAACTTCTTCTGTTGAAAAATTAGGTTGTGGCAATTCATAAACAATAACTGTATCAGTAAATGTGCTGTCACAACCTAAACTATCAGTAACAGTTAAACTTACAATATGGTTACCACAATCATTAAATATATATTGTGGGTGTTGAGATGTGTCAGATGTTCCATTCACATAACTTCCTCCCTGTATATTCCATTGATATACAGTGTTATTATTTAAATTAGAAGGCACGAGTGGAAGTCCTGCGGGTACATTTATTATTATATTGTTAGGGAAACAAGCTATTGTATATTGTGTAGCAGATGCAGGATTAGCAATTGATGTAAATGGAGTGATCAGATCCAGACAAACAGAATCTGCAGTAAAAAATACCTCAGGTTTTGGGAATATTGTTATTGAATCGTTAAATGTAGCTGCTGTGTCACAAGAATTTATTGCTGATAATTCTATATGATAAATTCCAGGTTTGTTAAAAGTTGTAGTATTTGATGTAGATATAAAATTATTACTTTGATATTGACTTTGAGTTGGAGTGTATGTTGATGTAGAACAATTCCCCCAGTCATAATAGAAAGTGGGGCTCACTAAGTTGTAATTACCTGGCAGGTAATTTGGATTTAAGGAGTTCTGACAACCAAAATCCGATTCATTTACAATAGTAGCTGTCGCTCCTGGGCACATACTATCAGGAACCTCAAAATAAGCAGTTGGATCTGGTGGTATATAAGTTTCTTCTCCTAATGTGTTGCTTAGAGTATCTCCACAACTAGTTGTGATAATTGGCCATACTCTATATTTATCATACACCAAAGATTGTCCATTACTCCAAACACATCCACAAGAAGTAGCATCAAATACATGTTGATAAACAATTTGATTTACATCTGGAGTAAGAGAGTTTTGGTCGTGGTCAATTAGATAAGTATTGTTTATTACAGAGTCATAATTCCAAATTACTATTTGAGTGTTTGTAGTGTCACAAATTATATTAAAATATATTTCTGCATTTAGTGGCATTTCAAAAACTTGGGGGTCAATAAAATAATTGACAGTATCCCCTTTACAAATATCATAAATTGATTGTTGTCCAAAACTAGTGTTGAAACTTAATAAGCTGGTAAACAGCACATCATATGTAATGGTTGTTGGAGGGCAATTCCCAGAATAAATAGTTGTAACTGTAATATTATATACATTTTCTGATATATTGACATAAAACTCATCAAAGCCTTGAATAGAGGTGTGAATTTCTTGAGTAAATCCATTATCAATTATTACTGTATCAATTCCTGTTGTGTTTGTAAATAAATTGAATAAAGTATCAACAATTACACTATCAGTCTGAAAACAATAACTGAAATAATTTTTCTGCGAATCAAAATTTGTACCAGATGTATCTAATGCAACATAATCAGGTATGTTTACATTTAATGAATTAGTTGTTTGTACAATACATCCATTATTATCATCTTCAACAAATAAAGTTATATCTACATTACTTACGTTTGGCAATATATTTGATGTTAATATTCCATTTACTCCTCCGGATTGAAGAACTCCATCAATCATCCAACTATAAGAATACAAACTTGTATTTATATTATTTGCTGTAAATATTACTGATTCTCCAGGACAACTTACAGTATTTACGGATGATACAAAAGATGCACTTGCATTAGTACTTTGATAGGTTAAACTAATTGTTTTTATGTCCGTACATCCTGTAGAGTCATCAGTAACTGTTAAGGTTACTGAGTTTTCTCCTGCTGGAATTGGGTTTGTGATTAACCCTGACCATGAGATGTTTGTTGGAGATGTATTCCAAGTATATGTTACATTTCCTGTAGCGTTTGTGATATTTATGCCAAGTGATGGATAATCAATACTGCCATTTGCGCAAACTGTAGTTGAATTTGTAGAAAGGGAAAGGTTTACTGGATTATTTACGACAGTAATAGTTAATGTATTACTATTAATAATAGGTGGGTTCGGCGCGCAACATGCAGGAGGACTACCGTTAATTGTAGGGTCAAGTACAATTATGTAATTTCCAGTACTGTTAAATGTATAATTTAAATTTGTTGATCCAGAATATCCTAAATAATTCCAAGAGTCATCATAGATAAGCCAATTCCATGTAATACTACAACTTGTGTTAATTATAGAATTATTGATGAAACTAGTGGGTGTATTTATGATTATACAATTTGGTATATCAAAATCAGCATCAATACATTGTCCCTTACTCTCAGTATTATAAAACAGAGATAGTAAAACTGTAAATATTATATACTTATACTTTGTTAACATCAGTTTGTTTAAAATTCTCGCAAAGATAAGTAATATATCTGGCCAAAAACGTGAGTATTAATACTGATGACAAGATGTCATTTTTATGCACGTTTTTATCTATTATAAATAAGTCATGTTAGAAGGATTATTTATTTTAAATAATATTACATTTTCAAAATCTTGTTAAAGAAAGTGTTTATAATTTCAAAAACTAGTAGATGTGAAATAAAAAAAAGTTAGAATTATTATTTTTAACATAACAATTCTAACGATAGTAATTTTCTGTAAATTTAAACACTTACAATTTTTTGGGATTTAAAATTGTCTTTTGGTCGGGGTAGCAGGATTCGAACCTGCGACCTCCTGCTCCCAAAGCAGGCGCGATAACCGGGCTACGCTATACCCCGAAAATTAGGATCGCAAAAGTAATAAACTTTTACAACTACAAACTAAAAAGTAAACTTTTTTATTTTGCGGAGAGGAAGGGATTCGAACCCCCGGTACCCGTAAAAGGTACAACTCCTTAGCAGGGAGCCCCGATCGACCACTCTGGCACCTCTCCAATATTTTTATTTGTAAAAAAAGAACTATTTTTTTTCAGATTGCAAATGTATTACAATCTAACATTCTCACAAATTTTTTTAACATTTTATTTTTTCCAATTTTTATTACGATAAACTCAGTTCAAATATTATATTTGCTTATCAAATAAATTAAAATATGATAAACAAAATATTTACCTTTATTATTACTATAATTCTTCTTAACTCCTGTATAAATGAAAGAGGAGATGATAATATTGTAATTCAACATATTTCTATATGGCCAGATGGACTACATCCATTTAATAACAATTCAGCTGTTAGAACTTTTATATTTCAGTATACTCAAAAAACACTTATTAAACTAGATCACGAAACTTTAGAATATATACCTACACTTGTAGAAAGTATGCCTATGGTATCAGAAGATGGATTAGAATATACTTATATTATTAAAGATGGAACAACATGGGATGACGGAAGTAAATTAACTGCAAAAGATGTGGAGTTCTCTGTTAAAACCATGATATGTCCTTTGACTAATAATACTCAAATAAGATCAAATTATAGTACCGTTATTAAATCTATTATACTAGACGAAAATAATCCACTAAAATTTACAATGCAGGCACAACAAATTCATGTAGATAATCAGTATATATTTTCAGAGTTATATCTTCAACAACAGTCATTCTGGGATCCAAATAAAATTCTAGATAATGTTAGTTTTGCTAATCTTTTTGATGAGAAATTTGACGAGAAATATGCAACAGAAGAAATATCGGAATATTTTACAAAATATAATAGTGATGATAATTCTTTTATTCCAAATAAATTAGTTGGATTAGGATCATATCAGGTATCAACAATGGAAACAGATGAGTACATAATACTTGATAAAAAAGAAAATTGGTGGGGAGAAAACAGCAAATCTATATACAATCAAAATTACCCAGATAAAATTATTTTTAAGATTATTAAAGAAGATGCAGCTGTTTATCTATCATTAAAAAGTAATAAAATAGATGTCTCTAACAGAATCGGAACAAAATCTTTTACAAAATTAAGAGAGAGAGAATATTTTAACAACAACTACGATTCAGATTATATTGATAGATATTCCTATAGTTACCTGGGATTTAATTGTAAACCTGATGGTGTTGAGTTTAAAAAGTTCTTCACTGATAAAAAAGTGAGAAGGGCTATTGCTTACACAATTCCAGTTGATGATATAATTGAAGTAATGCTAGACGGAAAAGCTTCAAGACAAGCAGCAGAAATATCACCTCTAAAGAAAACTTATAATGATACGTTGAAGTTGATTCCACTAGATATAGAAAAAGCAAAACAGATGTTAGATGAAGCAGGTTGGATTGATACTGATGGGGATAATATTAGAGATAAAATTATAGATGGAGAAAAACTACAGATGTCATTTAAACTAAGTTACATGAGTAGTCCTACTTCTAAAGAAGTAGTTCTTATGATCAAAGAAAGTATGTATAAAGCCGGAGTAGACGCAATTCCCAATCCAATGGATTTTACTTTATTTTACAAGAATGCACAAGAACATAAGTTTGACGCCATGATGGGTGGATGGGGAGGTTCCGCTTCCTATTCTAATCCTATGCAATTATGGCATACAACATCATGGGTAACTAAAGGTTCTAATTTTTGTGGATTTGGAGATTCAGAATCTGACTCCTACATTGAGGAAGCTAATACATCTCTAGATTATGAAAAACATAAATCAGCACTTTGGAAATTACAAGCAAAGATTTATGATGAACAGCCTTATGTATTTATGTATGCATCTAAAAATAAGATTGCTATAAGTAAACGATTTGACAATAGAAATATGTATACAGAACGTCCGGGTGTAATTCTAAATAACCTAAAAATAAATAATAAGAATCTAGTTCCAACAACGGGAGAAAAGTAAAATTATGTTAAAATACACTTTAAAAAGACTATTAGCATTTATACCCATGATTATTGTAATTTCACTAATTGCATTTATTATAAGTATAAATGCACCTGGAGATCCAGTAGAGTCGCTAACCAAAGCAGCAGGTAATGAAGGAGGAGCAGAAAAACAATCTGGAACAGCAAAAAAAGATAAACAAAAACTAAGAAAAAAGTGGGGACTAGATTTACCTTTATTTTATTTCAGTGTTTCTGACATGGCCTCTTGTGATACTCTGTATAAGGTACAAGATAGAGATCAGAGGCAAAATTTAGAAAGTTTAATACATGAATTTGGCAACTGGGTTGCAGTAGACAACTATTATAAATCTTTATTAAATTTACAAAAGGAACAACAGAATATTAATATAGAATCAATGTGTGAACAAGATACAACATTAGATAAAAACAAGGTTAATGAAGATCTAAACCAAATTGGATTTAATATTGTAGGATTACTAGAAGAAAATAAGAAAGAACTTGTAGATGATAAGTTTAAGAATCTTGATAAATTAATCTCATCAGATACGTATTTTCCTTCATTAGTTAGTTTGCATAATAATGTAAAGTTTAATCACAAATTACTTTTTATCAAAGAAACTAATTGGAAAACATACATACCTTCTATAAATTGGTACGGAATAAATTCTCAATATCATTGGTGGGTATTCGGAGACTTTTTTCATTGGGAGGAAACTGAAAGAAAAGGAATTATTAGAGGAGATTTTGGAGTCTCTTATAAAGATTCACAACCAATTAAAAATAAAATATGGAACAAAGTAGGTATCTCATTTACTCTCTCTCTCTTATCTATCCTAATTGCATACTTAATTAGCATCCCAATTGGTATTTACTCTGCTTATAAAAAAAATTCAAAGACTGATAAAGGAATATCTATAGTCCTATTTATGTTGTATTCCTTACCATCATTTTTTGTTGGAACAGTACTACTATTATTTTTTGCAAACCCTGATACACTATTGTGGTTTCCGGAATCAGGAATTAAAGATCCTCTAAACTACAATCCTGATTGGAGTATTTTTAATTGGGAAAGAATACAACATCAGTTGCCCTATTTAGTTTTACCACTAATTACTTACACATATGGTTCTTTTGCATTTTTAAGCAGAATTATGAGGGTAGGGATGATTGAAGTTGTTTCTCAAGATTATATAAGAACAGCAAGAGCTAAAGGGCTTTCAGAAAAAAAAGTAATTCTAAAACATGCACTGAGAAATTCTTTATTACCAATAATTACAGTATTTGCAGCAATTTTTCCAATGTCAGTTGGTGGGTCTATTATCATTGAAGTAATCTTCTCTATACCTGGAATGGGAACAGAGATGTTTAATGCAATTTTAAATTATGATTACCCAATGATTACTGCATTCTTCACACTAATTGGTTTCCTAACTATGATTGGTTACTTAGTTGCTGATTTGCTTTATGCTGTAGTAGATCCAAGAATTTCTTTTAAATAAAATTATGATAATAAAATTTATTAATACACAAATAAACAAAGAGAATAAAACTGACATTATTAAAGCATCTATTTTAACTTTAATATATGCACTATTTTTTAGTACTATCTATATTGGAGAAACATCTATATTTTATATATCTATGTTCTGTATTTTATCTGTAAGTCTTTCTGTACTTATTGCATCTAATATTAAGAGTAAGAAAGAAGTTTATTTTAGATTTTCACTAATCAAAAAACTAATTGTTGGGTTTATATTAGGTTGGATTATGTGGCCAGGATTCGGAGAACTAGTTGGTCCTATTATAGGTTTCTATGTTTCATCTAAAAAAAGAACGGATAAAAATAATTTCTCTTTTCAGAAATACGCATGGAATCAATTTAAAAAAAATAAGATTGCATTATTTAGTTTATACCTATTAGTAACTCTAATTCTTATTGCAAGATTTGCACCACTAATTGCAAATAACCAACCATTGTATGCTGTATACAAAGGAGTAACAATGTATCCTGCTTTTGAAGATAAAAAAACAACAGTTGAAATAAAGGACCCTAAAACTGGAGAAATAGAAAAATTGCAATTTGATATTACAGATTGGAGAAAACTAAATTTAGAAAGTATTATTTATACTCCAATTCCATACTCACCTTCTTTCCTTGATAAGGAAAATAATGATTATGTATCTCCTAATGGTAAACAAGAATTTACAAATCATAAAGGAGAATTAATAGATTCTCCAACTATCTTTCGACATCATTTAGGAACTGATGGGAAAGGAGCTGATTTATTATCTGGTTTAATACACGGAACTAGAATAGCCTTAAAAGTTGGTTTGATTTCAATGGGTATTGCTTCATTTATTGGAATAATACTCGGTTCTTTTGCTGGATTCTTTGGTGATAGAGACTTAAAGATGAGAAGAGTTAAATATTATATGACTCTAATGGGTTTATTTTTTGGATTCTTTTATGGTTTTGGTCAGAGAAAATATGCAATATCAGATGGATTTTCTCAAAGTACTTCAGAAGGAATGATAGAATTCTCAATTTCTATTCTAATCATACTTGGTATAACTTATATATTCCGATTATCAAGTAGATTAATTACTAATAAATGGTTATCTACGGAAATTTCTGTACCAATAGATTCTATGGTTTCTAGAGGAATTGAGATACTGAACTCTATTCCAAGACTAATATTAATTATAACCGTGACAGCGATAATGGATAGAAGCCTTACTATTATTATGGTTATTATCGGAATTACAGGTTGGACTGGAATTGCGAGATTTACAAGAGCTGAATTCTTAAGAATAAAATCATTAGAATATGTACAAGCTTCAAAATCATTAGGTTTTTCATCTTTCCGGACTATTTTTAAACATGCTCTGCCAAATGCTTTGGCTCCAGTGTTTGTAAGTATTGCATTTGGTATTGCATCTGCTATTCTAATTGAAAGTGGACTTTCTTTCCTTGGAATTGGAGTTCCTGATGATGTAGTAACTTGGGGGGCTTTATTAAATCTAGGTAGGGGAAATATAGAAGCGTGGTGGCTAATTATTTTTCCAGGAATTGCAATATTTATTACCATTACTATTTACAATATGATTGCTGAAGCTTCTAGAGATGCCTTAGATCCAAAATTAAAAAGTTGATTTTTTTTATATCTTTGTAAAAATTAAAAATGAAAAAATGAAAAAACTTCTACTATTTACATCTGTAATTTTAGGTTTGATAATTATGACTTACCCAAAAGCAATCACTGGTTTTGAAGGAGGTTCTCCAGGAGGAAAAACTAATTCACCTATGGATGGGCAGAATTGTACTGCTTGTCATGTTGGTTCGATAAATTCAGGACAAGGATCTGTAACTATAACTTCTGATATTCCTGCAAGTGGATACATACCAGATAATACTTATACCATTACTGTTAAATCTTCACATCCTTCCTATACTAAATATGGATTTGAACTTACAGCAGAATCTTTTGGAAATAAAACGGGTGGATTTACTATCGTAAATTCTTCTCAAACAAAATTAACTAATGGAGGGAATGCGGTAACTCATAAACTTGCAGGAACTTTAGGTTCTGCTAGTAAAAATTGGTCAGTTAATTGGACCGCTCCAGCAGCAGGAAATATGTCTGTAGATTTTTATGCAACATCAGTAACTGCAAATGGAAATAGTCAAAATTCTGGTGACAATGTTTATACTGCTAATTATTCTGTAAATGAGGAAGTACCTGTTGCAATAAACAATGTTAGTACTGATTTAGAAGTTACTTTTAATGGATCTGAACTTATTATAAATGGTTCTTCCAGTTTAATGGCTTTAAATGTATATGACATTAAAGGTAAACTAATTTCTAATCAGTATGAAGTACAATTACCATCTACTATAAGCACTATTAATTTATCTGCTGGAATTTACATAATAAATTCCTTAGATAAAAATGGAATTAGAATGACAAATAAAATTAGTATTTACTAATTTAAAACTCATATTTTATCAAAAAGAGTCTTTCTATTTATAGAGAGACTCTTTTTTTGTTAATAAATACAGCTAAAGATACATATTAGTTGATTCAGTATATTCGTTTGCTTTTATAAATTTGTAAAAATATTTTATGGAAGAAATTAAAGTAGGTGAAATAGTATATGCTACCATCACTGTAAAGGATGAAAAGAATAAAACTCATGAACTTAGAAAAGTGGTGTTTTCAAGGGAATGGGAATCTGAATATCCCATTTTAAGACAAGAAGTTTATACACGTTTTTTAAAACAGAATAATTTAAAAACAGATTGTACTATTATAGATGTTATCATTTTAGCACACACTGGTTTTAAACATAAGGCTAAAGGATATACTACAGCTAAAAGAAATGAACAAACAAGAGATACAATAACTGGTGCTTATGTTTAAACAGTTTACTAACTTACTTATTGTTTTCAGTTCTCTAATTGGATTCTCTCAAAATACTAACTCAGATATCTGGGTAGATTCTGTTTTTTCGACACTTTCAGAAGAGGATAAGATATCTCAATTACTTATGGTTGCGGCCTATTCCAATAAAGGAAAAAGTCATGTAGAACATATTTCATCTTTAATATCTAAATATAAAATTGGTGGTCTGATGTTTTTGCAAGGAGGTCCTGTTCGTCAAGCAAAACTTACTAATTATTACCAATCTATTTCTTCTACACCATTAATGATTGCATTAGATGCTGAATGGGGAGTTTCTATGCGTTTAGACTCTTCTTTACGTTTTCCATGGCAAATGACTTTAGGTGCTATTCAGGATGAAAAACTAATTTACGACATGGGTGTTGAAGTTGCTAGACAATGTAAGTTAATCGGAGTGAATATTAATTTTGCTCCGGTAGTTGATGTTAATTTTAATCCTGAAAACCCTATTATTGGTAATCGTTCTTTTGGTGAAAACCCAATTAGAGTAGGTGAGTTGGGAGTACAATATATGTTAGGAATGCAGGATAATAGAATTTTCGCTTGTGCTAAACATTTCCCCGGACATGGAGATACGGATTCAGATTCACATAAAAGACTGCCTGAAATAACACATACTAAACAAAGGTTAGATTCTGTGGAAATTATTCCGTTTAAGATGTTAATTAAAAATGGATTACGTTCTGTTATGGTGGCTCATCTGTATATTCCTGAATTGGACAATACTAAAAACTTGGCGGTTTCTCTTTCCCCTAAAGTGGTGAACGGATTATTAAAAACAGAGTTAGCTTTTGAAGGATTGGTTATTACTGATGCACTAAATATGAAAGGGGTAAGTAAGTTTTATCAACCAGGAATTGTAGATGTAAAAGCTCTACTTGCTGGTAATGATGTCCTTTTATTTTCTGAAGATGTAGAAGAAGCTATTATTCAAATTAAATTAGCTATACAAAAAGGAGAGATATCTCAAGAGGAAGTAGATACTAGATGTAAAAAGGTATTATCTAGTAAATATTGGATGGGACTTTTTGATTTCACTCCAATTAATTTAGAAAAAATTAAGGAAGAGTTAACTACAAATAACACTCATTTACTTAACAGAAAATTAGTAAAAAGTTCTATTACATTAGTTCAGAACCATAATGATATTCTCCCATTAAAAAGATTGGATACCTTAAAAATAGCTTCTCTTTCTGTAGGAGAAGATGCTTCTAGTTTTTCTTCTACATTATCTAAATTTGCAAAGTTAGATCATTACACAATAAAGGAAGATGCCTCAGAAGAAGAAATGGGAGCTATATTATCTAAACTATCAGAATATAATTTAGTTTTGATCGGGGTACATAAGTCTAATGCGTCAGCATGGAAAAGTTTTAAATTCAGTAAAAAAACAGATTTATTTATTCAAAAAGTTGCTGCGCAGTCTAAGGTGGTTGTTTCTGTTTTTGCTAGTCCCTATGCTATAAATTCCTTCCTTTTTGTAAATAATTTTGATGGATTAATTATGTCTTATCAAAATAGTAAAGTAGCTCAGGAATTGACTGCTCAAGCTATTTTTGGAGGAATAGGGATTAATGGTACTCTACCTGTTAGTACTAAACATTTTTCTATAAACACGGGGTTTAACACTAATAAGATACGATTAGGATACGGTATACCAGAAGAGTTTGGTGTTTCTGAATTCGATCTTTATAAAATTGATAGTTTAGCTAATAATGCAATTGATAATAAAGCAACACCTGGTTGTCAGATTTTAATAGCAAAAAAGGGGCAAATTATTTTTAATAAATCTTACGGTTTTCATACCTACAATAAAAAAATAAAAGTAGGTATTGATGATGTTTTTGATTTGGCTTCTATTACTAAAGTAAGTGCTAGTTTACCTTTATTAATGAAAATGGTGGATGAGGGTAAGTTAAATATTGACGATAGTTTGTCGGTACATTTAGACCTAGATACATCTGATAAAGGGGGTTTGATTATTAGAGATATATTGGCACATCAATCTAGGTTGAAATCATGGATTCCATTTTACATAAATACTCTAAAAGATGACACTATAAAAGGAGTAAAAGTATTGAGGGATACTTTATATGATACTCAATCATCAGTTCTATTTCCTTATAAAGTTGCAGAAGGTATTTATTTACATTATTCTTATCCGGACTCTATTTTTAAAACTATTAAGTATTCGGAACTAAGACAAGAAAAGAAATACAAATATTCTGATTTGGGATATTATATTTTTCAGAGAATAATAGAAAGTACTTATTCTGATAAGTTAAATAATCTTATAGATAATAATTTTTATGACAGATTAGGAATGGAAAACATGGGGTATTTACCATTGGAAAGGATGGATAAAAATAGAATAGTTCCTACAGAACAAGACTACTTATACAGAAGTCAGCTTATTCAAGGTTATGTTCATGATCAAGGAGCATCTATGTTAGGGGGAGTAGCTGGTCATGCCGGAGTATTTTCTAATGCAAACGATTTAGCTAAATTAATGCAGATGTATCTGAATAATGGGGATTATGCGGAGGAGAAATATATATCTCCTGAAACTTTAAAGGAGTTTACCAAATATCAATTTCCAGAAAATAATAATAGAAGAGCCTTAGGTTTTGACAAACGAACACTTGAGGGGAAAGGAGGTGCTACTAGTACATCGGCTTCAATTTCTTCTTTTGGTCATACAGGTTTTACAGGAACTATTGCTTGGGTAGAACCAGAATCTGAACTTATTTATATATTTTTGTCCAACAGAATACATCCTGATGCAGAGAATTTAAAATTAATCAGAATGAATGTGAGAACAGATATCATGCAAGAAGTTTATAATTATTTTGGAGGGAAATAAAAAATATAAAATAGGTATAGTATGTTATCCTACCTACGGTGGTAGTGGGGTAGTTGCTACCGAATTGGGTATCGCGTTAGCTGAAAAAGGTCATGAAGTTCACTTTATAAGTTATAGTCAACCTTTTAGGTTAGATGTATTTTGTGAGAATACCTTTTTTCATGAAGTAACAGTTCCAGATTATCCTCTTTTTGATTATACACCTTATGAATTAAATTTAACTTCAAAATTGGTAGATGTAGTAAGACATGAAGGTTTAAATTTATTACATGTACATTATGCTATTCCTCATGCTTCTGCAGCTATACAGGCTAAACTTATTTTAGAAACTTATGGAATCAATATTCCTATTGTAACTACACTTCACGGTACAGACATTACTCTTTTAGGTAAGGACAAATCTTTTAAACCAGTTATTGAATATGCAATAAATAAATCAGATGCAGTAACTGCAGTTTCTGATGATTTAATAAAAGAAACCTTATCTCATTTTAAAATAAATAGGAATATTGAAATGATTCCTAATTTTATTGACTCTAATTTGTACTCTCATCTTGTAGATGAAAAATTGAGAAATAAGATTGCTAATAATGAAGAGAAAATATTAATTCATATTTCTAATTTCAGAAAAGTAAAAAGAGTAAAAGATGTAGTGAAAATATTTAATAAAGTTGGAGAGAAAATACCTTCTAAACTCTTAATGATAGGAGATGGACCAGAAAGAGTTAAAGCAGAAAGGATGTGTAGAAAATTAAGGATTTCTAATAGAGTAAAATTTATGGGGAAATTAAAATCTGTAGAAGAATTTTTATCGGTTTCCGATTTATTTCTACTTCCTTCTGAAACAGAAAGTTTTGGTTTAGTGGCTTTAGAAGCTATGGCTTCAAAAGTTGCGGTAATATCTACTAATTCAGGGGGATTACCAGAATTAAATATTGAGGGAGTAACAGGATATTTATCGGAAATAGGAAATGTGAAACAGATGTCAGAAAATGCAATACAATTACTTTCGGATGATAATAAATTAGAGCAATTTAAAGAAAATGCTTTTAATCATTCTCAAAAATTTGACTTACCAAATATTCTTCCTTTATACGAATATTTATACGAAAAACTACTCACTAATAAACAATGAAAAAGATAGGAATTACAGGAGGAATTGGTAGTGGAAAAACTTATGTTTCAGAAGTTTTTAAATCATTAGGTATTCCTGTTTTTAATGCAGATATAGAATCTAAAAAAATAATGATAAATTCCGAGAAGTTGATGGAGTTAGTGAAAGCATCATTTGGAGAGGGTATTTATACTAATGGAAGTTTGAATAAAAAAAAATTAGGAGATATTGTTTTTTCGGATAAAAAAAAATTACAGAAACTAAATTCTTTAGTTCACCCATTTGTTAAGCAGGAGTTTAATAATTGGTGTAAGTCACAAAAATCATCATATGTAATAAAAGAAACAGCCATACTATTTGAAAGTAAAGAAAATATTGGATTAGATGCTGTAATCTGTGTTTCGGCTCCTTTAGAATTAAGAATAAGTAGATCTGTAAAAAGAGATAACACTACTGAAAAGGAAATAAAAAATCGGATAGAGAATCAAATTTCACAAGAGGGAAAAGAAAAACTATCCGATTATATTATTGTAAACGATACTAAGGAATTACTTCTTCCTCAGGTCCTTAATATACATGAATTACTCTCCTAAAAAAGGATATTTGTAATCTGTAGCAGGAACAAAGGTTTCTTTAATTGTTCTTGGAGAAACCCATCTTAATAAATTAAGAATAGAACCTGCTTTGTCGTTTGTACCAGAACCTCTGGCACCACCAAATGGTTGCTGACTTACCACTGCACCTGTTGGCTTATCGTTTATGTAGAAGTTACCTGCTGCGTTTTCTAAAATTTTACATGCTGTTTCTGTTGCATATCTATCTACCGATAGGACAGCTCCTGTAAGGGCATATTCAGAGGTGTTATCTACCAAAGTAAGAGTTTCTTCCCATTTATCTTTATCATATACATAAATAGTCATTACGGGTCCGAAAACTTCTTCTACCATGGATTTGAATTTTGGATTTGTAGTTACAATTATAGTAGGTTCAATAAAATAACCAACTGATTTATCGTAATTACCACCTACAATAATTTCTGCTTCTTCTGAGTTTTTAGCATAATCGATATAAGATACTATACTATCAAATGCTTTTTCGGAAATAACAGCATTTATAAAGTTAGAGGTATCAGATGGGGAACCCATTTTAAAAGAAGATACATCTGTAATAAGTTGAGATTTTACATCTTTCCAAAGGTTAGTTGGGATGTAAGCTCTACTTGCTGCCGAACATTTTTGACCTTGGAATTCGAAA
This sequence comes from uncultured Flavobacteriales bacterium, assembly GCA_905478555.1. Lineage (GTDB taxonomy): Bacteria > Bacteroidota > Bacteroidia > Flavobacteriales > BACL11. The sequence continues at coordinate 15,600 of CAJQIZ010000040.1, forward strand.
GCTCCTCTACTGATAGCTACCGCTACTTCTTTTGCTACTGCCGATTTGTGTGCTACTATAAAATCTTTACCACCTGTTTCTCCAACAATTCTTGGGTACGATTTGTATTTTTCTATATTGTCACCAATTCCTTTCCAAAGGGTACGGAATACATTGGTTGAACCTGTAAAGTGTAACCCTGCAAAGTTTTTGTCTTGAAACACTACTTCCGAAATTTCTTTTCCACTTACTGTCACCATATTGATCACTCCATCAGGTAGTCCAGCAGCTTTAAATAAATCCATAATTATTTTTGCAGAATATATTTGTGTTTCTGCTGGTTTCCAAACTACCACATTACCTAACATGGCAGGTGCTGCGCAAAGATTGGCACAAATAGAAGTAAAGTTAAAAGGAGTAAGGGCAAAAACAAAACCTTCTAATGGTCGGTGTTCTAATCTGTTCCAAATTCCAGGAGAAGATTCAGGTTGTTCCTTATAAAGTTTGGTCATGTATAATACATTAAACTTCAAGAAATCAATAAGTTCGCAAGCAGCGTCAATTTCTGCTTGCATTACATTTTTACTTTGTCCTATCATGGTAGCAGCATTTAATTTTGCTCTGTAAGGTCCTGCTAACAAGTCGGCTGCTTTAAGGAAAATTGCCGCTCTGTGTTCCCAAGCCATCTGACTCCATTTTACTCTGGCTTCCATAGCCGCATCAATAGCTTGTTGTACTTCTTTAAAACCACCATAGTTGGAAGTACCCACTACATGCTGATGATCGTGTGGAGGACATAAATTTCTTTTATCGTTTGTAAATATCTCCTCATTACCAATATACATTGGTATATCTATATGGGTATTATACATTCTGTTGTATTCTGATAGTACTTCTTCTCTTTCTTGAGTTCCTGGAGCGTAACTTTTTACCGGCTCGCAAGTAGGCGTTGGTACATTAAAAAATCCTTTCGACATTTTGTTTTATTTTTAATTTGGATAGCAAATATAAGATTTAGATTTGAGATATTAGACAAATCAAAGCCCCTACTTTTTAGTTGGTGTTTTTAAGTTTTTTTTTGGAATATAAAAAAAATTATTGTTATATATTCTAAGAATTGAAACCCAAACTATTCCAATCTATGGCTTTTTTATAAAGAAAGTGTGTCTATTAAGATATATTCTTTTCTAACTTCTTAATCTTTATTCCGAAATAACCATAAGCAATGGTCATAAGTGGAGAGATTAAATTGAAAAAACAAAAAGGTAAGTAGGTCAAAGTAGAAACACCCAATACTGCCGATTGAGTAGCACCACATGAATTCCAAGGTACCAATACGGAAGTTACCGTTCCACTATCTTCTAAAGTTCTACTTAAGTTTTCTGGAGCCAAACCTTTTTCTTTATAAGTATCGGCAAACATACTGCCTGGCACTACTATAGATAAATACTGATCTGAGGTAGTAATATTAAAAAAGATACAGGTGCCGGCAGTAGTTGCAATCAAACTACCAGTACTATCCGCATATTTTATAATTGGTTCTGCCATTCTTTGCAGGATTCCTGTAACTTCTAAAGCTCCACCAAAAATCATAGCACAAACAATTAACAATATAGTATTCAACATTCCATACATTCCAGATGTTGAAAGTAAATCATTTATCTGTAGGTTGTCCGTAACTATGTTAGTGTCTATAGTCATAGCGTTAATTACCGCTACGTAAGAAGATTGAAAGTTTAAAGTATCACTTCCAGTTACATCCATAATTAACTCCGGCTGAAAAAGAACTGCAAAAACTCCTCCTAACAAAGTTCCAATAAATAAAGAAGGAATAGCCGCCATCTTTTTTACAATTAGAAAAATAACCATAATAGGTACTAAAAATAACCAAGGAGTAATATTAATACTAGAGTGTAAAGATTTTAATAACTCATCTATATTCTGAGTTCCTACAGAATTAAAATTAAAACCAATAACTAAAAATATTATTAAAGAAATGATAAATGATGGTATAGTAGTGTACATCATGTATCGGATATGAGTAATTAAATCCGTTCCTGCCATTGCAGGAGCTAGGTTCGTTGTGTCAGATAAAGGAGACATTTTATCCCCAAAATAAGCTCCAGAAATAATAGCTCCACCAATTAAACCAACTGGTAGACCAAGTGCTTGTCCGATTCCTAAAAGAGCAACACCAATAGTAGCAATAGTACTCCAAGAACTTCCTGTAGATATACTAACAATTGCAGTAATAATAGCAGTGGCAAAAAGGAATATTTCTGGATTCAATATTTTTAAACCATAATAAATCATGGTGGGTACAATTCCTGAAAGTAACCATGTACCAGCTAATGCTCCAATTAAAAGTAATATGATAATTGCCGGTGCGACTGATTTAATACTATTGCTAATTCCATCAATTATTTCTGACCATTTTGTACCGTATTTTATACCGGTAATTGATGCTAAGGCACCAGAAAATAATAAAGCAAGCTGATTAGAACCACCTAGAGCATCCTCAAACATTACTATATTAATAGATAATAAAACTATGAGGAATAATATTGGTACTGCAGCAATTAAATAGGGTATTCTTTTCTTTTTCATTTTATAAGACACCTACCTTTTTCATACAATCTACCATAGTGTGGTAAGTTCTTTCTATATCGTTATCTAGTCCTATAGAAATACGAACCAATCCATTAGATATCCCCATTTTTTTTCTTTCTTCTACTGGAATTTCAGATGAAGTAGATAATCCTGGAGCAGAGAATAAAGTTTTGTAGAAACCTAAGCTTACTGCTAAATAACCTAAGTTATTATTCTGCATTTCCTCCATTAATTCATTTGCTTTTTCTTTAGTTTTTGCATCAATAAGTAACATTCCACCAAATCCAAAACCTTCATTCATTTGGATTTTCATTAATTCATGCTGAGGGTGGTTCTCTAATCCAGGATAAATAACTCTCAATCCATTTTTTTGAAAAACATTTGCTAAATACATTGCATTTTCAGAGTGTTTCTTTATTCTTAAATGAAGAGTTCTTAAATTCTTTAAGATAGAAGCCGCTCTCATAGAATCCATAACTGGCCCTAATAACATAGAGCTACCAGAGTTTACATCAATCATACTTCCAATAAATTCTTCATCTGAACAAATAACTCCTCCAACGGTATCGGACGTACCATTAATAAATTTAGTAAGAGAATGAATTACTACGTCTGCCCCTAATTTTGCAGGAGAAAACACAAGTGGAGTAAAGGTATTATCTACCACCAATTTTATGCCATGTTTTTTTGCTAGTATAGCAATAGATTCAATATCAGAAACCTCTAATAATGGATTACTCATAGTTTCGCAATAAATTACTTTTGTTTTATCAGTAATTGCATCTGAAATTTGTTTTATATTTGAAGTATTTACAAAAGTTGTTTTAATATTGAATTTCGGAAGGTAGTTTTTCATAAAAGCATAACTACCACCATAAATAGTTCTACTACTAACAATTTCATCTCCTGAATCACAAAGTTGTAAAAGGGTAGAAGTAATAGCTCCCATACCTGAAGCTGCTAAAATAGCACCTTTCATGTATTCCATTCCAGCAAGTGCTTGTCCTAAATAAGATGTTGTTGGGTTAGTGTGTCTCGAGTATAAGTAACACCCCTCTCTAACTCCATCAAACACTTCTCCCATTGTTTTTCCTGCAAGGTAAGTAAAAGTAGATGAGTCAGCAATAGAAGGGTTTACTCCTCCATATTCTCCAAAAAATTGCAAATCTTGTATACTATCAGCTGGATTGTTTTTTTTCATTCTTTTTTTAGTCGTAATATCCGTATCCATTTCCATATCCGTAACCATATCCGTATCCGTATCCGTATGATGTGGAGGAAACTATGTAATCGTTTATAATTATATTTATATTTTCTACTTGTTTTGTGTCGTGTAGATTATTTATCATATTCAACATACTTCTCTTTGTATAATTGTGTCGTACTACATAAAGATTAATATCAGAGAACTTCATTGTAATAACACTATCAGTAACTAGTCCTGCTGGTGGAGTATCAATAACTATATATTCAAAATCCTTTTTTAGGTCTGTTATTAATTCCTTCATTCTTTCTGAATTTAATAATTCAGAAGGATTTGGTGGTACAGGCCCAGAGGTTATTACTTTTAAATTTTCATTTTTAGTACTGTTTAATATTTCAGAAATTGAAGATTGATTTATTAAATAAGAACTTAGTCCTTTTATATTTTCAATATTAAAATTGTGATGTGTTTTAGGTTTTCTTAAATCAGCACCAATTAAAACTGTTTTATATCCAGCAGAGGCCAATATTAAAGATAAATTTGAGGTACAGAATGTCTTACCTTCTGAACCAACTGAAGAAGTGACAGTAATTACTTTGTTTTTTTTATCTGATGCTAGATACTGAATATTAGTTCTTAACGAACGAAATGATTCGGAAATTACAGATTTAGGATTGTCTATCACCACTAAACTATCTGCTTTATCAGAGTTACCAATGACACCTAAAATAGGAATGTTAGTCTGTTTTGTTAAATCTGATTTACTTCTAATTGTTTCGTTAAAGAAATCTTTAAGAGAAATAATAGTGACGGGTATTCCAATCCCTAAAAGAAGAGATATAATAAAGTTTAAATTATTCTTTGGAGAGATAGGTATTAAACTATCTTTATCACCAGCTGGGTCTAATACTTTATGATCAGCCTCCGTGCCTTCTTTAGCAATAGTAGTTTCTTGTTCTTTAAGAATTAGGTAATTAACAATATTTTCTGATTGTATAAACTTTCTTTTTAATTTAACATATTCCTTTTCTTTAATAGGTAACTCATTAATTTGACTATTAAAGACAATTGATCTGTCTTCTAAGTTTCTTTTTGCAATATTTGTTGAAGAAATTAAGTTTTTTAGATTTTCAATAATACTTTTCTTTGTGTGAGATATTTGAGAAAGTACAGATTGATATTTTGGATGACTTTTAGTAGTAGAGAGTTCTAATTTCTTTTTTTCAGAGTTAAGTGTAAGAAGAGAATTTATTAATGAATTTAGTTCAGAGTTTGTCACTCCAACAGATGTAGGGGAGATAATGTTATCTGTTTTTTCTGAATTTTGTAAGTAAGTTAATAATTCGTTATAATAAATTAAATGTATTTGATTTATAGAGATATCTCCATCTACTTTCTGTTTTTGAAAAAATGCTCCAAAATCCTTATTAATAATATCCAAGTTTGGATTTCTTTCTTTAAAAATAGCAAGATCTTTTTCAATAACATCTAAGGTGTCAGATGTTTTAGTAATCTGATCTTGAATAAATCTAATCGTATTTATAGCCATTTCATTTTTCTCTTCCAAACCTTGAAGTATATATAATTTAGCAAGAGTATTAATGTAGTCAATATTTTTTCTTCTATTTGTTTCCGTAATACTTAACCTAAGAACAGAACTTTCTTTACTAGTGGGTTTTATATTTAATAAATTAACATGTTTTTTAGTAATAATATCTAAAGAGTGGAAAATGAATGAATATGAAGATTTATCTTCAAGTTTTAAATCATCATAAAAAGAAGTTTTTATTATTTGAAATGAAAAATAAGGATTTTCTATATTTTCATTATAATGGTGTGTTTTTTCATAATCTAAATTTGCAGATAATTTTTTATTTCTTTTATCATTAAAAAGATCATAAGTATATTGTTCTGTACATTTTACCATTAATCTAAATGTATTATCATCTATTAATTCAATGAAAAATTCAGATTCGGGTAATTGGCAATGAGAGGAATCAAATTTTATTATAAATGGAGTTTGATCGTATAAATGAATCTTTTGTACGTTTCCATGCATAAAATAAGACATTTGTATATTTAATTTTTTTATAGTTCTTGATGCAAGGGTGTAAGACTTTAAAACAGCTTCTTCATTTTCTAAATTAGTTTTTCCAGAGAAAAGTTCCATTCCCTCCATAATATTTTCCACTCCTAATTGAGAATTATTATCATCTCTAATTAGTATATCCGTAGAAACTTTATATACTTTATCTGAATATCGATTATATAAAAAAGCTAAAAACAAACAGATTATAATAGACAATATAAAATAATACCAATGTCCTGAAAATTTTTTTAAAATTTCCTTAATGTTGATAGTTTCTTCAGATGAAGAATCTAAATTGTTTTCAAATTTGTTCATCTTATTCTGTTATTTTTAAATAAACATTTACTAAAACAGCAACTGTTGTTATGGAAGATAATAATAATTGAGATTGTGACTTTTTAAACCCTCTAAACTTAAGAGGTTCTACATATATTAGATCGTTATTATGTAAGTAGTAAAAATCAGAGTTAATTATTTTTTGTTTTGTTAAGTCAATGCTATGAACTGTTTTTTTATTATTCTCAGTTCTAATCAATTTCACTTTTGTCAAATCACCATAATCTGTGATTCCTCCAGAAAGAGCTAAGGCTTCAAAAATAGAAATATTATCTTTATAAATAGGAAATGTATTCGGTCTGTAGATTTCACCTAAAACAGTAATATTAAAGTTTCCTAATTTACAAATTACAGTAGCGTCTTTTAAGTATAGGTCAACTTTCTCTTCTATTGATTTTTTTGCTTGATCAATAGTTTGATTTAATACATGAACTTCTCCAATGTAAGGAATTTCAATTATTCCTTCTTGGTTTATTGTAAATCCGTTTAAGTAAATATTTGCTGAAGTAATAGAAGTATTTGCTGAATTCACATTATTATCAACATTAAAAAAATTAGTAGTTTCTTCATCAAAGCTTAAAACTTTAACTATTAATATATCTCCAATTTCTAAAGAATGTTTTGGAGGTGTAGGACTAATGTTCCATTCATTTTTTTCATCTGCATTTAAATAAGTAATTTTACTCATTGGCGTACAAGAAAAAGTAAAACTAAACACTAAAATGCTCAAAATATGGTAAAAGATAGTTTTTTTCATGGTTTTTTATTAGATGGCAAATATACAAAATCTAACGGATTTTTTTTAATTTAAAAATTCCTAATTTTATTGTATAATTCTGATGTTGGTAAACCAACAACATTAGTATAGGATCCTTCAATTTTATGAATAGCTATTAAACCAATCCACTCTTGTATTCCATAGCTTCCAGCCTTATCAAAAGGGGAGTGTTTATTAATATAAAAAATAATTTCTTTTTCAGAAATTGTATTAAAAGTTACTTTTGTTAAAACTGAAAAAACTTCTTGTTTGTCATTAGAAGTAAGCGCTACAGAAGTTATTACATCATGTTTTTTTCTAGATAAAGATTGAATCATTTTACAGGATTCTTCTTTTGATTTTGGTTTTCCTAATATTTTATTATCTATTATTACAATAGTATCTGCTGTAATTAACAATTCATTTTTTTGTAAGTTTTCTTTTAAATTATCTGATTTTTGAATAGCAAGAAATTCTGAAACTTCTTTTCCTTTTAATTTATTAGGATAAATCTCTTCTATATTAGAAACCTTAACTTTAAATTGAAAGCCCATTTCTGATAAAAGTTCTTTTCTTCTAACTGAATTAGAACCTAAAATGATATTATAGTTAGTTGTTTTCATTATAAAAAATAGAAAAATAGAGGAACAGAAAAGATACCTAAAATCATTATGAATTTTAGAAGTTGACTTACTCTTGTGAAATTTGGTTTCTTATCAGATAATTTTATCTTATAAATGGTGTAAATAATAAGAAAGCAAATATATGAACAATAGATGTATAGTAAAAGGAGTTTCGCACTATAGAAATAGATTAATTTATTCACAAGAGAAACTAAAATACATAAAAGGGGAATTAAAACAATAATTAGTAAAACAGATACTACCCATTTTATTTTACTTAAACTAACTGTAACGGCTATGTTTTTAGAGTTCATTAATTTGTCTCCTTCTGTATCTTCTAAATCCTTTATTATTTCTCTTGATAAAGTTAAAAAGAAAGAGAAGAAAACCAATAGAATTATAGAGAAAAACTCCCAACCTATATAAGGACTTATACTTAAGGAAGAGTCACTAAATAAATACACATTATATATACTTAAACAGGTAAGTAGAGCAACTATAATATTCCCTATTAGTAAAAGTTGTTGGTACTTTTTGGAATACCACCATAAAATATAAATAGTAAATAAAAAAATAAAAAGAAGAGGGTAGTTATTTACACAATAAACTAAAATAAATGAAAGTATAATTGCTAATGAATTAAAAAGGTAGTACCAAAATAATGCTTGTCTAATATGGATTTGATTACCTATTATTACTTCTTCTTTATTAATCTTATCAGATTCTATATCAAATATATCGTTAATAATATATCCTGCAGATGTTATTAAAAATGTTATACTAGCTAATAAGTAAAACTCTATATTACCTTGGTTGTCAAAAAGGAAATAATGTAATAAAAACTGAATTAAAAATAGAATAATCAAGTTTTGTATTCTGATTAATTTTAAAAAAGAAATAAGTTTATTGATCAAAATCGTTATTTATTATATGGTTAGTTATCTTAGAATATAAAATTTTCAAATCATGATTTTCTTCTAATATATTTAAGTGTTTTTCAATAATATTATATTCTTCTCTAATTGCAGGTCCACTTTGCATTTCTATAGGTGTATTTTTAATAGACTTTTTAAAAGTATGTTCAATTAAAGGTTTTAATATGTCAAAATCCATACTGTTGTCATTCATTATTTTATTAGAAATAGTTAGCATGTGATTAGTGAAGTTGCATGCAAAAACTGCTGCAATATGTAATTTTTCTCTCTGTTCTGAATTTACTAAATGAACAGATTTAGTAATTGAATTAGCTATTTTAACTAATTTATCCTCTAATTCTCTATTATTTGATTCTATACAAATAGGTAGATTATTGAATTTAACATCAATATTTTTGTTAAAACTTTGTAACGGATAGAATACCGCAGGATTTTTATTCTCTGTAAATACAGATAAATCTACACTTCCAGAAGTGTGTACTATTGCGGTTTTTTTGTCAATTATATTATCAATTACTTGCTTTATATATTTATCTTTTACGGATATAATAATGAGATCTGTTTTAGAGATTTTATTAAGATTTGATATTGTGGTACAGTTTAATTTGTTTGCTAATATGGCTGCTGAAGCTTCTGTTTTACTCCAAACCTCTACAATTTCATATCCTTTTTTCTTCAATTCTAAAGAAAGATTTGTGGCTACATTTCCAGCTCCTATAAAAGTAATTTTATTCATTTATTAAATAATGATATGTAAGTAAATAATTGAAAACAAAGTTATAATTTTGCAGAAACAATCTAACTATGATATACAGAATTATTAATTTATTATCTTCAATGAAATTTGCTACACTTTTATTGTTGATTTTCGCCTTTTCGATAGGGTATGCTACTTTCATTGAAAATGATTTCGGATCTATTTCTTCTAAAGCTTTAATTTATAATAGCTGGTGGTTTTCTTATCTTTTAATATTTCTATGTATTGCATTAACTCTAAATATTTTTAAATACAAACTATTCAGAAAAGAAAAGTTAGCGACACTAGCTTTTCATTCCTCCTTTATTATAATTCTTTTGGGAGCTGGAGTAACTAGATATACTGGTTTTGAAGGAATGATGAGGATATCTGAGGGGGAGAGTGAAAACACTTTTATCTCAGATGAAGTTTTTTTGCAAGTAAAAGTTCATGATAATGTAAATGAATTTCGTTTAGATAAAAAATTACTCTTATCAGGAATTACAAAACGATTTGATCATACTTTTTTGTTACAGAATATTTTCTCTAATTATTTCACAGTATCTTCTGGTAGATTGTCTCAACCTTTTAAAATCACTTATCAGGATTTTTTACCAAATGTTTCTGATTCAGTAATCAGTAGAGAAATTAGTGGATTGAGTTTATCTTCATCTTCAGTAGTAGGGAGGTCTGGTACTGAAATTTCAAGAGGAGAGATGGAGGATAGAGATGTTTTATTTAATGAAACTACTAATTTTAAAGGAGTTAATTTTACACTTAATAACCAACAGATTAATTCTGTTAATTTCAACTTTAAAGATGAAAGTATTAGTTGTGTTTCATCATATGATATATCTATAATTAGTATGCCACCTACAGGGCAAGATCCTTTGCTTTATAAAGCTGGTGAAAGCTTTAAATTAAATCCCATGAGTTTACTTACTATAAATGGTGCTAAATATATGTTTTCTGGTTTTTCTTTTCAAGAAAAGAAGAGTATGTATTCTGCTTCTAATAATATGGATGATTCCGCAAATAATAAGAAAAGAACAATTGACGCTCTTCAGTTAAGTATTGAAGTAGGGGATGAACTTAAGGATATTACTCTTTTTGGGAAAAAAGGAAGAAATGGAGGGAATACAATTTTCACATTAGGTGATTTAACATTTACAATATCTTACGGACCCAAATATTATACTTTACCATTTTCTATTTTTCTAAAAGACTTTCAGTTAGAGACTTATGTTGGTTCTATGAATCCCGCTTCTTTTGCGTCTGAAGTAGAAGTAATTGATGGAAATATTAGGTTTCCTTATAGGATATTTATGAATAATATTTTAGATTATAAGGGTTATAGATTTTTTCAATCATCTTATGATCCTGACGAAAGTGGAACTATTTTATCTGTAAATCATGATTGGTGGGGAACTTTTATTACTTATATTGGTTATTTTCTTATGATGTTGGCAATGATAAGTATTTTCTTCTTTAAGAAAACAAGATTTAAAAGTTTATCCAATAAAATGAATAAAATTAAATCTACTACTGTAATAGTAATGTTTCTATTTTCTGTTCCTGCAACAGCGCAAGATAATATTAATTTTATAGATTCTTTAGAGGATTATAAGGTGGATGTTTCTCATTCGGAACAGTTTGAAGAATTGTTAGTACAACATAATGGTAGGATTAAACCTATATCTACTTTCTCTTCTGAGTTAATGAGAAAAATTAGTAGACAAGAAAATCTTTACGGACAAAATTCTACTCAAGTATTTTTAGGTATCATGTGTTTGCCAGAATTATGGGGGAAAGTACCATTAGTAATAGTTCAAAATAAAGAGATTTTAAAAGAATTAAAATCAGAAGATCAGTTAGTTCCTTTTAGTTTTTTCTTTAATAAAGATGGGAATTTTATTTTTGATGATAAGGTAAGGGTTTCATCAAATATACCAGATAAAGATAAAAGTAAGTATGATAAAGAATTAGTTAAAGTAACAGAAAGGGTAAATGTTTTATATTCAATTATTAATACTATAAAAAATAATTCTAATCTAAATATATTTCCTAGTTCTGATTCATTAAACAATAAATGGGAAAATAGTTTTCCTATTCCTCATGAAATAGAAGATTCTATTATTTATTCTAATTTGTTTAATTATTATCTGATGAGTGCTACAAATTCAGTTTTTAGTAAGGACTGGAAGTTTGCAGATGATGTTTTAAATATTATTAAAGATATGCAAATAAAAAATGCTAGTCATATTTTACCATCGAAGTGGAGTTTTGAAATTGACTTATTTCCAATTAAACTTGACATTATTATACCATCCAAGTTCAGAGTTAACTTAGAAATACTATATAATAAATTAGATATATTTACTAATCTGTTTATGTATTACTTCTTTACAGGATTATTGATGTTAATTTTTGTAATTATCAACATGTTTTATGATAAAAAATGGATATTTATTTTAATAAGAATAATAAAATGGTTAATAATATTAGGAGTATTGTCTCATACTTTAGGATTAATAGTTAGAGGGGTAATTTCTCAACATGCACCTTGGACAAACGGATATGAGGCTATGATTTATACTGTTTGGGCTACTATGTTAGCAGGTTTAGTTTTTAGTAAGAAATCAGATTTAACATTATCTGCAACAACTTTAGTTGCTTCCATGTTATTATTATTTGCTTTTGTAAGCTATTTAGACCCTACCATTACAAATGTGGTTCCTGTACTTAACTCATATTGGTTAATGATTCATGTATCAGTAATTGTAGCTTCATACGGATTTTTAATACTTGGAGGATTTTTAGGTTTATTATCTTTAATATTAATTATCTTTAAAAATAAAACTAATTCAGTGAAATTAGATTTTAAAATATTGGAACTAACAATAATTAATGAAAAATCAATAACTGTTGGTTTGTATATGCTAGCAATAGGTACATTTTTAGGTGGTATCTGGGCAAATGAGTCATGGGGCAGGTATTGGGGTTGGGACCCTAAAGAAACTTGGGCTTTAGTTAGTATATTAGTTTATGCCTTTATTTTACATATGAGATTTGTTCCGGGATTAAAAAGTAAATTTACTTTTAATGTTGCTTCAGTATTTGCTGTTTATTCTGTTCTGATGACTTATTTTGGAGTTAATTATTTACTCTCAGGACTCCATTCATATGCTGCTGGAGATAAAGTTTCTATTCCTAATTCTGTTTGGATTTCGGTAGCAATAGTTTTGTTTATAGTTATTATAGCAAAAATAAAAAATAAAAAATCATGAAATTAGATATTTTAGTTTTTGGAGCTCATCCTGATGATATAGAGTTATCATGTGCAGGAACCATATTAAAACACATAAAACTAGGATTAAAGGTTGGTGTTATTGATTTCACAAAAGGGGAGTTAGGTACAAGAGGAACTGAGGAATCCAGAAGTGGTGAAACTAAAAATGCTAATAAAATATTGGGATTAGAGCTTAGAGAAAATATGGGTTTTAAAGATGGTTTTTTTGTAAATGATGAAGATCATAAATTAAAATTAATCAAAAAAATAAGACAATACAAACCAAATATAGTAATTACGAATGCTCCTTCAGATAGACATCCTGACCATGGTAGGGCTTCTGATTTGACTATTGACGCTTGTTTTCTTTCAGGATTAGAGAAGATAGAAACAGGACAAGAAAAATGGAGACCTAATCATCTATATCATTATATTCAATTTAACAATATTTTACCAGATTTTGTAGTAGATATTACTGAAGAAATGGATGCCAAAATTGAATCTATTATTTGTTATAAAACTCAATTCTATAATCCTGATTCTACTGAAACAGAAACTATAATATCTTCAGAAGATTTTTTAGAAAGTGTAAAGTACAGAGCTAAGGATTTAGGTAGACAAGCAAACTGTAAATATGCGGAAGGGTTCATAAGCAATCAGAGTTTAAAAGTGAATTCTCTTAAAGATTTAATTTAAGTTTTTATATTTCAATCTTATTGAGTTTCCAATTACAATTACATCTGAAAAAGCCATAAATAATGCTCCCCACATTGGGTTTAAATATCCTAATGCAGCAATAGGAATAGCAACTATGTTATAAGCAAATGCCCAGAATAGATTTTGTTTAATTGTAAGAAAGGTATGTTTGCTAATTTTTAAGGCTTTAGTAAGTTGTTGTAAACTGTTCTTATTTAAAAGTACAATATCTGAGGATTGAATAGCAACTCCACTTGATCCACCAATTGAAACACCAATTGTAGCTAAAGAAAGTGCAGGAGCGTCATTTATCCCATCTCCAATCATTGCAATATCTCCATTTTCTAAACTCAACTTTATTACTTCTAATTTTTCGTCAGGAAGTTTTTCTGAATAGATATTTGTAAAAGGAATTTTCTCCGAAATATAATTACACTTTTCTTTCTTATCTCCACTAAGTAAATTAGTTTTTATTCCTAATTTATTTAATTCATTTATAATGTTAATTGCATCCTTTTTTATCTCGTCCTCTATATCTATTGTAGCTACTAATGTGTTGTTTTTTGTTATATATAAATCATGTATCCCTATTTCTTTTTCTTTCAATATTCTGGAAGATCCTATAGAAAAGATATCTTTATTAATTCTCCCGGAAATACTTACTCCTTTTTCTTCTACAATATCGTTTACCTCTATTTTTTGAGAATATGAACTTAATTCCTTAACTAGTGAATTGGCAATAGGGTGTGAAGAGTGTAATTCTAAATTGTAAATAATATTTTTTATATTATCCTCATCACAATTAATGAAATTGATTTTTTTTATTTTGAAGTTACCTGTAGTAATAGTTCCTGTTTTATCAAAATATATTTGACTAATATTAGAAAATTTTTCTAAAGTATCCCCTCCTTTAATTAGTATTCCGTTTTTAGCAGCTCTTCCTATTCCTACCATTACTGCAGTTGGTGTGGCTAGCCCCATAGCACAAGGACAAGAAATAACTAAAACAGCTATTGATCTTAAAAAAGAGTCTACTAATGTTATCTCAAACACAAAATAGGATAATAAAAAAGTAGTAATGGATATTAACAGCACTACAGGAACAAATATAGAACTAACCTTGTCTCCTAGTTTTTGTATGTTAGGTTTATTGTTTTGAGCGTCTTTAACTAGTTCAATTATATTAGACAATAAAGTATCTGAACCAACATTAGTAGCTTTTACCTTCATGTTTCCAGAAACAACTATAGTTCCTCCAATTACTTCATTATTTAACTCTTTATAAACAGGAAGACTTTCTCCTGTTATCATCGACTCATCAATACTAGCATTTCCACTAATAATAATTCCATCTACGGCAACTTTATCTCCAGTGCTTATTAATATAATATCACCAACTATTATGTCTTTAAATTCTATTTCCTCTATTTTATTGTCCCTATCTACCTTAGCTGTAGTTTTTTGTATTTCTGATAGTTCTTTTATAGAAGTAGTAGTTTGTTTTACACTTTTATGTTCTAAAAGGTTACCAAGTAAAACTAGAGTTATAATTGTAGCAGAAGTTTCAAAAAATAAAAAATTATGAGCAAGGTCAGTTCCTTCATAAAGATACCATCCATATATACTATAAAAAAAAGCAGCTGAACTACCAATGGTAATAAGTACATCCATATTTAAGGATTTACTTTTTATAGATCCTATTGCACTTTTTCCGAAAAACCATGTACCTACAATATAAACTGGTAAACAAAGAATAAATTGAACCAAAGGATTCTGTAGTATATCAACATTTGGTAAAAACATATGAG
>CAJQIZ010000041.1 GCA_905478555.1 uncultured Flavobacteriales bacterium
TTCAGTTAATAAGTGGGGTGTTGTTCCAGGAGAAACTTATAGAGGTCAAGCTAGAACATGGTGTAATCCTAATGCTGGTCTTTACAGATCTGCAGCTTGGACTCCATTAGTATTCTGGACTCAACCAACTACTATCAGATTAGAGGAGAACTCTACTATTTTAGATCTGAGTATTTATCCTAATCCATCAAAAGATATCTTTAATTTAAGTTTCACATCAGAAAATTTTCAATCCCTAAAAATCAGAATACTTAATGTATTAGGAGAGGATATTATAAATGAAGAGTTGCAACAGTTTGTTGGTGAATACACCAAACAGATTGACTTAACTAATTATACTAAAGGAATATACTTCTTAGAAATTGAAACAAATGATAGCATTATTAATAAGAAGTTGATATTGCAATAATCGAATAAATGTACTATTTACACTAAGTATTTTTTATATATTTGCTTATAAAATTTTTAAACTATGAAAAGATTACTATTTTTCTTGGGATTAATCTCAACCATTTCGGTTTACGCACAGCCTCCTGTAATGGCTACATTTGAGGTTGATTTATCTTTGTACCAAGGATCGTATACAACTGTTGAATTTTATAGAGGAGGACAATTATATTCAATGGTAAATACTATTGGCAATACATATGAATATACGACAACAGTTCCAGGCTTTCAAGCATCAAATTATTCGTATAAATTCGTAGTTGATGGTGTTACAGAAACTTTTAATGGTACGGAATCATGTGTTGGAATAATTACATCAGATACATTAAGGATTATTAATTTAAATACAACTACTGCATCAATTGTTTGCTGGGAAAGTTGTAGTCCTTGTGTTTCGGCAATACCAGGCTGTACTGATTCTGCTGCAAATAATTATGCCCCAACTTCTAATATTGATGATGGTAGTTGTGAATATAATATTACATTTTTTGTAGATATGACTCATGTAACGGATGCATACACTACACCTGAGGTTAATGGAGATTTTAATTCATGGTGTGGAAATTGCTCCTCAATGACAGATGTTAATAATGATTCTATATGGGAAATAATAATTCCATTAATTACAGGTTCTTATATATATAAATTTTCTGCTGATGACTGGAATATTGAAGAGTCACTATATGAATTTGATGATTGTGTTTCGGGAAATCCTCCTTATATTAATAGAACGCTAGATGTAACTGGCAATCAAGTTTTGGATACAGTTTGTTGGAATAGATGCTATACTTGTGATACTGAAAGAAATTTTTATAATGTTACTTTTCAAGTAGATATGAATAATGTGGCAAGCTTATATACTGCACCTGAAGTTAATGGAACTTTTAATAATTGGTGTGGAAATTGTTGGGTATTGGATCCACAAGGAAATAATATTTATTCAAGATCATTTAATATTGACACATCTTTACACACGTTTAAATTTTCTGCAGATGATTGGAGCATTCAAGAGAATCTTGATAGTGCATTAAGTTGTGTTGATTTGGGATTTGATTCTCTAGGCGTATTAGAGTTTGTCAATAGAGAGTTTAAGTTAATGTCAGACACCATTATTGATGTTTGTTGGGAATCTTGCAATGCTTGTGTTTATGGTTGTACAGACCTAATAGCCTGTAATTATAATTCTCTAGCTGAAGTTGATGATGGTTCATGTGATCTTCCTAATGGATGTGGAGATCCATTATATTTGGAGTATGATACTTCTGTTACTTGTTCTGATGTAAATGATTGCCTTACACCTATTGTAACTGGTTGTATTAATCCTTTAGCTTGTAATTATAATCAATTAGCTAATGTTAATGATGGTTCCTGCGATCTACCAAATGGTTGTGGTAATGCTTTGTATTTAGAGTATAGTCCCTTAGTTACATGTTCTGATGATAGTTCATGTCTTACTCTCATTGTAAATGGATGTATAGATTCTATTGCTTGTAATTATAATATTTCAGCTAATGTTGATGATGGTTCATGTGATTTTCCAAATGGATGTGGTGATGCTCTGTATTTAGAATATGATGCTTCGGTTACCTGTAGTGATATTAATGCATGTCTTACATTAATTATAAATGGTTGTACAGATTCTTTAGCTTGTAATTATAATATTTTAGCAAATTTAGATGATGGTTCTTGCCTTACTCTTTATGGATGTATGAATCCTTCTGCTTCAAATTATGATTCACTTGCAAATTGCTTAGATACATGTATATTTCCACAAGTAACTTTAGGTTGTACTGATTCTATTGCAATAAATTATAATCCATTTGCAACTACAAACGACGGGTCTTGCGTTTATTGTCAATATGGTTGTTTAGATACTTTAGCTTGTAATTATAATCCATTAGCAACCTGTGATGATGGTACTTGTTTGACTATCTATGGATGTTTAGATTCTTTAGCTTGTAATTATAATCCATTAGCAACCTGTGATGATGGCACTTGTTTGACTATCTATGGATGTTTAGATTCTTTATCTTGTAATTATAATCCATTAGCAACCTGTGATGATGGTACTTGTTTGACTATCTATGGTTGTTTAAATTCTTTAGCTTGTAATTATAATCCATTAGCAACCTGTGATGATGGTACTTGTTTGACTATTTATGGTTGTTTAGATACTTTAGCTTGTAATTATAATCCATTAGCAACCTGTGATGATGGTACTTGTTT
>CAJQIZ010000042.1 GCA_905478555.1 uncultured Flavobacteriales bacterium
ATAATCTGAGTAGTAAATGCTTTAGTTGAGGCCACACCAATTTCAGGCCCAGCATGGGTGTAACTTCCAGCATGGGTTATCCTAGGAATAGAAGAACCGACCACATTACAAATTCCTAAAAGAGTAGCTCCTTTTTCTTTTGCTAATTCTAAAGCCGCTAAAGAATCTGCTGTTTCTCCTGATTGTGAAATAGCTAATACTACATCATTTTTATTAATAATCGGATTACGATATCTAAATTCAGAGGCGTACTCCACCTCAACAGATATTCGAGCTAAATCTTCAAATAAATATTCTCCAATGAGTCCTGCATGCCATGAAGTACCACAAGCAACAATAATAATACGATCAGCATTTATTATCTTTTGCTCATAGTCTAAAATCCCTCCTAAAGTTATTTCTTTGGTTTTTGGGTTAATTCTTCCTCGTAAAGTATCAATTATACTTTTAGGTTGTTCAAATATTTCTTTTAACATAAAAGAAGAGTACCCTCCTTTTTCAATAGATTCTAAACTTATCTCCAGTTCGTTAATAAAGGGTGTTTTAGAGACATTAGATATCGTTCTAATTTCTAAATCAGCATCTTTATTAATAAGTGCTATCTCACCATCATCAAGATAAACTACATCTCGAGTATACTCAATAATAGGACTGGCATCAGAAGCTACAAAATACTCACCCTCTCCTATACCAATAACTAAAGGACTCCCCTTTCGGGCAGCAATAAATTCGTTATTCACTCCTTGCTCCATAACTATAATTGCATAGGCACCAACTACCTCATTCAAAGCCAAACGAACAGACTCAAAGAGATTTACTTTTTCTGTTTTTTTAATACATTCAATCAAATGTATTAAAACTTCAGTATCTGTATCAGAATAAAAATTATGACCTTTTCCTATTAACATTTTTTTAATAGAATCATAATTTTCAATAATTCCATTATGTATAATAGCTAAGTTCTTATCACCTGAAGCATGCGGGTGAGCATTTTGTTGGTTAGGAACTCCGTGTGTCGCCCAACGAGTATGTCCTATCCCAATATGACCACTCTTGTTTTTCTTTTCAGAATAATCTTCTAAATCAGAAACTTTACCTTTTTGTTTCAGAATATTTATATCTCCTCCTTCTGATAGAGCTATTCCTGCACTATCGTATCCTCTGTATTCTAATCTTTTTAAGCCCTTAATAATAATTGGATAGGCTTCTCTATTTCCAACATAACCAACTATTCCACACATATTATATTTCTGTAAAAATTATATTAATATTTATTTTATTATAATCTAAAATTGTTCTGTTAGCATTTGCAGCAGCACCAGAAGATAAAATATATAATTTATCAGTGTATTCAGGGTTATTTAGTAGCTGAACAAAGTACCTTGTAATATTGAAACTATATATTCCATCTTTTAATTCTCCTCCAAAATGAGATTCTCCTTCAATAGTGAAATCAGTTAAGAAAACAATTTTCCCTTCATTTGTTTCTCTTACTAAAAATAGTTTTTCGTGAGAAGCGTAGTTGTTATCTTCTATTGTTTTTAAGTCAACTGTTACACGGTTTATTGCTTTTCCTTCTACTTTTTGCTGAATACTTGGCAAATCAGTAAAAATAAATTCTATTTTATGTCCTCCCATAGATTGTATGTATCTATAATCAGGATTTAATGTAGTATCAATAGTTTTCTTATTAAAAATATTAATTCTAGCAGCATCTCCACTAAAATCACAATCAAAACTTATAGCAGTATCTATATCAATTTCATGGTAAAATATACTAAATCTACTTTTATCTGCTATTGGGTTTAAATACATTATAGTGTTGGATGCTGTAGCTTCTACATAAAAACCTTTGAAAAACTCTAAAAAGGCTTCATCATCTATCATGTCATCCGAACCGCTTGCATTTATTATTTGCTCTCCAAAACTATTTGATAATTGTATCTTAAAATAGGATGAGCTATTAGAATCCCCTTCAATAATAAATTTATTTACTGCTAAATTTGTGCTGTTATAAATTGGAGTATAATCAGAATAATAGATACTATCTTTATAAATACTCTCCACTAATTCATATACAGAAATTTCTAAATCATTCTCATTTAAATCTCCATAATAATCAGAATAAGTGTAAGTCATAAAAACAGAATCGACTACGATATTACTTATCTCCTCTATATTATTAGCAGGTAATAACATTTGCTGACAGAAAGCTCCTGTATTTTCACCGAAAATTGGGTCCTCTGTTATTTGTCCTAAAAGTAAATTTATAGATTCATCTGACCTTAAACTATCCTCCACTACTGTTGTTAAAACAAAGTTTTCTATAGAATCGTTATTTATTGTAAATTTTGCAGAATCAGGTAAGTTTATTCCAACCACATTAGGGTCGTTACATGCCAGTATTGCAGTACCAACAATAAGGTAAGCTGCTTGCTTTAATATGTTCATTATTTTTTTTCTTCTGTCATTTCAATTTCTTCCTCCACTTCAACTAACGAATCAAAGAAATTATTGTATTGCTCCTCATATTCTTCTTCACCAGGATAAGCCATAAAAGGTAATTCACTATCTTTCATGTATTTAGAAACCCCTTCATTTATTTTTTCGCTACCATGTATTACAGCATCCGAATATTTAATAGCAAATTTATTTAGGTTTTCGAAAGTAGGTTCTGTAAGTAATTCCAAATCAGAAGCTTCTAATTTTTTCTCAAATAAAAGTTTATTGATTAAACCTAGATTTAATGATCCTTCAAATTCGGTGTCAAATACATTGTAGATTACTTTTGTATCCTTAAATAAAGGATCTTCATTGTATATTTTTTTAATATACATTGGTATTAAAGAAGCAAACCATCCCTGACAATGAATTATTTCAGGTGACCATCCTAATTTTTTTACTGTTTCAATTACTCCCTTGCAGTAGAAAATCATTCTTTCATCATTATTTTCTAACATATTCCCCTCTTCATCATGAAACATAATGTTTCTTGGAAAATATTCATCATTATCAATAAAGTAAATTTGCATTCTCGCAGATTGAATAGAAGCAACTTTTATAATTAACTGATGATCGAAATCATCTAGAATTAAATTCATACCAGAAAGTCGAATTACTTCATGTAAATTGTTTGCTTTTTCTTTTATTACTCCGAATTTTGGAAGGAAAACTCTCGTTTCATTTCCTAGTTCAATTGAGTTTTTAGGTAAATTTAATCCTACATTAGACATGTATGTTTCTGCTAAGTAAGGATTTATCTCCTGTGAAGCGAATAATATTTTTTTCTTTCCCATAAGATTTATGTTATTTTGCAAATTTACGAAAATATATGATTTATATCAAGCAATTATTTAGATTTGCTGTTTGTATAATTTTAGTAAATGAAAATATTTAAATTTAAATCAGATTTACAATCTTACTTAGAGTCGATAAGAGAAGAAAAAATCCTCTCTTTTGTACCTACTATGGGAGCCTTACATCTAGGACATATGTCGCTTATTGAGACTGCAAAACACAAGTCTGATATTGTGATTTGTAGTATTTTTGTTAACCCTACACAGTTTAATAATCCTGCTGATCTTTTAAAATATCCTAGAAATAATGAGGTAGACATTAAAATTTTAGAAGATTTGGATTGTGATATACTGTATTTACCGGAAGTGATTGACTTATATAATAATAATGAAAAGGCTAAAACTTTTAATTTTAATGGTCTGGATAAATTTATGGAAGGATCTGGAAGAAGCGGACATTTTGATGGAGTAGCTACTATTATAGAGAAACTGTTTAGAATTATAAAACCAAATATTGCATTTTTTGGATTAAAAGATCTGCAACAACTACAGATCATAAAACATGTAACTATGCAACTGTGCTTACCAATAGAAATTATTGGTGTAGAAACTAAAAGAGAAGAATCAGGACTAGCTATGAGTTCCAGAAATAGTTTGTTATCGGAACAAGAAAAAGGTAAATCTATGTTAATATCTGAAACTTTAAATTTTATAAAAGATAATTCTACCATTTTAAGTATTGATGAATTAACAAAACAATCTATAAAAAAATTTAAAAATCAGAATGTTTTAGATTTAAAATACCTTGAGATTGTATCTTTAAATACTCTACAACCAATTAGTAAATTAGGTGAAAAGAATACAAATGCTGCTTGTATTGCAGCATCTATTTCCTCAGTTCGACTAATTGACAATATTATTTTTTAGTTTTACCGCATGAACGAAATACAAAGTAATAAAAATATCCCACTTGTAATATTGAAGTATATTGCTTCATTATCGTTTGCAGGACTAATTATTTATCTTTTATTTCGTAATCAGGATCCGGTTGCACTTGTAGAAAAAATTTCGGAAGTAGAATTTGGATGGGTGATTCTCTCTATGATTTTTGGAGGTTGGGCCTATGTAAACAGAGGAATCAGGTGGATAGTTTTAATTGATGCTTTAGGTTACGAATCATCAAAAATTAACTCTGTTTCAGCAGTTTCTGTCGGATATTTTACAAATATGTTTATTCCCAGAGCTGGAGAAATATCTCGATGCTCTGCACTAAATAAGGTGGATAAAATTCCAGTTGATAAACTTTTTGGAACTATTTTAGTTGAGAGATTACTTGACTTTGTATTTCTAATCATCTTATTTTTACTTATTCTTATTTTAAAGTTCGATTTAATATTACAATTCTTTACAGCATTAGGATTACAAAGTTCTGGTTCAGTACCTTCAAGTTCTACCAAATATTATGTTATAGTAGCGGTATTATTGTTTTGTGGCTTGGCTTATTACGTGCTTAAAAAATGGATTGTACCTACTATTTTTTACGAAAAAATAACAGATTTTATTGATGGACTAAAAGAAGGTTTTAAAAGCATTAAGAAGATGAAACGGAAATCCTTCTTTTGGTTTCATACTTTTAGTATTTGGATTATGTATTTCCTGATGACTTATGTTTGTTTTCAGGCAATTCCTGAAACCTCTCATCTTAGTATTTCAGATGGATTATTTTTACTGGTTTTAGGTGGGATAGGAATGGTTATTCCAACACCAGGAGGGGTGGGTTCATATCATGCAATCGTAATGATTGGACTTTCGGTATTAGGAGTTGGCACAATTGTTCTTTCTGAAAATGGTGACCCATCTAATCCAGCGCTTTTATTTCCAACTATTGTACACATAGCGCAAACTTTAGTATCTATTATAATGGGGTCCATAGGTTTGTTAGTTTTATTCCTATCTAAAAAGAAACAATCCTAATGAGTAATTTACAAAACATAACATCAAAAATATATACTCTTTCTGATTTGAAAATTCACACTGATAAATGGAAAGAGAAAGGAGATAAAATTGTGTTTACAAATGGCTGTTTCGATTTGCTGCATAGAGGACATGTCGAGATTTTGGCAAATACAGCAGATTTAGGGGATAGATTAGTTATTGGTTTAAATTCTGATACTTCTATTCAGGAATTGAAAGGAAAAAACAGACCTATTATAGAAGAAAATTCTCGTGCAATTCTACTAGCTTCTCTTCAATTTGTGGATGCTATTGTTTTATTTTCGGAAGAAACTCCTGAAAAGTTAATTGAAACTATTATTCCAAATATTTTGGCAAAAGGAGGAGATTATAAAGTAACAGAAATTGCAGGACATAATGTAGTTTTAGAAAATGGAGGAGAAGTAATATTAGTTCCTTTTATTTATGGTTTCTCTACTACAAATATTGTAGATAAAATAAAGAAATATTAATGGCAAAAAAGAAAGTTAAGTCTGCATTTTTTTGCCAGAGTTGTGGTACGCAATCTCCAAAATGGCTGGGTAAATGTCCTCAATGTAACGAGTGGAATACTTATGTAGAAGAAGTAATTTCAAAAGAAGAAAAAACAAAATCTTGGAATGGGTTAAATAAGGTTAATATTCCTATTTCAATTGAAGATATCTCTATTTCAAAGGAGAGAAGAATAAAAACTGCTGACCTAGAACTGAATAGGGTTTTGGGTGGAGGAATTGTTCCTGGTTCAGTAGTGCTTTTAGGTGGTGACCCAGGAATTGGAAAATCTACTTTACTATTACAATTGGCGCTTACCTCCGATAAAAAGATATTATATGTTTCTGGGGAAGAAAGCGAAGGTCAAATAAAAATGAGAGCGAAGAGGGTAGAGAATTCTTCTAGTAATTGCTTCATTCTTACGGAGACCTCTACTCAAAATATATTTCAGCAAATTGAAGAAATTGAACCTGAAATTTTGATAGTAGATTCTATTCAAACATTACATACTGCACATATTGATTCTTCTCCTGGAAGTGTTTCTCAGATTAGAGAGTGTACTTCCGAAATGATAAAATACGCTAAGCAAACCGGAACGTCTGTATTTTTAATTGGTCATATCAATAAAGATGGTGCTATTGCAGGTCCGAAAATTTTAGAGCATATGGTAGATACTGTTCTGCAATTTGAGGGAGACAGAAATCATGTGTACAGAATACTCCGAACTGTTAAAAACCGATTTGGTTCTGCATCAGAATTGGGAGTTTATGAAATGGGACAAAGTGGATTGAAGGAAGTAAATAATCCTTCTGAAATCTTAATTTCCGATAGAGATGAGGAGACAAGTGGGGTAGCAATTGCGGTAACTATTGAGGGTGCTCGCCCGTTAATGATTGAAATTCAATCGTTAGTAAGTTCGGCAGTTTATGGTACTCCTCAACGATCCGCTACAGGATTTGATACCAGAAGATTAAACATGCTATTAGCTGTTTTAGAAAAAAGATGTGGCTTTCGATTAGGTGTAAAAGATGTATTTTTAAATATAACTGGAGGTATAAAACCAGATGATACTGCAATTGATTTGGCCGTTATTTGCTCTGTACTTTCTTCCGATCAGGATAAACCAATAGGAATGCAATGTTGTTTTGCTGCTGAAGTAGGTCTTTCGGGTGAAATTAGGGCGGTTAACAGAATAGAACAAAGAATTGCAGAGGCTGAGAAATTAGGTTACAAACAAATTATTGTTTCTAAATTCAATAAATTTAATCCGACTGCATTTAATATTGAGATAAAACAATGTTCTAAAATTGAAGAGGTTTTTAGATTACTCTTCTAAAATATCGTACAAATCATCTAAGTTAGGAGATAAAATCAATTCAATTCTTCTATTTATTTTTCTTCCTTCTTTTGTTTCATTTGTAGCTATTGGGTTGTGTTCTCCTCTACCTGCAGCGGTTAGTTGTAGTGGGTCTAATCCTTTATTATTTAGTAAAGTTTTTACTACTGAAGTTGCTCTCATTACACTTAAATCCCAGTTATCTTTTATTGATCCTCTTCCGCTTCCTTTTACATTATCTGTATGTCCTTCTACTAAAATTTCTATATCTTTCTGACTAACTAATGCTCCCGATAATTTATTAAGTGCGGCAATTCCTGTTTGATTAATTACATATTTACCGGAGGCAAAAAGTAAATCTTCTTCTAGTGAGATGTAAATCTTACCATTTCTTTGTTCTATTGATAACCCATCACCTTCTAGTCCAGTAAGAGCTTTTTGTACTTTGTTTTTTATGGCCGTTACTAATGAATCCTTTTGATTAATTATCTTTTCTAATTCATTTACCCTTGCTGACCTTTCTTCTAATATTCTCTGTGCATTATTCAGTTCATTTTCTTTTTCAGATAATGTTGTAGACAGCTTATTTAAATCATCTTCTTTTTTTAATAGTTTGGTTTGAGCTTCTTCTAATTGTTCTAAAAGTAATTTTGTTTCTTTTGCTTTCTCCGACATCTGTCTGCTATTCTGACTTACTAATAAGTCGTATGCAGTATTTAACCTATCCTGTTTATTTTGTAATACAAATAAGGAGTTTCCATTCTGAATAGAATCATTTTTCAATGCTGTTATTTTATCTTTTAATAAGTTTACATTTGCGTTAAGTTCCTCTACCTCATCAGATAATACTAAAACTTGTTTCTCTTTTTGCTCTAATATTTTTTTCGTACTTTCATTTTCAGAAACTAATGAATTGTGTATTTTTGGGCTGACACACGAAGTAGCAAATACTATACTTATAGCAAATAACAATACTGAATTTTTCATAATACTTTCTTTTTATTATACTTTCCAAATTTACAAAGCTTCTTACTGTCTTAAATACTACTGAAAATAACTTATCAACATTAGTTTTTAATAGCTTAATTGCTTCTATTTTCTTTTTTTTATTTTATATTGTTTTAATTATTACTTTTATAGCTTTAAATAATTTTACTTATTATGATAAAAAATATTATTAAATACTTCCTACAAGGCTTGCTTTACATAGCTCCTATTGGTGTTACTATTTATGTGATTTATGCAGCTTTTAACTTTATTGATGGGATAATACCATTTGGGATACCAGGCTTAGGTTTATTAGTAGTTATTGCATTATTAGTTCTTATTGGTTATTTAGGTGGTATTATAATTTCTAGCCCTTTTAATTCTTTATTCCAAAAATTACTAAAAAAAGCACCTCTGTTAGAAACTATTTATTCTTCAGTAAAAGATTTAATGAACACTTTTGTAGGTAATAAAAAAGGTTTTTCGGAACCAGTATTGGTCAAAATTTATGATAACTCAACTATTGAGCGTATCGGTTTTATTACAAATGAAGAAGTGGAAAGTTTGAACATAACAAAAGGTAAAGTATTGGTATATATGCCACATTCTTACGCTATTTCAGGACAACTTTTTGTAGTGGAGAAAAAGAATATAACAAAAATTGATAAACCCTCTTCTGAAGTTATGAAGCTTATTATTTCTGGTGGGGTTACCGAAATAGAATCATAAAAACAAATAATATGAAAAATATAATTTTACTTTTAACTACTTTAATTTTTACATTTAATGCGTTTTCTCAAAGTCCTGGGGATACTATTGTAGTACAAACTTTTGACTATTCCATGACTTATGGATCGGGACCTTGGTCAGGAGGAGATAGAGATACTATAGCTCATTTTCCAACAGATACTACTCTCACATTCGAAAAAATTATCCTTTCGTATAACATGAGATGTAAAGATGCTCTAGTGAATACATCTGGAGGGAATGGCGTAGCTTGTGGGGAATGGGATTATTCTTGCAATACGTACATACATGATTCCTCCCGAGTAGATTCTATTAAGTCGATATATTCTTCTCATTCTATATCCAATTTTTCAGGTACTACTTATAATTATTCGGCAAGTCCGATATATAATTACACTCAGTATGTTCAGAATAGTACTATTGTATCATCTGTTTTATCAGAAGATACTACTTCAATTGGATTGGGTGTGGATTCTTTAGACTTTGTACTAAGTACATCTGTAAAATCTCATAAGTCACAATTTTTATACAAAGCATCAGAGTTGTATAATTTAGGATTCATCAATGATTCTATTAACGCTTTGTCCTTAAATATACTGAGTACCAATAGCTATGCAAACTTTTTAAGTATCAAACTAAAACTAACTTCAGATACTCTTTTAGACGCTAATAATCATCATACTAACGGATTTACAGAAGTGTATTACGCAAACACAAATTTATCTAACGGGATTAATAAATTTCACTTTTCAATTCCTTTTTTATGGGATTCGATTTCTAACATTGTAGTTGAATTTTCTTTTACTAATTCTATTCCATCACTTCCTTCTCTTATAGAAGGAGAACAAACAAATGAAGATTTTTCTTTATATTCTTCTGATGGAAATCATATTACGGTAAACTCTTCTGAGAGTATAGATATTCCAGTTTTTGCAATGGGAAATATATCTGAACAGATAACGGTTTCTTTTTGGATAAACGGAGATGAAAATGTACTTCCACAAAATACATCTATTCTTGAAGCTTATGATCTGAATGGAAAAAGGACATTAAACATACATTTTCCCTGGAGTAATGGAAGAATATATTGGGATTGCGGAAATTCAGGGACTACCTCTTACGATAGAATTGATAAAGCTGCTAATTTAAGTGAATATACTGGGGGATGGAGTCATTGGGCTTTTACGAAAAATACCAATACTGGAAGTCTAAAAATTTACAGAAACGGACAACTTTGGCATAGTGGAACAGGCTATACAAAAACTATAGATATTGCATCTATGAAACTTGCTAGTGAAGGAAATGCAAATGGTTCTTTTTGGGATGGAAACATAAAAGAATTCAGAGTTTTTGATAAAGAACTTTCTCAATCAGCTATCTCTAATTGGATGAAACAAAGAATAGACAATACACATCCTGACTATGCTAATTTAGTTGCACACTACCCATTAAATGAGGGTGTAGGAACAACTTCTTCTGATCAAACTTTAAACCAGCAAACTGCAAATTTCTCAGGAAATGTAGTTTGGAATAATGATAGAGGTAATAATATTAATCAGTTCTTTACAAGCTCTACTTTCCGACCAAATATTAGTTTTTATCAAGGACAATACATTTCTACTGCGATTACAAATACTGTCTTAGATTCTCTTATTGCAACCTCAAATACTGTAAAAGAATATGATATCGTTCCAAATTGGGGAACTCTTCAAAATGATAGTATTGCAACTATTTCTATAAATACCTATTGGGAAGCAGTATCTTATTTATTTGACGCAAATGGAAATGTTATTAGTTCTAATCCTGCAAATATAGATGGAACCATAAATATTACAGATTTACCTTATTACAAAAGGTATCCTATGGCATTTCAGATTATGTCTTTTGTAACTCCTTATGGTATAGGTTTAGATTTAGGAGCAAACGGAAAAACTTGGTATTTTGACATGACTGATTATGCTCCTATTTTTAAGGGTCAAAAAAGAATAACTATGAATGCAGGAGGACAATGGCAAGAAGATATGGATATTAAATTTTTATTTATTGTCGGTACTCCACCAAGAGATGTTTTAGAAATGCAAAATATCTGGAAGGTAGAAAGTAAAAACTATACTCAAATACAAAATGATGATGCCTTTGAACCTAGGAGTCATATATTGTTACCAAATGCAGATAATTTTAAATTAAGAACTGTAATTACAGGACATGGTCAGGAAGGGGAGTTTAATCCTCAATTTCATAAAATTGAAATTAATGGAGTAGTTGCAGACAACTGGAAGGTTTGGAAGGAGTGTTCTGAAAACCCTATCTTCCCGCAAGGAGGTACTTGGATTTATGATAGAGCTGGATGGTGCCCAGGAATGGCTACCGATTTACAAGAAGTAGATATTTCTTATTTATCTGCTGGTCAATCTCATCTTTTCGATTATAATATTAATGGAGGTTCTGGTACATCAAATTATTGGGTAAGTAGCCAATTAGTGAGTTATGGAACGCCTAATTTTACTTTAGATGCTGCAATTATGGATATCCTCTCTCCAACTAACAAAGTGAATTATAAAAAAGAAAATCCAGTATGTTCTAAACCTAAAATTATAATACAGAATACGGGTTCGGATGTGTTAACTTCTCTTACTATTGAGTATTGGATTAATGATTCTCCCAATAAAGAATCTTACACTTGGAGTGGAAACCTTAACTTCTTAGAAACAGAGACTATTACTTTACCAGATCCATCTTCATTGTGGATAAATATGATTTCAAGTGGTAATCATTTCCATGTTGAAATATCTGCTCCTAATTCTTCTACCGATCAGTATACTCATAATAATAGTAGTAGTACTACTTTCGATCCGGTTCCGGAATACCCTAATTTATTTACGGTTTGGACTAAAACAAATAGTGGTGTAACTAATAATTTTACTCAAATATCAGAAACTTCTTGGGAGTTTTTAGATAATAATGGGGTAGCGTTATTTGCTAGTGGAGATATTGTTGCGAACACGCAATTTAGAGATACGGTTGTATTTGATAGGGGATGTTATACTTTTAGAGTAACAGATACTGATGATGATGGTGTTGATTTCTGGGCAAATAGTGATGGAGCGGGTTATCTTAAATTCCGAGAAATTGGTGCAAGTTGGTTACATTCTTTTGAAGGGGATTTTGGTAGGTTTATACATTATGAGTTTAGAGTAGATCAACTTCTTTCTGAAGAGGGGGAAGATATATTAAATTTAGAGATATTCCCTAACCCTGCAACAAAAGAAATTTTTGTAAATGGGAATTTAAGTAAGATAAAAAAGTTAATAATAACAGATAATGTAGGTAGAGTCGTATTAACTAGAAAAGTAGAAAATTCTACTACACAACGAATAGATGTGAATACACTTTCAAAAGGTATTTATTTTCTTTCTACCAATAATAATGCAACTCTTAAAAAGATAGTAATTCAATAAATGAAATATTGTAATTCACTAAGTCAGTATTCTCGTTTTAAAACGAGAGAAGTAAAAGTAGGTAATCTTATTTTTGGAGGGGATAATCCTATTCGGGTCCAATCTATGACTACAACCGATACTATGGATACTGAGGCTACTGTAGAGGAGTCAATAAGGATGATAGAAGCGGGTTGCGAATTAGTAAGAATTACTGCACCTAGTAAAAAGGAGGCTCATAATCTGAAAAACATAAAAGAAGAGTTGGTAAAAAGAGGATATACTAATCCTATTGTTGCAGATATTCATTACACCCCAAATGCAGCAGAAATTGCAGCTACAATAGTAGAAAAAGTAAGGGTGAATCCTGGTAATTATGCCGATAAAAAGAAGTTTGAGGAAATTGAATATACAGATGAAAGTTATATTGCCGAATTAGATAGAATAAGAGAAAAATTCACACCACTTGTAAAAATTTGTAAAGATCACGGAACGGCTATGCGAATTGGAACAAATCATGGTTCTCTTTCGGATAGGATTTTAAGCCGTTATGGTGATACTCCTAGAGGAATGGTAGAATCGGCAATGGAGTTTTTACGTATTTGTCGGGATGAAGATTATCATGAAATTATTCTTTCGATGAAAGCTTCTAATACTAGAGTGATGGTACAAGCTTACCGATTATTAGTTGCTGAAATGATAAAAGAAGAGATGAATTACCCGCTACATTTGGGGGTAACAGAAGCAGGGGAAGGAGAAGATGGAAGAATAAAATCATCCGTAGGAATTGGAACGCTTTTAGCGGATGGATTAGGCGACACAATAAGGGTTTCTTTAACGGAAGCACCAGAATTTGAAATGCCAGTTGCCGAGCAACTTTTATCCCATTTTGAGGGAATAGAAGATCACGAAAAAATAGAAGAAATTACAGAAAATCTACTCCATTCTTTTGATTATGTAAAAAGGCAAACTGTTGAGGTTTTAAATATTGGTGGGACTAATGTTCCAATAGTAATGGCGGATTTTTGTTTAAAACAAAAAATCACTCCAGCATCTTTTTTCGCATTGGGATACAATTATTCTGTTCCTTTAGATAAGTGGCACATTTCGGATATGGCAGCCGATTATGTTTTTGCGGGGAACCATGATGTGGATTTTGAAGTTCCAGGCACCTTAAGTGTAATTTATAATTTTAAAAAGTGGAAAGAACACAAAAAGGGATATCCTTTTTTAACAATAAATGATTATTTGGATGAGGAGGAAATTTCGGATAAGTTAAATTTAGTTTATGTGTGTATTACCGATTTAAGTGAGGAACTTTATACGAAACTAAAAACAGACAAAACAGCTGTTTTGATGATAGATACTTACAATGAAAATGGAGTAGCCGAGCAAAGAAAACTTTTTACTGATCTGATGAACAATGGAATTAAAACTCCTGTTATTATTGGTAGGGCTTATAGTGACTTATCGGAAAGTCAATTACAACTTTCTGCATCTTCTGATTTAGGAGCTTTACTCTTAGATGGATTAGGAGATGGAATATTTATTTCAGCAGAAAATTGCGGTTCCAGTCAATCTGTAAATTCATTGGCTTTTGGGATATTACAAGCAAGTAGAACAAGAATTTCCAAAACGGAATATATTTCTTGCCCTAGTTGTGGGAGAACTCTTTTTGATTTACAAGAAACCACTGCAAAAATCCGAAAAGAAACCAATCATTTAAAAGGTTTAAAAATTGGAATAATGGGGTGTATTGTAAACGGACCAGGAGAAATGGCAGATGCCGATTATGGATATGTAGGAACCGGAAAAGGAAAGATTACCCTTTACAAAGAACAAACAGTTGTAGAGAAAAACATACCTGAAAAAGAAGCAGTAACTGCCTTAATCAATCTTATAAAAGAACACGGAGATTGGGTAGAGAGAAATAATTATTGAGTAATTTTGTGATATGAAACAGGTTCTTATTTCTTTAGTATTTATATTATTCTTTTTTCATTCCTCTGCACAAATAGAATATCCTATTACCTCAAAAATAATAGTAACAGATGATTATTTTAACATTAATATAGAAGATCCTTACAGATGGTTAGAAGATGACACCTCTTCTCAGGTGAAAGAGTGGCTTATAAAACAAAATGAACTTACTTCCTCTTATTTAGAACAAATTCCACAAAGAAATATTTTTAAAAACAGATTAGAAGAGTTATGGAATTATGAAAAAATTGGAATTCCTTTTAATGAGGGGAGTTACACTTATTTTTATAAAAATGATGGGCTACAAAATCAGTATGTTTTGTACCGAAAAAAAGGAGAGGAACAAGAGGAAGTATTTATTGATCCCAATCAATTTTCAGAAGATGGAACTATTTCTTTATCTGGAATATCTTTTTCGGGAGATGGAAGTTTGTTGGCGTACTCCATTTCAGAAGGAGGATCAGATTGGAGGAAAATAATTGTTATAGAAACGGAACGTAAGACTATGGTGGAAGACACCTTATTAGATGTGAAATTTTCCGGAATAAGTTGGAATGGAAATAAAGGTTTCTACTACTCTTCTTACGACAAACCTGAAAACTCAGTTTTATCTGATAAAACAGATAGACATAAATTATATTACCATCAACTAAA
>CAJQIZ010000043.1 GCA_905478555.1 uncultured Flavobacteriales bacterium
TTTTAAAAGTTTATTATTAAAGTCTGCAATATTATAATAACCAACAATTCTAAAAGAGATATCTCCAAACCCCTGACCTTCAAAATAGGAAGAAAATTCAAAATAGGAATAGAATTGTTCGTTTAGATAATCTTCTTCTCCCAAATGAGAAATATGTTCTCCTGTATTTTCTGGAGAAATACTTAATAAATCTAAAACAAATTTATTATGCTTATTAATTTTTGTAAGGATTTGTTCTAAACAAGTATTGTGTTCAATATCTTTCACATTAAGTATTTTAGGAGTTTCTACTTGTCTTATCTTATATTTTGACAAAAAAGAACTAACTACTTTTTCTTGTTCACTCCACATCCCCATTTCATTAAGATGAATGTAGTCGACAGTTTTATTATTAATTAAACTTACAATTGTTATTATGTCATTTGTCCAAACATCTTCTGTGATAATATTTCTGAACGCAAATAGGTCGCCTTGTTCATTCCAACCAATAATGCCACTAATTGACTCACCATAATTACCCTTTAACTCTTTATACTTCTGCCCAAACCCAATCAAAGGCAAGCAGAGTAATATAAGTAGTAGTTTTTTCATAATCTTAGTTGTTTGTTAGTCTATTGTTTACGGACCGTGTGATCCAGGATAGTTTTTTAAATTTGGAAAGAAATTATAGTCAATTTGATCAATTATTAAGATGTTTCCCCCTTTAGTTGAAAAAAATAATGGAGAGTTACTTCTACCAAAAGATTGACCCTCATAATCACAACACTCAATTTTATATATATCTGAGAATAAATCAGACGCTGTTTTTATTAATACTGGGTGAGAGGTATTCGGATTATCAAAATATAGAGACAATTGTTTATCAAAAATCGTAGTAGGATTTGCATCAATATCTACTAAGATATATTCTCCCTTTTCTGTATTACCAAAATGATCGTCAGCAAAAGTAGTGTAAGTGACCTTAAACGTATAATTTGAATATAAATATAAATTACCAGTACAACAATTACCATCAAATTGCAGGCGTGCTTCCAACACGCAACTATTTTTGTTACAAGAACTAAAAAGAAGTGGTAAGCAAAGTAATATAAGTAGTAGTTTTTTCATTATTTGTATAATTTAATAGCTGCAGACTTCTCCACTATCTTTATTAGTTGATTTATAATGGAGATTTCCAGCTTTTTCTGCTTCACAAGAATTCCCATAAACCAAGTTATTACAAGCACAGACTGGATCATACTCTTCAGTACAAATAATCTCTGGATTAGGGGATACATAACAAGGTCCTAAAATTTCATTTCCATCACTACAGCCAATTGTTAAAGTTAATCCTAAAAATATATAGAGTAGTTTTTTCATTGGTTTAAGTTTTTTCATTTTTTTTCATCTAAATTTGGGTCACCATATACAGCATCTGGGGATAAATCACTTCCATCATAATATATTTTTCCTCTATTTATATGAAATTGTAATTTTTCAGGATTATTTATTAAGTATTGTTGTAATTTAGTTTCAACTTTTTCTGCTTGAAGGGATAAAGGTTCTATGTTAAAATATTCTCCAGCACTAATTAAATCATAATACATTAATTCTACTTCTATTAAAGTTTTATATTCTACAGTGTCTCTATTAATTCTTTTAGTTCTAATTTCTTCATTTATTAATGATAACATAGCTTGATAATATTCTGCATTAGTTATCTCATCATTTATTGCTATTGCGTTATCAAAAAAATTAATTGTATCTGTGGTTTGAGCAGATACATTAGTTAGTTCCCCCATCCCAATCAAAGGCACACATAGTAAAATCAATAGTAATTTTTTCATAGTATTTTTTGTTTTAAATTACAAACTTAAACAATTATTTACCAAAACACTTCATCTTCTCTCTTTTCCCAAGTCCGAATAGTAGCCTTCCAATCTTTCATAGGAGACTTACCTACAATCCATCCGATACTTTCGTAATAATCAAAAAATAATTCCGCATCTATAATACTATTCCTTTCATTGCAATAATACTCAACATCATCAATAGTTGGTTTAAGAAAAGAGAGAGCTCTCTCATCTTTTATAGTATAATCATTATTAGTATAATCTTTAATAGTACTTATAGGTTCATTCTCATCAATAGGGTATGCATCTAAATGAATAGGGGTTTCATTCTCGTGAATAGGATTGTTACTTTGTATGAATAGGCAATTAGATTTTTTAGTTAAAGCAAAATACTTTAGTTTATGACCGTTCTTTCTTTTTTCAATTGATTTTATAAATCCTAAATCTTCCATTTTCTTGACTCTCCTAGTTATTGCACCTTTTGATTTAATCCTCAATAATGGATTATCACTAAGTATCTTATTATAATCTACCCAAGTGTAACCATTAATCCTTTGCGCTTCTATTTTCTCATTTTTACTATTACATATGAAATAAAGATAATCTAGTATTGATCCATCTATTAAATCAAAATATGTTTTACTTAATTCTTTTTGGTTGATATATATAGTGTATTTCATAGTTGTAAGTTTGAAAAAGATTGATTAATCAATTATTTATTTACTACACTACTAACTTCAAAATAATTAATAAGTTCTCTTAAATTATACCGCACCTGTTTACCAATAAATATAAATTCCTTACTTGCTGTAAATCTTCCTTCTCTTCTGTAGTTACCAAGTGTTCTTTCGCTTATTTGGAAATATTTAGAAACTTGTTTTTCAGTATAGTATTTATTGTCTTCCATAATCAAAATAGATGTATAATTTGAAAACAAATATAAATATAAAACGCTCTACAAAAAAGATTATAACCTATTAATTACTAATTAGTTACTCACGCTTTTATAAACAGATTTATTAACAGGATTATTAACAGAATATAGAAATGATATCTTTATTTAAAATAACCATTTCCTCCACCTATTCCTCCCTTTAAAATAAAAAACCCCTGTAATCTATTAAATTACAAGGGTTTAACTTTATAAGTAGCGGTCTGGACGGGACTCGAACCCGCGACCCCATGCGTGACAGGCATGTATTCTAACCAGCTGAACTACCAGACCGTTCAAAAGTGATGCAAATCTAATAGATTTTTTTTATCCTCAAAACATTTTCTGTCTTTTAAGTAAATAAGAAATTAAAATTTCCTCTATCCCCTTATTTATATTCACATTAACTAAATCAATTTTATATTGCAAACACCTTGTTTTCAACTCATTTAAGAACATATCTGACCTTTTTTTAAACTCCTTTTTTATCTCAATAGGGTTCAAATTAATCTCCTCTTTTGTCTCAATATCTATAAATTTATGTGGAGAATTAGAAAATTCTAAGTCAAATTCAGTTTTGTTTTCTGATAAATGAAATAAAATCACCTCATGTTTGTTGAATTTTAAGTGCTGAAGCGCTAAAAATATCTCATTTAAATCCTCTACTCCTTCAATCATGTCAGTAAAAAATAAAACTAACGACCTTTTATGTAATCTACTTGCCACTTGATGTATCGCATCAATAGTAGAAGTAGTTTTAAACTCAGGCTTATTATTTAAAGTCTCTACCATCTTTCTCTTTAAAGAAATATGATGTTTATTAGTCGTTTTACTTTCAGAATGATAATCTAACTTATCAGAAAACATACTTAATCCAACTGAATCTCTCTGTTTTTTAAATAGATTCATTAAAGATGCAGCTGCATAAACTGAATATAGAATTTTGTTTGGTTTCTGTAAAGAAAAATTCTGTAACTGAGGGTAATACATAGAAGATGAGGTGTCAATTATAATTTGACACCTCAAATTTGTTTCTTCTTCATATTTTTTTACAAAAAGTTTATCTGTTCTACCGTATAATTTCCAATCTACATTTTTAGTAGATTCTCCAGTATTGTACAATCTATGTTCGGCAAATTCTACAGAAAATCCATGATATGGACTCTTATGTTTTCCTGTAATAAAACCTTCCACCAAATTTCTGGCAAAAAACTCTAAACTTTCTAAGGATGATATGTTATATAATTCTTGCAAAAATTATTACATATGAGCTTCTAATTTCTCTAATATTTGAGATTTTGGTACACCACCAACTAACTTGTCTACTTGTTCTCCATTTTTGAAAAATAAGATAGTTGGAATATTTCTTACACCATAATTTGCTGAAGCTTCAGAGTTTTCATCTACATTTACTTTTCCGATTACTGCTTTTCCCTCTAACTCAGTATGTAACTCATCTATAATTGGAGCTATCATTCTACAAGGACCACACCAAGGAGCCCAAAAATCAACTAATACTACTTGTTCAGAATCTAATACTACCTCTTTAAAGTTTCCGTCTGTTATTTCTACTGCCATTTTTATTGTTTTTATTTATTAATATTTATAGTACAAAATTATACATATTTTTAAGATTGAATTGAAATTTTCAAATCATTTATTTTATTTAATTCATCCATCAAACTTTTATTTAAATCTACTTTAGATGTTCTGGAAAGCAGCTCTACTGCATACCTTTCTTTATAGTTTATAAGTTTTACTTTTAAAGTATGATCTCCTTTATTCTCATTAACAACTTCTAATAAGTGGTTAATCATATTATCATTTACAATATCATAAGGAATTTCAATCATCATACATCTATTTTCTGAATCAATCAACTGATCTAACATTTCAATTTTAGTTATTTTTAATTCTAAATCATCAGTATTACCCCAATGTCTGTTTTGCACTCTACCTCTAACAAATAACACCCATCCTTCTGTAAGGAAATTTTTATAATCTGTATAATCGGAACCAAATAAAAACATACGGAAACTATCTCTATAATCTTCTAAATATACAATACCAAACTTTTTACCTGTTTTACTTTCCCTATGTTCTACTCCAGTAACAACAGCTGCAAAACGCATGTCCTTACCTTTTACTTCATTCATGTTTTTTAACAGATCGAAAGAAGCATTTACAAAATTATCTATTTCTAAACGGTAGTCATCTAACGGATGCCCGGAAATATAAACTCCAACCACCTCTTTTTCTTTCGATAATAACTCCATAGTTCCCCAAGGCTCGATAATAGCAGGAATTGGTGCCTGAATACTAGACTCTCCTATTTCTCCAAACATATCAATTTGAGTAGAATCTTTTTCTGACTGTAGTTTATTTCCAAACTTTGTCATTTTTTCCAAATACGACATCCCATCTACATTATAAAATAGTTGAGAACGCAATAAGTTAAAAGAATCAAAACCACCAGAAAGAGCAATACTTTCTAAAGTTTTCTTATTTGCCGCTTTTAAATTAACTCTACTTACAAAATCTTCTAAACTAATATAGTTTCCATTTTCTTTTCGTTCTTTTACAATAGCATGTACAGCCGCTTCCCCAACTCCTTTTAAAGCTCCTAAACCAAATCTGATTTCTCCTTTTTTATTTACAGCAAATTTGTAAAAACTTTCATTTACATCAGGTCCTAAAACTTTCACTCCAATCCTCTTACATTCTTCCATGTTCAGGGTTACATCCGCAATATTACTCATGTTAGATGTAAGCAATGCTGCCATTAATTCGGCAGTATAATGTGCCTTTAAATAAGCGGTTTGATAAGCAATAAGAGAATAGCAAGTAGAGTGAGATTTATTAAAAGCGTATTCCGTAAACTTTTCCCAATCCGTCCATACTTTTTCTACCTGAACTAGATCCAAATTATTTTCTTCACAACCTGCAAAGAATTTAGGTTTCATTTTATCTACAACAGACTTTATTTTTTTTCCCATTCCCTTACGGAGCATGTCGGCTTCCCCTTTTGAGAAGTTTCCTAACTTCTGAGAAAGAAGCATTACTTGTTCCTGATACACTGTAA
This sequence comes from uncultured Flavobacteriales bacterium, assembly GCA_905478555.1. Lineage (GTDB taxonomy): Bacteria > Bacteroidota > Bacteroidia > Flavobacteriales > BACL11. The sequence continues at coordinate 5,846 of CAJQIZ010000043.1, forward strand.
TTCCGTATGTATCTTTTAGATATTCCTCCATTTCTGGAAGATCGTAAACTACTTCTGATTTTCCATGCTTTCTATCTACAAATTCAGGAATATACCCCATAGGTCCTGGTCTGTAAAGAGCATTCATTGCAATTAAATCTTCAAAAGTATCGGGTTTCAACATTTTAAGATACTTCTGCATACCAACAGAAGAAAACTGAAAAATACCCACAGTGTCTCCTCTCTGGAAAACCTCATAAGTTTTTTTATCTTCTAAAGAAATAGTATCAATATCAATCTCTACACCATGTATTTCTTTTATAATTTTGACACAATCTTTTATAATAGATAGATTTTTTAATCCTAAAAAATCCATTTTTAAAAGACCTGCACTTTCTACCACACTATTATCGAACTGTGTAACCAATAAATCCGCATCTTTTGATATGGTCATTGGTATTAAATTAATCAATGGTTCTGGGGTGATGATAATACCACAAGCGTGAGTTCCTGTATTACGAACAGAACCTTCTAACTTACGAGCTAACCTTAATGTATCTCCAGAGAGTCCATCTGCATCTGCTAATTGAATTAATTGTTTTGCTGTAGCTTGCTGATCTCCTTTTACTTTCTTTTTAAATTGTTTATCATCAAAATTAAATAGCTTTTTAAGAGAAAGCATATCGGGTACTAAGTTTGCAATTCGAGCGGCTTCATCTAATGGTAAATCTAAAACACGAGCAGTGTCTTTTATAGAAGATTTGGCAGCCATAGTACCATAAGTAATAATTTGAGAAACCTGATCGAAACCATATTTATGTACTACCCAATCAATAACCCTACCTCTACCTTCATCATCAAAATCAATATCAATATCAGGTAAGGATACTCTTTCAGGATTTAAGAATCTCTCAAAAAGAAGATCGTACTTAATAGGATCTACATTTGTAATTTTAGTACAATAGGCAACTACCGATCCTGCAGCTGATCCTCTACCAGGACCTACTGAAACATCCATCTTTCGTGCTTGTTCTATAAAATCGGCACAAATAAGGAAGTAACCAGGATAACCCGAATTTTCAATAGTTTGTAACTCAAAATCAATCCGTTCTGTTATATCATCTGTAATTTCAGGGTAGCGCAACTTAGCCCCCTGATAAGTAAGGTGTCTTAAATAATCGTTCTCCCCTCTTTTACCTCCATCTTTTTCGTCCTCTGGATTTAAAAACTCATCTGGAATATCGAAGGCAGGAAGTAATACATCTCTTTTTAACTGAAAAGGTTCTATCTTATCTACAATTTCAGAAATGTTTTCAATAGATTCTGGTAAATCGGCAAAAAGCTCCTTCATCTCTTGTTGCGACTTAAAGTAAAACTCTTCATTAGGAAGCGCATATCTGTATCCTCTCCCCCTACCTTTTGGAGTAGATTGTCGTTCCCCATCCTTTACACAAATTAGAATATCATGTGCATTTGCATCTGATTTGTTTAAATAAAACACATTGTTAGATGCTATAATTTTTACCCCATATTTGCGAGCAAATTTTAATAGAATTCTGTTAACATGCTTTTCTTCATCTAAATCATGTCGTAATAATTCAACATAAAAATCTTCTCCAAAATTATCTTTCCACCAAACAAAGGCTTCTTCTGCTTGGGATTCTCCAACATTTAATATCAGATTAGGAATCTCTCCGTAATTAGAACCAGAAAGAGCAATTAAATCGTCTTTATATTGCAGTATCAACTCTCTATCTACTCTAGGTATATAGTAAAAACCATCTACAAAACCTAAAGAAGATAGTTTGGATAAATTATGGTATCCGTTTTTGTTCTTACAAAGAAATACTTGTTGAAATCCGAAATCTTTATTTTCTTTATCTGTGTGCAGTTTGCATACTGAAAGTTCGCAACCAATAATAGGTTTTAATTTTAGAGGTTCCCCTTCTTCTACTTGATTTTCTGGGTGACCTAAAATAGCATTGATAAACTTAAATGAACCATACATATTATGCATATCGGTAATTGCTACGGCAGGCATGTTCATCTCTATCGCTTTATCGGCAAGGGCATTTATATTTGAACTGGCTTGTAAAACAGAATACTGAGTATGTAAATGTAAATGTGAAAAGGGAGCGTCTGTACTATTGATTATAGCATTTTTCTTTTTCTTTATTGCTTCTACTTGCTTATTCTCTTCTGTTTCTACTTGTTCGGATATTGGTTGATAGGGCTGAGTATCTAAACCTAAAAGTTGAAATGGATATGGATTTATTTTTTTATACTCTTCTATTTGGGAATCAGTAAGCCCTGCTTTGTTAGAAGAAATAGCATTTAACCTAACTAACTCGAGAAAACATCTTGCAGTTGCCTCTACATCTGCTGATGCATTATGAGCCTCTGCAAAGGCTTCAGTAAATAATTTTTGATGTAAATCAGTAAGAGAAGGCCATTTAAATCTACCACCTCTACCTCCAGGTATAGCACAAAAATCAGTAGATTCCTTCATGGTATCCAAATGAGGAAAATCGGCAAGTATATTAGTAAGTTCTTTTCTTAAAAGTTCACAACCCACAATGTTATTATCAAAATCTACATTATGACCTACCACAAACTGAGAAGCTAAAACATCTTTTTTGAATTCTTGTAAAACAATTTTCAGATCTACACCTTGCTTATTCGCTCTATCGGTAGAAATACCATGTATTTGTTCGGCATTATAAGGAATGTCGTATCCTTCTGGTTTTATAATATAGTTTTTAACTGTTATTAACTTTCCTTGTGAGTCGTGCATTTGCCATGCCAACTGAACCATACGGGGCCAATTGTTAAAATCAGTTAAAGGTGCTTTCCAATTTTGTGGAAGTCCAGTGGTTTCTGTGTCGAATATCAGATACATATAGTGTTTTTACCGCTTTTAGAATAGAATTGTAAATTTATAAAAACAAAAAAAGTCAGACCACAAAAATGGACTGACTTTCATATAAGTTAATAACTTTTGATTATTTCATAAAACCTTGTTTTTTCATCCAGTCGTCATTGAATAGTTTACCTACATAACGAGTACCATGATCATGAAAAATAACTACTACAATATCGTCTTTTGATAAATTATCTTTTAATTGATTAATACCCGCAACTGCACTACCTGCAGAATAACCTACCATAATTCCTTCTTCTGTACTTAACCTCCTTGACATAACAGCACCATCCTTATCGGTTACTTTTTCGAATTTATCAATAATAGAAAAATCTACATTTTCAGGTAGAATATCTTCTCCAATTCCTTCTGTAATATAAGAATAGATTTCTTTTTTGTCAAACTCCCCTGTTTCATGGTACTTTTTAAAAACCGAACCATAAGTATCTATTCCCCAAATTTTAATATTTGGGTTTTGTTCCTTTAAATATTTTGCCGTACCTGAAATAGTACCACCTGTACCTACCCCTACCACTAAATGTGTGATTTTACCTTCTGTTTGTTCCCAAATTTCTGGTCCTGTACTTTCGTAATGTGCTAATGCGTTAGACGGATTGTCGTACTGATTTACATACCATGAGTTTGGAGTTTCCTTTGTTAATCGTTTTGCAACAGAATAATAAGAAAGTTCACTTTCTGGGGGAACATCTGTAGGACAAACCACTACCTGGGCACCAACAGCACGCAAAATATCCATTTTTTCTTTCGACTGTTTATCAGCAAGTACAAAAACACATTGGTATCCTTTTTGTATTGCAGCAAGTGCTAATCCCATACCTGTGTTTCCTGAAGTACCCTCAATAATAGTTCCCCCTGGTTTTAGGTTTCCATTTTTCTCAGCATCTTCAATCATTTTAAGTGCCATACGATCTTTTATAGAATGCCCAGGATTAAAAGTTTCTACTTTTGCTAAAACTAAAGCATCTGTTTCCACTGTTTTATTTAATTTAACTAAAGGAGTATTTCCTATAGTTTCTAAAATATTATTAAAGTATTTCATTATTGTGTTTTTATGAGTTTGCGAAACTAATAATTTCTATTGAAATCGAATCGCCTTTACAGCCGATATTTTTGTAATAACTAATGTTGGAATTATCATCATTAGAAAACTTAGAATTAATGTACCCAAATTAAGGAAGAAGAAAGAAAAGAAGTTAAAAGAAATAGGAATACTTTTCATATAATAAGTAGTTTCATCCAAACTAATAATTTGAAATTGATATTGTAAAAACAAAAGAGTAAAAGCAAGTAGATTTCCCAAGAAAAGTCCTTTAGAAACCAAGTACATAGAGTTATATAAGAATATTTTTCGTACCATCCAATTAGTTGCTCCTAACGATTTTATTATCCCAATAAACTTTGTTTTTTCCAGTATCAGTATCAACAAAGAAGATACTACATTTACCCCCGCTACTAACAACATAAGTATAATAATAACCCTTACATTTATATCTTGCAAAGATAGCCAATCGAATATTTGAGGGTACAAATAAGTAATACTACTCACCTTTTTACTATAATAATCTTCTACAGAAGTAGATAAATCAGAAGAAACAACATCTAAATCATCAAAATCATGAAGAGTTATCTCTAACATAGAAACTTCATTTTCATTCCACTTTTTAAGTTTCTGTAAAGTAAAGGAACTTACAAAAGTTAAACTATTATCGAATTCCCCCATGGAAGTATTATAAATACCACAAACATAAAACGGACGAACTTTTATCCTGTCCTTTTTTAAGGATGGAAAATATATATTTATTTTATCAGAAAGATGGAGTTTTAATTTGTTAGCTATATTTTCAGAAATAACAATAGAACTGTCTGAATTTAACAACTCGCCCTCTGTAATTTGCTGGGAAAACAGATTCCAATCGTAATTGTCAGAAACACCCTTTAAATTTATTCCTAAAAAATCATCTTTAGTTTTAACTAAACCAAAATCGTAAATTATAGGTTGTACACTTTTAATTTCTTTATTTTGATATATCGATTGTAAAAAAGGTTCCGTTAATACTAATGGAGTAAAGGAATCACTTTCTGTGTCCTGATAATTTTCTATCTGAATATGAGAACCAAAGGAAATTACCTTATTCATTACTTCCGATTTAAAACCATCTAAAACCGAGAGAGAAATGATCATAACTGCCACCGAAAGCGCAATAGCAGAAATTGTAATACGAATTATTGGGCGCGAAAAAACATTTTTGTTTTCCTTTGCACTAACTAATCGTTTCGATATAAAATATTCTACATTCATTTACAATGGCTAAAATAAAACAAATATTCCTCTTATTCAGTTTATTACTTTCGGTTTTAAGCTACTCGCAAATAAAAGTTGCTGCAGAAAGAACAAAGCACTATTTACTAATAATGAAACAACAAAAAGTAGCGATAATAGGAAATCAAAGTTCCGTGATAAAAAACACTCACTTAGTAGATAGTTTACTTAGTTTGAATATAGATATAGTAAAAGTGTTTTCACCAGAACATGGATTTAGAGGAACAGCAGATGCAGGAGCAAAAATAGAAGATGGTACTGATGTAAAAACAGGAATTCCTATCATTTCACTTTATGGGAAGAATAAAAAACCTTACACGGAACAATTAGCAGGAGTAGATATTTTACTATTCGACATACAAGATGTTGGAGCTCGTTTTTACACTTACATTTCGACATTACACTATGTAATGGAAGCAGCAGCAGAAAATAACATAAAAGTAATAGTACTAGACAGACCCAACCCAAACGGACATTATGTAGATGGACCCATAAGAGAAAAAGGTTTTGAAAGTTTTGTAGGAATGCACCCCATACCTATTGTACACGGAATGACTATTGGAGAATATGCTAAAATGATAAATGGAGAGAATTGGATTTCTGAAAAATGTGATTTGACTATTATAAAAATGGAAAACTATACTCATGATATTAGTTATAATTTACCAGTAAAACCCTCTCCTAACCTACCAAATACCAGATCAATTAACTTGTATCCATCCCTTTGCTTATTTGAAGGAACAAGCGTAAGTATTGGTAGAGGAACTGATTATCCTTTTCAGCACTTTGGAGCGCCTTATTTGGAAAGCTCTTATAGCTTTACACCAAAAAGTGGGGAAGGAAGTAAATACCCAAAACATGAAAATACTGAATGTTTTGGTTTTGATTTACGTTTTCAGGAAGATTACTTAACTGCCATTAACTTAAACTGGCTTATTTTCTGTTATAATAATTGTGAAAATAAAGAAGAATTTTTCACTAACTTTTTTGATAAACTAGCCGGAACAGATAAGTTAAGACTGCAAATAATTGAAGGAAAAACTTCCAAAGAAATAAAAGAAAGTTGGAAAGAAGGATTAGATAAATTTAAAGAAATTAGAGGGAAGTATTTAATTTACTAAACTCAACACTATAACAAATTACTTTAGTTCTATTTTCAGTTTTTCTATTATTTCAAAAACTGCTGGACAAACATCTACATTCTTTTGGGTAAGCGATAATAATTGACTTTGTTTTATTCTATCAGTATGAGGAAACTCTCTACACGCTTTAGGTCTTACCTCATAAATACTACAATAATTATCTTCTCCTAAAAAAGTACAGGGTACCGATTGTAACACATAATCCCTATCCTCATCAATACGCAAGTATTTTTCTGAAAATTCAGAAGGTTTTATTCGGAGGTGTTTTGCAATTCTGCTAATATCTTTATCGGTAAAAAGCGGACCTGTTGTAGTACAACAATTTGCACATTTCAGGCAATCCGTATAAGCAAAAACCTCTTCATGCAAAGGGTGAATAAGTTGATCTAAAACCTTTGATTTCATCTTTTTTAAACGCTTGAAAAACTTCTGGTTTTCTTTGCGTTTAAGTTTTGATTGCTCTTTATGTTGAGCTAAATCCATTAAAGTGTTTTTCCAGGGTAAACCTTAAGTGCAGCAGCTAAAATATCAATTGATTTCTGAATAGATTCCTTATTTAATACATAAGCAATACGCACTTGATTGGTACCCGTATTTGGAGTAGAGTAAAATCCTGCTGCAGGAGCTACCATAATAGTTTCTCCATTTACCTCAAAATCTTCTAACATCCATTGTGCAAATTTATCTGCATCATCAACAGGAAGCTGAGCGATAGCATAAAACGCTCCTGTAGGTTTCGGACAAAGTACTCCTTTAATTTTATTTAATCCTTCTACTAACGCATCTCTCCTACTAATATACTCCGCACTTACCTCCTTAAAATAAGAGGGATCTGTTTTAAGAGCCGCCTCTCCCGCAATCTGACCAAATGTTGGTGGAGATAACCTTGCTTGTGCAAACTTCATTACAGTGGACATCAACTCCTTATTTTTAGATACAATACAACCAACTCTAATTCCACACATACTGTATCTTTTTGATGTAGAGTCAATAACTATTGCATGTTGATCTAATCCTTCAATATTCAATACTGAATAATGAATATGCCCATCATAAGCAAACTCTCTGTACACTTCATCAGCAATTAAAAATAAATCGTGCTTAATTACTATATCTCTTAAAGTCTCTAATTCCTCTTTCGAATACAAATATCCTGTAGGATTCCCAGGATTACAAATAAGAATTGCTTTTGTTTCAGGTGTAATTAATTTTTCAAACTCCTCTATTGCTGGCAATGCAAATCCATCATTTATAGAAGTTGCAATTGGTTTTACCTTTACTCCTGCTGAAGTAGAAAAACCATTGTAATTTGCATAAAATGGTTCTGGAATAATAATTTCATCTCCATTATCTAAACACGAATTTAGTGCGAATAAAAGAGCCTCAGAACCTCCAGTTGTTACAATCACTTCTTCCTGATTCACATCAATTCCTAAATTTTGATAATAGTTAGCCAAACCTTTTCTGTAACTTTCAAATCCTGCAGAATGTGAATATTCCACTACTTTATTTGGAAAGTTATGAATCGCTTCCAAAGCTACTTCAGGCGTTTTAATATCAGGCTGACCGATATTTAAATGGTATACTTTTTTTCCTGATTTTTTTGCAGTTTCAGCAAATGGTACCAACTTTCTGATTGGTGACTCTGGCATTGCAATTCCTTTATTTGAAATTTTTGGCATAACTTTAAATTGATTTTTATAAAAAAACACCCCCATAACTGAGGGTGCTAATGTTGTAATACTTATTGGTTTCTTCTATTTCTCTAGAGGGGAACCTTTAGTTTCTTTAGTTGGAGCTCCTATTTCTTTTTCAGGTGCTTTAACCTCACCTTTTATAGTTAATATAACTGGTTTTTTATCAGCAGTATTAGTTGTTAAAGTAATAGTTTTTGTGAATTTACCAATTCTGTTGGTAGCGTATTTTACTTTAATAGTTCCAGACTCACCTGGTGCCCATTCTGAAGAACCATCTTCTTTTTTGTAAGAAGGAACAGTACAACCACAACTTCCTTTTGCAGCTTTAATAATTAAAGGAGCATCACCACTATTTGTAAACTTATATTCTCTGTTACCATCTGCATTATGTTCTATTATTCCATAATCTATTACTTTCGATTCAAATGCAATAGTTTGTGCTGATACAAATACAAAAGAAACAAGCATAGCGAGGGATAAAATTAGTTTTTTCATTACTTTATTTTTTAAAATTTAATTAATTAATTTACAATTTATGAACGGCAAATTTAAGAAAATATTACTCCTTTACAAATCTAATTGAGTTTTCTATTAAAAAAAACTATTTTTTGTAAGTTTGCAACCTTAAAATTACAGACAAAATAATGAGTATTCCAAAAACATTCTCCGCTACTGCAGCAGAAAAAAAGTGGTATCAACATTGGTTAGACAAAGGATATTTCAACTCTACACCAGATGAGAGAGAGGCGTATACTATTGTAATTCCTCCACCAAATGTTACGGGAGTTCTACACATGGGACACATGCTAAACAATACCCTGCAAGATGTAATGATTAGGAGAGCGAGAATGCAAGGGTTTAACACTTGTTGGGTACCAGGAACTGACCATGCTTCTATTGCTACAGAAGCAAAAGTAGTACAGAAACTTGCTGCAGAAGGAATAGAAAAATCTGACTTAACAAGAGAAGAGTTTCTATCTCATGCCTTTGAATGGAAGGATAAACATGGAGGTATAATACTAGAACAACTTAAAAAACTGGGAGCTTCTTGTGATTGGGAGCGTACAAAATTTACTATGGATGATGGTATGAGTGAATCTGTAATAAAAGTTTTTGTAGATCTATACAACAAAGGATTAATATACAGAGGAGTAAGAATGGTAAACTGGGATCCATCTGCACAAACCGCTCTTTCTGATGAAGAAGTAATACATAAAGAAGTAAACTCAAAATTATACTATATATCCTACAATATAGAAGGAAGTACTGAAAAATTAACTATTGCTACTACAAGGCCCGAAACTATTTTAGGAGATTCTGCTATTTGTGTAAATCCAAATGATGAAAGATATACCCACTTAAAAGGAAAGAAAGCAATTGTACCTTTAGTAGATAGAGTAATCCCAATTATATTTGATGAGTATGTAGACATGGAATTTGGAACAGGAGCGTTAAAAATTACTCCTGCACACGATATAAATGATTATAAATTAGGAGATAAGCACGGATTAGAAACTTTAGACATACTGAATGATGATGGAACTTTAAGTGAGGCCGCTCAGTTATATATTGGAAAAGATAGGTTTGTGGTAAGAGAAGAAATTGCAGTTGATTTACAAGAAAAAGGCTATTTGGTAAAAACAGAAGAACACCAAAATAAAGTTGGTTTTTCGGAAAGAACAGATACAGTAATAGAACCTAAACTTTCTATGCAATGGTTTTGTAAAATGGAGGATTTTTCAATACCAGCATTGGAACATGTAATGAATGACGATATTCAGTTTCATCCTGCAAAATTTAAAAATACTTATCGTCACTGGATGGAAAATATAAAAGATTGGTGTGTTTCTCGTCAACTATGGTGGGGGCAACAAATACCTGCTTTCTTTTATGACGGAAATAAATTTGTAGTAGCAGAAACAAAAGAAGAAGCTTTACTACTTGCAAAAAAAGAAAAAGAAGATGTAACCCTTTCGGATTTAAGACAAGATGAAGATGTATTAGATACTTGGTTTTCATCTTGGATTTGGCCCATATCTGTTTTTGATGGAATAAGAAATCCTGACAATAAAGAAATAAACTACTATTACCCTACTAACGTGCTAGTAACAGCACCAGAAATTTTATTCTTTTGGGTAGCCAGAATGGTAATGGCAGGATACGAATACCAAGGCAAATTACCTTTTAAAAATGTATATCTAACAGGAATTGTAAGAGACAAACAAGGGAGGAAAATGAGTAAGTCATTAGGAAACTCTCCGGACCCAATTGAGTTAATGGGAATATACGGTGCAGACGGAGTTAGAGTAGGAATGTTGCTTTCTTCTCCGGCAGGAAACGATTTACCATTTGATGAAGGACTGTGCGAACAAGGTCGTAATTTTTCCAATAAAATATGGAATGCCTTCAGATTAATAAAAGGATGGGAAGTAGCAGAGGTGCAGCAAGCAGATAGCGCAAAACAAGCTATTAAGTGGTTTGAAAATAAGATAAGTAATACTATTGTTGAGATTGACGAATCGTACAGTAAATACAGAATTTCAGAAGCATTAATGGGTACCTATAAACTAGTTTGGGACGATTTCTGTTCGTGGTATTTGGAAATGGTAAAACCAGTTTACGGCCTCCCTATTGACCAAACTACTTACAATAAAACCATTGAACAACTAGAAAAAATATTAAAACTTCTTCATCCTTTTATGCCGTTTTTATCAGAAGAGATATGGCACCTAATAAAAGAAAGAAAAGAAGATATAATAGTTTCTGAATGGCCAAAAGCAGATAAAGTAGAAGAGATTATTCTTTCTGATTTTGATATTGTTTCGGAAGTAGTTTCTTCTATCCGTAATTTCAGAATTCAAAAACAAATCCCTAACAAAGAACAGATTTCTTTATTTGTAAAGGAAAATGATAAACTGTGTAGAAATATGGATACGATAATCTGTAAACTAGGAAATATTGAAAGCATAGAATATAGTGATAAAAAAATAGATGGAGCTTTTTCTTTTAGAGTAAAATCAAACGAATACTTTATTCCATTAGAAGGAAATGTAGATATAGAAGCAGAATTAGAAAAACTACAAAAGGAATTAGATTACACAAAAGGATTCTTAAAATCGGTAAATGGAAAACTAAATAACGAACGATTTGTAAGCGGAGCTCCTGAACAAATAGTAGCAAACGAAAAGAAAAAACAAGCAGATGCAGAACAAAAAATTGAAGTATTAGAGAATCAAATTGCATCCCTTTCTTAAATTATGAAAAAAACTCTTCTTTTTATTTTCATAATTAGTTATACTACTATTTTTTGTCAAGATACAGAAAAGAAAAGTCCTGTTTCTGGGAAATTTGATTTAGGATTAAATTACACAAAAAATAAAGAAGAAATTTTTCAGTTCAATAATGTTTCGCAAATAAAATACGAAACTAAAAATAAGATTGTACTCTTTTCTTCTAATGTATCTTTCATAAATAAAACTGGTGAAGAAGAGTTGATAAACAAAGGAACTCAAGATTTGAAATACTCCTTTAAAACAAAGAAAATAAATAGCAATATTTCTGTACAACATTTATACGATATTAGCCGATCTGTTAAAAGAAGGTGGACTACAGGGATTGGTTTCTCAGTAAATATTATTAAAAATGAAAGTAAAGATATTAACTTTGGACTTACAGGACTTAGAGAAAAAGAAACTACTATTTTATTAGAAGAAAAATTAAAAAACAGAATGGAAAGCTCTGTTATATTTAGTTTACAATTAAATAAAAACATACAACTTCAGGGGTTTACAAAATACTTACCAAACATTGAGGATTTTAATGATTACAGAATAGATAATACATTCTCTATTAGAATAAATTTGAACCCTAAGTTTTTACTCAGTATAAATAATACTTTAAACTACGATAATCTACCTGAAGATGGAGTAAATAAAACAGATTATCAACTTATAAATAGTGTGTCTTACACTATTTAAAGATTTACTTATTCCATTATAATTTTCTTTTCTAACGTACCATCATCATAGATGTAAAAGAGAAGTTGATTTGTTTGTTTTGTTTCTCTTCCCAAGAGGTCTGTTACTTTATGAAGTTTTTTGTTTATACTGTGTTCTTTTATAGATGTTTTTCCGCTACAGTTAGTACTATAGTACTGATAAGTTGTTTCAAGAAATCCAATAAAATTATTTTGCCAACAAGATAAATCAGTCACTTTAATACAATTTAGATGTGGATTTTCACTAAACTCAGATTCATTAATTTGTAGAGCACAAGAAATTTGAGATAAGTCTAAAGATATTAACTGATTATTATTACATAACAAACTAAATAAAGCTGTGTTTTGGCTTACATCAAGATTAACAAGTTGATTATTCCAAGCATACAAACTCGCCAGAGTAATAGCACCATTTAGATTAAGGTTTGTTAACTGATTATCATTACAAATCAACAACTATAATGATATATTTTGGCTAATATCAAGTGTAGTAATTTGATTATAAGGACAGTATAAACCTGTTAAATTTATAAAATATTCTATTCATGTTAAATTAGAAATATTTAAATTCTCACAACAAATAGTTCCATTAAATGTATTTGCCTCACTTACTTGAATTTCAGAATCACCATTTGTATTAATTAAAGGCTCTCCAACTAAATATATTTTAAAGTTAGAATCAGGTATGTATACATTCTACCCAAACCCAATAATAGGCAAGCAAAGTAAGATTAGTAAAAAAAATTTATCATTTTTTATTAATAAATAATATACAATTATGCTACAAATATCTAAAACTCAATTCACCTCTAAAGGGAAGATTCTAATTATTTTATATTCTTTCAGAAATATTAACTGCCTTATGAATTAAGGCAACTTTCTTATATTTAGTTTCATTAATCTCAAAGTACTCATACATTCTCCTTAATGAAGAGCCAATACCATCAATACTCATATTAGACTTTTTAGCAATCTCTTTATTCAACACCATTGGGTTATCTAATAATATTAAAAGAACACACCAATCGGTTTCATTTAGTACTCTATTTAAATAACTGTCAATTTTTTGTTTAGACAATTCAAATTTATTGGAATCTAGAATAGCACTAACTTTATTTTCTTTAAGGAATTTAATTTCCTCTAATAAATCATCTCTCTTCTTATTGTTTTTTTTATGACGTAAAATTAATATCAAGATTAAAAGAATAAAGATAAAAATTATCGTTGCTACTTTCTTGATTTGAGTGATTTTTAAGTTATTTTTTTCTATCTCGCTATTTAATTTGACTTCAAACAATATTTTTTCGTATTCATTTCTTACTGTTTCTCTAGCAATTGCATAACTGTCGATTTTCGCTTTAATACTATCATTGTATAAATTAAAGAACTCATACATCTTAAGAGACAAATCCAATCTATTTTGAAATTTATATCCTATATATAACAATTCGGAAACTTCCCTTTTTAATTCTAAAGATTGAGCTTGAAAACCTGACTCTAGAATATTCTCTAACTGTTCAATTGCTTGAGATTTATTCTTTTGATAAATGATTTTAGCAAGTATAATTTTAGCCTCTAAAATTCCACTCTGAGTACCCAATTCTTTATTAATATCAAAATTTTTATTAGCAAAAAGCAAACTGTTTTCGATTTGATTTAATGATAAATATATTTGAGCCAGCATACTGTAGCAACCTGCAATATAGTACTTATAATTATCAGTTTTAAGTCTTTTAAGTGCTTCAATAAAAGATGATTCTGCTTTAATATATGAAGAATCTCTGAAATGTATGAGGCCTATATTCATTAATATCGTTGTTGTACCTAAACTAGTATTATACTCATCATCTTGTAATAAGCTATAAATACTTAATGCCTCTTCATAATTAACTAGAGCAATATCGTGATTTCCTATTCTGGAGTTAATTGCTCCAGTAGCATTAAGCATTCTAGCTTCACCATCCATATCACCTTCAGTAACAAAAATCTTTTTTGCTTTATTATATTTTTTTATGGACTCTAAATATTCACCTTGATCTAGATGAAGATTACCTAAGTTTCCAATAATGATAGCTTCTAATCTAGCATTATTAATTTTTTTAGCTACAAGTTGGGCCTCATAATAATGTGTTCTTGCTTCATCAATTCTATCTTGTATTCGAAAAATATTTCCTTTTTTAAGAAATGACCTATATAATTGTCGATCTGCACCCTTTGTAATTGCCAAATCATGATAATAATCAAGTACAACAAGTACAGAGTCAGGAGAAACGAGAGAGTATAACTCGTCATATTCTTCTAATGCATTAAATCTTAGAGAATCTGACAGT
>CAJQIZ010000044.1 GCA_905478555.1 uncultured Flavobacteriales bacterium
AAAAAGTAAATCCTTAAATATGGATGTACTTTTTATAGATCCTATTGCACTTTTTCCGAAAAACCATGTACCTACAATATAAACTGGTAAACAAAGAATAAATTGAACCAAAGGATTCTGTAGTATATCAACATTTGGTAAAAACATATGAGAAAATAGGGGAAGGGTGAAAATTAAAGTAAAGTAAAATAACTTTTCTTGAGTAGAAATTTTCTCTGTTTCTTCTTCTTTTATTACCTTATATCCTAATTTTTTAATCAGAACCTCTACTTCTGTAGTAGAAAATTGATTGGTAACAAAACTCGCTTCAGAGGTAGAAAAGTTAACATTCACCTCCTCTAATCCTTTGGATGTTAAGTGTTTTTGTATTCCCGCAGCGCAATTAGCACAAGTCATTCCTTCTACTAATAAAGTCTCTTTATTTCTTTTCTTATCCATTAACGCAAACTTAGTAAAGATTTATTTTGAAACATGCTTTTTTTTGGAAGTAAATTTTATATTTGCAAACCAAAATGGTGATTGTAGCTCAGTTGGTTAGAGCACTGGTTTGTGGTGCCGGGGGTCGTGGGTTCGAATCCCATCAGTCACCCATTTAAAAGAAAAGGAGTTGAACAATTGTTCAACTCCTTTTTTTATTTAATTAGTTTTTTTATCCCTCTAATAAATTGTATTCTAGGTTGGAACCCAGTGAATTGTTCTACCTTTTCATGTTTACTATTCATTATAACAATAGTAGGAGTTATAATAGATTCATTATACTTTCCTATCTCAAAGTAGAAATCATGTCTCCAATCATTTCTGCCTGATGATTCAGCTTGTTGATTACCATAAGTCTTATTGTTATATACAATAGTGTCTTTGGTGTATCCATCTAATCTAACAGGTAAAAAGTTATTATTTATTAAATCAATAACTTCAATATTGTTTAGTGTTTCCTTCTTCATTTTATCACAATAAGGGCAATCTTCTTTATAAAAGAAAATCAATATATCCTGATTGTATTTAGAAGCGTATTCTTCTGCTTTTTCTAAAGGTATCCAATTTATTTTATTATTTTTTACATTTCCTTGAGAAAAAGAAATAAAAGGAAGAACAAAGAAAGATAAGAGAAGAAGTTTTTTCATTATTTCTTTTTACTGATCTCTATGTTTGCAGCAGCAATCCATTTAGTAGGACCTCCAGCTACATATCCTGTACTTCCTATTTTTTGAAGATTAACTTGACCATTATCTCCTTTTTCAGGAGTTACAAACCAAACAGTAGGATACCCTCTAACACCAAACATTTGTTGTAACTCTTTATTTTGTTTTGTTACTTTTTCAGAAAGTTTAGTTCTTCTTGGAAAATCAACTTCTACTAAAACAACATTCTTTTTAGCCCATTTGTTAAATTCAGAAGTTTTGTACACTTCTTTCACTAACTTTTTACACCAACCACACCAATCAGAACCAGTAAAGAATAACATTATTGGTTTTCCTGTTTCTTGAGAGATTTCTATTGCTTGATTCATGTCTGTAGTCCAGTCATTTTCTACTTGTTGAGAAAAAGTTGTAAATGATAAAGATACAAATAATAGTAAGATTAATTTTTTCATAGTTTTATTTATTTTAATATTTAGTTTTAATTTTTTAATGTACACCGTGCATCCATTTTTTAAGAATAGGAGATAATATAAACGCTAAAATAGCCATTCCTATTGCAACAATACCAACTTGTGTAAATACTGAGGTGTAATTTAATAAAGTATTTACTCCTTCTACCGTTGAGTTTGTAGTCGCTCCTGTGAATCCGGTCACTTTTTCAATCATTGTGGTCATGAATCCAGGCTCAGGAACATCTTTTGATCCAGAAATAGTAGCGTTTGCAATAAATTTTGAAATATAATGTGCGTATGAAGAAGATAGAAAGTATACTCCCATCATAAATGCAGTCATTTTTTTAGGAGATAATTCTGTTACTTTACTAAGGCCGATAGGAGAGATAAATAATTCTCCTGTAGTCATTAAGAAGTAACCAACCATCAAGAAGAAAAATGGAGTTCGACCATCTGCATCCATGTATTGTGCACTCATAGCAAAAACTAAAAATCCTAATCCTAATTGTAAGATTCCTAAAGCAAATTTAATTGGTGTTCTAGGGTTTCTTTGTTGTTTTGCAAGTGCAACCCACATTATTGAAAAAGGAATAGCTAGAAACATAATATATCCTGGATTAATAGCATTTGTTTGAGAAGCGTTCATTAATGTAAGATTCACATTTCTTTCTGCAAATAAAGTAATAGCTGTTCCTGCAAGCTCAAAAAACGACCAGAAAACTGTAATTAACAATGTTAATACTAAAACAGTTATTAAACGGAAATTTTCCATTCTAGATAGTTCAATCATATTTTTAACTATTATACCTAAAATAACAACACCTAGACCAATTAATATTGATGAATGTAGATGCATTTCTCCAATCACTTCTAAGGCATTAAACTTAACTAAAAAAGCAGATAAAGGAACCATAAGTACTGCAACTAAATAAAAGAAGTAATCAGTTCTTAAACCATACATTTTCTTTACTCTATATTCTTCAGGTTGGTCTCCATTGTTACCAAATACTCCATCTTCAATTCCTCTCCAAAAAAATACTAATCCTACTAACATTCCTATTCCAGCAGCACCAAATCCGTAATGCCATCCCCAGTTTTCACTCATTCCAAGATATCCACAAGCTAATGGAGCTAAAAAGGCACCAATATTAATTCCCATATAGAATATAGTAAATCCAGAATCTCTTCTATCATCCCCTTCAGGATAGAGTCTACCTACCATTGTAGAAATATTTGGTTTAAAGAAGCCATTACCAACAATTAGTAAGGCAAGTGCAGAATAAAAGAAAAATCCGTTTATGTCCGTAATTGGCATTCCAAACATTCCGTTTTCCCATGCAGAAACATCAAAATAGAATGACATAAAAAAGTGACCTAATGCCATTAGAACACCTCCTAGCATAATTGATTTTTTAAATCCTATAAATTTATCAGCTATCATACCTCCAATGACAGGAGTTGCATAAACTAGTGAACCATAAGCAGCAAAAATACCAATTGACATTTCTTCTCTAGCGGATTCATCCTTTATGTTTAAAAAGAATTCGTTAACCATGTAAAGTGTAAGTAAAGCTCTCATTCCATAGTAAGAGAACCTCTCCCAAAGTTCTGCAAAGAATAAGTAAAACAATCCTTTTGGATGTCCGAATAATTGTTGTTCTTGATTTGACATGTTTTAAGTTTTAATTTTTTTGTAAAAATTTATTGGCGAAAATAGTAATAATTTATTAATTACAAAGTGATTAAATTAAGAATACAATATAATAATAATAAAGATGTTTATTTTAGAGTAAAAAAAAAATTAGGAATGCCAATATATTAGTGGTATTTTTGCGAACTATTTAAAAATTATGATTAGACAAACATTACTTCTTTCTTTATCTATCTTCTTGCTTTCATGTGGAGAATACCAAAAAGTACTTAAAAGTTCAGATGTTAATTACAAGTACGAAAAAGCTGTAGAATATTATGAAAAGGCAGACTTTAATAGAGCAATGCCTATTTTTAGAGAATTAACTACTATGGTTAGGGCTACTAAAAAATCAGAATCAGTAATGTACTATTTATCTTATTGTCATTATAATAATGCTGATTTTTTAATGTCTTCTTATTTATTTAGAAATTATATTAAAACATTTCCTAATGGTTCGCATGTTGAAGAATGTACTTATATGTCTGCTTATTGCGTGTACCTTGAGTCTCCTTCCCATACATTAGATGCTACTTATACTAGAAAAGCAATAGTAGAATTACAGCAATTTATAAACAGATACCCAAATAGTACTAGGTCTGTAGAATGTGAGAAGTTAATAATAGAGTTACACAATAAACTAGCTTATAAATCTTTTGAAAACGCAAAACAGTATTACACTACAGAATATTATAAATCAGCTATTATTGCTCTAAATAATGTTCTTATTGATTTTCCAGGAAATAAATATAGAGAAGAAATTCATTTCTTGATACTTAAATCTTCTTATGAATTAGCTCTTAATAGTATATCTACTAAAGTCGAAGAAAGATTAGATAACACTTTAGATGCCTATATGGTTTTTAAAGATAACTACCCAAATAGTAGTTTTATAAAACAAGCCAGTAGAATTGAACAACAAACAAAACAAACTTTAAATAAATTAAATAATTAATAAAATGGATTACAAAAAAACAGGAGCTGAAAAATCAACTATTACTAGAGATGTAATTGAAATAGCTGAAAAAACTGGAAACATTTACCATTCTTTATCTGTAATTTCTAAAAGAAGTAAGCAAATTAACAGAGAGTTAAAAGATGAATTAGTAGTAAAGTTAGAAGAATTTGCTACTAATAACGAACAATTAGAAGAGGTTTTTGAAAATACAGAACAAATTGCTGTTTCAAAATATTATGAACAATTACCAAAGTCACATTCAATTGCGTTTAAGGAATTAATGGAAGATGAAATTTTCATTAAGTCTAGAGATGTAGAGTCTTCTGACTCTGAAAATAAGGATGCTTAAGCAAAAAAAAGTGTTATTAGGAGTAACGGCAAGTATTGCTGCTTATAAAGCAACATATATTGTCAGATTACTTAAAAAATTAGGAGCTTCAGTCAGAGTAATTCAGACTGAGGCTTCTTTAGATTTTGTAACTCCCTTAGTTTTATCTACATTATCAGAAAACAGTGTTATAATTGATGTTATTGACAAGGATACTAAAGAGTGGAACTCTCATGTAGAACTAGGGCTTTGGGCAGATTATATTATTTTCGCCCCATTAACTGCAAAAAGTATGAGTAAAATGGTGGAAGGAAATTGCGACAATCAACTTATTGCATCTTACTTATCTGCAAAATGTCCTGTTTATTTTGTTCCTGCAATGGATTTAGATATGTACCAACATCCGTCTACTCAAAATAATATAAAGAAATTACAAGAATATGGGAATGTTTTAATTCCTGCACAATATGGAGAATTAGCAAGTGGACTAGTCGGTGAGGGGAGAATGGCAGAGCCTGAGGATATTATTAATTTTATATTAAATGATATTAATAAGAATAAGGAACTTTTTGAAAAAAGTTGTTTAGTAACTGCTGGACCTACACATGAGAATATTGATCCTGTAAGATATATAGGAAATCGTTCCTCAGGAAAAATGGGAAACGCAATAGCTGAGGAGTTAGCTGAAAAGGGTGCTAATGTAACTTTAGTTATGGGTCCATCTTCTATCAAGTCTAATCATATGAATATAAAGCAGATAAATGTAACTACTGCAGATGAAATGTATGAAGTTGTGTCTCAACATTTTTCTGAATCTGATATTTCCGTATTTTCAGCTGCAGTTTCTGATTATAAACCTAAAGTTGTTCATAATGAAAAGGTGAAAAAGTTAGATGATAATTGGACGGTTGAATTAGAAAAAAATAAAGATATCTTAATGGAGATGTCTTTTGCTAAAAGAGAGAATCAATTTGTGGTTGGTTTTGCATTGGAAACTGAAAACGAGCAAGAAAACGCTATCAATAAACTTAAAAAAAAGAAATTAGATTTAATTATATTAAATTCGACTAAAGATAGTAGATCTACTTTTGGTTTTGATACAAATAAAATTACTATTATTGAAAAAGATTTAAAAATTAGAGAGTACGATTTAAAAAATAAATCTGAAGTAGCTAAAGATATTGTTTCTGCTATTATAAAAAATATAAATAAATAATGAAAAAACCTCTTTTATTCTTTTTAACTATCGCATTTAGTCTTACTGCTTTCTCTCAAGAAATTTTATGTAATATTCAAGTTAATTCCTCTCAAGTACAAACTTCTGATAGAAAAATATATCAAACAATGCAAACTGCAATTTATGAGTTTGTAAATAACACACAATGGACTAATACGGTAGTTCAGAATGAAGAACGAATTGAATGTACCATGCTTATTTCTATTAAGGAAAGAATTGGTAATGATGAATTTAAGGCCTCTATTCAGATTCAAAGTACTAGACCAATTTATAATACATCTTACAAGTCTACAATGTTTAATTATATTGATAATAACTTTCGGTTTAAGTATTTGGAATTTCAATCCCTGGAGTTTTCAGAAACTACACATATGTCTAACCTGACATCAGTCCTTGCTTTTTATGTTAATGTTATTCTGGGATTAGATTACGATTCGTTTTCTGAACAAGGAGGAATGGAGTACTTCATTAAAGCTCAAAATATTGTAAATAATTGTCAAAACACTCCAGAAATTGGTTGG
Source organism: uncultured Flavobacteriales bacterium (assembly GCA_905478555.1). GTDB lineage: Bacteria > Bacteroidota > Bacteroidia > Flavobacteriales > BACL11. The sequence goes on from CAJQIZ010000044.1 coordinate 6,329, forward strand.
AAGGCTTTTGAGAGCGATAAGAATAGATATTGGATTGCTAATGATTTCCTAGATTCACGATATGTATTTGTTCATGATATTTTATATAGATATCACAGAACAGGATTAGATAAATTAGGAGAAGAGCCTGATGATGCTAGATTTGAGATTACAGAAGCATTAGAGGAATTGAGGAAAGTATATAGAGAAAATCCTACTGCATTTATTCTTAAACTTTTCTTTGATGCTAAGGCAAATGAAATAGCAAAAATATATTCGGAAGCCTATCCTAACGAACAAGCTAGAATCGTAAAAACTTTAGTTGAGATTGATCCTGCTAACTCCTCATTATATCAATCTATTACAAATAATTCTTCAGAAGATAGGTAAAAATGATTAATACACTTCTTATTAAAAACTTTGCTTTAATTAAAAGTTTAGAAGTAGACTTTGAAAAGGGGTTTACGGTATTGTCAGGAGAAACTGGTTCTGGGAAATCTATTATGTTAGATGCCATTTCTTTATTGATGGGAAAAAGATCTGATAGAGGATCTTTATACGATAAAGAAAAAAAGTGTATTTTAGAAATTGAGATAGAGTTATCTAATGATAAACAAGTATATTTTAAAAAAAATAACTTAGATTTTGATAATAAAACCATAATAAGGAGGGAGATATCCTATTCTGGAAAGAGTAGATCATTTATTAATGACACTCCTGTCTCTTTGTCTGTGCTTAATGATATTGTATCTTCCACTATAGAAATTTATTCTCAAAATCAATCTATTAGTTTAAAATCTGAAGAAAAACAGTTAGAGTTATTAGATAATATTGCAAACTCAGAAGGTTTGATTCAAAACTATAAAGTAGTTTATAATAAATATAATATACTGAAAAATGAGATTGAAAATATTAAAAAAGGAAATAAGTTATCTGATGCAGAACTAGAGTTTCTTAACTTTCAGATAGAAGAATTATTTCAATCTAAATTAAAAGAAGGAGAAAAAGAAGAGTTAGAATCTCAATTTATTGTTCTAGAAAACTCCTCTAATATTATTGAAAAACTATCTGAATCTTTTCAATTACTTTCAGAAGAAAACGGAGTAAACACTAAGTTATCTCAAATAGAAAATGAATTACAAAAACTATCTAATTTATCTGAACGATTAAATGATTTAGTAGAAAGGGTGTCTTCTGTAAGAATTGAACTTTCTGACATAGAGTCTGAAATGAATATACTTAGTGAGTTAGTAGATAATAACTCAGAAAGTTTAATGATCGTTTCTAACCGCTTAGATCATTTAAACTCTTTATTAGTGAAGCATAGGAAATCAACTGTTTATGAGTTGATATTATTGCTAGAAGAAATGCACTTAAAAGTACAATCTTCTTCTGATTTTGAGAAAATAATTGATAAAAAAAATAAGGAACTAAAACTTTGTGAAAAAGAATTGCAAATACATTCTAATGTTTTAACCAAAAACAGAAAATCTGTTGCTAGTTCATTTAAAAGTAATGTAGAATTTCATTTGCAAAAATTAGGGATAAAATCTCCTGTTTTTAATGTGGAAATCACTGAATTATCTTCCTTTACATCTATAGGTAAAGATAAAATTCAGTTTTTGTTTTCTGCAAATAAAGGAAATGAACCATTAGAGATTCATAAAGTTGCCTCTGGAGGAGAGCTTTCAAGGTTAATGTTATGTTTTTCTTACCTTCTTTCAGATTTCAATAATTTATCTTCTCTTATTTTTGATGAAATTGACACAGGTGTTTCAGGTGAAATTGCAGATTTAATGTCTGAAATGATGAAATCAATGAGCGAAAAGAGGCAAGTTTTGTCGGTTACTCACCTTCCTCAAATAGCGTCAAAAGCTGATATCCACTTTAGGGTATTTAAGTCCGAAAGTAATAATAGAACTAATTCAGAAATAGTAAAGTTAAATATGGAAGGTAGAATTGAGGAGATTGCAAAAATGCTAAGTGGAAAAAAAATAACAAAAACATCTATTAGTAATGCAAAGGAGTTATTAAGTCAATAATTTATATCTTTGTGTTTTGAAATTTAAAAATAAAATAAAATGTCCAACGGAATATTAAAAGGTAAGAGAGGTATTATTTTTGGAGCTTTAGACAGTAAGTCAATCGCTTGGAAAGTTGCAGAACACGCTAAATCGGAGGGAGCGGAAATTGTATTAACAAACGCTCCTATAGCATTAAGAATGGGTACTATCAACGAACTTGCTGAAAAAATTAACTCTATAGTAATTCCAGCTGATGCTACAAATATGGAAGATTTAAAAAATCTTTATGAAAAATCAGTGGAGCATTTAGGAGGTAAAGTTGATTTCGTTCTACATTCAATCGGTATGTCCGTAAATGTTAGAAAGGGAAAGAAGTATTATGAGCAAAACCATGATTGGACAATGAAGGGGTATGATGTATCGGCATTGTCTTTTCATAAAACTATACAGGCAGCATGGGAGTTAGATGCTTTAAATGAATACGGTTCTGTAATTGGCTTATCTTACATTGCTGCACAAAGAGTATTTCATACTTATAATGATATGGCAGATAATAAAGCTATGTTAGAATCTATTGCTAGAAGTTTTGGTTATCATTATGGTTTAAGGAGAAAAGTGAGGGTTAATACTATTTCTCAATCTCCTACTGATACTACAGCAGGTAGTGGTGTTGATGGTTTTGATGGTTTTTATAGATTCGCTAATGATTTGTCTCCTTTAGGAAATGCTACATCTGATGAATGTGCAGACTATTGTATTTCATTATTTTCTGACTATACAAGAAAAGTAACTATGCAGAACTTATTTCATGATGGAGGATTCTCTTTTACTGGAATGAGTGAAACAGCTATGGATACTTATTTAAAAATGATGGAAGAAGAAAAAAGTAATAAATAGTTCATGTATTTATATTAAAAAAAAAGGGAAGACATATGTCTTCCTTTTTTTTATAATGATTATTTTACCTTATCTTTTTTCTTTACTGAAGGTTTCTTCTTCTTCACTATTTTCATAGTAAGTTCTGTTTCTTCTTTGTTTAAATCAACCTTTATACTATCTCCTTGTTTTAGGTTAGAGTTAATTATCTCTTCTGCTAAAGGATCTTCAAAATATTTTTGAATTGCTCGTTTTAAAGGTCTAGCTCCGAAATTTTTATCGTAGCCTTTGTCAGCTAAAAAGTCTTTTGCTTTTCCAGATATTTTAACCGTATATCCAATTTCATTAATTCTACTTAAAATACCTTTCATTTCTATATCAATTATATTATTGATATTTACTTTTGAAAGACTATTAAATATAACGACATCATCAATCCTATTTAAAAATTCAGGAGCAAAGCTTTTGGAGAGAGCTTTTTGTATAACACTTTTTGAGTGGGAATCTAAATTTTCTTTTCTAGATGATGTGTTGAATCCTACACCTTGACCAAAATCTTTTAATTGACGAGATCCTATGTTGGAAGTCATAATGATGATAGTATTCTTAAAGCTGATTTTTCTTCCCATACTATCTGTCAACATTCCATCATCTAAAGCTTGTAATAAAATATTAAACACATCAGGATGTGCTTTTTCAATCTCATCTAATAGAATAATAGAGTAGGGCTTTCTTCTTACTTTTTCTGTTAACTGACCTCCCTCTTCATATCCTACATAGCCTGGAGGAGCTCCAATTAAACGAGAAACAGCAAATTTTTCCATGTATTCACTCATATCTATTCTGATTAGAGAGTCTATAGAATCAAACATTTCTTCTGTTAGAGCTTTTGCAAGTTGAGTTTTACCAACACCTGTAGGACCTAAAAATATAAATGAACCAATTGGTTTATTAGGATCTTTTAATCCAACTCTATTTCTTTTAATCGCTTTCACTACCTTATCAATAGCTTCGTCTTGCCCAACAACCTTGCCTTTAAGACTTTCTGGCATTTTTATTAGTTTATTACTTTCTTGTGAAGCTACTCTCTGTACAGGAATTCCAGTCATCATTGCTACAACATCTGCAACATTTTCATCTGAAACAACTTCTTTTTTACTTTTCAATTGCTTTTCCCATATGTCTTTTGCATGCTTTAACTTGGATTCAATTGACTTTTCTTCATCTCTAATTGTAGCAGCATCTTCAAACTTCTGTCTGTGAATAGCTTCTTGTTTTTCTGATTTAACAGATTCAAAGTTTTTTTCTAAATCTAAAATATTTTTAGGAACCTTTATATTAGTAATATGAACTCTTGATCCCGCTTCATCTAAAGCGTCAATTGCTTTGTCTGGTAAATGTCTGTCGTTCATATATCTATTAGTAAGTAAAACACAAGATTCTAAGGCCTCATCTGTATATATAACATTATGATGGTCTTCATATTTGTCTTTTATATTTTTCAGAATTTCAATAGTTTCTTCTACATTAGTGGGTTCTACAATTACTTTCTGAAATCTTCTTTCTAAAGCTCCATCTTTTTCTATGTTTTGTCTGTATTCATCTAAGGTAGTTGCCCCAATACATTGCAGTTCTCCTCTTGCCAATGCTGGTTTAAACATATTTGACGCATCTAAAGATCCTGAAGCTCCACCCGCACCTACTAAAGTGTGTATTTCATCAATAAATAAAATAATATCAGGGTTATCGTTTAATTCTGATATGATTCCCTTCATTCGTTCTTCAAACTGCCCTCTGTACTTTGTTCCTGCAATTAATGCTGCTAAATCTAACATTATTATTCTTTTATTGAATAATACTCTACTTACTTTTCTTTGTATAATTCTTAGTGCTAGTCCCTCAGCAATTGCTGATTTCCCCACTCCTGGTTCACCAATCAGTATTGGGTTATTCTTTTTTCTTCTACTTAATATTTGAGAAACCCTTTCAATTTCTGAATGTCTTCCTACAATAGGGTCTAGTTTGTTTTCTTCTGCCATTAAAGTTAAGTCTCTACCGAAATTATCTAGAGTAGGAGTGGAGCTTCTCTTTTTTGAGTGTCTTACTTTTTCTTTATTTATATCTTCAAATAAATCATCATCATTAGTAGATTCGTCATCTTGCTCTCCATCATCATATTTATTTTGAATGCTTTTATATCCTTCTAACACATTCTTGTATTCAATTCTTAATTTATTTAAGGTAGAAAAAATAATATTGTTTTTATCTCTTAAAATAGAAAGTAATATGTGAATAGTTTTAATTTCCTTTTCGTTAGTAGCATGAAGTTCTAAGTTCGATTTCTCTAATATATTTTTAGCTTGTTTACTTATATTTCTATTTGTAGAATTAAAATTAAGCGTCTTTTTTTCATTTATAGAAATAACTTCTTCAATAATAGCCCTTAAATCCGGCATCTCTAATCCTAAAACATTTAAGGTTTTTACGGCCGATCCTTCTCCTTCTCTAATCATCCCTAATATAAGATGTTCTACACCAACAGTTTCATCTCCCAATCTAATAGCTTCATCATTTACATATTCTAAAACTGTAAGCATTCTTTCTGAGTAATTTCCATTCATAATAATAGTTTTTATTTCATTAAATAATTCACTGCAATAATTAGTAATTTTTTACTTACATAATCAGAAATGAAGTTTAGTTTTTTCAACAAAAATTGTTCATAACTTAGATGTATAATATAGCTCTGTTTTCTGTTATAAAATACGGAAAATTTGTTTATTTGTTTCTTAAATATAAAACTATAAAAATGTCAGAAGGAGAAAAGATTATTCCTGTTAATATTGAGGAAGAAATGAAGTCTAAGTACATTGATTATTCAATGTCCGTTATTGTATCGAGAGCTTTGCCAGACGTTAGAGACGGGTTAAAACCTGTACATAGAAGAATTTTATATGGTATGCATGAGTTAGGAGTTAGATCTTCCTCTTCTTACAAAAAGTCTGCCAGGATTGTTGGAGAGGTGTTAGGTAAGTTTCACCCTCATGGTGATACAGCTGTTTATGATGCTATGGTTCGTATGGCTCAAGAGTGGTCTATGAGATATCAATTGGTAGATGGGCAGGGTAACTTTGGTTCAATTGATGGAGATAACCCGGCAGCTATGAGATATACAGAAGCTAGAATGAAGAAAACTGCTGAAGATTTACTTGCAGATATTGATAAAGATACAATTGATTGGCAGAATAACTTTGACGACTCTTTAAAAGAACCAACAGTTTTACCAGCAAGATTACCAAATTTATTACTAAATGGAGGTACAGGAATTGCGGTAGGTATGGCTACAAACATGCCACCTCATAATCTTACAGAAATAGTAAATGGAACTATTGCTTACATTGAAAAAAGAGGTGATTTAGAGATTACTGATTTAATGCAATACATTAAAGCTCCTGATTTTCCAACAGGAGGAACTATTTATGGTTATGATGGAGTGAAGGATGCTTTTGAAACAGGAAGAGGTAGGGTAGTAGTGAGAGGGAAGGTTAGGTTTGAAGAAAGTGGGAATAGAGAGAGAATTATTGTTGAGGAAATCCCTTTCATGGTAAATAAATCGGATATGATTAAGAAAACTGCCGATTTAGTTAATAGTAAAAAAATTGAAGGTGTTTCTGACATTAGAGATGAGTCGGATAGAACTGGAATGAGAATTGTTTACGAACTTAAGAGAGATGCAATTCCTAATATTGTACTAAACAAATTATATAAATACACTCAACTACAATCTTCATTTAGTGTAAATAATATCGCTCTTGTAAAAGGAAGACCTGAACTTTTGAACTTAAAACAAATGATTGGTCATTTTGTAGACCATAGACATGAAGTTTTAGTTAGAAAAACAAAGTTTGAATTATCTCAAGCGGAAAAAAGAGCTCATATTTTAGAAGGGTTATTAATTGCTCTAGATAATTTAGATGCTATTATTAAATTAATTAGATCCTCTCAAACACCTGAAGATGCAAAAATTGGATTGATGTCTAATTTTTCATTATCTGAAATACAATCGAAAGCAATACTTGATTTAAGGTTACAGAAACTCACAGGTCTTGAAAGAAATAAGATTAAGCAAGAACATGCTGAAATTATGGAAAGGATTAAAGGTTTTCAGGAAATTTTAAATAATGAAGACTTAAGATACACTTTACTTACAGATGATTTGAAAGAAGTAAAAGAAAAGTATGGTGATGAAAGAAGGTCAAATATTGAATATTCTTCATCAGAAGTAAGTATTGAAGATATGATACCTAATGAAGAAGTGTTAATTACAATTTCACATTTAGGTTATATTAAAAGAACTTCTCTTTCTGAATACAGAGCTCAGGCAAGAGGAGGGGTTGGAAGTAAAGGAGCAACAACTAGAGATAAGGACTTTGTAGAAGAAATGGTAATGGCGAATAATCATGATTATATGTTGTTTTTCACTGAGCAAGGTAAGTGTTTCTGGTTAAGAGTTTATGAAATTCCTGAAGGCAGTAAAACATCAAAAGGAAGAGCTATTCAGAATTTAATTAACATTCCTTCAGATGATAAAGTAATGGCGTACATCAATACTAAAGATTTAAAAGATGAAGAATATATAAATAAAAACTATATTGTAATGTGTACTAAACAAGGTCAAATTAAAAAGACTTCTTTAGAACAATATTCCAGACCAAGAACAAATGGAATTAATGCAATTACAATTAGAGAAGGAGATCAGTTATTAGAGGCTAAGATGACTAATGGTGAGTCTCAAATTATGATGGCGGTTAAGTCTGGAAAATGTATTCGTTTTGAAGAGGAAAAAGTGAGATCAATGGGTAGAACTGCCTCTGGTGTTAGAGGAATAAGACTAAAAGATGATAAGGATGAAGTAATCGGAATGATTTGTGTGAACGATATGAAATCTAGTGTTTTAGTAGTTTCAGAAAATGGTTATGGTAAACGATCTGCTATTCCGGAATACAGAATAACTAACAGAGGTGGTAAAGGTGTAAAAACTATTAATATTACTGAAAAAACTGGTAATCTGATTGAACTTAAAAATGTAAATGATGAAGATGATTTAATGGTAATCAATAAGTCTGGAATTACTATAAGAATAGGGGTGGACACTTTAAGAGAAATGGGAAGAGCGACTCAAGGAGTTAAAATTATCAGATTAAGAGATAATGACTCTATTGCTTCTGTAGCAAAGGTTTCTAAATTTAAAGAAGAGGAAGGAGTAGAATTAGATGATGAGGGAAATCCGATTGTAACAGAAGAAACTCCTGAAAAATCTGATATAAAAAATGAAACTACTCTAGAAGATAATTCTGAAAACAGTAACAATGAAGAAGAAAATACTGAAGATTCAGAGGAAACTACTACAGAAGAGTAGAACAATAAACACTAACTAAATAAGTTTTAATAAATAAAAAAATGAATAAGAAAATAATTTTAAGCTTACTAATTAGTAGTTTTACTTTAGTTGCTTTTTCTCAATCTAAAAATGTTCAAAACGCATTTAATTCGTTTAGACAAGAAAATTTTGCTGAAGCAAAATACTTTATTGATTTAGCTGCAAATAATGAATCGACTGCTAATGACGCTAAAATGTGGAATTACAGAGCAAAAATCTATTTAGAAATAATGCAGAAGTATCCTGACATAGATGAAAATGCAGTATTTGAAGCTACTGAATCTCATATCAGGTGTTTAGATAGAGATAAAAAAGGTAAGATTTCTGTTAGAAAATGGACTAGAGAGGAAGATGTTTTAAGTGGGTTAATTGCGTGTGGTTATAATCTTTTTAATTCTGGTGTTGAAGATTATAATGCAAAAGAATATAAGAACGCTCTCCGTAAGTATGATGAAATATTTAGAATTATTCCTTTAGATAAAGAAAACTTGCTAGACAAAGGAAATATAAATGAAAATTCAATTTATAAAAATCAATATCTAGCAGCTTTACAATTAGAGGATATTGATGCTCAATTAGATTATTTAGGAAAATCAATAGAAAAAAACACAGAAGATCCAACAATATATTATTACATAAGTAATATTTATTCTGAAAAAGGTGATTTAAACATAGCTTTAGAATACATACTAAAGGGAAGAGAGAAATTTAGTAATGAGATAATTTTAATTAATACTGAAATTGACTTATCTATGAAAATGGGGAAATCTACCCAAGAAATAGTTTCTAAACTATCTAATGCTATTGATTTAGATAACTCTAATGAAGTTTTATACATTATCCGGTCTCAAATGTACTCTAAGTTAAATGACAATCTTTTAGCAGAGAAAGATTTGATTTCAGCTTTAAGTATCAACCCAGAATCTTCATCCGCTAATAATAATTTAGCTTCCTTATATCTCTCAATGACAGATCCGTTAGTTAAAGAAAGAAATAACTTAGGATACAGGGAAACTAAGAAGATAGATAATTTAGATAGTAAGATTGATGAACTACAAAAGAAATCATTACCATTTTTAGTTAAATATATATCGTTAAAAGAAGTGGATGGAGAATTTGATAAGGCTGCTTTAAATACTTTAGCATCTATATATTATAATTTAGGAATGGAAAAAGAGTCTACAGAGACAAGAAATAAACTTAATTCTATAAAATAATAACAGAGAGAGGAGTAATATCCTCTTTATTTTTAAAAATCTTATTTAACATAATATTAATTATAAGACAATAGTAGAATGTTTTTCAGATAGTAAAACTTAACCTTAAAAATTTTAATATAATTTATTTAAGGTATTTATTTTAACGATAAGGCATAAAAAAGACCTTAACAAATGTTAAGGTCTTTTTTTTAATCAGTTGGTATTCTGACTATTTGTTTTTTAACATAGGTAAACCAGTTTTTGCATTTTCAATAACCACTTTTCCAGCTGGTAAATCACAAGCTGTATCTCTTGCGTCTTTTGAAAAATAATAAATTGTTTGTACTCTACCTGTTGATTTTAATGTTACATCTTTAGAGTTACAGTGATAAACTCTACCTTTTGAATTTGTGTGCTCGTAAGCCATAGTAATAATTTTTTGGTTAATAATAATTTATTTTTACGGTATAAATATAGTAAAAAAAATTAATAACACAATTATGATCTAGTAATTTGAAAAACATTGTTGATAAGTGTATTTTCCATATCTACAAAAGTACTTTATGTAAATTAAAAATTAAAAATATTTATCTGATTATTTATTACATTAAAAAATTTATAAAAATGTTATAACTATATGAATTTCAAGTATTTATATTTAATTTAATATAATTATTAAGTTGGATTATTATAGTTAGTTTACTAGGTTAGAATACTTTTTATTCTAGGTTAGAAACAGTTAACAACTTTTCTCTGTTATTATATAAAAATTCTTTTTTTCAGTGAATATAAGAGCTTAATAAAATAATAATACTAGATGAAATCGTTAATTTAACAATAGAAAAGATGCACTTTTTGACAAAAAGAATAATTCTTATCTCATTATTATTATATAAATATCTATTTTTGAATTAATAAAATTAACCTAAATGAAAAACAAAATATTTTTACTTCTTTTCTCTTGTGTAGTGTCGTTTTCTTCATATTCTCAAATTAGTGAAGAGTATCAGTTAAAAGAAGCAAACAAAGCCGTAATGATATGGTTTAATAATTTAAATACAGGAAACTATACTGAAGTTTGGGATGGTTTATCTGTTAAAGTGAAAAATCAAACAAATTTTGATGAGTGGGTTAATGCTGTTTCTGGAGAAATGTTGATATTTGGAGAATTTAATGGAAGAGTTGAGTTAAATAAAGAATTTAAAAATACCTTAGAAGAATTGGGAGATGGTTATTATGCTGAATTTTCTTATGCTGTTGTTTATGAAAATACTATAGAACATTCAGAATATATTATTTTACATCAGGACAGTAAAAGGAATTGGAAGGTTTTGATTTTTAGTTATGAGTTTAGACAGGAATAATCTTATTTTATCAATTGAATAGGTCCTACTAAAGTTTGAATTTTAGATTCATTTGGAGTATAATATGTTGCAATAAAAACATAAGTTCCAGATAAAACCTCTTCCCTATTATTAAAATTTCCATCCCATTCTCCCATCTTGTAATATTCCTGATGTGGATTATTGTCATTACATGTATTTTCATCAGATAAATTATCTGTAAAAATAATCTCCCCAGATTGAAACACAATATCTCCTCCCCATCTATTATATATTTTTAAGTTAAAATCTATAAAGTCACCCAATCCGATTAAGTAGAATTTATCGTTACAATTATCCGAATTTGGAGTGAAACTATTGGGTGCATATAATTTGTTTTCAGAGATAAGACAAACTGAGTTACTAAAAGTATCTGAACAGAGTCCATCATTATATAATATTAAAGTAACCTCAAAATTTCCTGTATCTTTATAAATATGTGTCGGATTTGTATTTGGATCAAAAGGAATAATTGATCCATCTCCAAAATTCCAAAAACTAGCAGAAGATATTTCATTTGAATTAATAACAGACGCATTTAAAAATTGTATTTCACCATTTAAAAGGGAAACACAAGAGGTTGTATTAGTAAAAAAGGAAGTGAAAATATTATCATATCCAGGGATATTGATGGTGTCAGAAACAATACATCCTGTATTTTCATCCCTCACCTCTACCCTATAATCTCTATTTACAGATGCATTTATACTATCTGTTATTATTATAGGATTTGTATTCCATTGGTAGGAATAATTCCCATTTGGACTGGCACTAACTACAGCATTTCCAATTTCCCCAAAACATTGTTTAGTAGAAGTTGAAAAACTCAAGTCAAAAGTAGGTAATACTACAATCAGAATGGTATCTATATTATCATCAGAACAGCCATCAGAAGAAGAAATAATATAGTTAGTAGTTGAAGTTGGAGAAACTAATTGTTGGAAACTATTAGAAGAACTATTATTCCAACTGAAAGTATAGTTAGAAATTCCTCCAATTACATTTACTCCTATTGATGTAAGGTCTCCATAACAAATAGTGTCATTTGTAACATATGTAATACTAGTAAATTCATTACCTACAAATATTACAGTATCAACGACTTGAGTACAGTTACCAGAACCATAAATGTATGTTATATTATGATAGCCTGATCCTGCAATGGAAGGATTAAAAGTATATCCACTAATTCCACTACCACTTAAAACTCCCCCTGTTGGATTTACATTTATATTGATTATTGTATCTTTAAAACAATAATAATCTTCAAAACCACTAAGACTCAAAACAGGACTATCGTAAATGGTAATGTTAAAAGTATCTGCACAACCATTAGGTGCCATATATCCTATCTGATGATCCCCTAAAGATAAAGAAGATGGGGAGAATAAACCTAAACTATTATTGATAATTCCATTTCCTCCCCAATATCCTCCTGTAGGTGAAACATCTAAAATTATATCTGAAGAAGTAAAACAGATTAAAGTGTCAGTTAATATAGATGAAGGTAAAACATTAAAAATAGTACTATCAGAACATCCGTTAGCCATATATATCATATTATGAAATCCTGAAGTTGCAAGGCCTGGATTAAATTCTCCTGGAGTTCCAGATAAAATAATTCCACTTCCGGACCAATAACCATCCCAAGGGGTTTTTGGCACTAAAGTCATATCCAATATTTGAGTTCCAATATTATTACAAAAAACTAAGGTATCATCTTGAATAGTTGTTTCTATTACACTATAATAAACAGTATCTATACAACCGTTAAAAGTATAAGTTAACATATCCGAACCCAAACCCAATGATGGGTCAAAAGTTCCTAAGTTTGGATTTGTAATATGATTCCCGGTCCAACTTCCTCCAATAGGTAATCCTATAATATTAAAAACACCTTGAGCTGGACAGATAGTCGTGTCCCCTCCTGCATTTATTTCTTTTACAGTTATATCTACAAAATCATCACATCCCTCAATAGAGTAAATTAAATTATGAATTCCATTAGAGGCAACATTTGTCAGGAAATCTCCATTTGATGTAACTGGACCTCCCAAAATAGAAAGTTGATCTACCGCAACATCCGATTGCCAATCTCCAGTTTTCACCCTTAATCTTATTAAAACCTCATTACTATTATAGTTTGATAAATCAATAGAATCTTCATTCCACTGATTTCCTAGATCTCCATTTTTATAAAAGACACCAAAATTCCAATTTGCACCATTATCAGTAGATATATCTATCGCAAAAACACCCTGACCAGCCCCATATTTATGATAATAAAAATGTAAAACCGGATTATCGTATTCGCTTAAATTAATACAAGGACTAATAATTTTCGCTTTTTTATTTGGGTTATTAGATCCTGAAGCTTCTGTGTAAATATAACTCAGTCCTTCTAATGAAGAAGTAGGCCCTGTGTTAGAAGAGGGAGTCCCTCCACTATTAATTTGCCAGTCAAAATCATTATTTGGATCTTGAGTCCATCCTGCAAAACCTCCCTCCCAACCTTCTTGATGAGGGAAATTTGTAATTGTATTAGCACAAGAACTTGAAAGTAGAGGGTTGTCTGGTAAAACAGACCACACTCCATTTGGAGGAGAAAAAGTAAGAGAGTAATTCCCAGATTGTTGACAGAGAGTATCATCTGCTTGAGTGTTTATTCCTTCTACAGTTATAAGGAGAGTATCCGTACATCCATTTGCTAGAGTATAAAATGCAGTTATTACAGTATTAAATCCTCCAACATTAATGTCTCCATTGGCTTGTATTCCGTTTCCAGACCAAGTTCCACCTGGAGTTGTAAGTAAAGAATTCAGATTGAAAGTAGGAGAGTTAGGACAAGCAGAAATGTCATTTCCAGCGAATATTTCTAAAACCGTAATATCCATATTATCCGTACATCCTGAAAAACCATATTCAATAGTATAGTTTCCATCAACGAGTCCAATCGGACTGAAAATTCCATTATTATTATCAATAATTCCTGTTCCTGACCACCACCCTCCCGCAGGATTTGCAGTTAAAGTAATAGGATTTTCATTCTGGCAAATGCTAATATTATTTTGTATAACAGGAAGTGGAACTACATTAATGGTAATAGTATCAGAAGTTGCTAAAGAAGTTCCGTTATCTGAAACCGTAACAATATATTGTGTAGTTGATTGAGGGCAAACCGTTTGCGTTCCAGGACTATTATTCCAAGCAGGGTTCCAAACATAAGTGTAAGAAGTAGAATCTCCTCCTTCTACGTTTACATACAAATCAGTACAATCTCCTAAACAAATAGTAGTATTGTTTGATGTTAAATCAACTTGCAGAGGACAATCATTAACAACAAATTGAGTAGTTGTCGATAAATCCCAAATATTATCACAGTCATCTAAAAAGAAACTCTGTAAATAAATAGTATAAACACCACTCTCATTCAGTCCAGGACTTACACTTAATTGAATAGTATTTGTAGAATCGTTTGTGCAATTTATTGCTGTTGCAATTGCCGTCTGATTTATTTGACCACCAACAAATATTTGAGATGTGTTAACTGAATCGCAATGTATTAATTGATCTAACTCTATATTAAAAACCGTAGTACTACAAGTAGGAATATTCGGAAAACTAATAATAGGTGCTGCTGGAACAGAAACATCTGTGATCCAAGATATCTCAAAACCTTCATCTGCAATGTTTTGATCAGAAAAAAAACCAATAGTAACGCATCCGGAAGATATAGTTTGAGGAGGTAAGTTGCTTCCTGAGTAAACTCCTAAAACAGGATAAGTATTATCCGGACCATCATAAATAGTAAGGTAATCATTTATTGGTTCTGTAGAAAAAGAAATAAAACTTATAGTAATTTGAAGTGCGTTTGTAGGACATATAGTGAAATTAAAATTCTCATTATGAGAATACCAACTTGAAATCAAAACATTGGATTCGCTATCCATTAAAGTTCCTTCACAATCGTAAACCGTTAAATCCTGAATAGTGTACTGAGCAAACAAAAAATTGCTGACTAAAATGCAACAAAATATTAATAGGTATTTTTTCATATTATCTACTTACCGAAATTAAAGGTGTAGAAAACTCATTGCTCCACTCCCCTTCTCTATCTTGTATTCGTATGCTAAAAAATAAGGTTTCTAAATTTCCACTTCCTAATATAAAAGGTGCATCTATTTCTAGTTTTATTATTCCTTTAATTTCTAATTCACTATTTGGGGGATTTAAGGGAATAAGATGGTAGTAATCTGCATTTAAAAGACGGCTATCTTTTACTTCTAACGAAAGATAATCCGGATCATAAAAACCCATAAAGCCATTGTTGTGTTCAAATTCAATTTCTACAGTTATATTTTCTTGAAATTCCTGAAGAGTAGTAGGAGTGGTACTTAAAATAGAAATATTAAAGTAAGAATCATCTTTCTTTTTACATGAAGAAAGAAGTAATACGGAAAGAAATATGAATACTATTTTCTTCATTATAGAATTTCGAAAGTAAAATGTTTAACTTTTTCATACAGATCTCCATTATTTGGAATTTCTGTTACTTCATTTACATTATCTTTTATAAATATTTTAATAAACATTTCGTCCCCAGAGCTAAGTGAGGAAATATCGTATACAATATGATGATAATATTCTACATTGTTGGATTGGTAACCCGCTTCTATAATAGGTGTATTTACTAAATTTAAATTGAGTTCTGGTTTTAAATGAAATTGAAATAAATTACTTGAAAACTTAACTTTATTATAACTTAAGTTATTGGCTGCTAAATTATCATCTGAAACAGAAAACCAAATATCCAAGGAGTTGGTGCCACTGGGAACTTGTACAGTTCCTCTCCCTATTCTGGGTAACAAAGTGCTGGTTCCTGTAATGTACATTGCTACACCTAACATTTCAGGTTTGTTATTAGGTAGCACGGCAGTATTTCCGAACATATCAGGAGCGTCATTTTCAATCCAAGTTTTAATATTATTTATATGTTCTTCTTTTTCTAAGTGCCAAACATGTTCCTGGTTCGGATCGTACATAATATCTGCTGTAAGAGGCATTACTTGAGAGTTTGGATCAAAAACAGAAGTTCCATTTATATCTGCCAGCAAACGGGCATAAAGTACACTTTCAGAAGTATTTCCTGCTTTTACCCTATATTGATAAGTACCATTAGAATTGTTTTTTATTATGGGTTGATAAACCAAAGTATTGTAGGAACTTTCTATGCTTCGAAAATCTGGTTCGAAACTACCATCATGGCAGCCGGAATTAGAACAATGTGGCAAAAAAATATTACTGTAAATAGCAGCAAAGTTAGTTGGATCTGAAAAATAAGCGGTACTATCTCCAGTTGGAGGATACAAATCAGGATTTTCATAAGGATTTATAGATTCTTTTTGACAAGAAAGAAATGAAATAAGAATAATAAAAAAAAGTAATTTCTTCATTTTAAATTAAATCAAATAAGGAGTTATTATTATATACCAATCCAGAGTTATTCATGTCTTGTTTAAACCCTAATATTTCTGCAATAGTGGGAGTAATATTTATAATATCCCCTACTCCATTTGCTTGGTTACCAATTACCAAATTACTATCAATTCCTGGTCCAGCCATTAGGTTAAAAACTCTTCTAGCATTGGAATCCGAATGATCATAACCATAAAAGGCATTAGCATCTTTTATTCTGTTTGGCTCTAAATTTCTACCATGTTCAGGAGAAACAACAATTGCAGTATTGTTTGCCATTTCCGGTATTTGGTTTTGTATATAATCCCATAAATGTCCTACTGAATGATCGGCAGAATGTAAAGATTGTAAATAAGAAGTGAAATTGGAATGACAACCATCAACATTTGATAAGTAAACTACAGATAAAGTGGGTTTGAATCGTTTCATTACCTCACAAGCATAACCAATGGTTTGTCCGTCATTATTTGCTCCTGATGGAGGAAAAGCAATAGTTCCATTGTCTTTCTTTTCAAACATATCTTTTACAAATTGTTTTATCTCTGCTTTTTCCTCAATAGTATTACCAATATTTGGCAATGACTTTCCTTGAGAATACCATACATTATCCAAAAAGTATTTCATTTTATACATTGGATCTAATTCATCATCTGGATGGTATATTTTTGCGTTTTTAAGATGTTTTTCTCCATCACTACCAAAAGTAATAGTTGGTGCTAAAAAGTTTGCTCCATATTGAGAACCATAATTTTCATGTTCGCTATAATCCAAAAGCGGAATAGAGTTTCCGATTCCGTTCCCTACAAACCAAGTTTTAGTTGCTTTTTCTCCAGTATGTCTTCTCAAATATTCAAAAATAGTTGGCATTAAAGGTTTTACTCTCAATCCTTGCGAGTACATGTAATTTCCTGTAAGTAATGTATTTACTCCCGAATAATGTCCCACTGAAGAAGCATTTACCTCCTTAAATAAAGTACCTTGTTGTTGAAGAGTTTGAGAAAGTAATTTCGGAATAGGAATATTTTCGTTATTAGCATTATTATTTCCATAAACTAACTTATCTGTAGGTGCAGCCCCATCTAATAAATTATACATAATATTTCCTGCAGATGGATATTCCTGACTACCATCTAAATATTGTTGTAATACAGATTCTTGCTGGCGAACCCCCCCGGCAAAAGCAATAAAAACAACATGATCTGCCATTCTACTTCCTGTTGCAGCAAATAATCTACCACTAGGTAAAATAAAAGGGACAGAAAGAGCTGCAGATCCTAAAGCTGAATTTTTTATAAAGTCTCTTCTTTTCATATGTTATTTATTTAGTAGTATTGATATTCATTAGATAAAGAAAATGCCATATAAACCATTTCGGCACTTACATTAGGGTGAGATACGAAAAAGGAAAGGAAAAATTCTCTCTCGGCTTCTGTTATATCTCTTACAAAAAATCGTTTGTAGCTTTCTTCAATAAATACATTTAAATCATCTCTCATTAAAGAATCAGAAGGAATAATAACCCCTTCTTTGTTCATAAAATTAGAAAGGATTATTTCGTGAGCTACTTCTTTATCTCCTATGGATTCAATACATCTAGAAATCTCCACTAATTCGTTTGCTGAAAGAGCCTTCTGAAATAAATTTGCATGCAAAATAGAGATAAATTGATTACTGCTTTTTAGTTTGTTTTTATTTGCATTGTATGAGTTAGCAAGTACTTCATTCAACTCATATACATCATCTTTCACGCAAGAAGAGATAAGTAAAACAGAAACTAATATAAATAGTATTTTTTTCATTATTTTATTTTAATCAAAATGCGCATATTCATCAGAACTCATAATACTTCTCTGTATTTTCTGATAATCGCTATTAATAATCAAATCGTTCATCAACTTATCTCTTTCAGTAGAGTTAGCTTCTCTGCCTAAAAAAGTAATATAACTCCAATTTACTAATCCTTCATAAAACTCATCCGAATTACAAATAATAGTTGTTACATCTAACTTGCAATTTCCGGAGGATCCCATTAATATTTGGGTAGAATTATCATCTATCATTAACATAGATTCGTTAAACTCATAATTTGTAGGAAAACGAAATAATAGATTATCGAAAACAGCATTTATATAATTAAAGGTATTCATATTTATATTGTCATAAATAGAATTGTAAATCATTCTTCTGTGAAGTTCTATTATAGAAATGGAACCATTTCGGTACTGCTTTTCTGATTTTAGAATATCATTTAACTTATTGTATTCTAACAACCTTTTATAGGCCGTTATCATATTTCCTGACAGAGAATCGTTAGTATATATTAAAAACCAATTTGCATTTTGTGCATTAATATAAGAATCAGAGGCTCCTTCAATTAATCGGACTTTTACCAAATCGTAAAACCGGTGGAAATAGGCTTGATTGTAAGAGGAATCTCCTTCTACAAAAGTAGTGTCATATTGAAGCTTATGTAACAAATCGTCTCTACTTTCTATTGTTACTTCATTATCTCTTAAAAACTGAACATCTGAAATCATTTCATCATCTAAAGGTTCTCTTCCCAGTAAGTCAATATAACATCTGTTTACATAGTTTTCCAGAAGTAAAGTTGATACTTCCCCATAGTAAGGAGCATTATTATCTGGGATTATATTATCCTCACTCTCACAAGAAATTGCAAGAAAGAAGATTAATATATATGTAAAGTTTTTACTCAACAATTACTTTTTGGTTGAAGGATCCTTTTTCATTTTCTATTCTTAAAACATATTGTCCTTTTGAAAATTGTTCAGAGTAAATAATAAAATTATCACTTAATTTCTCTTCCTTTAAAACTACTTTACCTTCAATAGTTAATAAAGAAATAGTAAATACTTCATTTTCTGATAAAGTTATATTTAAGATATCTTTTGTAGGATTTGGGTAGATTGAAATTTCAGAGAATATTTCAGAATTTATTCCGGTAGCACAAGTGTCTACAAAAACTTCAATCTCTAATCTAGCATCACATCCATTACTATCTAACACTTCTACTACATAAATAAAATCTTCTGTGGGTGTTACTTCAATCCTATCTTCATCTTGATGTAAGGGATTTCCTGTATTCCAGTAATAATGTACTAATCCTGTAGTAACTTCTATTACTACAGTATCACCTAAACAAATTGTAGATGGATTTGGTATAGTATAAGCAATTAAATTTGGTTCAGGTATCACTTCTACATGTATAGTGTCCATAGCAATACAAGCAGTGTCATTTGTGTAAGATAATATATAATCTCCAGTTGTACTTACCCAAATCTCATGAAATGTACTTGTAGTATTCCAAAGGTATGTTCCGTTTACATCATATGTTGTTGGTTGTAACTGAATAGAATCTCCTTCACAAAAAGTGGTTGGTCCACTTGCAGTTATTTCAACATTACAAGCTAGTGTAGTTCCTCCATTACATGGTAAAAGTTGTCCGTTAGGACCTATAGCAGAGGTAAATGTAAATATTCCGTTTTGCATAGAAATACAATCGTTACTGTATATAACTCCATCACAACCGCAAACAGGTGCGTATATCATAGGACAAGGGCCTACTCCTCCAGTAGGAACACAACTCTCGCAAATTGTTGTGTCACAACCCGTCATTAAATCAGTAATTGTTACACACCATCCGCTATAAAATTGATTTTGGTTTGCAGAAGCTCCATTTGTCCAAGAATAAGAGTATTGAGACATTCCATTTACTGTAGCGTTCATCATTATTGGAGGCGCTGTATATCCAACATATACACTTCCTCCTGTAAGGTTACAGGGGGTAGTTTGAGCATTTGTATTGGAAAATGATCCAATAAATAATAAGGTGAATAAAAATTTGTAAAGTAGTTTCATTTTTTTTAGTTAAATTAATATAGTCTTCAAAATTACATTTTTTTTAACAAAAAAACAAATAATAAATTATCTAATGAAAACAAGATTTAGATCAGTAGATTCTTTATTAGAAAATTGATAATTATTATTATTAAATAGTTTTAATTGTTCTACAGATTTTATTTTATTTGTAATGATGAAATTACACATTTCACCTCTAGCTTTTTTAGCAAAAAATGAAATCACTTTTACTTTCCCATTTTTAGTATCTTTAAAAATTGGAGTAATTACAGGAATAGGAATTTTATTTTTATCAATTACTTTAAAATATTCATCAGAAGCTAGGTTTACTAAAAAAGGTTCTTGCTTTAGCTCTTCTAAAAGATGATTTGTCAATATTTCTTTCCAAAAAGAATACAAGTTTTTATCTTTTCCTATTTGTAATTTAGTTCCCATCTCCAATCTGTAAGGGAGTATTAAATCAGAAGGTCTTAAAATTCCGTATAAGCCTGAAAGGATTCTTAAGTTTTGATTTGCGAATTCAAAATCAGAAGTATTAAACTGCCCTATTTTCATAGACTGATACACTTCTCCTTTAAATGAAAGTAAGGCTTGTTTTCCCTCTTTTTTGCTTATTGGAAGTTTCCAATTTTTATTTCTTTCATAATTTAGTATAGAAAGATTACTGCTTAATTTCATTAATTTAGATATCTCCAAAACAGAAAGAGATGATAATGAATTCATTATAGTTTCAGATTGCTTTAAAAAGATTGAATCTGTACTTTCTAACGAATAATTTTCATCAGAAAGGTCAAGTTTTTTTGCAGGAGAAACTAATATCTTCATTTTATTGTATTTTCGCACAAATTTAAAATAAATATATGTACAAACTTATTAAAAATCATAAAAACTATTCCCTGCATTTTATGGTTGTTATTTTAGGCTTAACAGGGGTTTTTGGAAAACTAATTTCTTTAGAGAGTCTAAATTTAGTTTGGTATAGAATGTTAATTGCATTTTTAAGTTTATTTATTTATCTCTTAATTAGAAAAGAAGCTTTCTCTATTTCAAAAATAGATTTTTTTGGATTATTAGGTGTTGGAGTTTTAGTTACTTTACATTGGATATTCTTTTTTGGATCTATTAAAGAAACTGGCTCTGTATCTATAGCAGTAGTATGTCTATCTACCTCTTCTTTGTTTTCAGCATTAATAGAACCTCTTTTTTTTAAAAGAAAATTACTAATTTATGAATTAGTAATGGGGTTAGTTGTCATAATTGCTTTAATTTATATTTTGGGAACAGATAGTGAAAATATATTAGGATATATTTATGGAATACTAGCTGCTTTTTTTGGTACAATGTTTACCTTATTTAATGCTAAATATATTAATAAAGTTTCTGCAAGTAAAATAACTATGGTAGAAATGTTATCAGGAGTAATTATTATTAGTGCTATTTTTGTTTACAATAAAGATTATACCGCTTTTACTAATTCTATTTCTTTTTCTGACTTTAGTTATCTATTAATATTAGGAATTTTATGTACTTCAATGATTTTTGTTTGGATGACAGAAATAATGAAATATATTTCTCCATATTCTTTAATAATGGCTATAAATATGGAGCCAATTTACAGTATTATTTTAGCACTTATAATATTTGGAGAAAGTGAATACATGAGTACGTCTTTTTATATAGGAAGTTTTGTAATTATTATAACCGTATTTTTAGAATCTTATTTTAAAAATAAACAATAGTACTTTGTATTAATCGTTTGTATTACTAAATTTGCAAAAAAATAAAATAAAATTATGATTAAAAGAATAACATTATCTCTAATAAGTATTTTCATTTTTTCTATTTCTTTCTCACAACAAGTAGAATTATTTAAAAAGAAAACAACTAGTGAAAATACCGATTATAATAACGAATTGGCTTATGAAATACAAGGAAATATAAAAGGATTAGCTGATACTTCAATTATTTTAGCTTATTACTTTGGAGGCAAACAATACGCTTCCGATACAGCTAACTCAATAAACGGTAGTTTTGTTTTTAGTGGAATAGAAACTTTAGGGGGAGGAATGTACATGATAGTTTTACCTAATCAACAGTATTTTGATTTAGTAATTTCAGAGCAATTCTTTTCTTTTTCTACTGATGTAAATAATCTGATTGAACTTATGGAATTTAAAAATAGTAAAGAAAATACTCCCTTTTATGAATACTTAAAATTCATTACTCAAAAACAAAAACAAGTAACACCATTACGACAAAAAGAATCTACAGCTAGTGAGAAGGAAAAAGAAGAAATAATTAAGGAAATTAGTAATATTGATACTGAAGTAAAATTATTTAAATCTAATTTTGAAGAGAAATACAATGATATATTTTTCACAAAAGTTATTACAGCTTCTACTGACCCTATTATTCCTGAATCTACAGAAAACTTAACTAAGCAAGAAAAGCAAATATTTCAGTTTACATATTATAAAGATCACTATTGGGATAATATGGATTTTACAGATCAAAGAATGTTGCGAACACCTATATTTTTTAATAAAATGGATACTTATTTAAATAAATTAACTGTTCAAAATCCTGATTCTATTAAGAAATCTGCAGATATTCTAGTAAAACTATCTAGACAGAATAAAGATATCTTTCAATATGTAGTATCATATATAACATCTACTTATGAACGTTCAAAAATAATGGGTATGGATGCTGTCTTTGTACATATGGTAGAAAATTACTATATGACCGGTGAAGCAGATTGGATAAATGAAAAACAATTAGATAAAATTGAAGAAAGAGCAGAAAAAATTGCTCCTAATTTAATTGGAAGACCTGCTCCACCATTTTTAGATCAATTAGGAAATCCTTTTATGACAGATAATAAAGGAATAATCCAAAGATTATACGACATAGATTCTAGGTATACTTTACTTGTATTTTTCGGTCCTGATTGTGGACACTGTAAAAAAGAATTACCTAAAATAAAAACAGTAGTGGATTCATTAATATCAGAACCTAAACTTTTTTCTAATCACAAAACTTTAGACATTAAAGTATATTCTGTTCAAACTGAATTTGATGAAGTAAAATGGAATGAATTTATTATTAATCAAGAAATTGGAGATTGGACTAATGTTGGAGACATTCAATATGATCTAGAAGGAAATCCTGCTGCTTCTAGTAATTGGAGAGATGAATATGATATTTACTCTACTCCAGTAATTTATTTGTTAGATAAGGATAAGAAAATTCTTGCTAAGCGAATTGATCATAGTCAGATATCAAAAGTTATAAAAAGGATTGAAGAAAGAGAAGTTAATTAGTTACAACATTACTTCTGTAGATCCTCCATTATTAGATTCGAAATAACTAAGGTCGTATAATCTCAATAATTTATGAACTTCTTCTTTTAAAAATCCTTCCCCTATTCCATGAACAATTTCTAGAGAGTGTTTTGCTTTTAACATAGCTAAGTCTAATTCTTTTTTACAATACTCCATTTGTATTTGTACA